>CAJQRC010000042.1 GCA_905480645.1 uncultured Tateyamaria sp.
CTTTTAAACTGACTGAAGAACTCTGTTAGAAAAATTTGGCAAATTTTATTTTTTAAATAAGAGTTTGTTAAGCAAAATGGGGGAAAAGATAGATAAGTTGTTAAATGAAAATATGGCGCACGAGAGTAGTTGCCTTTAATGTGCTGAGAGTAGGTCAGAGTGGCTTAAATTCATCATAGAATTCGCAACTATAGTTACGTTCAGTGAATACATTATTAGTTTGTTACTGACGACACCAATATGGTTTAAGTAAATTGTCATAGCAAACCTGCACGGGTAGCGGCTCTATCGATGGCAGCTATAACATCTTTGGGATTTGTGTGATGTGGCATGTGGCCGACACCTTCCAACACAGTCAATTTAGCACCCATAATCTGATCTGGAAGACTGATAGAGTGGACGCGGAGTGGTACAATAGTATCTGCATCACCATGAATTATTTCTACTGGTATACAAATCTCGCCATATTTTTTTGATATCTCTACTACGTGGGGACGCAACCAGTTAACCTGTCTGGCATTTGCCCTCATAGAGCCTCTGCGAAGAGTGAGAGCAGGGCCGACATATGCCAAATAGTTTGTGGGGGCGTTTTGAGGAGCAAAAATACTTTCAATGGCTTTTTTGACTATAAAGGAAGGCGCAAAAGCCGTTATAAATGGAATAACCAATGCACCACCCCATGAGGTACCATTTATTTTATAAAACCATCCTAAATCGCCAGGCCAAGGGTTGGCTACGCCTGCTATTGAAACAACAGCAGCGACGTCTTCGAATTCCAAGGCCCATGCCATCGCAACTATTCCACCGAAAGAGTGACCCACAACAATTGGCCTTTTTACTCCCATTTGATCTGCCGTTGATTTGAGTAGACGCGCCTGTTCCTGAGGGGAAGCGTGCGCAATAGTCCATATTTTCTTTTGAGCATCAGTTATTTGATTGGTCCAGCCCAAACCTGGTCTATCGATAATTGTGACACGGTAGTGTTCTGCTAAAAGGTTGGCAAATACAAAAGTATAATCTCTTATACTCCCTGATGCACCGTGGATTAACACTACATCTGGGCCTTCTCCTATTTGCATTGCATGAACTGAGACGCCATTGACGTCCAATATTTGGCCATTTGGAGGAAAAAAATTTACTGCTTTTTGCTCACGCTTTGCCGCAAAATAATTCACGGTTCCGACCGTAAAAAAAACAACGAGGAATAGGAAAAATGCGCTTAGCATAGATGTTAATCTCTTAGGTCCGTACGCTTTTGCCCAATAAGATCAATATTATATGGCGTCGATAAATAAATTTCACTTAGCCAGTTACCATACAGGAGATGCGCATGGCTGCGCCAGAGGTTTAGTGGAGCCTGGGTCGGGTCATCATAGGGAAAGTAGCTAAAAGGCAGGTTAACCCCAGCTCCATCAATTTGATTATTCGCCAAATCACGTTCATACTCTTCTTTCAATGTATTACTATCGTATTCAAAATGATTTAAGATATAGAGTGCTCTATGTTCAGAATCTTCTATAAGACATGGACCTGTTAATTCGCTACCTAAAAGAATCTGTAACCCAGCAAATTTTACTTCATCGTGGCGCACTTCCGTCCAGCGAGATACGGGCACGACACATTCGTCTGAAAACCCCCTAAGATATTTCGATGCAGGAGCAAGATTTGTATGTCGGTATGCGCCAAAAAGTTTGTGGTCTAAAAGGTGCTTTGGAACACTATGGAAGTGATGGAGCATGGCCATTCCTCCCCAACAAACACCAAATGTTGAGTGGACATTGGTCTGTGTCCAATTCATTATTTGGATTAACTCATCCCAATAACTGACTGATTTAAAATCAAGATGCTCTATTGGTGCGCCAGTAATGATTAAACCATCAAATTTTCTTTCGCAGATATCTGAAAACGGTTGATAGAAACTTTCCATATGTTCTGCTGTTGTGTTGCGCGTGGTGTGGTCTGACATTTTAATCAATGTTAATTCAATTTGAAGTGGTGTAGCGCCGATTAGCCGAGCAAATTGAGTTTCTGTTTGAATTTTTTTTGGCATTAAATTTAATAAACCAATTTTTAATGGCCTAATATCCTGATAGGCTGCAAGCTCGTCATCAATAACCATCACGCCTTCGTTTGCCAAAATCGAATATGCAGGCAGAGTTGAAGGCAGTTTTATTGGCATAGGGTGCTTTCTTACCGGTTTTAATTTACGCTGTTTATATATTTTAAGTAGAGTTTTAAATCACCTTGCTGAGCGAGATATAGTTAAGTTTTGCGTTGCTCAAGTGCCAACGCAATCAAGTCTGTAAAATCTGACTCTTTGTTCAATGACGCAACGTCATCAGCCATAATTGTGACACCCCAACGAGCCATTCTTTCGTACCTAGGCTGCCGATGCGCCAGTGCTCGCGCATAAGTCCAGCGAATAAAGGTATCAGGGTTTACATTGTCTTCTTTATCGCCGGTTTCAGTCAAATAGTCTTTCCAGCATTTAAGAAAAAATTCTGGCTGGTAAGACATTGGTTTTGGCGCTTTATCGAAGCGTTCTACAAGGGCATTTGTGTGAGCATCGTCTCCTTTTATCCAAACTGGCAAACAAATGTTACTTAGTTTTGTCATAAGCGGATCTTTTTCATCGTTGACATTTATCCATTCGCAAATTGATCCGCCAGTGTCACATATAAAGTGCGAGTATCCATACAGCCTTCGCGCTCGATCGGCAAAATATTCAGTGTCTTCTAATGCTTGAATTTCCGAATGACGAAATTGTTCCTGTCGGCGACGATATTCTATGATGGGAATCCCGCCGTCAGCAGGGGCCCCTGGTTTGCCTAAGTAAGATGAGACAGGTGAAAGATTTTCAAAAGTTACGTTTGAGCTGATATATATACTGTCTGATAAAAGAAGATCTCGCAGAAAAGGCACTTTCATTGCTTCAAATTTAGCATTATCGACAATTAATTCGCCCATGTACCTTGTCCCAATACGATAATCGATTGAATAATGGTACCAATTACCAGTGGATCGAAGTGTCGTTGACATATGAGTTTTACCTAAGCCCGACATCCCAAAAAACATTACCCGCTTTTGATCAGCGGCGCACCACTGATGGGCATCTTGGTATAGCATTTCTTAGTCCTCATTCAAAGCCGTAGGCTTGGTGTTAACTTGGCTGGCGCTGTTTGGTCAATGTTTGAGGATAACACTTGTGAGTTAAAACAAGTAAAGATTTAATTGATTGCTCAAAAAGCACACGGATAATAACGTCCATCATGTTTTGCTTATAAATACTTAATTAGTATGGTCTTTATTTAATTTCGAACAGAACTTTTTGTTTCTACCCAAATGTTGAAATAGTTGCCTGCAAAAATCAATACCGCACCAATAAAAACCCAGAAATCAATTAGTTCACCATAAACAAGCATAGCAATAACGGCAATCGTAGGAAGTCTTATGAAATCAATTGGTACAACCACGGTGGCTGGTGCAATAGCCAGAGCACTGGTCAGGCTATAATGAGCTATGACCCCAGCGACTCCTATTAATATAACCCAAGGCAAAGTAGTCGCCGTTGGCAGCGCAATTTCACCGTCATAGCCTGCCATCATCGTTCCCATTACAAGTTGCATTGTTGTAAGCCAGAATAAAATTGAAATTACATCTTCATAACGTGTTAGTCGTTTTGTTAAAATATTTGTAAGGGCAAAAAAAATAGCCGACGCGGCAGCGGTCATTACTCCGGGGCTCATACCTGTCATATTAGGTCGTGCAATGATTAAAATGCCAACAAAACCTAAAGCTGCAGCAATAACACGTGCATGAGTTATTCGTTCGCCTAATAATAATGGGCTCAAAACTATTACCCAAATAGGTGAGGTAAACTCCAACGCAAAAACTTGAGCCAAAGGAATTACGGTAACTGCATAAAACCAAAGATTTTGACCAGTAAAATGCGCAAGATTACGAATAAAATGCGTTTTTAATCGCTTTGTTGTAATTCTCTGCCATGCACCAGTTGCTCCGGCGATACCGCAAATGATTAAAACTCCAACCAAACTACGGAACATCATAATTTCAAATGTATCAAGTGAGTTGTTGACTGCGTTGCCAATTTCGCGACCGGCCACAGCCATTGATGAAAATGACGCGATGGATCCGGACATCCAAAAAGCTGCTTTAGTTATATTGTTCATTTTACACCTCGAGCAGAGAACTCAGGATTTTAAAAGCCAAATCTTCTCTATTTAGTTGGTGAGTTAAAGTTAGGTAGGCTTACCGTTATTCTATTACGGTACCGTTATCGGAATTAAAATCTGAAATCCAAGGTATTATTGCACTACATGAAGATGGTTTTCATAATGATTTTCCTACTATAACTTGAAGCATCGTGCGACATTACTAATGAATTAATGTCTGTTATCTATTGTTTTCGAGCCCAAAAATGAACTGTCTTTAAATATGAAAAATCGTTTTTTTCGATCATAATAACACATATATTTTGTGGTGTAGTTACTGGATATTTACAATTTTCTTACCACTCAATAGTTTCAACCCTTTAGGTAATTTTTATTATTGTGTCTTTTTCAGGCTTTCTAACAGCTGACAACATTAGACTAGATTCTGCGCACTCAAAAGCGCACATTAAGCTGTTTACAAGTAGTGAAAACATCAAAATTTGGTTTGAAACTTTCAAGCTGTTAGCTTGTGTTAATTAACTGAAATCTTTGTTGTCTAATTTATACAATAACGGCTTTGTAAGTTCAGAGAGTGATACCTTAGGTATTCCATCAGCATTAAAATTGTCATCTGCAAGATAAGTTTCAAAGCACGCTTTGAGAGCATTCCACTCTTTATCAATTGACGCAAACCACGCCGTATTTCTGTTTCTACCTTTACTGATTGCCATTTGTCTAAATACGCCTTCGTAAGACAACCCTAATCTTTGGGCGGCATATCTACTCTTTATGTTGAGAGCATTACACTTCCATTCATAACGTCTGTACCCATTGTCAAATGCCCACTCCATCATAAGATACATCGCTTCTGTACCTTCGCGCGTCTTTTGAAGAAGTGGAGAATAGTTAATGTGTCCCACTTCGATGGTACCGTCATTTCGGTTTATTCGAAGAAAGCTTGCTACTCCTACTGCTTTGTTATCCGTAAGTCTCACAATAGAAAAAAATGAGGGATCACCATTAGTTGCTTTATCGGTTAACCATTTCTGGAAAGTTTCTAACGTTTTAAACGGTCCATACGGTAGATACCTCCAGTTCAATTCCTCTATGTCTAAAGAGTTTGACTCAAACAAATCTTCTGAGTGTTGATCAACATTTAAAGGTTCTAATCGAACAGTTTTGCCATTCAGGACCATTCCCTTTGGGTGCGGTGGAACATTGAAACCTTCAACAACAAAATCTTCGTTCATCCGATGTTTTCACTATTTTTCAGTCAATTACACTAGACTAATTTTAAATTAATTATACAATACAAGGTATTGTTTAATATAAAATATACCTTATTTTTAATCTCACTCCCACTCTATTGTGCCCGGGGGTTTGGAGGTGATATCGTAAGTTACTCTATTAATGCCGGCCACCTCATTTATGATGCGGGCTGCCGTTTCACCGAGAAACTCATGAGTAAACGGATAGTAATCTGCTGTCATGCCGTCAACGGATGTTACGGCCCGTAAAGTGCACGCATAGTCATAAGACCGTCCGTCGCCCATGACTCCAACTGTCTTTACTGGTAAAATAGCGACAAATGCTTGCCAAATCTCATCGTACAGGCCGTGTTTTTGAATTTGATCAATGTAAACAGCGTCGGCTGCTCGGAGTATTTCCAGTTTAGAGCCAGTTATTTCACCTGGGCAGCGAATAGCGAGGCCGGGGCCGGGAAACGGGTGGCGTTTTATAAAGCTTGATGGTAATCCTAGTTCATAGCCTAGGGTTCTTACTTCATCCTTGAAAAGTTCACGCAGTGGTTCAACCAATTTCATTTTCATACGTTTAGGTAAGCCACCTACATTGTGGTGAGACTTAATAGTGACTGACGGTCCTCCATTAAATGAAACGGACTCTATCACGTCTGGATATAAAGTACCTTGAGCTAAAAAGGTTGCTCCACCAATTTTTTTTGCATATTTCTCAAATACTTCAATAAACAAATTTCCAATAATCTTACGTTTTTCTTCCGGATCGCTGACTCCTTCAAGTTTTCCCAAAAAAAGTTCAGATTCGTCTGCGTGTAACAGCGGAAGGTTATAATGTTCACGAAACATGTTGACGACTTCTGTACTTTCATCTTTCCGCATTAAGCCATGGTCAACATAAACACATGTTAATTGATCACCAATGGCCTCATGAATAAGTACAGCGGCTACAGAGCTATCCACTCCTCCTGAAAGAGCGCAGATGACGCGGTTTGAGCCAACTTGTTTACGAATTTTTGTGATAGCGTCATCACGATAAGCGCTCATAGTCCAATCGCCATTAAATCCAGCAAGAGATATAAAATTCTCGAAAAACTTAGAGCCATTGGGAGTGTGGTGTACTTCTGGATGAAATTGTACCGCAAAAAATTTTCGATTGGTGTCCGCTGTAATAGCAAAAGGTGCGTTGGGAGAAGTCCCATAAACCTCAAACCCCGGCGCAATTTTACTCACGTGATCTCCGTGGCTCATCCAAACTTGCTCGCGGTCTGTCATAAACCAACCGTTTAAAAAACCTTCTTTAAGGCTTGTTGGTGTTACGTAAGCACGCCCAAACTCAGCAGTGCCATGGCCGCGTTCGACCTTGCCACCAAGTAATTGCATCATCACTTGTTGGCCATAGCAAATACCCAATACAGGAATATCCAATTCAAAGACCAATTTTGGTGGCATTGGTGCGCCTTTTGAAAAAACTGATGCAGGACCACCCGACAAAATAATTGCTTTTGGTCGAAAATCGGCCAAAAATGTGTCAGTTACTTGTTGAAACGGATGGATTTCGCAATAGACATTTAGTTCTCGTAGGCGTCTTGCGATTAGCTGTGTTACTTGGCTACCGAAGTCAATGATGAGAAGGCGGTCATGGGTCTTTTTTATCATGACCTTGCAATATGCCTGGCCAGCGGCCGTGGCAAGTGCTGCGCAGGAAGATTGTCTAATATTAAGGCTTAGAATTTAGTTGCGTAATCTCTGACAGTAACATTTTTAAAGTAAGAATTGGGTAGATGTCGCTTTCATCTCTTTTGGGCCGTATCTGCACGCGTGATTTTGCAGAAGATGCATACGTTGCCTTTGGTGAATACGACTTGGGGGAATAGCAATGACTGAGGCAGCATTACGCAGACGGAGTCGTGGAGGAGGTGGTGCGGCTCGACGTGCTGAACGTACTGCCGTTTCGTTCGAAACTGCTAAGTTTATTGAACGTAATATTCCTAATTTTGAGGTTCTGACGGAAGAGGCGTTAGATCTTATAGAATATAATGCTGAGACTATTTTAGAGGAGATTGGGGTAAATTTTCTGGATAACCCAGTTGCATTGCAGAGATGGCAAGAGGCGGGTGCAGACGTCAAAGGAGAACGGGTGCGAATACCTCGTGGATTGGCAAAAAAACTTTGTGAAACTGCACCGTCTAGTTATACGCAATATGCACGTAACTCTGATCGGAACGTAGTGATAGGTGGCAAAAACTTGGTTTTGGCACCTGTTTATGGACCGCCTTTTGTACGCGATATTTCTGGTGGTCGCAGATACGCCACCATGGATGATTTTAAAAATTTTGTTAAGCTAGGCTATATGTCAAAATGGTTACATCATTCAGGTGGGACTGTTTGTGAGCCAACAGATATTGCCGTTAATAAACGTCATCTTGATATGCTGCATGCCCATATGACACTATCTGATAAGCCGTTTATGGGGTCTGTCACGGAGCCAAGTAGAGCGCGCGACTCTGTTCAAATGTGTGAAATACTGTTTGGCAAAGAGTTTGTTAGGCAACATACTGTGATGACATCACTTATTAATATTAATTCACCGATGACTTTTGATGATGTGATGATGGGCGCTCTGGAAGTATACGCTAAGGCAAATCAAGCCTGTATTATTTCACCATTTATTGTTGGTGGTGCGATGGCGCCAGTTTCTGTAGCAGGCACGCTTACACAAGTTTTTGCTGAAGTCTTGGCTGGTATTGCGTACTCTCAACTCTGTCGTGTTGGTGCACCTGTAATTATGGGAGCATTTGTTACGTCCATCGATATGAATTCAGGTGCACCTACGTTTGGAACGCCTGAGGCCAGTCACATTACCTATGGAGCTGGGCAGTTGGCTCGGCGCTTAAGCCTGCCGTATCGTTCTGCAGGTTCATTTTGTGGATCGAAGCTGCCTGACGCACAAGCAGCTTATGAAACCGCTAATTCTCTTAATATGGGCTTGTTGGCAGGTGTAAATTTTATGCTTCATTCCTGTGGATGGCTTGAGGGTGGACTAGTTAGTTCTTTTGAAAAGTTTGTAATGGATGCTGACCAATTAGGTGCTTTGCATCATTTTGCAGCTGGTGTGCAGTTGGATGAAAATGCTCAAGCGATGGATGCGATACGTGAAGTTGGACCTGGAGGGCACTACCTCGGTTGTGCGCACACGCAAGCAAATTTTAAATCTGCATTTTGGAAGTCAGACTTACTAGATTACAAACCTTTTGAGACATGGCAGGACGAGGGTGCATGTGATACAATAGCTTTAGCAGGGCAGCGTGTCGAGAAAATGCTTAAAGATTATAAGCAACCACCGATCGATATAGCTGTTCTAGAAGCATTAGATGCATTTGTAGTGAGGAAAAAAGAGGCAGCACCGGAAAGTTTTATGTGATGTGATTATCTTCATTTAGAAATGTTATTCTGCACAATGAATAATTTATTTTAAATTTTTTTAATGGACTTCAGTAAAACAACGTATTTGGTGATTTTGGAAAATTTACCATTGTTTTATGAAGTAAAATTATGGAAATTTGTAAAAACGAAATTATGCTGAGGTATCTCTAATGAAATTATTATTCAGCTGAATTAGTGATTGGTCGAAATTCTGCAATGTGCATAACAAGTAAATTCACCAAAACTGTTTTTGTTTTTGCTTTTTAGTTTTAGGTGTCTGTTTTACCAACAAGGTCTCCAAATGGCATTTTGCAATATTTAGTGGACTAGGGCATACACAAAATAATCGCCACGTGAGAACTTTTTGCATAGCGGCCATGCGTCGCGTGTTTAGGTATTTTTTTCACTTCAACTTGTGCTATACTAAATTATGTTAGAATTGCGGATTTATTTGTATGCGAGATCTAAAAATTCCAGCCCAACGACATCCTGAAAAAGCGGGTCGTCCAGATAACCCACAGCCTAAAAAACCAGCATGGATAAGAGTTAAGGCCCCTGGTGGGGTTGGATATTTAAAAACAGCTAGAATAATGCGTGATAACAATTTGGTGACAGTTTGCGAGGAAGCTGGGTGCCCCAATGTTGGCGAGTGCTGGAGCCAAGGCCACGCAACCATGATGATTATGGGGGAGGTTTGTACACGTTCTTGTACTTTCTGTAACATTGCTACAGGTAGGCCGCCTGAAGATTTAGATGCATTTGAACCAG
>CAJQRC010000043.1 GCA_905480645.1 uncultured Tateyamaria sp.
GGCCCACCCTGTTGTGCTACCCACTCGTTTTGAACAAAATTTTCAGCAATATAGCCCTTGTAGCTAAAACCCTGTTCACGGTGTTCTCTATAGCTCAATCCCAGCAGATGTCCGAGTAATCCAATATCAAAGAAAAACAATTTGAAAATATTGTCTTTGGATAAGGCTGGCAGTGGTGATTTTGGCTGGCTGTCAATCGGGTGACACTTTGTCACCAATTTACATTTCTCTAGCCAGTCAATGGGTCCCGCTAGCTGTTGGTAGCGGGATACGTTTTTAATAACGTCTTTAAATTTAAATCGCTTTACCGAATCATCAACGTGTTGCGCTAGCTGTTTGGGGATATTTCTAAATACAGCGTTTATCTGTTGCGCTGAAATTTTGTCCGAATATTTTCCAAAATCCCGTTCATAACCGGCAATCAATGCATCCTGAACACTGGATACCCGTCCCGTACGCTCAATGATCGACGGATCGCCATGGGAGTTAAACCAGGCGTCTACCGCCTCGGGCATACCGCCAACAAAGTAGTAATCAATCAACACACTAAATAGTTTTTCATGAGCCACTTTGCTTAGATTTAGCTCCGCAAAAGCCTTTACCAGAAGCGGTTGCTGCGCAGCCCATAAAAACTCTTCGAACGTCAGCGGATAAAGCTCGAGAAACTCTACTTTCCCTACCGGAAAAGAAGCTAAAAGTCCTACATTTGAACCCGATGCGCAAATAAACATATCGGGCTTCTGTTCTGCAAAAAACTTCAGTGAGTTGACTGCGGCTTGGCATTCGCCAACCTCATCAAAAATAATCAGTGCCTTTTTACGATCAATGGCTAGATCGAGTGCCAATTCTATATTGGCGAGAATATCATCTGGCCTGAGCGAATCTGCAAACAAATCCGCTAAGTGGGGCTGCTCTAAAAAGTCGAGGCGAACAACTTGAACAAAGTGCGCGCCAAAAAGCTTTTCAAGCAAATAGGATTTTCCCGTTTGCCTTGCGCCGTCCAAAAGAATTGGTTTGCGCTTATCTCGCTTTTTCCAATCCAGCAATTGCTGTAGTAGTAAACGCTCCATCTGTTCTCACCAAAGTTCAATTTGGGTCTTATTGTATGCCTAAAAACCGAAATATTACACTTTTATGCGCATAAAAGTGGTTAATAATGTCATTTTTATGCGCATAAAACATATTCTCAACTTACTTATATTGATTTTGATTGTGGTATCCTCTAAATCGGGGCGACGATAATAGCCTTTATTATCCTTTAGCATTTCTTCGCACCAGTAATTAAAGAACTTTGGTATTCTCACTCAGCCAAGCGCGCAGATTCTCGAAAGTTACTCTCGATGCGCTGTAAAGCCCCAAAACAAAGTCTTGAGATTGGTCATCCGTCGCAGTGATCTCAAGCTTATTAATTGCCAAAAATACATAGGTTGCGGCAAATGCCGTTCGCCTGTTCCCATCAACAAAAGGATGGTTCATGGAAAGGCTTTCCCACAAGGCTGCCGCCTCATCGATTAATGTCGGGTAGTACCCGGTTTGTGGCCGGAACAAGGCCGCTTCCAAAAGACCGGGATCTCTTATCCCCTCCCCACCAACATAACGCTCTATCTGATCTGCATGAATAGCCAGAATGTCATCGACCCTAATATAGTCGAAGCTCATTGCGCTAACTTTTTATAGAGACCTGAAAAACGTGCGGTACTTTTTAGATAAGCGGCCATAACATGCTCTCGGTCTGGCGCTCCATTTTTTGCATCTAAATGGTCCCGAAGAGCATCCTCGACCACAGCCTGGATCTGCCGGCCCTCTGACTTGGCAAGCTTTCGGACTGAGTCCAAAAGGGCTGAATCAACCTGAGTTGCAAATTTTTCTCTTGCTATTGACATGGCCACACTCCGTCATGAAATTTCATTTTATGTCTCAATAAATCTTGATAACTGTATAAGCAAGGCTGTTAACCCGCTATAACAGTGTTTATCACTCATCAGATATTCCATCAGGTATAAAGCTACCCACTTTACTAATATTCTGCCAAAGAAGCGCCCGAGGAACTGATACATCCATGGCCTTCATACAACGCTCAAGCAATCCATTCGCCTCACCTAAGATTCCAATCACCTTGGCAAGGTCTTTTAAGATTACTTCGCCATAGGCTGCATCAGCCTTTGTTGTCGCCGCAGTAAATTCTGACTTACTCAGACTAAGCATGGCAAGGTCTATTACATCTCGGCAATGCATACCCCTATCCAAGCCGCGATCAGAGTTAGCGAGTAGCTTACTGGCAGCCATATCTAGCTTAGTCAGACTGGCGACCCCTAAAATACTGTCTTTCTTTCCAGGCTTAGCTAAACCAATACGGCCTTCAAGAACAATCTCGAACTTGATTGGTTTTCCTTCGACAAACACTTTGGTTCGGATACCGTACTGATCACTGCGAATGTCCGACGTTTGAAATTGGCCAGCATCGGTGCCCTTCATTAGGGCTTGAAGACCCTGTTCACGGACTAAATTGCGCAGGTACCGGTATGACGATAAGTCTGAAACTAAAAAATCCATATCAACCGACTCACGGTACTCACCATATCCCAGGGCGATTGCTGTGCCCCCAGCAAAAAGACAGTTATGCTGCTTAAGCAGATCTGCATCCAGCGACGCAAGTACTTTTGCTATTCGTTGGTGATGTGGACGGGTAAACATCAAGACACAGCCCCCTCAAAAGCAACGCCAAGTAACTCAATAAGCTTCTGCTCACTGTCACTAAGGTTTTCGATATCTAAGAAGCGCTTGTTGCGTTCATAGATTGAGTGGGCCTCAACAAGAGACAGCTCATCAGCCCCCTGCACATGCCATGCAAGCTCCTTTAACTGGGGATAGTCTGAGAATGATAGTCGAACCGGCAGTGTGTCTACATCGTTTCCATTAGCCTCGTGCCCTCTGTTCACTTCTGCAGACAGTTGCAGCTGCAAATCTAAAGCGCTGACTACATTCAGGTAGGCGCCCATACTCACGGTGGGCTCTCCCTTTTCAATACGGTGTAGCGTCACTCGAGAAATGCCCGCCGTCTGGGCGACGGCGTTTGCCGTGATCTTAAATGACTTACGATGCTGCCTTATCAACTGGCCAATATCGGCTAGCTGGATGATCGCGTCATTTGATATTTTTCCTATATTCTTCTTCATAATGTTTCATATAATAGACAAATTAATCTAAATGTCAATTATATGAAACATTTTAAATCTGTTACTCAGTTCGGGGACTTACAGCAATTGATAAGCCTAATTATCGTGCTTCAAGAGACATTAGGTCTTTACACAATTACGCGCCGAAGCCATTTAGCAAGATCAACCTCATCAAGCTTGGATTGC
>CAJQRC010000044.1 GCA_905480645.1 uncultured Tateyamaria sp.
TTCTCTCCAAGAAACACGGCTCCAAATAGAATAGCAAATGGTGGAATTAGCAAAGTAACCAATAACAAGTTGGCAGATCCAGCTCTGGCCAGAATGGCAAAGTATAAAAAATATGCCAGTGCAGTAGACAAAATAGCCATGCCAATCAGAGCGCCCCACACCTCCGATGAAAGTGAAAAACTTGGCGGTCCATCAAATATGAATACGATTGGGGCCATTAAAATTGTGCTTCCAATCAACATTCCAAGTGCGTTCATAAGGGGAGCCTGACCGGAAAGTGCAATTTTGCCCCAAACACCTGCAAATGCATAGGATACAGTCGCAGCAATCACCGCGAGTTGAGCAAGATTGCTGAGATTAAAGTTTGATAATGCATCCGGTCCCATGATGAACGCCACGCCTATAATACCTATACTGGCTCCTATAATTTTCTTAGCAGTCAAAGGTTCGTCAGGGAGCAGAAGGCCAGCGACAACTGCTGCAAACATAGCCGTTGTCCCATTCAAAATAGACGCTAATCCACTATAAATTTGGGTTTGCCCCCAAAATATTAATGAAAAGGGAACCGCGTTGTTTAGTGCGCCCATGACCATGTAGGCTCTCCAAACCTTAAGGGATCGGGGGATTGAAATACCTTTGAGAAGAACAATCATAGCTAAAATTGGCAAAGCCAAGAATACGCGGAATAGAGTTATAGTAAGTGGCGGAACCTCCTCAAGTGCAACTTCAGCAAAGAAAAATGTCCCCCCCCAAACAGCTGCTAGTAACAACAGCATAGGAATGGTTTTTGAATCTAGGCTAAGCGTTGGCGCTTTCGTCATTTTCCGGTATCCTAAGTCATCTGATCATTTTTACTCTGCACTAGTGCGCTCTCATACACGATCCGTTTCATGCCGTTTAAGAAGAGTTCACCTTGATTGATATACTTTCTTTGTTTTGAAAGGTCTTTTTGTTAATTATTTAATATTGTTTTGTTGCTATTTATGTTTAGAGTTGAATCTGGTTTTTGAAAAATTATTTGCAAATGGCTATCGAAGCAGGCACCAATCAGCCGTGCCAATTGAATTTACTTGAAAACGCCAGCTTGCTGGAAGTTGCTGAGCTCACTTAGAAGTGGAAGATGTGTGCCATGCATAAGAGTAACCGTTCTTTAACAGCGTCGCTCACCATAAGCGATTTTTCCCTGTGGAAATTTTTGCGTAGATTTTTTCAGATGGCTGATGACAAAAACCTGAGCCTGATTTCTGCAGGTGTTGCCTTCTATGCCATTCTAGCCGTGTTTCCAGCCATAACTGCAACCATAATGCTGTGGGGCATTTGGGGAGATCCAAGCTTAGCAGTTATACAATTAAATGAACATCATTCGCTTATACCAAATGATGTTTATCAATTGTTAGTAAGTTATTTAAATAGACTTGCGGTTACGGATGGGTCTGTTTTAGGTTGGTCCTCTATTTTGTCTTTTTTTCTAACTCTATGGCTTGCCCGAACAGGTGTTGAGGCGCTAATCCGTGGCTTAAATACAATTTATGAAGTGCCAAATCGCGCAGGTCTTACGCGTCAAATTCTTGCATTATGGCTTACCGTTTGTCTGATATTTGTATTGCTGGCTACTATGACTTGTATTGTTGTTTTACCACTTATAATGGTGTTTTTCCCCCTTTGGGGTTGGAGTAACATTGCAATTGAATTTCTCCGCTGGAGTGTCGTCCTGACGGTTTTTTTAGTTGGCTTTGCACTTATATATAAACTGGGACCTAATCTTGGGCGCAGTTATCCTCACAGAATAATTCCCGGAGCACTTTTTGCAGCCTTTGGATGGGTTCTATCGTCAACGGGATTTTCCATATATCTGCAGAACTTTAGTAATTATGAACAAGTTTATGGATCGATTGGCGCAGTTGTTGTAATGTTATTATGGTTGTTCATAAGTGCTTATCTTGTTCTTTTAGGCGGTGCTTTAAATGTTGCGCTTACTCGTCGGAAACCAGCTAAAATAACTACTGTAGTATCATCAGCCAGAGCCAAGCTGTAAAAATTGATGTTGCTGTTGCTACTAGAACGGATGATGCAGCTACACGTTTTGCCCGCCCATACATGTTTGCAAAGATATATGCATTCACTCCCGGTGCCATGGCGGCAGTCAAAACACCAGTTTTAAGTGTTTCGCCAGGTACGGATAATGCAGCTCCAAGTGTCCATGTTATGGCAGGATGTAGTAATAATGCCGTGATGCAGATCATCAAAATGATCCTTGCGTCGCCCTCTGGTTTATATTGGATAAGAACGCCACCTAAAGCGAATAAAGCAGTTGGCAATGCAGCTTGCGTTACCAAATCGAGCCCGTCGCCCAACACTTTAGGCAAGGAAATGTCCAGAAGGTTAACAAAAAATCCTGCTGTGATAGCGACTACTAAAGCATTGCGGAACATAGCCCGCGTAATCCCCCCTACCATCACTAGCAACGATTGGTTTTGATTTTTTACTATTTCCATAGCGGTAATTCCGAGACCGTAACAAAATGGAGAATGGAGGGCAATTATTGTGTAAGTTCCTGCTAATGCCTCTGTTCCATATGCTCGTTCGTTAATAGCCAATCCTAAAAGAACGGAATTAGAAAATAGACAACAAAATCCAATTGCAACACAGTCTTCCCATTCACGATGGAAAAAGAACCTTGCGCCCCCAAAACCAAAAAGAAATCCACAGGTGGCACCAAAATAAAAACTGATGAGCAGACGGCTATCAAAGCTGGACGATAAATCCAGATTTGTAATTGCAGAAAAGAGTAAGCAAGGTATTGCAAAATGTTGGCTAAACTTCATCAACGCGTCCACACCAGATTCTGGAAATAGGCCACGCCAGACGGCAACATAACCAAACCCGATCACAAGAAAAACAGGTAAGATTACATCTAGAAGAGCATGCATTTAAGCGCCTTTATGGTGCTGCCAAAAGTGAAAGTCTCTTTCATTGATATTTGGGACAGCGAATTCAGTCAGTAGGGATAGAAAATTTAAGTCCGTCATAAGCAGGTTCGACGTGGTTTGGTGTTTCCGCCATAATAGTTTCGTAATCGAGGTCTATATGCATATTTGTGAGTATTGCGCGCTTAGGTTTTGCTTGGGCTATCCACTCAAGTGTATTATCCAGATGGCTATGTGTTGGGTGTGGTTCACGCCGTAACGCATCGACAATCCAGACCTCAAGATTTTTAAGTGTCCCCCAAGATTGTGCAGGGATATCTGCCACGTCAGGCAAATACGCCACTTTGTTAACCTTGAAGCCTAGTGCATCCATACCGCCGTGGTTAACTTTGAACGCCTCAAAAACAATAGGGCCACCCAAACCATCGATTGTTGTGTCGCCATCAATTGTATTCAAATTGAGTATGGGTGGGTAGGTGGATCCGACAGGTTGAACAAAGGCATATTCAAAACGGTTGATTAGTGCGTCTTGAGTAGGGGCGTCTGCCCAAACTTCCAATCGAGAGCGACGGTTGAACACAATCATACGTAAATCATCAATACCATGCACATGGTCGGCGTGAGAGTGCGTATAAATCACTCCATCTAGTGTACTAACCTTATTTTGTAGCAATTGGTTTCGCAAGTCAGGAGAGGTATCAATAAGGACTGCTGTCGTCCCATTTGGTCCCGTTTTTTCGACTAATAAAGAGCAGCGTTGCCTCGCATTTTTCGGGTTATTTGGGTCGCAATCTCCCCAATTTCCACCAAGACGTGGTACGCCACCGGAGGAACCGCAACCTAGGATTGTGAATGTTAAAGTGTTAGTCATGTGTTCACTTTGCAACTTGCAGCTTTCGAAAATAAGCGTTCAAAATTAATTTGTGTCTGTGCTGCAAACTCCGCATAGTCTATCCCAAAAATTTCTGCTCCTTTAACGGCTGTATGAGCCGTGTAAGCGGGTTCGTTGCGCTTACCACGATATGGTGGTGGTGCAAGGTAGGGGGCGTCAGTTTCGACCAGAATGCGGTCCAACGGTACGCTGGCAAAAATTTTGCGTAATTCTTGACTTTTGGGGAACGCTGCAATTCCCGACATGCTGAGATAAAATCCGAGGTCAAGCGCTGTGTGGGCTAAATTTCTACTCGAAGAAAAACAGTGCATAACGCAATTAAATGCACCATTTCGGTATTCATCAATTAAAATTTTAGAGATGTCGTCATCAGCTGACCGTGCGTGAATTATCAATGGCAAACCTGCTTGACGTGCGGCTGTAATATGTATGCGCAGTGATTTCTTTTGAATTTCGGCGGTTTCAATTGTATAGTAATAATCAAGGCCTGTTTCTCCAACGCCAACAAATTTTTCATGCTTTGACATCTCTATAAGTTGTTCTGTTGTTGCTAAAGGCTCCGAACTGGCGCTCATCGGATGTGTACCGGCTGCGAAGTAAACAGGCTGATAAGCTTCCGCGATAGAGCGGACCTGCGGCTCTAGCCTGAGCTTGGTGCAGATCGTAACCATTCGTGTCACACCTGCTGCAGCTGCATTTGCAATGATGGTGTTTAACTGCCCGCTAAAGTCAGGAAAATCTAGATGACAGTGGCTGTCAGTGATCTCGGGTGGGGTCATAGCATTGATGCCGTATTCTGAAATTTAAAAAATGTATCGAGCACTAGCGCTGCAGGGTCAAGGTTTACTGCTTTGCCACGCCGAGCTCTGGTTAATGTTGTCTGCGCCACTTCAGCCCATATGCGGGCGTGTACCGAATTGGTTGCTAGCCTCGATAGTATCGCAGCTTCATTGTTTGCTGCCTCGACTGTGGGCGGCTGACCTGTCGCACCGGTTCGGGCAAGACGGGTCAAAACTATTTCGATAAGGTTATAGAGAAAATCAAATTGAGCCTCAGTACCTCTCTGCCCTGTTTCTTCCGCTAACGCCAGCACTCGAGAACGGTCTAAATTTGGCATTGATCCAAATATCGCAATGATTTCGTTATATTTTTTAAGTCCGTCATACAAAGAAAGCCGCAAGGCATCGCCAACTGATCCCGAGCTTAACTCTGCCAGTGCAGCGCCGTCTGAGGTTGCGCTGAAACCGGCTTGTGCAACTGCAAGCGCTGTTTGGTCGATCGTTAATTTTTTGAGACGAAGTGTGCGACAGCGTGAAATTATTGTAGGCAAAAGACGCGTTGGCTGATGGCAAATTAATAGCAGGGTGGTGCGTTCAGGTGGCTCCTCAAGCATTTTTAAAAGCGCATTAGCTGCGTTTGGGTTCAGATTATCTGCAGCGTCGATTATCACAATACGTCGGCCACCGTCGGTTGCTGACATATTAAAAAAATTAGCCATGCTGCGGACGTCGTCGGTTATAATTTGATCCCGTAATCGGTTTGTTTTTTCGTTTATTGTTCTGTGTAAAAACTTAAGGCGAGGATCTGACCCAGCTGCAACTCTTTTTGCAACAGGATGTTCAGGATCTATGTCAAGGTTTTTTGGACTGAGCGTCCCGAATACATCACTTGGGTCTTGAGCAGGGGATGCAAGTAAAAAACGTGCAATACGCCAAGCTAAGGTCGCTTTACCCACCCCCCGAGGCCCTATAATAAGCCAAGCATGATGAAGCCTTCCTTTCATGAAGGCTTCAAGAAAAATACTTTCTGCCGCTTCCTGTCCTATTAAATGGACTGTTTCACGGGGGTGCGGAGCGCCTTTAAGCTGGGTTGGATCTATAATTTCTTCTGCCATATTACACCTGTATAGCATTCTGCTGGGATAGGGGACATGAGGATAATTTCGCTATAAACTCTCTGAATTTGACTAATTTTTAAAGTGCTGGGTATAACTTTTACTGGTGTACAAGATAATTAGAGATATTTTAGATCTTTCGCTTCTAAAAAATTATTGTTTTGTTAGGTGAGCTGACTTCAAGGAGTTATAAAATGTTGGAACTAGGATTATTTACATTTGAGAGTTGAGATATTTCAAAACTGCTTCTGCAACTTCTTGCGCCACAATGTCTATTTCACGTGTGCCGTCGATGACCACAAACCGTTCGTTGAATTCTTCGGCCAGTGCAAGAAATCCAGTCCTCATTTTAGTTTGGAGATCTGTACCAAAGTCTTCAAACCGTTCTTCGATACCTTGGCGACTTTTAGCGCGAGCTAGCCCTCGTGCAGGATCCATATCTATTAATAATGTTACGTCTGGTTCCCGTCCGATCATCAAAGAATGTAAAGCGTCAACTGTATTACGTAAATCGCCGCGACTTAAGCCTTGATACATTCTCGTACTATCGGCAAATCTATCGCAAATTACTATTTTACCTTGTTCCAAAGCGGGTTGAATTAATCGTTCAAGGTGATCGCGCCTAGCGGCGGTAAATAGCAATAACTCAGTTTCTGCAGACCATCTGTCGGTATCACCTTGCAGGACAAGTGCGCGTATTTCTTCAGCACCTGGAGAGCCACCAGGCTCGCGGGTAAGAATTGGCTCATAACCAAGATTTTGCAAATGTTCTGAAAGCATGAAGGCTTGGGTTGATTTACCCGAGCCGTCGATCCCCTCAAAACTGATGAAAGTACCTTTTGTCACGCGCCACTTTTTTCCATAGGTGTATTTTTAATCTGGTTAATAAGAGCCTTAGCTGCAGTTGAGATTTTTGCAAGAAAACCTCCGTGCACAACGTCGTTTTCAGCTACAAGTACAAATCTTTGTTTGGGAAGCCCCTCAGGTTGCAAAACCAATTCTGCTAAAGGTGTGCCGGCAATGATTGGCGCTTGAATTGGACCTGTATAAACGACTTCAGCAGTCACAGATTTGTTGGAAATCACGGGTAGCAAAATTGAAATGTCTTTAGCTGGCACCAAGCCCACAGTAGGCTCTCCACCTTCCCATACAGATGCTGTAGTAATCCTTTGACCCTGCTTGGCGAGGGTCCGCTCTACAAATTGGCGGAAAGCCCAGTTTACGATTGCTTCAGTTTCTTGAGCACGGTTAGCTGCTGACTCGAGACCTGACACAACGAAAACAATCCGTCGATTGTCTTGTTGGGCAGAGCCGGTCAGGCCATAACCTGCCTCTTTTGTGTGACCTGTTTTTAGGCCATCTGCTCCTATACCTAGCTTGAGTAGGGGATTACGATTATACCGGTTAGCGGACTCATTTGCATCAAAAAGAAACTCGGTTTCGGCAAACATTGGGTAAAATTCTGGAAAGTCCTCGATTAGCCTAGTAGCCAATATACCAAGATCCTTCATTGACATGCTATGTCCTGTGGCTGGCCATCCGTTTGAGTTCATAAAAGTTGAGTTTTTCATGCCAATTTCCCGAGCGCGCACAGTCATCATCTTAGCAAAGCCTTTTTCTGATCCATCAGGGCTGAGCGCTTCGGCAATAACGACACACGCATCATTACCTGACAATACAATGACTCCCCGGACTAGGTCTTCAACGCTGACCCGTTCCCCTGTCCTGAGAAACAGTGTAGAACCGCCATAGCTATTAGCATGGGAGGATACAGCTAATTCGTCTGTCATTCGCAATTGACCGCGTTTGATGGCTTCAAATGTCACGTAAAGTGTCATTAGTTTGGACATTGATGCTGGTGGCAACGGCTCGTTTGCATTTTTGCTTAACAATACTGTGCCCGTTGTAAGATCATAAACATATGCAGCCGTTGCACTCGTTTCAAAAGCATTCACGGGTAGGGCGGCTATTAACAGGAAAGCGGCAGTAATGAATGTTCGGAACAATTTCTACTCCTAGTTGGTTGTTTATAATGTATTTCAAGCTGTTTTGATGTTGAAAGACGTATTCTAAATTTTGTTCTGGTTAAATAAATATACCAGCACTTTTAATTCTGGGTTCAACGGCTTAGCTCGGAATGCCTTTTTAACATCTCCTGTAAGACATTGCTATTTAACTTCAGCCCTCCAATTGTAACAAATTCTCTATTTTTGTCTTAAGTCTTTTTCAGATCATTATGCGATTAATAGATCGCTATTTTATTAATTAGTTTATACTTTCTACTACCATAGCGAGGCGTTATGGCTCTGGAAAGTATTATACCGGATAATTGTTATTATTCCGCTTGCATCAGACTGTTTGCCGAATCATAAAAGGCGGAATAAAGCAGTGCTTGACGGAGATTTGGCAGAGTGGTCGAATGCGGCGGTCTTGAAAACCGTTGGGCGTGAGAGCGTCCCGTGGGTTCGAATCCCACAGTCTCCGCCACCATCCCGTTTCACCAAATCTCAATAAGTCTCAAATAG
>CAJQRC010000045.1 GCA_905480645.1 uncultured Tateyamaria sp.
TGGTAGACATACCAGACTTAAAATCTGGAGGCCGTATGGCCGTGTGGGTTCGAGTCCCACCGCCCGCACCATTGATTTTTATAAACATATTTAAATCAGTTACATGACGCTGATTTTGTATTTAGCTCTCTTAATATCTCCACAATTGTCTCTGTTGGTTAAGTGCATTGGCAGTATTATTTATGTTTTCGACGGTTATTGTTGAATTTATTACAGAAACTTTTTGTAATTAAAATAAGTTTGTGTAGCTCTAATCTTCAACAGTTTTAAGGATCCTAATTTTATGTCAGCTAAAGTAGTAATCAAGCTAGTTCTGTTGGCTATTGTTTACTTTTTCCAAAATCAAAAATAGCATTTGACTACATTTAAATTATTTTGATGCATTTTATAGGTGCTTTTTGTTTCTTCGCTGCATGGGTAGATTACGGTAGTGAACCAAACTCAGTAGTTAGCTTCGAAGTGATATTTGGTATTGTGATTTTATTGATTGGATGGATTTTAGGTATTGCTTTAATCAAACAGGGTAGCGGGTCTAAAAACGATTAAACCGGAAGCAGTCTCTCCAAGTTTTGGTTATTTGTTAGAGACATGTGCTGATTAAGTTTCTGATATTTGGATTAGACAGATTTTGTGAACAAGGTTACATTTTATTATTAAATAGCCTTGTGGCTCAAAAGTAACTTGTGGGCAAAACGAATAAGCGCAGTGAAACACAGCAAATGAAAACAAAAATATTGGAAATTTCCAAATACATTAAAAAGAAAACAAGTTTTTATGATTGAAGCAAATGTCATAGTTATGAAAGGCAAGGAGATTTCTGAAGAACTGGCTACTCAGTGCGTATTGTCTGGTGAAAAATTTGGTCTAGAAATTACAAAGTTTAATGCTATCTGGGGCGATAGCGTAGAAACAGAGTACAATAATTATAATTTAAAACCCTTTCCCGGTTTGAATCCTTTTTGGAAATTTTGGAAATTAAAGTCTAATAGAGATACAAAAGGCGTAAGAGGCTGTTTTTTGTCTCATTTTATCTTATGGAAAAAATGTTTGTCAGATAATAAACCATTAATCATTTTTGAACATGATGCCTTAGTTATTAGGCATTTAGACATTAATAATCTTTTATCTAAATTTGATGATGTGCTGAACTTAGATGCATTTTTCAGAGTTGTCCCTGTATACGAAGAATGGCTAAAAAAAGACAACGGTGACGGTGTAAACTTGTTGTTCGACACTTTGCCTGCAGCATCAGGATTAAAACTTTATAAGAATACGCACATTAAGGGACTTCATGCCTATATTATTAAACCGTCAGGGGCGAAAAAATTAATTGAAAAAACCTATAGTGAAGGCGTACTTCCTGCAGATATAGCAGTTAATAGTGCTTGGTGTAATTTATATCGAACCGATACAAGTTTGTGTCAAATCAATCTCAAGTATTGGTCAGATATAGATAGAAAATTTACTTATAGTTTCACAAAGTCAGAAGTTTAAATAATGTTTTAGCGGTAGTTTTTATCACATGTAATGTTATAGAAAATTAAATAACCTTACTAATGATAAAGTATTATTTTTTTACCTTATTAAATTTCATTATAAAATCAGTGAGATGAGGTACGTAATCTTCTGGACCGTTACCGCCAGCAGCATGCGCTAAAGCAAAACTGTTTTTGACTGCGTTGCCGATAGGATTTGCGAGGTTCACTTCGTCAGCCATCGCTCCTAGATATCGGGTATCTTTCAAGGCATTAGTAAGTGTAAATTTATGGGCATCTCGGTTACCTTCGACGGCATATCCCATGAAGGTTTGGTAAAAACCACAATCCATACGGCTTCCTCGAATGACAGAGTCAAACTGTGGGGTTGTTATGCCAACTTTTTCTGACAGTGCCAGGGCTTCAGAATACAACGCAGCGTAACCGAGAGACAAAAAGTTATTGAGTAGTTTCATTTTATGGCCGGCACCGTTTTGTCCCATGTGAACAATTGAACCAGCCCAAGAAGCGACTACAGGTTTAATTTTATTGAACACAAGTTCAGACGCTCCAATCATAGTCGACAGCTCACCAGACTCTGCTTGTACTGGAGTTCCTCCAAGAGGTGCATCAGCCATATGGAAACCCTGCGCCTCTAAGTCGGCGGCAAGCCTGATTGTTGATTTAGGATCAGAGGTTGAGCAATCAATAATGATGGTCCCAGATTTAAGATGTGGCATCAAGTTCTGTATGATTGTCTCTACTTCAGGAGATCCTGGGGCGCAGATGTGAATGATTGATGACATTGAGGCAAGGTCTTTTAACGATGTGGCTTCCCTTGCGCCTCTTGTGATTAAGTCCTCAACAGGTATCCGATTGGTATGGGCCAGAATAGAGATTTGGTAACCTGCAGCCAATATATTCTTTGCAATTCCATGGCCCATTAGTCCGACTCCAATAAATCCAATATGGTCTGTCTTGGCATTCATTGTTTTTTCCCTGTAAAGAACGTGGCCTAGTTAACGAAGGGCCAATATTTGGTTTTGTGGCGGCAAGTAACGGCGTTGCAAAGAGATAAACAAGATAAGGATTGAAATTCCGTGTAAATGTCAAGGCGACCTCAACAGCTTAGCCCGTTTTGAGGTATGCAGGTTAATTGAGTGTATTTATTTATGAAGTGTGTTTATTCATAAGTCGTGGTTTTAGTCAGAGATATAGGTATCGATAGCGGTTTTTACCCCATAGCTATCGTCACCAAAATTTTGGCTAGCTTTCATTCCAGCGTCATAAATTTGCTTCCCTATTAACTGCCGCAATGATTGTAATAGTTCAGTTTTATAATTTATTGAATGATATCAAATAACTTGCTCTGAATCGAAGAACATCTTGGGACAAATTGAAGACCTTAGGTTGTTTGCGCTTGTTGTTGAGAATCGCAGCATTTCTAAAGCGGCTGACAAACTCAATATTGCTAAATCAGCTGTAAGCGGACGTTTAAAATTGTTGGAGGCTCGGTTTGGAACTAATCTCATTGATCGTGTCCCCGGTGCCTGGGATGTGACTGCGAGTGGGCTAGAGCTTTATCAGAGATCTGTCCAAGTAATTGGTGACGTTGACGAAATCGATAGTGATTTTACACAGACATGCCAAATGATTTCAGGACCACTCAATATATCAGCTCCGCGCGATTTTGGTCTGACCTATCTTAGCCCAGCAATCTTATCGTTTAGTAAACGGTACCCAGAAATCCAAATGAAAGTTGATTTTGACGATCGGGCCGTTGACTTAAACCGGGAGAATTACGATTTTGCAATTCGAATTACGGCTAAAGTTGAAGATGCTGTTGTTGCACAAAAAATTGGATGCGCTCAGCTCAGACTATGCGCTAGTCCGTTTTATCTCAAAAGAAAAGAAGAGCCCAAACATTTAAATGATTTGATTAATCATCGGCTTTTACATTTTGGAAAAGCGAGGTGAAGTGTATGGAAATTCATAAATAATTCTAGAAAATACGAAGAAATTTCTTTTCAGCCAGCACTTAATTCAAATAGTGGAGAATTTTTAATGCATGCGGTTTTAAATAATCAAGGAGTAGCAGTTTTACCAGATTTTCTGGTTGATCATGCAATTGCATCGGGCAAATTGTTTAGCCTCCTGCCGCATTTGTCAGTGCCTGACTATGGAATTTACCTAGTTCATGCGAATGAGCGCCGTTTAAACCGACGGATGCGACTGTTTTCCAAAGAAATGAAAGCCGCGGGTTAGCTGGATAACGACGAGGTGTAGTACTTTTTAGAGGAGATTCTTAATCGCGAGTGCCTGAGAACTTAGCCTTCCACTCCTCTCGTTGTTCATCAGTAACTTTAGTAAAAAGATTGTCTGGAACGGTAAACCTATGCCCACCGGTAAGCAAAGTGATGGCAAGGCGTGCGTCAGTTGGCCAAGTTGTTTCTGAAAGTTGCATGGCTTCTAGCAGTTTTGCTGCTGCATCGGGAATGAATGGCGCAGAGAGAACTGCGTATAAAGCGATTAAGTTTAAGCCAAGACGAATCTGCATTGCAGCTTGTGCTTCGTTTTCTTTTATTGTCGACCATGGAGCAGCGGTCTGTAAATACTCATTGCCGGCTACCCAAATTGCACGTAATTCTTGCGCTGATTTTCGAACTTCCTTGGCATCCATAAAATCAGTGTAGTTTTTAAGCCGTTCGTCTAAGTTTAATATCAGCGCTTCTTCTTGTTCCCCAAATTCGCCACCATTTGGAATTGTCTCCCCAAACTTTGTACGACAAAATTTAGTAACACGGCTGGCAAAATTGCCCAAGACATCTGCGAGATCCTTATTTACGCCTTGTTGAAAAAACTCCCAGGTAAACTCAGTGTCTGAAGTCTCTGGACAGTTCGACAGGAGCCACCAACGCCAATAATCAGCTGGTAAGAGATCAAGCGCTTGGTCCATGAAAACGCCGCGTCCTTGACTAGTACTAAATTGACCACCCTCATAATTAAGATAGTTAAAGGACTTTAAATGATCGACTAACTTCCATGGTTCGTTTGACCCAAGGATTGTTGCTGGGAAGCTAAGAGTATGAAATGGAACGTTATCTTTTCCCATGAATTGTGTGTAGCTCACGTCGTCAGCACCCTTATCAGTTCGCCACCAGCGCTCCCAATCTTCGCCGCCTTTCGCTTCTGCCCATTCTCCAGCACAAGCAATGTATTCGATTGGTGCGTCGAACCATACATAAAAAACTTTGCCTTCCATTCCTTGCCAGTCTGTATCCCCGCGGCGGACAGGAATGCCCCAGTCAAGATCACGAGTGATCCCACGATCCTTTAAGCCGTCACCATCATGCAACCATTTCTTGGCAATCGAAGTCGTTAAGATTGGCCAATCAAATTTACTGTCAATCCATTTTTCAAGTTCGCCTTTGAGGTGCGATTGGCGCAGGTAGAGGTGTTTTGTTTCGCGGACTTCCAAATCTTTGGACCCTGAAATGGCAGACCTTGGTTCCATCAAGTCTGTAGGATCCAATTGTTTAGTGCAGTTTTCACATTGATCCCCGCGTGCTTTGTCATAACCACAGTTGGGGCAGGTACCTTCGATGTAGCGATCCGGAAGGAAGCGTCCATCTGCGTTTGAATAGATCTGCTGTTCTACAACTTCACGAATTAGCCCTTCATCTGCCAAACGACCCGCAAAATGTTGCGTTAATTTATGGTTCTGTTGTGAAGATGAACGTCCAAAATGATCAAATGATAGGCTAAACCCTTTTGCAATTTTGGACTGAATAGCATGCATTTCTGTACAATATTCAAAGATTGGCATGCCTGCTTTGGCAGCAGCTAGTTCGGCCGGTGTGCCGTGCTCGTCAGTGGCGCAAAGAAAAAGCACTTCATTGCCTCGGGCGCGCTGATAGCGTGCATATAGGTCGGCAGGCAACTGGCTTCCTATCAGGTTTCCTAGATGTTTAATCCCATTAATGTAGGGAATTGCAGATGTAATCAAATGACGTTGCATGTTAGTGCCTTTAGCGAAGTTAAAATTGCGTGTAGCAGTGCGACGCAGTAGGGAAAAGAGGCACTTTTTATATGTTGTTACCGGTCTCTGAAACGGCCTGTTAAACGACCGATAAGAAATGAGGTTCTGGGGGCGTATATATATGGGGTTCGCTTTTTAGGCGCGGACCTTGAGAGCATTCGTGTCAAACCAAAGAAAATCAATATACCGTGAGCAGTAGCGATCATTACAAAGAGCGCTGAAGGACCGTAAGCGTCGATCATATATGAAGCGGTTAATGGGGCTGCAATAGCTCCAAGTGCAAAGAAAAACATGAGGGCTGCTGATAGCTCAACACGTTCGGAAGCATCCGCGAAATCATGAGCGTGCGCCGCGGCGACTGAGTAAATTGGGAAGCTGGTTAACCCAAAAAGACCAGCTGTCAGCATTATACTAAATATACCAAATCCAGACACCATCACTGTTATGGCACAGCTTGCAATTGCTGCTGTTGATAAACCGATCAGTACCCAGCGGCGATCAAATTTATCTGCCAACCAGCCAACTGGATATTGCGCAATTGCACCACCTAAAACAAACGCTGCTAAAAACCAAGCAATCTGACCAGCATTTAATCCGACTTCCTGTCCGTAAATTGGTCCAACCATTCGGAAGGATGCGCTAGAAAGGGCCGCAACCACAACACTGGCAGCGGCAAGTGGTGATCGTTGTACCGCCAGTCTTGGCCGAAGCCTTGGCGCGCTGGGTGTTTGGGGTTGTTTCACCTTGGTCAGTGTCAGCGGTAATAAAGCAGCACAGCAAAATATAGCTAATAAATTATAACTGACATAGCTGGCTGGTGCCAGTATTCCGATCATTAACTGGGCCGCTAGAGATGCGCCCATGTCTACCACTCTGTAGGCGCCCATAGTGCGCCCACGCGTTTCGTTGGTGACTTTGGCTTGCAACCATGCTTCGACTACTGTGTAGCATCCAGCTACGCATAGGCCGGACGCTATACGCATCATTGCCCAAGCGATTGGATCGATTAAAAGCATGTGTGCTAATAGGCCTATAACGCCAGATGCGGTAAATGCCGCAAAAGCACGTGAGTGGCCTACATTACCCATTAAACGAGGCGCCCACCAGCATCCAATGAAAAAGCCTAGAAAATGTGCAGACCCTAGCATGCCAATCTCTTGACGGGAAAAATCAAGAGCCAATCCAGATAGCGCGTCCAGTGGTCCTAAGGCCCCCGAACTGAGTTGGAGAAGAATAACAGATAGAAATAAAGCCGCAAAGGAAATTAGCATACGCATAGTATCGGCACGTTGCTCTATCATTTGCACAATTCCAAGTGGTTAAATGACTTGCGCAAGTTATTTCACAGTTTAAATCGGAAATTGAACCTAACTTTTAAGTGATTATGTACAGTTTCAATATTTTATCACTTTGTTTAATCCATTTTCGGCTCGCTCGCCTTACTGTCCTGTAAATCCGTCATTATTTCTGCTGAGGTCTATCTAAATAAACTAGCCTCTTTTTGATCATAATTTTGCGATGCGTCGTTGCTCTCTTCTAAATCAAGACTAAGCCTTTAAATTATTATTATCTTTAATGATACCTGAGACCCTAGGTAGCTTTTTACTTTTTTCCTGTTTTACGTACCATCCTTGTTCGGGTGCCATGCGAGCACGCAGTCGGTGTAGTCGCCATGTGCCAGTACTACCATTGTGATCGGGAGCGAGGTGCCAACGGGTCTCAACCCCTTGGGCGCCTTCTGTTCCTGGCGTCAGCAATAAGCCTATTGGTGCAGAATTACCCGTCTTTCCTCCCTTTTCTGCTGCTAAATGTAACCGCCGTACCGGCGTTAGGGCTGGCGACTCAGGTATATCTGCGATGGCTAATGGGCTAGCTCCAGAGCGTAGTATTTCCTCCATACTCCACAGTATATCCTTGGCACTTTTAGGTTGAACAAGAATTAAACGACCTGGATTAATAAAAGACATCATTCCGCACGGGTTTAATTGTTCTGTGTTCCACTTTGGTGCAATCCAAAAGATTGGCCCCGTAGTTTGCGCCGCTAACCATAGTGCCAACCGATGGCGGGCAGATCCACATGCCTGATGTACTCGGCCCAGAGCCAGGCCATGATTTAATTTATGTAACTCGCCCTCAGGTAGAATTGGTATACAAGGCGTGGCGCTAATAGGGGCTTGCAAAAGCAAAGATTGGGACAGTGACATGAATTAAGTATATGTTCACTATTTGTTCTTTTCAACAAATTATTTTATATAATAAATATTATCCTTGCAGCCCACTTCTCGCTCGCTAGGGTCTTTTAAATTAAATTAAAAAGGATTTGACATGGAGAGACGTGCTCTTGGACGGACAGGAATTGAAGTATCTGTTTTGTGTTTGGGCTCCATGACATGGGGCACACAGAATACGCCTAAAGAAGGCCACGATCAGATTGATCGTGCATTAGAGGCTGGTATTAACTTTGTTGATACTGCCGAAATGTATCCAGTAAACCCAATTAGCGCTAAAACTATAGGCAGAACGGAAGAAATAATTGGCAAGTGGTTTGAGCGAGATAGTCGCCGTAATGACGTTATATTAGCAACTAAGCACTCTGGAGCTGGGTTGTCATACCTTCGCGATGGAGCAGGAATTACTGCTGAGAGTATTCCCGAAACTATTGAAGGTTCTCTGCGACGCCTCAAGACTGATTATATTGATCTTTACCAGTTTCATTGGCCTAATCGTGGGAGTTATATGTTTCGACAGAATTGGAATTATGATCCGTCTAAACAAGATGCATTAGCGGTACGTCAGAATATTGAAGATTGTGTGGGTGCTTTGCAAGCACAGGTGGACCGGGGTGTCATTCGCGCATTCGGTCTTTCTAACGAAAGTGCTTGGGGTACAGCGCAATGGTTAAGTGCTGCCGAACGGACCGGTGGACCGCGGGTGGCCTCTGTACAAAATGAATACTCTCTAATGTGCCGTTTATATGACACTGACATGGCTGAACTCAGTGTAAATGAAGATGTTGGTTTGTTATCCTTTTCGCCATTGGCAACTGGATTGTTGACTGGAAAATATCAAGGTGGAGCAATCCCGGTAGGCTCTAGATTGTCGTTGAGCCCAGAATTAGGCGGGCGCAAGACAGATAGGGCTTTTGAGGCGGTTGATGCTTATCTCGCCGTTGCGTTGCGCAACGGCCTTGATCCGACGCAAATGGCACTTGCATGGTGTCTTCGGCGACCTTTTATGTGTTCAGTGATTTTTGGAGCGACAAATATGGCACAACTGGATGTAGCTTTGGCATCGATTGATTTAACTTTGAGTGATGCTGTAATGGAGGAACTGGATATTACACATCGAGCTTTTCCAATGCCTTATTAATGACAGTTGGATAAAGATATTTTTGAGACCATTCTATATTTTTCTTATAATTATGACAAACCATTCGATATGCAAGGAGGCTGTGTATGCCGCTGACAATGAATCGAGAAGTTTTTATAACCTGTGCGGTTACTGGGTCGGGGGGTAGCCAAGATCGCAGCCCGCACGTGCCTCGTTCACCTGAACAGATTGCAGCAAGTGCCATTAATGCTGCGAAAGCTGGAGCTGCTGTCGTTCACTGTCATGTCCGTGACCCTGAAACAGGCGCGCCAAGCAGAAAATTGGAGTATTATCGCGAAGTGACAGACCGTATTCGTGAGGCCGAGGTTGATGTCGTGTTAAACCTCACGGCAGGGATGGGAGGTGATATAGTTTTTGGTCCTACGGAAAATCCTCTGCCCGTTGTAGAAGGCACTGATATGATTGGAGCATCAATGCGCGTCCAACACATTGCGGAGTGTCTTCCAGAAATCTGTACGTTGGACTGTGGTACTATGAATTTCGCAGAAGCTGATTATGTCATGACGAACACGCCTGGTATGTTGACGGCGATGGGTCGAATGATGACAGAGTTAGGTGTCAAACCTGAAATTGAAGCCTTCGATACTGGTCACCTATGGTATGCAAAGCAATTGGTTGCCGACGGTATTTTAGGTGCACCAGCTTTAGTACAGTTGTGTATGGGAGTTCCTTGGGGTGCGCCTGATGATTTGAATACCTTTATGGCCATGGTAAACAATGTGCCTGATGATTGGACATTTTCAGCTTTTGGTTTGGGGCGTAATCAGATGGCTTATGTAGCTGCCTCTGTATTGGCAGGTGGAAACGTACGGGTAGGTTTGGAGGATAATTTGTGGTTAGGAAAAGGTGAATTGGCACAGAATTGGCAGCTCGTGGAACGTGCAGGTTCAATAATCGAAAATATGGGTGGTCGAGTGATTGGAGCAGTGGAAGTTCGTGAACAGCTTGGATTAGTCAAACGAGCTCTCAAGTCTTGAGAAAGATTTAGTCCATTATAATCAGATAGCCAGTGTTGTGATCAGGGCCCACCTGCACTGTTTTGGCTTTGTTGATCTTTTACCAGTGATTAATGCAGATACTATTCTCGTCATGGCTGAGAGTAAGTATTTGTTTTTAAATGGGCTCATAGAGTTTTACTTTAGGTTTAAGGCGCACGCTAAGGTTGTCAGCAAATTAAGCATTCTAGTTTGTACCAAATAGTATTGCTGAGGATGGAAGAAGTAGTTTTTATATATCTGAACAAATTTATTTAAGCGATATTCAAAATATGCAAATCTATAAACCGGTAAGTATTCTGTTTTTAGAAGAATGGTTTTCAAATATTAAAAGGACGGTGGAATGCCAAGAACAGCAGCGATTATTGGTAGCGGTGTAATTGGCGGTGGTTGGGCTGCTCGATTTTTACTCAATGGTTGGAATGTTCGGATCTTTGATCCGAGACCTGATGCAAAAGGTGAATTAAGTCCTGTATTAACCCAAGCTCGTTGTGCGTTATCAAGCTTGACAGATGTGGCATTGCCAAATGAAGGCGTTTTGAGCTTCCACACTGATTTGGAGGAGGTTGTTTCTGGGGTGGACTGGATACAAGAAAGCGTCCCAGAAAGATTAGAGATCAAGCATAGTGTGCTTTTATCAATACAAGCAGTTTGTCCGGAACACGCTATTATTGGATCGTCAACTTCGGGGTTCAAACCTAGTGAGCTACAGGAGGGTGCACTGCGTCCAAGTCAAATTATGGTCTGCCATCCTTTTAATCCAGTGTATCTGCTGCCTTTGGTCGAATTGGTTCCTTCGCCTGAAACTGATCCAGAGTTTGTCGCTGCTGCAAAAGATATTCTGCGTGAGATGGGAATGTATCCTTTACACGTTCGCAAAGAGATAGATGCCCACATTGCTGACCGTTTTTTAGAAGCAGTTTGGCGAGAGGCTTTGTGGTTAGTCAAAGATGGTGTTGCGACGACAGAAGAAATTGATGAGGCAATTCGTATGGGGTTTGGTATGCGCTGGGGGCAAATGGGGCTCTTTGATACCTATCGGACTGCAGGTGGTGAGGCTGGGATGCGCCATTTTATAGCTCAATTTGGTCCTGCTTTAAAATGGCCATGGACAAAACTTATGGATGTACCTGAATTAACGGATGATCTGGTCAATCTAATTTCGGACCAGTCTGACGCTCAGTCTGGTCATATGACAATTTCACAAATGCTTATGGCACGTGACAGCAACTTGGTTAGTATGATGCGAGCTCTAAAAGCAAATAATTGGGGCGCCGGCGCAATTTTGAACGCTCACGAAGCGACTTTACGTATTGGAAGTGTTCTCGGGGCGCAATTAGATGATTTAAAGGACCTGTCAAATCCTATTTTAACAGTCCGCCGGACAGTTCCATTGGATTGGACAGACTACAACGGGCACATGAATGAAGCGCGTTATTTACAGGCATTTGGGGATGCTACAGACCGCTTAATGGCGATGATCGGCTGTGATGCCGATTATATTGCGACTGGTGGCAGTTACTTTACCGCAGAGACCCATATTCGGCATGTGGATGAAGTAAATGCTGGGCAATTAATAGAAGTAAAGACCCAGATTTTATTAGGTGAAGGCAAAAAAATGCATCTGTGGCACGAAATGTATAGCGATAGTCGGTTGTTAGCTACTGGGGAGCATTTCTTACTTCATGTTAGCCTCGAAACTCGCCGGCCATGTGATCCGTCACAAGAAATTTTGAAATCTTTAAATGAAATATCAAAGGCACATGCTTTGTTACCTATTCCTGATGCTGCAGGTCGCGGAGTAGGGCAGCGGCCATGAAACGAGCACTTATAACGGCTGGTGGCTCTGGAATTGGCCGTGCGATGGCCGCTAGGTTCGATGCTGCGGGCTTTGAGGTATGGGTCACAGATGTAGATCCTAAAGTTTTGTCCGACCTTCCCCAACATTGGCACACGCGTCATTGTGATGCCATAGATGAAGATGCGATGTCAGCGGTTTTTAATGTTGCCGGTACGGTAGATGTTCTATGTGCAAATGCAGGTATTGCAGGCCCAACGGCACCGATCGAGGATGTCGGTTTAGTGGATTGGCGCAGCTGTGTCTCGGTAAATCTGGAGGGCGCATTTCTTGCAGTAAAACACGCTTTGCCAAGCATGAAAAATGCAGGGACAGGTTCAATTGTATTTATATCCTCAACCGCGGGTATTTATGGTTATCCAAACCGTGCGCCTTACTCCGCAGCTAAATGGGCGATTATTGGACTGATGAAAACTGTAGCAATGGAGGCTGGACCGTTTGGCGTGCGTGCCAACGCTATTTGTCCAGGTGCTGTTGAAGGTACCCGTATGGAAGGAGTGCTAAATCGGGAGGCAGAAGCTAAGGGTATGACACGTGATCAGGTCTATGATGGGTATGCTGCTGGCACCTCAATGCGTTCGTTTGTAGAGGCGGACAACATTGCTGACATGGCATTTTTTTTAGGCTCTGATGCTGCGCGTATGGTGTCAGGTCAAGTTATTGCCGTTGACGGTCATACTGAAAACCCAGACCCAAAATGTATTCAGTCTGCGAGACCTTACCATAATTAAATATTTAGTCCTTCAGCAGCTCTGGCTCTTAACTGTTTGATCGCTCATAATTGGTTATGTCACTTTGGATTCCCATCACAATAGCTGCAGCTCTTTTTCAAACCGTACGGTTTATGCTGCAGCGCCAATTGTCCTTAAGTAAGTTGAGCGCTGGTGGGGCGACGTTGGCTCGTTTTATGTACTCTTCGCCATTAATAGTTGTGCTGATCGTTGGCTACGTGCAGTTGATAGGGGAACCTTTGCCAAACTTTAGCGTAAAGTTTTGGATCTATTGTTCTGTCGGTGGAGTGGCTCAAATATTTGCTACAATTTGCGTGGTGAGCCTCTTTCATGAGCGCAATTTTGCTGTCGGTATCACTTTCAAGAAAAGTGAGAGTATAATAGCACTGCTAATTGGATGGCTGATCCTAGGAGATAGCGTTGGCAGCTGGGCGATTGCAGCTGTGGGGTTCGGTGTGGTTGGAGTATTGATGTTATCTGCGCCTCCTGACCTAGTCCATATCCGGCTTGGTAACCTAGTGAACAGAGCGTCTGGATTGGGCCTGGCATCTGGCCTATTATTCGCCGTGTCAGCTGTAAGTTACCGTGGTGCATCTCTTAGCCTCGATGTGAGTGACCCAATTGTCCGTGCAGGATTGACGTTGGCAGTGGTTACTGTGATGCAAACTTTTGCCATGATTATTTGGTTGCGTTTGCGCGAGCCAGGGCAAGTATCTGCTGTTTGGAATGCGCGCCATGTTGCTGTTTGGGTTGGGCTGATGTCTATGGCCGGTTCTTTTTGCTGGTTTTTGGCTTTTACTTTACAAAATGCAGCGTTGGTTAAGGCTCTGGGGCAGGTAGAACTAATTTTTACCGCAGTAGTTTCTGTTTTTATATTCAGAGAGTCTGTATCTGGACGAGAATGGCTTGGTATGCTGGTTTTACTTGCGTCGATATTAAGCCTGATCTTTGTTCTTTAGGAATATTATATTTAAATATAGGTTGGGTTTTATGGTAGAACTAATGCTACGATTAAGATAAATTTTCACTCTTACTTTTTCTATGAATTGTTCAAAGTTGTAGCTGGTGCTACGGTAAGTAGCTCATTGAGCATCGTTTTGAGGGACCGAGAATGATCAACATTATTTTTATTTCTCTTGTTATTTGTCTATCAACTGCCGCTTGGGCTAATGAACGTCATGAGGGATACTATTACCCTGCGATTAAATCGTCGGAAGTGTTTGATCGTCTAATTCGTGAGACACCTCCTGCTAATAAGAGTGTGAGGGTTGCCTTCATCACGAACTTAACTGCTTCACAGCTAGCTTCACCTGAAAGCCCGCGGTTTGTTTTTTTTGCTAAAGGAGATGATGCCAAAAATTTAATTATTGTCGCATTAGACGATAATGTTTTTTCGACACTTTACCGAGCGCGCGCTGTTCTTGCACAGATGACATCTAACATGCGGCAGAACGATTTTTTTCGTGAGCAGGACTTGCAGTTTGTCGCTACCTTTTATGATTTTTTACAATTAATGGACTTTGACAGGCTAGTCATCAGTGACGGTAAGACTTGGTCCCATGAGGTTATTTTCACTGATGGCTAAGAAAAATTTTAAATAAAAGCGAATTTTGTTCGATTGAGAAAAGTTGAGGCGGTTGTAATATTTCTATATGTGTAAATTATTTGAACCGATTTTAATACCTCGACTCTGACAAATTGATACTGCTCTAACAATTACAAAATGAATCCTTTTAAATTAATTTTTAATTTTGGCCTTTACCGTGGCATTGGAATTTGTACAGGTTTTTGTCCAGTTAGAATGGCATATGCGGTTTCTTGTAATAGCTTGGTAAAAATTCTGTTGTCGCTCCGTAAGCCACCTGTGTAAGTACCGTAGGCAGGCATGATTAAGCGATTGTCATCCATTAGAAAAGCAGGACGGGTAATTGACCGGCCATTTATATTTACCGTGGCTTTCGGGTGATAATGTCCTGAGACTTCTCCAGTTGTTTTGCTTCGAGCGATGTGAGCGAAAGTTAGTGGAAATTCAGAAAATTCAGGTAAGTTCAAGCCATTAAAAGAATAATTTCCAGGGTCATGATTACCCTCGATCCAAATCCAGCGCCGTCCTGCTTGCAATTGCGTAATCCATACCCTCTGATTTTCTGGCAAAGACTTTATGGCCGTAAGATCATCAAAACTATCGCCTAAGCAAATAACCGTGCTGGCTCGTGTTACGTCTAAATCATGAGACAAACGGTTCAGTGTTTCGCAAGTGTCGTAAGGTGGCAGTTGGCTTCCACCATGCCTTGCCATCCGATTTGCTTTGCCTAAATGCAAATCAGAAACACAAAGCAAGTTTTTTGTTGGCCAATAGAGAGCACCGGATCCGAGCGCTTGCAGACTAACCCCCGTAAAAACAAAATCGTATTTATTCATGATTTGGGATTACCTTGTGATGTTTGACAAACGCTATCGTTGAGTGGTCGAAATTTTGAGTTTTGCATCTTCTCTATTACAAGATGTAACACCTCTGAACTATAAAACTATAATTGAATCAGAAGTTTACTTTTAACTAAGTGGATTTTAAACCTACCGATGACATAAGACGTGTGGCTTCCGCAGCCAAAAGTTCTTCTTCAGCATAACCTTTTATTGGCACACGCCCCATTTCTAGCAGCAAGGGTGCCGCAAATGGAGTGATGCGATCTAAACTGACCAAATCAATGTTCCCTTCAATGCGCGTTGCCATTTCTTCAATGCGGCCAAAGTCTACTAGCCCGCGCATTGCTTCCTCTTTTGTGATATTTAACATTAGGTGATCTGGATCATATTTTGCTAATGTTTCATATAGAATATCGGATGAAAACATTGCTTGCCGTCCAGACTTTTTGGCGGAGGGATAGTTTCGCTCAATTAAACCAGCGATTGTCGCAGAGGCTCGGAAGGTGCGTTTCATTACTGCGTTGCCTGCCAGCCAAGTTTCCATTCCGGCGCGTAATGCTTCAATTTTGAAAAGTGGTTCGGGATCTCTAACAGGTTTTAAGCCCCAAATTAGGGTTGCATAGTCTGTTGCTAAAAATCCAAGTGGATTTAAACCAGTTTCTTCCATCCTTTTGGTTAGCAGCAAGCCTAGTGTTTGCATGGCATTGCGACCCGCAAATCCATACACGACGGTATGCGCATAACCATCAAAAGGGAAACTTTCGATAAGTAAACGTCCTGGTTCAGGCAGGCGGCTCACACTCTTTTGTAGGGCTAGCCATTCAGCCGTATATGATGGAAGGTCCGGCCAAGCGTCGTATTGTAAAATTTTAATAATACGATGGGAAAGTTGCGTAGAGTTAGCAAACTTAGTTCCCATAAAAGTAGCAATTTTTGGCTTTTTAGCAGCGTCACGCGTTACTTGTACTATCGTCTCGCGAAGGCTGTCATATCGTACAATTTGTCCACCAATAAGAAAAGTATCGCCAAGTGTTAAGGTGGCTGCAAAGCTTTCTTCAATTTCCCCCAGAGATTTTCCGCCACGTCCTTTGAAACGAACCTGAAGAGTGTCTGTATTCTGGATCGTACCAATGTTCATACGAATCCTTTTGGCACTGCGTGGATCTCTTAAGTGCCAATTTCCGTCTGATCGGTATTGCAGCCTTTTCCACTGATCATATGCCCGTAAAGCGTATCCTCCTGTAGCACAAAAGTTCAGGCAAGCGTCGAACTCTGTTTTTTTCAAAGTGGCATACGCGCCTGCCGAAACTACTTCAGCATAAAGGGCATTTGCATTAAATGGCCCAGCCGCTGCACATATCAAAATGTGTTGACATAACACATCTCGAGGGCCGCTGCCGCGAGGTTCTCCATCTAGTTCGCCTGCTTTAACAGCTTCTAAAGCGGCGACACATTCGATAACCTCAAACTGATTAGCAGGCACTAATAGGGCTTTAGAAGGAACGTTATAGAAATGGTTGGCTCGACCAATTCTCTGAACTAAACGTTTAATGTTTTTTGGTGCGCCGATTTGGATTACTAAATCCACATCTCCCCAGTCGATACCTAAATCTAAAGATCCAGTGCAGACAACAGCCTTAAGTTTACCCTCAACCATTGCTTGTTCAGTTTTTTCTCTCTGCTGCCGATCAAGACTGCCATGGTGAATACCGATTGGTAACTGATCTTCGTTGGCTAGCCATATGTTGTGAAAGTAAATCTCTGCCTGAGCGCGAGTATTGTGGAATATCAAAGTCGTATTATGTTTTTTGATTTGATTAAGTACAGCTGGTATTGAATACTTTGCTCCTGCTCCTGACCATGGAGGGACTTCCGCTGTCACGAGCATTTCAACATTAGGTGGAGGACCAGGGTCTGCATTGATAACTGCGCATTTATCAGGATGTTTTGCCAATATATTAGCTATCGCACCATGGTCTTCAACAGTGGCTGATAAGCCCACTCGTCGCAGGTTTGGGCAAAGCGATTGTAACCGCGATAGTGCAAGAAATAATTGATCACCTCTTTTACTTTCGGCCAGAGAGTGGATTTCATCTATGACTACCCGTTGGAGACCTGAAAAAATTTGCGGTGCGTCTTCGTAGCTGATTAAAAGTGCGAGGCTTTCTGGGGTTGTTAGAAGAATATGTGGCGGATCAGCGCGCTGTTTTTTCTTTTGAGTTTGAGTTGTGTCGCCAGTCCGATCTTCAATCCGAATGGGTAGACTCATTTCTACAACCGGTGTCTGTAAATTGCGTTTTATATCTGCAGCCAATGCTTTCAATGGTGAAATATAAAGCGTGTGTAAACCGTCATGTGAGGAATTCGATAGCTCTGTAAGGGTTGGTAGAAAACCTGCCAATGTTTTTCCGCCGCCAGTAGGTGCCACGAGTAATAATGCTGGAACTGCTGCCAGATTTAACATGTCTTGTTGATGTGGGTGGATTGACCAGCCCCGGCTTGCAAACCAATCCTGAAATTGTGCTGGAAATGCTGTCATTACATATATTTTCACTATTTCTCGGAGCTAGGCTAAGCTCGAAGATGATTTAAACAATTTTTGAAAATGAATTACAGTTGAATTTTGTTAAATACTTTGAATTTAACAGTATACCAAAATGCATATGAATAAATATTTTCTTTTCATTGGCGGATGTTATCAAAATGGTTTTGTATCCATGCGTTATTGCTGTCCGGGAGTGTATACTGCTGAATTGATTGTTCATTCGCGCGGTGCTCTAAAAAGCAGGTGTTGAGCTCAAGTAAATCATTTATGTTAATAAGATGGCCAAAGTTAAAGATTGATGTTTCTTAAACTGGTCATGTATCTGCGGTTTTTCTTTTGATCCCAAAGATACCAAGATTTAGTTACCTATATTGATCTGTTACCTAAAATTTTGGATGTATATGCCGATTTTACCACTTTATTCTTAGTAACCGCACGACAGCAATCACCCTAAATCAGATGAATAAAATTGAAAGCGTGTATCGAAACATAGAGATCTTTTTTCAGCATATAAATTTCTTAGCTATTTTAACAGTGTCGCCCCAGCTGGCACATCAATAGTAACATAACTGCCCGCTGCACCTCGGCCGAGTTGCATGGTTCCTTCTAATCCCTCAATTAGTCCTGCCACCATTCGGCCGCCCATAGTAGCTGTACTAGGCCACTGCATGCTGTTTGGAATTCCAAGTCCGTCGTCAGAAACAGTTAATCGTAAACCACCTCCACTGAGCTGAGACATTCGGACTTCAACAAGACCAGTTTCGATCCTATCAAAAGCATGCTCAAATGAGTTGGACAAAAGCTCTGAAGTCACTAATCCAACTCGTGATGCAATTTCCATTGAAGCGTTAAGTGGTTCAACTTGCAAATTTAACCGAATTCCTGAGCGACCGTAGACATGGCCGATGGCGCAGGCCAAGCGGGATATATAACTACCCATATGAATTGAGTCTTCATTAGAATGTCTATCGGAAAGCGCCATTTCTTCATACAGCAACTGGAGAGTTTCGATACGTCGGGTCAGAGCTGCATATTCCGCTGGCTGCATTGATAAATTAGATTGATGGCGTACCATACCAATTATCATCGACATATCCGCTTCAACGCGGTCTTGCACTTCTGATAATTGCTGATTCATCCGTTCCGCATCTGTGTCCCTTTGGTTTGCGTTTAATTCCTTCTGAATTCCTACATAGTATCGTAGTTCACCATTTTCATCGCTGAGTGGTGCAACTAACAATCGGTTCATAAAAGGTTCGCCGCTAGCTCGGTAATTGAGGATATCAACGGACACAGATTCTTGGGCTTGGATGCTTGCCCGCAATTTATCTACTGTTGCTATGCTGGTTTCTTCGCCTTGCAGAAAACGACAATTACGCCCAACTGCCGCACTTCGTGCATACCCAGTTTGTTTTGTGAAAGCATGATTGACGTAGATTATTGGATTGTCTTCAAGTCTTGGATCGCTCACCACCATTGGTACTTGGGTACGACTGAAGCCGTCAAAAAAAGCGTTTTTATTCAGAGCCTTTTGAAGTGTGTCTATCACAGAATACACCTCTTGCTCTTAAAATTAATTATAAAGTCAAATCGTTCGCAGATAGTAATTAGTATTTTTTGCTGTTTAGGGATGACGTCAAGCACGCCCCTGTTTAATTCTTCGCATACTGAGCCGTAACTCATTTTATAAACTCCCCAACATCGCCTTGCCGCGCTATGAGCGTCCTGTGATCATAGAGTTACGTACCATCGAGTCAACGCTTATGGTAAGTAGAGCTATTTCTTGTGGTAAAAGGAGCTATTTATAGATAAGAAATCTCTTATTTCAGGCTACAATCTATTGTTTTTTTGTTGCAGTTTTTTTCTTTTTCACAGTCTTACGTTTTTTCTTTTTTGCGGGAGTTTTTTCAGCAATTAACTGGATTGCCATATCCATGGTTACATTTTCTGGCTCTAAATCTTTTGGGATTGTTGCGTTGATTTTTTCCCACTTTATATATGGCCCGTATTTTCCCTTCATAACACTTACTGGGCCACCTTCTGTGGGGTGCTCACCCAACTCGTGCAGAGCTGTTGCTGACGCACCGCGACTGCTACGGCTTGCAATTTTTTCAGCTAGTAATTGGACTGCACGGTTCATGCCGACTGTAAAGACTTCTTCGATGTTTTCTAAGTTGGCATTAGTGCCACCTCGGTTTGAAGTCGATTCAGCATGTTTCAAGTAAGGGCCGTATCTTCCAATATTAGCCCACACCATTATGCCGTCTTCGGGGTGCGGACCTATTTCACGAGGTAGACTGAGAAGGCGCACGGCCTGCTCAAGGTTTACCTCTGTTGGTGGCCATTCTTTTGGAATGGATTGGCGTGGTGGTTTCTTATTGTCTTCAGTGACTTGGCCGCGCTGTACATACGGACCAAACCGGCCCTTAAATGCGTAAATCTGATCCTCGGTATCCTCGCCTAAAAGCTTGCCTTCGGGTGGAATGCCACTTTCGTCTTCGCTGCCTGGGGGGCCAAATGCACGAGTATAGCGACACTCCGGATAATTCGAACAACCAATAAATGCACCGCCAGAGCGGGCTGTACGCATGCTCAGTTTTCCTAAATTGCAATTGGGGCACAAACGCGGATTGGTGCCGTCTTCATTTGCAGGAAATAAATGGGGTTCAAACACTTCATTAATTTTTTCCAACACCTCAGTAATCCGCAGTTCGGATGTCTCAGCTATTGATGCGCTGAAATCTTGCCAGAACCGACCGAGTACATCTTTATAATCCCGATCTCCTGCACTCACATCATCGAGTTGAGCCTCTAGCTCAGCTGTAAAACCATAACCTACATATCGGCGGAAGTAGTTTTCTAAAAAGGCTATTACGAGCCTACCTTTATCTTCAGGGACTAAACGATTGCGGTCTTTGCTTACATAACCTCGATCCTGAATAGTTGTTACAATGCTGGCGTACGTTGATGGACGTCCAATGCCGAGTTCTTCCATCCGTTTTACCAAAGTCGCTTCTGTGAAGCGAGGAGGCGGTTGTGTAAAGTGTTGTTCAGGCTTTACAGAACGTTTATCTGCTTTTTCGCTTTCATTTAATTGTGGAAGGCGTTTGTCTTCATCTTCGATAACTTCGTCATCACGACCCTCTTCGTAGATTCGCAGGAACCCATCAAAAAGAATAACCTGTCCAGTTGCGCGCAAACCAATCTGACCATCATCACTGCCAATTTCAACTGCAGTGCGTTCGAGACGAGCTCCTTCCATCTGACAGGCAAGTGTTCTTTTCCAAATCAGATCATATAGTTTGCGTTGATCGCCATCAATGATTTTTAGACTGTCTGCATCCATTGTCATATCTGTTGGCCGAATACATTCATGAGCCTCCTGTGCATTTTTGGCTTTGTTTTTGTACACTCGGGGATTAGGCGGTATGTAGTTTGCTCCATATCTATTCTTGATTGCGTCGCGCGCCATTGTGACTGCTTCAGGAGCCATATCGATGCCATCTGTACGCATATATGTTATGTATCCGGCCTCGTATAATCGTTGAGCAGTACTCATCGTCTGTCTGGCACCCATACCAAGCTTACGGCTTGCTTCTTGTTGCAGTGTTGAGGTCATAAACGGAGCAGATGGGTTGCGTGAAGCAGGTTTTGCCTCAACAGCTTTAATTTTTAGTTCCCGGCTCGAAATTGCTTGTTCTGCTAACTCAGCTTGGGTTTGATTTTCTAAGTCAAATTTATCGAGTTTTTTGCCTGCAAGGCTAATTAACCGCGCCTCATACTCTTGCCCCCGTGGTGATGCTAGAACAACTCTTACGGACCAGTATTCGCGGTTGCGAAATGCTTCTATTTCCGTTTCTCGCTCAGTCAAAATGCGTAAACAAACTGATTGTACGCGACCTGCGGATTTGGATCCAGGCAATTTGCGCCAGAGCACGGGAGACAGATTGAAACCTACCAGATAATCTAAGGCTCGTCGGGCTAAATATGCTTCGACTAGTGGCATATCCACTTGCCGAGCATTTTTCATGGCGTGTGATACAGCAGATTTAGTGATAGCGTTAAATGTTACGCGACTAACAGGGGTGTCTTTTTTTATGGATTTCCGTTTGGTTAGCGCTTCTTGAAGGTGCCAACTTATCGCCTCGCCTTCGCGGTCTGGATCCGTGGCAAGAATAAGAGAATTGTCATCTTTCAGTGCGTCTGCAATTGCTTTCATGTGTTTTTTGCTATCGCTAGCCACCTCCCAAAGCATCTCGAATCCATTTTCTGGATCAACAGAGCCATCTTTCGGTGGTAAATCTCTAACATGTCCATAGCTCGCTAGGACTATGTAATCATCACCCAAATACTTATTGATGGTCTTTGCTTTTGCTGGGGATTCTACAACAACAACGGGCATTTAATTGATACACCTCATACAAAAAATTTCATGCGCTCTATGGCGGGGCAAGTTGTGGGGCGCAAGTGGCGATTGTCAACAGGTGCTTTTTGCACAGGTTCATTCCACTTCTTATGATGAACTATTAGCTCAAGTAATCAATTGCGTTTTGAGTTTTCTAACTGATGGTAGGAAAACTTAGTTCGATAGATGTATTTGAATTTGTTCCGTTTAGTTTTTAAATGAGTAATTCAATGATAATGCGCACTGCTGCCCCGTTAGAGTTGATTGAAGTTATTGTAGAAATAAAAACCTTCGCCTTATAATCTGCAACCCAGTATTTTTGAGCTAGACTGGAGTTTGTAAGACTTAAAAATTTATGGAATTCCTAAAACAAACTAAGCCATTTTTGATTAGGCAGACCCACCAACTGTCAATCCACTGATCATTAATGTTGGCTGGCCCACACCTACAGGCACCCATTGTCCTGCCTTACCGCAATTGCCCATTCCAGGATCAAGTGCCATGTCATTGCCAATACCTTTTATCTGTTTCAATGCGGTAGCCCCATCACCGATTAAGGTTACTCCTTTAACTGGTGAGCCAATTTTTCCATTCTTTACGCTATATGCTTCGGTACAGGAGAATACGAATTTGCCGTTTGTAATATCAACCTGACCTCCTCCGAAGCCAACTGCATAAATGCCATCTTTTAAATCTGCCAATATATCATTGGGATACGAGCCACCTCCTAACATATATGTATTAGTCATCCGAGGCATTGGTGCATGGGCGTAACTTTGACGGCGTCCGTTTCCGGTGGCATTGACGCCCATCAGTCGTGCGTTCTGACGGTCTTGCATGAACCCCACAAGCACACCGTCATCGATAAGCACATTTTTGCCAGACGGCGTACCTTCGTCGTCTACGCTTATAGAACCGCGCCGGTTTGGGATGGTGCCATCATCCAAAACGGTAACGCCGGGTGCGGCAATCCTTTTGCCCAGTAAACCTGCAAATGCAGAAGTGCCCTTACGATTGAAGTCTCCTTCAAGCCCATGCCCAATTGCTTCATGCAACAATATGCCAGGCCATCCTGGCCCCAAAACAACATCCATGATGCCAGCGGGGGCGGGGACGGCGTCAAGGTTCACTATAGCTACGCGAAGTGCTTCACGCGCTTTGGCCTGCCAATCAAGCGGAGATATCAGCCCATCTAAGCCAATGCGGCCACCGCCGCCACAAGTACCGCTTTCGCGATGACCGTTGTGCTCAACAATAACAGAGATATTGAGCCTACTCATTGGACGTGTATCACGTATTGACATTCCATCGGGCCTTAGTATTTCGATTTCCTGTATGGATGCAGCCAAGGATACTGAAACTTGAATGACACGAGGATCAAGTTCGCGCACAAATGCGTCAATTTCTTTAAGCAGTTCAATTTTTAGGGCAAAAGAGGCCCCGGTAATCGGATTATCACTTAAATAGAGCTTGCGATTAGTGCGTTGAGGGGGCGGGGCGAGCGTACCGCCTCCTTGACCGACTGCAAGGAGTGCTGTTTCTGAAGCGCGCAGTAATGCTGCTTTATCAATTTCTGTTGAATGCGCGTACCCGGTAACATCACCATGCACTGCTCGTAATCCAAATCCCTCGGACGCGTTGTAACTTGCCGTCTTTAGTCGACCGTCATCATAAACCAAACCTTCTGCGCGATGCCGCTCAAAAAATAATTCACCGTCGTCAGCTCCCGCAGTCGTTTCGCAAAGTATAACTAGAGCATCATCACGGTCTAGATTGTTTTCCAACGGGTTAAAAAGGGCTTCAGACATAGTTTATTCCTAATTTGCATTCTTGTTAGTTTAATTTTGCCGACCATTCGTAACGAAGCGTCCGTTTGACGCGCCCAAACCTCTTTATCTTGACGTAAGAATATGTTTGTAAGAGCCGACAAAATAATAGTTGGCCCTTGCAAGTGCGTAGAGCCCGTTCTTAAAAAAATCAATGATCCATTCAGATCAGGACTACCAGATGAAAAAGTTTCTATCGATTTCAGGCCTATCAAGCGCATTAATAACAAGTACACCAGCATGGGCACAAGAAAACCTTGAAATTATTGGGCAACCAATAAATGGCGCAATGGGATTTCAGCCTGCAGCCTCGGAAGTGGCGCGTCGTCTGCAATGGCTTGACGGCATGATACTCGTTATCATTACGATTATAACCCTTTTCGTTACGGGACTACTGCTATGGGTGGTTATTCGGTATAATCGCAAACGGAACCCTGAAGCTGCCAGCTTTACACATAACACACCGGTGGAAATTGCTTGGACGGTCGTTCCAATTGTGATTTTAGTCTTCATTGGAGCTTTTTCTTTACCTACTTTATTCCATCAACAGGAAATACCTGAAGCTGATATCACGATTAAAGCAACGGGGTACCAATGGTTTTGGGGTTACGAGTACGTGGACGAAGGTTTTGGATTTGATGCATACATGATAGGTGCTCCGGCAACTGGCGGAAACAATGCTCTGTCTTCGGAGACCGAGGAGGCATTAATTGACGCAGGGTACTCACGGGATGAATTTCTGTTGGCAACTGACAATGCTGTAGTCATACCAGTTGGTAAAACGGTAGTTGTCCAAGTGACTGGTGCAGACGTCATCCATGCTTGGACAATACCAGCATTTGGCGTCAAACAAGATGCTGTTCCGGGCAGATTAGCAGAGTTGTGGTTCAAGCCTGAAAAAGAAGGTATTTACTTCGGCCAGTGCTCTGAACTTTGCGGTATGAATCACGCTTACATGCCAATAACCGTAAAAGTAGTGAGTGAGTCAGCGTATGAAAACTGGTTGACAGATGCTAGAGAAGAATTCGCAGGGACCCCACCAACAGTCCAGCTTGTGTCGAAATAATACTTTAAATCTATGATGTATTCGCGAAATCATCTAAATCAGGTCAAAGGGCATTCATGGTGGACATAGGTGTGGAAACAACAGTTCATGAGCACGACGCAGGCCTGAGTGATTATTTCGCGTTAATGAAACCTAGGGTTATGCAACTAGTCGTATTTACGGCTGTGGTTGGATTATTGGCTGCACCTGTAAATGTGCATCCTATAATTGCGATAGCTTCTATTCTGTTTGTTGCAATAGGTGCAGGAGCATCGGGCGCTTTAAATATGTGGTGGGATGCCGATATTGATGCCGTAATGAAACGCACTGCAAAACGTCCAATTCCATCAGGTACGGTAACTGCGGAGGAAGCCAAAATACTTGGCTTTGCCTTAGCCGGTATGTCGATTATGATGTTGGCACTGAGTGCTAATTTTCTAGCGGCAGGGTTGCTAGCTTTTACTATATTCTTTTACATCATAATTTACTCTGCGTGGCTCAAAAGAACTACTCCCCAAAACATTGTTATAGGCGGGGCTGCTGGCGCGTTTCCCCCGGTTATTGGTTGGGTGATAGCAACGGGATCCTTATCCTTCGAGCCTTGGCTAATGTTTGCATTAATTTTTGTCTGGACACCTCCGCATTTTTGGGCGTTAGCCTTATTTATGAAAGCTGATTACCATGACGCGGGAGTTCCAATGTTGACTGTCACGCATGGGCGCACTTCCACCCGTAAGCACATTTTTGTTTACACAGTGGTTTTGGCATTGGTTGCTGTCGGTACGGCATTTACTTCCATTGGAGGTCTTTTATATCTTGCTGCTTCTGTGCCATTGAATATTCTTTTTCTAAAGGGTGCATATGAAATATGGTGCCGATCTGAAGCTCAGTCAGAAGCTGATGATTACAAGACTGAAAAGAAGTTTTTTAAACTGTCTTTGTGGTATTTGTTCCTACATTTTGGTGCTATCCTTGCTGGGGCACTAATGCCTATAGCTTGGTTTGGTTGGTCATGAATATCCGTACTGAACACGAACTGCACCGTCGCCGAAAGGGACGAAACATAGGAGTGGGCTTACTTCTAGGTGGATTTGTCATTTTGGTATTAGCACTGACTTTTGTTAAGATCACTGGGGGTGACTTTGAGCTACCTCGTGTTGAGGAACAACAATAATGGCGTTGTCAGGTTCCCAAAAAACTGTGGTTCAAACTGTCGGTCTTGTAGTCTTTATGGCAGGCTTGGCTTGGGCGTCGATCCCATTTTATGACTGGTTTTGTAGGGTGACTGGCTTTGGAGGAACAACCTCAGTCAGCGAGGTTGTATCAAGTACAATATTGGATCAAACTATAAAAGTAAGATTTGATGCATCCCTAGAGCGCAATATGCCTTGGGAATTTACCCCAGTTGTTCGTGAAATGGAATTACGCATTGGTGAGACAGGGCTGGCTTTTTATGAGGCCTTTAACCCGACGGATAAACCTGTTGCAGGATCAGCAAGCTACAACGTGGCTCCATACGCAGCAGGCGGATTTTTTTCAAAAATTGACTGCTTCTGCTTTGAGGAACAAATCTTAGAGCCCGGTGAGCGTATTCAAATGCCAGTCACATTCTACGTTGATCCGGACATAGTGACCGACCGTGACGCAAAATATGTACATTCGATTACTCTAAGTTATACTTTCTATCAAATTGACCTGCCCGAGGGTTACGCTTCCCTCGGCCCGTCTATAGACAAAAACTTAAACTGAGAGATAGCCTATGGCACACGCAAAAAACCACGATTACCATATTTTGGCGCCATCTAGTTGGCCGCTACTGGGCGCCCTTGCGGCATTCGTTATGCTGTTTGGTGGTGTCGTTTGGATGTCAGGCGGAATGACTATTTTCTTCAAAACAATTGAGTTAACTGGTCCATGGTTGTTTTTAATAGGTTTCGTTGCAGTACTCTATGTCATGTTTGGGTGGTGGTCTGATGTCGTAGTAGAGAGCCATGTTGGAGACCATACTCCAGTAGTGCGAATTGGTTTACGCTATGGTTTTATTTTGTTTATTATGTCTGAGGTTATGTTCTTTGCAGCGTGGTTTTGGTCGTTTTTTAAACATGCTATCTATCCAATGGATGAATATGTAGGTAGCACTTATGTCCCGCCTTTTGTATTTCCTGTTGATGCGCTTCATCTACCTTTGATAAACACGTTAATTTTGCTGTTATCTGGATGTGCAGTTACATGGGCACACCATGCTTTGGTTCATGAAAATAACCGTAAAGATTTGATAGCAGGTTTAGCAATTTCTATTGTGCTGGGTATAGCATTTACCGGTTTGCAGGCTTACGAATACGCACATCTTTTGCATGAGGGTTGGGAGTTTGGCGTTGATAAGTTTTATTCTAATTTTTTCATGGCTACTGGGTTTCATGGCTTTCATGTAATTATAGGAACTATTTTTCTGACCGTTTGTTTAATCCGAGCGATGAAAGGGCATTTTACTCCTGAAAAACACGTAGGCTTTGAGGCTGCTGCATGGTATTGGCACTTCGTTGACGTCGTTTGGTTATTCTTATTTTTTGCAGTCTATATTTGGGGCATCCCGACCTAAGCTAAAAAATGAATACCTCGTTTAGGGTCGCTAATACAAAGCGCGCGGGTTGCTGGCGGCTTTTTTATGGAGCTCGAACTTTCCATGCGTAGGTTAGTATTTATGGCAGTTATTGGCTTAGGGGGAGCCACTATTTTAGCCAGCCTAGGCGTTTGGCAAGTCCATCGTCTGACTTGGAAGGAAGGTTTGCTTGATAAGATAGCTGAAGAGATTTCAGCAACACCTGTTCCTTTGGTTGATGGTTTAGTCCCTGAATTCCGTCGCTATGCGCCTGTTATGATCACTGGAAAATTTAATAAAGGCTACATCCGTATGCTAGCCTCTCGTAAATCAATAGGTCCAGTTTATCGTATTATTCGTCCGTTTGCGGTTGATGGCTACGGTGCGGTCTTAGTTGATACTGGTTGGCAAACTGAAACCGCCCCGGTGGCACCTACGCCTATGTCAAAGTTATCACTCATTGGAAATTTAGATATTCCCAATGAGGCTGACAGTTTTACACCTATGCCAGATTTAACATCTAACATTTGGTTTGCACGCGATGTTTCTGAAATGGCCAAGGAGCTTGGCGCTGAGAATATTCTAGTTGTACTTCGGGAGACATCTGGAACAAATCTTGGTGTGACTGCTTGGCCCGTAAACACAGCTGGCATTTCTAATGATCATCTGCAATACGCTCTCACTTGGTTTTCCCTGGCTTTTATTTGGCTGGTGATGACCGCCTTTTTTGTCTTCCGACCCAACAGTAAAATCGTACGGAAAGCCTGATCGATGCGCTATATATCTACCCGCGGTAATGCTCCAATTCTGTCTTTTGAGCAGGCGATGCTCTCTGGCCTTGCTCGTGATGGGGGTCTTTACGTTCCTGAGCAGATCCCAAACTTAGACTTTAAGTCAATTGCAGCCATGCAAGGGCAAAGCTATGAGCAAATTGCCTATACAGTCATGCGTCCATTTATCGGTGACACTTTTACAGACAATGAATTTCGGGGTTGTATTGATCGAGCCTATGCTGGATTTAATCATGCAGCTCGCGCACCATTAGTGCAGTTGGACCAAGGTCATTTTCTGCTTGAACTTTTCCATGGACCAACACTCGCCTTCAAAGACTTTGCTATGCAGTTAATTGGACAGATGTTTCAAACGGTGCTTGCCCGGCGGGGAGATCGTGTGACAATCGTAGGAGCTACTTCTGGTGATACTGGGTCTGCGGCTATTGAAGCATTCAGAGGTTTAGATAGTGTTGACCTATTCATTCTTTACCCACACGGGCGTGTTAGCGAAGTGCAGCGACGGCAAATGACAACACCAGTTGGAACTAACTTGCATGCCTTGGCTTTGGATGGCGATTTTGATGATTGCCAAGCTCGGGTCAAGGATATGTTTAACGATCTTAAATTTCGTGATGATATTGGGTTAGCTGGCGTTAATTCGATCAATTGGGCCCGGGTTCTTGCACAGGTTGTCTATTATTTCTCAGCAGCTGTAGCTTTGGGAGCTCCACTTCGTGAGGTCAGCTTTACAGTTCCTACTGGAAATTTTGGAGATGTCTTTGCAGGCTATATTGCAAAAAGAATAGGGTTACCTATTGATAAACTGGTAGTTGCGACTAATCAAAACGATATCTTACATCGGTGCTTGAATGGATACGGTTACTACAAAGGTGAAACTATCCCTTCAATTAGCCCGTCAATGGACATTCAAGTAAGTTCCAACTTTGAACGAGCTTTATTTGATGCTTATGACCGAGAAAGCAATACCGTAACCGGCTTAATGAATGAATTAAAGGGACGTGGATTCAACGTCAGCGAAGGTGCGATGCAGGCTTTGCAGGAGATATATAGATCGGGCCGGGTTTCTGAGGCTGAAACAACTGCGCAAATTGCAGCGACGTTTAAGGAAAGCGGAGAACTGTTGTGCCCTCACTCTGCAGTTGGTGTGAAAGTAGCGAATGACCAACGCGTAACTAAGACTCCAATGGTTACATTGGCAACGGCACATCCCGCCAAATTTCCGGCCGCCGTTGAAGATGCTACTGATATTTGCCCCTCTCTTCCTAGTTCCATGGCTGACCTATACGAGCGTACAGAAAGATTAACTCGTATGCCTAATGATCTTGCGGTAATTATTAAACATATTAAGGAAAATAGAAGCCAGTGACTACGCAAATTCACCGCCTGAAAAATGGTTTTCGCATTGTAACGGAACATATGCCTGGTTTGGCTTCGGCTTCAGTTGGGATCTGGGTTGGGGCAGGTGCGCGCCACGAAGCGCAGAACCAAAATGGCATCGCCCACTTTCTTGAGCACATGGCATTTAAGGGAACTGAAAGGCGTAACGCTTTGCAAATTGCTGAAGCGATTGAAGATGTCGGCGGTTATATTAACGCATATACAAGTCGCGAAGTGACTGCCTATTATGCGCGCGTGTTAGAAACCGACGTACCATTGGCAGTGGATGTTATCGCTGATATTTTGCTAAATCCCATTTTGGATCGTAATGAAATTGAAGTTGAGAGGGGTGTGATCCTACAAGAAATCGGTCAAGCTCTAGATACACCTGATGATGTCATATTTGACTGGTTGCAAGAAAAGGCATATCCTGGGCAGCCTCTGGGACGTACAATTCTTGGTCCAAGTGAACGGGTATCAGCCTTTGACCGCGAGGATCTCTCGCGCTTTATAAGCCAATACTATAGGCCGGACCAACTGATTTTATCGGCTGCTGGTGCGGTGGATCATGATGTCATTGTTAAACTGGCTGAAAAGCTTTTTGGACATATGCAACCAAGTTTATTATCGAGCGCAGATAAAGCGTATTTTTTGGGTGGTGAAGTGCGGCATTCTAAAAAATTAGAGCAGGCACACTTTGCCCTAGCTTTTGAATCGCCAGGATATAAACATGATGACATTTATACTGCCCAGATTTATGCAAGCATGCTTGGTGGTGGAATGTCCAGCCGCCTTTTTCAAGAAATTCGGGAGAAAAAGGGTTTATGTTACTCAATATTTGCTCAGTCAGGCGCTTATTCTGATACTGGTATGACAACGGTTTATGCTGGGACATCAGCGGAACAGGTTTCTGATTTAGCCACGATTACAGTTGATGAGATAAAGCGTGCGGCTGATGATCTTAACGAAGCTGAGGTAGCTCGAGCACGGGTGCAAATGAAGGCAGGTTTATTGATGGGATTAGAAAGTCCGTCTAATCGAGCGGAAAGGTTGGCGCGCCTAATTCAAATTTGGGATCGAGTACCTGAACTTTCTGAAACTGTTGGGCGAATTGATTCTGTAAAGGCCGCAGACGTAAGAATTTACGCTGAAAAAATTGCATCCTCGTCTCCGATGGCTTTGGCCCTTTATGGTCCGATTGACCAAGCGCCAACATTTGACCAATTGCAAGAGCGCCGCGCAGCCTAATGTTGCTATCCAAACGGAAATTGCGGATCGAGACGGAGCGTATGACGCTACGGACACCAACTCATTCTGATTTTCGAACATGGGCAGCATTGCGTGCGTCTAGCATTGAACATTTAACGCCTTGGGAACCTAGCTGGTCAAATGATCATTTGACCCGCAAGGCGTTTACAAATCGAGTATATTGGGCACAAAAATCTGTCACGAATGGTACCGCATTACCGTTATTTATGTTCCAGCGTTCGGATGATTTTCTTTTAGGTGCAATCACTCTTGATAACGTGCGTCGAGGTCCAGCTCAGGCAGGTACATTAGGCTATTGGATTGGTCAAAGCCACGCACGTCAAGGTTACATGAAAGAGGCTATAAAGGCTGTCGTACACTATGCCTTTACACGAGAGGATCTCAGTCGAATTGAGGCAGCTTGTTTGCCAGAAAATAATGCCTCACGCAAATTGCTGGAAAGCTGTGGCTTTAAATATGAGGGGGTTGCACAGAGTTATTTACAAATAGATGGACGGTGGAGAACGCATGTTCTGTACGCAGCTTTGCGAATGGATAGACGTGGCAAGACTGACGTTGGTTAAAAAGAATGTATTTTAAAATTACCTGATAATTGAACAAGATGCCGCATAGCCCGATTGTAAATTTGCAGGTGGCAATTCCCAAAAGTGGGGGAGACTAGAATGCTAAATTCACTAACACCTGAAATCGAGAAACGGCTTCGTTCAATATTGCCCGAAAGTCGGTTTGCGCATGCTGATTCTCGCTATCTGCAGGAACCGCGAGGGCGTTATGCTGGTCAAGCAGGCCTAGTTGTAAAGCCTCAAACCACTAATGAAGTTGCAGCATTAATAAAAGCAGCAAATTCGGAAAAAATTCCCGTTATACCTTATGGTGGTGGTACAGGACTGGTGGGTGGCCAAATTGTTCAGGATGGGCCGGTACCGCTTATTATTTCGCTTGAAAAAATGGATGCTGTTCGTGCTATCTACCCCCAAGAAAATGTTTTAATCGTTGAGGCTGGCGCCACTCTTGCTGATGTCCGAAAGGTTGCCAAAGACGAGGGCCGTCTGTTTCCGTTATCATTAGCGTCTCAGGGTTCGGCGCGGATTGGCGGTTTGTTAGCGACCAACGCTGGCGGCACCGGAGTGCTGCGCTATGGCAACACCCGGGATTTGGTATTAGGCGTCGAGGCGGTCTTGCCTGATGGCGAGATTTACTCTGGTATTAACAGATTGCGGAAAAACAACACCGGATATGACCTCCGCCACTTACTGATTGGTGCAGAAGGTACATTAGGAGTGATTACAGTGGCCTCACTTAAGCTTCATCCAGTTCCTAGACATGAAGGCACAGCGCTCTTTTCGGTAACTTCTCCTGCCGCAGCTCTCAGTCTTTTGGCGCTAGCTCGAGATCAGCTTGGCGAGGCCGTTAGTGCTTTTGAATTAATCCACCGTCAAGGTTTTGAGTTTCTTGCCGAAACTTTACCACAGATCCGCAATCCATGGGTGGAAACGCCGCAATGGACTGTTCTAATAGAATTAGGTTTGCCACATGGTCTTGATGTGCCAATGGCATTTGAAAATCTGTTTGAAATCGCTTTGGACAATGGTTTGGCTGGAGATGCTTTGATAGCGCAAAGTGCATCACAAAGTGCCAATTTTTGGACTATCCGCGAAAGTATTCCAGAAGCCAATCGCTTGATTGGCTCGGTTAGTTCGCATGATATATCTGTACCCCTGGGATCGTTGGCAGATTTTATTTCTCAAGCGGGAGAACAGATTGCTACACTGGGTGCCTTTCGCATTAACTGTTTTGGACACGTGGGTGATGGAAACTTACATTACAACGTTTTTCCAATAGCAGGAAAAACAAGAGCAGAATACACCACCGAAAGGTATCGAATTAAACGTCTGGTGCATGATCTTGTCCATAAAATGGGTGGTTCCATCAGCGCGGAACATGGAATTGGGCGCTTGAAAGTTGAGGACTTGGAAAGATACGGCAGTCCAGTCAAATTGGCTGCTATGCGAGCAATAAAAACAGCTCTGGATCCAATTGGAATTATGAATCCTGGTGCCGTTTTACGCATTAAATAGAGTATTCCAGTTTTGTATCGGTAGAAACTAGTGATGTAGCTTCCACGTTAAATTGTGGAAAATTAGTATCTCTCTGATGGAGTAGTGTCTGTATTCGCGCGGAATAACGCGATGTATGTATCGGATAATCATATATTGAATTGTAACCTAGATTTTTGTTTTAAATTTAGTTATTTGCGAAATTGAAGACATTTGAAAGTTTCTTGTTCTCGCCTAATTCTTCTTTTTTATTCTATAGTTCGCGTTCATGCCTTTTATTTAAATTTGAAAGTTTCAAACTCCATATATATCATGTTTGAGATGATCTAATTTGCAACTTTTGATGAAAAATATGCCTAACTGCCGTCAAATGTGCATAGCGCTTTCACTTCCATACCCATACTTTGAAGACGTTTGCGCCCTCCAAGATCTGGTAGATCAATAATAAAAGCACATGAGAAGACTTCACCACCTAGTCTTTCGATAAGCTTAATACCAGCTTCTGCAGTTCCGCCTGTTGCCAAAAGGTCATCCACAAGCAGAACCTTTTCGCCAGCTTTAATTGCGTCATCATGAATTTCGACAATGGCGTCGCCATATTCGAGGGTATAAGACTGACTGATAGTGGCGCCAGGCAACTTACCCTTTTTACGGATTGGTACAAATCCAACTGAGAGCTGGTGTGCGATGGCCCCCCCTAATATAAATCCACGTGCCTCTAATCCAACAACCTTGTCAATTTCGAGGCCAGCATAAGGATGTAGCATCTGGTCAATAGCCATTCGAAAACCGCGTGGATCGGCAAACAATGTTGTAACATCGCGAAATAGAATTCCTTCATGTGGAAAATTAACGATTGTACGAATGTAGTCCTGAACAGCCGTCATATTAATCTCCGTAAATTAGTTATCTAAATACTGGTTCCTGACAAAGGAGGTGAAATTTCCTGTTATAGAGCGTGGAAAAGATGGCTAGCGAACCCAATCACGCTTTTCCCCGTTAAGAAAGGAATAGGTGAGTGCTTTCTGCGCCGCAAGACTGCAAAACATAGAAGTCAGGTGATAAACTGTATGGCGCGCAAAATGCTTTGGCGCACAATTAGCCTGTAAACATAAGGAAGCATCAAAAGTTCAGTGCCTGCTGTTGCAGGTGCTCTATCCTGAAGCTGGGCACTAAATAACTGTGGAATTTGATGTTATTTTGATACCTTATTGTCAGATCACGCGTTTGGTTATGGCATCCAATTTTGCCATAATAGTTGGATCACGCGCATCCGGGTTGGTAAGAATTGCGTATTCAAGCGCTCGGTCGCATTCATGCGCGCACGGAGGGCGTTTGGCAGTCAGCAAGCCAGGTAATCGGTGTACTAAGTTACGTCCTTTTTCGGCATTGCTTGTTAAAGTGGCAATAATCTGAGATACATCTACCTCGCCATGATCCGGATGCCAGCTGTCGTAGTCTGTAATCATTGCGACTGATGCATAGCATAATTCGGCTTCGCGGGCGAGCTTGGCTTCTGGCATATTGGTCATTCCAATTACGTCAGCGCCCCAACTATCACGGTACATTTTTGATTCTGCCAGGGTCGAAAATTGCGGGCCTTCCATGGCAAGATATGTCCCGTGGTCGTGTACGTTAATGCCGGCATCTTTTGAGGCTGTGAAACAAGCTTTAGATAGACGTGGGCAGGTAGGATGGGCAACGGAAACATGAGCAACGCAACCTGAGCCAAAAAATGACTTAACTCGAGCTGAGGTTCGGTCTATGAACTGATCTACAATAACAAAATCTCCCGGCGCCATTTCCTCACGAAAAGATCCGCAGGCAGATACTGAAATTACATCCGTTACACCGACCCGTTTTAGTGCATCTATATTGGCCAAGTATGGCACCGTTGATGGAGAGTGAACATGACCACGGCCGTGGCGTGGTAAGAATACCATTTCTACGCCGCCCAGTGTACCTGTCAGTAGTTGATCAGACGGTGCGCCCCACGGCGTTTCAACAGAGATCCAGCTGGCATTCTCGAGACCATCAATTTCATAGATTCCAGAGCCTCCAATGACTGCAATTTTTGAATGGTTCACACGCGCCTCATTTATAATCCTGCTATAACTTTGACGCCTTTTATACGAAAGAAAAAGCCCCGATGTACCTAAACTTGATGCTATATCTGTTTTTCGCCAGTTTATTATGATTTTTGAATGATTTTGTGTCCAACAGCATTCTTAGGGGTAAATAGAAATGGAGAAATCCAAATTACTAAATGCATACTTAAGGTCTAGACCAATAACCAAAACAACACCGTTGCAGCGAGGGCCATGACAGACAGGAAGATTTTAGGGCCACATAATCCCTGTGTTGGGGGTTCAAGTCCTTTCCCCGCAAGAGATTTCCAGTGGCCGTTTGAACAAGCACAGCGAACGGCAATTTAATTTTCAATCCGGTCATAGTAGCTTTTTTACCCGTGCTTGTTATGAGATAAAGCAGTCGTTGACGTTGACATCTGTCGAAGAGTCCAGAGCCTAGTCTTTAAATTTTTCGATATATAGTAAAAGACCCATCTGCTTGTTGATTAGTCTTCAATGATACCAATGAAATCTTCCTGTTTTTACGTTGAGCCCCATGGTCTTTCTCTAGCCAATCCGCTAGTGGGTGCGTAACGTCCATTCTTTTTATTACGGATACTTCATGGCTCTTTTTGATTTCTCTAACATCAGTAAAAGAACTCGTTTTGGTGATTTTTCAATTTCTCCAGGTGATGTTAAACTGACACCGATTCAGATCAAAACTGAACTATTGTCTGGCCTAACTGTTGCTCTAGCACTAGTGCCTGAAGCTGTTGCTTTCGCTTTTGTGGCGGGGGTCCATCCTTTAGTTGGGCTCTATGCAGCCTTTATGGTTGGACTTATTACTGCGATCTTTGGGGGGCGTCCCGGAATGATATCGGGTGCAACAGGCGCTTTAGCGGTTGTAATGGTCGCTTTGGTGTCACAGCACGGCGTCGAATATCTCTTTGCTACAGTGGTTTTAATGGGACTGCTACAGGTATTTTCCGGTGTGATGCAATGGGGCAAATTTATACGTCTTGTACCTCATCCGGTGATGTTAGGTTTTGTAAATGGTTTGGCAATAGTCATTTTTTTAGCCCAAATGACACAGTTTAAAGTGCCAGGGAGTGCTGAAGCATCTGGTCATGGTATGGCCGGTGGTGAGTGGTTGTCTGGAACTCCCTTGTATCTAATGTTAATTTTAGTTGCCGCAACAATGGCTATTATTTGGATTGCACCTAGGATAACCAGAGCAGTTCCAGCTCCTCTAGCAGGTATTGGTATTGTTGCTGCTGTGGTAATAGGCTTTGGTTTAGACGTGCCGCGTGTAGGTGATCTTGCTAGCATTAAAGGTGGCTTGCCTCCATTCCATATTCCCGCGGTTCCTCTGAATTGGCAGACACTAGAAATAATTTTGCCATATGCAGTTATTTTGGCGGCGATCGGTCTTATTGAAAGTCTGCTCACTCTAAATCTTGTTGGTGATTTAACTGGTCAGCGCGGTGGGGCTAGTCAAGAATGTATCGCTCAGGGTGTAGCTAATACTGCAACAGGTTTTTTTGGAGGTATGGGGGGCTGTGCCATGATTGGTCAGTCGATGATTAACGTAAAGTCTGGTGGCCGCACTCGGATTGCTGGTATTGTGGCCTCACTTTTTTTGTTGGCTTTCATTTTGGTTGGGTCATCAATTATTGAACTGATACCGCTTGCAGCTTTGGTCGGTGTTATGTTTATGGTCGTGATCGGAACGTTTGCATGGAACTCATTGAAGATTTTACGCAAGGTGCCATTAACGGACGCATTCGTTATTGTGCTGGTGACTGTGGTAACTGTTATGGAAGACTTGGCGGTTGCAGTTGTTGTTGGCGTGATTGTGTCAGCGTTGGCATACGCTTGGAATAACGCTCGACGCATCCACGCGAATACTTATGAAACAACCGAAGGAGCGCTGGTTTATCAAGTGCAGGGTCCATTATTCTTTGGATCGGCATCAGGGTTCATTGAAATGTTCGATGTGGATAAAGACCCGTTAGAAGTTATTGTTGATTTTGCAGACAGCCGTGTTGTTGACCAATCTGCACTGCAGGCAATTGAAGCAATTGCTATAAAGTATGAGGCGAAAGGCAAAAGGTTACAGTTGCGACATCTCACACACGACTGCCATCGGTTGTTAACGAACGCAGGACATCTTATTGTCGATAGTGACGACGATCCTGACTACGAAGTTGCGACAGATTACGGCGTGCGCACTGGAATTTTGGGTAACCATTAATGTTTTGTCAAAATAAAAACAATCTTGGTCTGGAATTTTTATTTATTAGGACGGTTTAGACTGAATTTTTCTCGGATTACAGAGTAATCACGATAACCTAATCGCGTTAAAGGATGGTAGCGTAATACATCAAAAATACCATCTACAATGCAATCGTCCCGTATGTATACGCCAACAACTTCTCCAAAGACTACATAGTTTGAGCGCCCTTCGATTTTTACAATTTGTGTTGTTTTGCATTCTAAAGACGCTGGCGCGGTTGCTACGCGCGCACAGTCAATTTCTTTGCAGTTAGCTTTCTCAATTTTAGCAAGATTGAATTCATCAGTATCTGCATCCCATAGACCTGACGTTTGGTTCATCACGTCTTTCATTGAGTGTTCAACAATATTTACACAAAATTCACCAGTTTCGCGAATGTTGGCCACACTGTCTTTGGTTCCATCTTGATCATCTTTAGTTCCTGTTGAGGCAAACATCACCTGTGGAGGTGCGTAAGCTATTCCGTTAAAAAATGAATATGGTGCTAAATTATCATTCCCATTCATATTGCGCGTTGAAATCCAACCAATTGGACGAGGAGTGATAATAGCATTAAACGGGTTATGTGGTAGATTGTGGCCATCGCAAGGTCGGTAAAACATAACAGCTCCGATTTGGTAGTTTGCCTCAAGATTATCCTCATGGTAATATGTGCACCAGCCCCTTCAAAAAAGCCTTGCAACCAATGTACCACCTTACAATTGAAACGCCTGAAGACTGGTGGGAGGTGGAAGCGCTGTATGACCTCTGCTTTGCCCCTGGCCGTGAAGCTCTTTCATCTTACAGGTTGCGTGATAACGCTCTACCTCAAGTCGAACTTTGTCATGTCGCTCGAGATGCTGAAGGTATTCTTGCTGGTGCGATACGATATTGGCCAGTTCGAGTCGGTGATCACAAAGCTTTACTGCTTGGACCTGTAGCTGTTCACCCAACTCGGCAAGGCGAAGGCCTGGGGCGGGAGTTGATTGAAACTACTCTGGAAATTGCTGCTAGACTGCATTGGTCTCGTGTGATGCTGGTGGGCGATGCCAATTATTACAACAAGTTTGGTTTTGCATGTTTAGATCGAGTGGTGATGCCGCCTCCCATTAACCCCAAACGGGTTTTGGGTCGTGCGGTGGAACCTAACGCGTGGAATGGAGTTATGGGCAAAGTTATTCGATTAGATTGAAAAGATAAATATTCATACCCATTTACTAAAAATGACGGATATTATTTTTACTGACCAGCTCAATTTAGATGCCGAGTTGGAAAATCTCGCAAAACGTTACAAAAATGCTGGCAGACTTGGAATTCAAGTTTTGAATCTTATTGGGACGCGTGCGGAAGGACTTCTGTGTCGCTTGCCAAAACCTATTTCAGAACAGTTAAATTATGTAACGTGGATAGCTCTTGAGCAAGCTCTTTTGGCAGCTACAAAATCGCGTAAGTGGCTTCCAGATCAATCGGATTGGTTGAATACAGTTGTTGGTACCGCAATGGGAGCCGTCGGCGGTGTAGGTGGCTTGCCGTCTGCTTTGGCTGAATTACCTGTGACCACGACATTAATGTTGCGGATAATCGAAGGCGTCGCCGTCGAATATGGTTTTGACCCAATGGTAAAATCAGTACGATTAGAGTGCCTGCATGTTTTCTCGTCAGCGGGTCCGTTTGAACATGATGACGGCAGCGACATCACTTTTTTATCAACTCGGCTTATGTTCACAGGCGAGGTAGTCCAGACGGTGATCGCTCGTGTCGCTCCGCGCCTCTCAACTGTAATGGGTCAGAAACTAGCAGCTCAGACAGTCCCGGTATTAGGCGCGGTGGCTGGCGCAGCGACAAACTTTGCTTATTCTAACTATTACACTGACATGGCGCATGTGCACTTTGGGATGCACCGCTTAGCCTTAAAGTTAAACATCCCAAATATAGAGTTAGTTGAGATGCTCAGAGATCGTGTTTTAATACGTTAACACTTGATTTAAAACGCAACGAACGCAACATCATGTTGCCCCCACTGCCTGTTCATGGCCCAAGTTGCCATAGAGCGCTCGAAGCATAATGCCTCTTGCGCCATTGTGATCACGATCAACCCGTATATTTCCATCGCTGATCATCTTTGCACCGCCGAGACTTGAGTGAATCACACCATCCCAAGACCGTGTCTTAGATGTGTAGGATTCATTACAGATCACGAGCCGTTTCCCGTATTTCTTACACATCCACTTCAGATGTAGTTCGAAACGATAATGGGCGAGACCCAGCATGGATCGAACTGTCTTGGTGCGGATCTTTCTCTCGACCTTAGAAGCCATCTCCTGGGTCTCGAAGCTGGGTAGAAGGACCACATCAAACTGAGATACCAAGTCAAAAGCCACGCGCTTGTGCAAGTCATTGATCAGGTCCTTGGCACGGTTGACCTTTCGGTCGATACGCTTCTGGTAATGCTTTTTCCATTGGTCATTGCGAGCGCGTGCTCGCAGGCCAATCAGCTTGTCGATCTCAAGAAGCAACGGAAATACCTTTGAGGCATAAAATCCATCGCCATAGGTGGTGCAGTGGTCATCTGTGTATGAGGTTGCGAAGCTCCGCACACCAGGGTCGATAGCCACAACGCGCAACCCTTGGGTTTCGGCGTTTTGCGCTGTGGTAATGTGCTTCTGAGCGCAGATGAACCACCGCCCTCGCTCATGCACAATTCGGGTTAGTTTCTTGAAAGCTTCCTTTGGAAGTTTCTCAGAAACGTCGAAATTCTTAAGGACGAAGCTGGGAGACAGCTTCTGGATCAGGAAGCCTTGGCGGACATCTTTGATGCTCCGGAAGGCAAAGTCAGCGGCTTCACCCTTCTTGCGCCGCTCAATCACCGCATATCTCGTTCGGAAGGCGTTGAGAACAGCCTCATCACATCCAGCCGAAGCAAATTCACCACCACGGTCAATAACCTCATCTCGTACAAACTCACGGATGATGCCACGAAGGACTGTCTTCTTCATCTCTTCGCTCTTGCGCAGCTCTGGACGAGCATCGCTCTCTTTGAAGCAGGCAACAGCCAGATTGTAGGCACGGCGATGCTGACGGATCAGTTCAAGAAGATACGGCTCATTCTTCGGGAATACCCTGATCTTTCTTGTGCCTTTGATGACTGCGCTTGCCATGGACGGAGTTGCAGTAGGAAGTGATAAATGCAACGAGCGTTCGGACATCGAACTGCTCGGGACAATCTTCTTCTTCCAGAAGTTCGATTGATCCACCTGATAGTTCGATGATGTGACGGATGAGTGGGAAGCCTGATCTGGCGATACGGTCTGATGTGGTAGCCACCAAGCGGATTGGTTCCCCCGACAATGCTCGTTCCAGTATGGATCTAAAGGCTCGTCGTTTGGAATTGAATCCAGATGCAACGTCGCTGAGAAACTCTCCTTCCGGGCAGGTTTCTCGGAGCATTTTCTCTTGCGTTTCGAGGGAGGTTTTTTGCTTGGCGCTGGAGACTCTGGCGTAAAGGACGACTGTTGCGTCTGTGTCGATCCACACACGCGCGTGCCCTCCTTCAGTGTAGTCAACTCGTTCATACTTGCCCGATTTTATCCATCGCCTGATTGTCTGCGATGTAACTTTCTCACGCCTCGCCAGCGTTGTTGTCAATACTCACATGCAGGAACATTAAGTGAACAAGAGTAGTGTTTAAATACTATATGTTGCTTTTGTTGTGCTTAATTGAGACAGTTCCACTAGAAATAGCCGCTTGGGAAACTGATGTAGCCTTGATGATGGCAAAGAGGCTTTTGCCAATAGTAAGATTTAAAGATATGACTGCTCGTGCGGTTACTCGCGCTAAAATAGTTTCCCCTGCGGCATCCAGTGCAATTGCTGCACCCGGTCCATCGCCTGACCTAATTGATGTGACAGTAGCTCTTAAAATGTTCTGTGCGCTAAGGCCTTCTGGCTGGTGTAGGGATAAAAGCACATCTTGGGCAAGAACTCTAAGGCGAATTTTTGCGCCAATTGGAGCCCGAACACCCATCAATTGCAAAGATCCAGCAGCTAAACGCAATGTGCTCAGACCGTCGCTGTCATGTTTTGTAACAGTGGCATTTAATACCGCGCCAGCCTCACGGACGCCTAAAATTGGTATTGCGGCTGGGTCAGCCATTACCTCAAAAATTGGACCTTGTTGCGCCACCCGTCCTTCCGTTAGCAACACCATATGATCTGCTAGTCGGGCTACTTCATCAACAGAATGGCTGACATATAAAATTGGCAATTTGCTCTCAGTCTTCAACCTATCGAGGAATGGTAAAATTTCTGTTTTTCGGGGGGCATCAAGCGCTGCAAGAGGTTCATCCATTAATAACAATAGAGGATCACTTAGTAGAGCTCTCCCTAATGCTACTCTTTGTTTTTCACCACCTGACAAAGTGTTAGGTCTGCGTCCTAATAGATTGCTAATGTCAAGAATTTCAACAATCCAGCTACGGTCCTTTGGTTTAGCTCCGAATTGCAGTGCATAATCAAGATTTTGAGCCACCGTTAAATGAGGAAATAAACGCGCATCTTGAAAGACGTATCCTACCCGCCGCTTATTTGGAGGCAGAAATGTAGAGGCATTATTAAAAATTGTGCCACCAAGAGAAATGGTTGCTGTGTGCGGTTTTAGCAGCCCTGCTATGGCATTCACGATAGTCGTTTTACCTGAGCCGGATTTTCCAAAAATAGCGGTGACCCCCGAGCGCGCTTTAAAACTAACGTCTAAGGTAAAATTTCCTTGGTCATGCCGGATAGAAAAGTCTAAACTCATGTTGCTGCAATCTTTGCAGCCACGCGACGGGCTAGCCATTCTGAGAGTACAACGGCAAATAACGCCAGAGCGCAAGCCCAGATTACCATGCGTATTGCGGTTTCTTCCCCGCCAGGCACTTGCAGCATTGTGTAGATGGCTGAGGGGAGCGTTTGTGTTTCTCCTGGAATATTAGCGACAAAGGTAATTGTCGCTCCAAATTCACCAATAGCTTTAGCAAATCCCATGACACCCCCAGCCAAAATACCAGGTAAGATTAGAGGTAAGGTGACAGTACGAAATACCGCAAAATCTGGAGCACCAAGAGTGGATGCTGCCTGTTCTAGCTTGGGATCTACGGCCTCAATAGCTAGCCGTATGGCGCGAACCATTAGTGGAAAGCCCATTACTACAGCTGCCAGCACTGCACCCGTCCAGCGAAATGCAAGCACGACACCAAAGGTGTTTTCTAAAAGTATGCCTACGGGGCCTGTACGACCAAAACTTATGAGCAACAAATATCCGGTCACAACTGGTGGTAGAACCAACGGTAGGTGAACAAGCGCATTTAATGCAGCCTTCCCCCAGAAGTTGCGCCGAGCCAGAACCCATGCAACCCAAATAGCTAGTGGCAGAGCTATGACGATAGATGTCACTCCAACCAAAAGCGACAATAGCAAAGCATCCCATCCTGCAGCATCCAGCATCATTGTAGAGCCTTAAATCCGGATGAAATTAACACGTCGGTTCGAGTTTCAATATAGGCAAGAAAGTCTTCGCCTGTGGGTGTAAGCGCAATCGCTGGATATCTGATTAGGGAATGTTGATCGGATGGAACCCGCCACAGAATTGATACTGCTTCCTCAGATGCCGCATCCGAGCTGTAAACGATACCTAAAGGTACTTCTCCTCGCGCCACTAGAACCAAAGCTGCACGAACATTGTCAGTTTCCGCTAAATGGTTTTGTATTGTGCCCCATGCACCAATATTTTCTAGCCATGCTCGTGCATAAATACCTGCAGGTACGGAGGCGCGTTGTCCCATGGCTAGACGGCCTCCGCTAAGCCTATCTAACAAATCAGTTTTTGTTGGATTTGACATTGGTGCCGTGCCATGAGGTCCTATTACGACAAGCTGATTTGAAATGATATCTGTAGCGGTGCCTGCAAATTGGCCTCGTTCTATCAACCAATCCATCCAGTAAGCATTTGCAAGAATTACGAGATCTGCGGATGCACCATAGTCTATTTGTCTTGCTAAAGTTCCACTGCCTGCATAATTGATAATAGTATCAATATCCCAATCCTCAGAAATTATATCTAGTGGACCTTGCAAGCTGGCGGCTGCGAAGATGCGCAAAGGTTCTGTACGACCACCCTGCGCCAAAAAAATGTAGCACAGCACTATAGTCAGACCTGTAATCCATTTAGAGGTTTTCATCACTTTACTATTATTGGGCATAGGTTGGCTGGCCTCAAGAGGGTAAAATTATCCATTAAATAATATTAAGGTGTCAACTTCGTGGAATCGAGGTTTATATGAATTTGATCGTAATGAATAATCTGAAGTATGTCTTAACAATAGAGTAATTCTGGTTTAAAATAGTAGGGCTTGGAGTAGCCGCCCCTATGATCAATCAGTTGCCTTTACATTTTGGTCAAACAGTTAAATCTGCAGTTCGCACTCAATTTGCAGCGCTGTGTTATCGGATCAAGGAAAATAAAGTACAAATTTTGATGGTAACTACTAGGCGTTCTGGGCGATGGATTATTCCTAAAGGTTGGCCTGTAAATGGTATGGAGCCGCAAAATAGTGCGGCGCGTGAAGCTTGGGAGGAGGCGGGCGTCATTGGCCGGCCGGAAATGCGTCCTCTGGGTCTGTTTTCTTATTCCAAATTTTTGAGTAAAAAAAAGTCACTATCATGTGTGGCGGTTGTCTACGCAGTAAAAGTAAATTCGTTGGCAGAAACTTTTCCAGAACAGGGACAACGTGAGAGAAAATGGGTTAGCAGTAAAAAAGCTGCTTCGATGGTGGTAGAGCCTGATTTAGCGCAAATTTTACTAGACTATAATCCGCTCTTAGTGGACTAGTTGCTTATCTTTTAGAATTGTTATTTTCTTTGTTGAGATTACGTAAAAAAATATGATTAAATATTCTCTTAAATGCAGTGATGGTCACATCTTCGAAAGTTGGTTCGCCTCAGCTGATGCTTATGAAACGCTTAAAGTTGCTGGGCATGTCAGCTGTTTGGTATGCGGTGATAAAAATGTATCAAAAGCCATTATGGCACCAAATGTGAGCACAGCGCGGGATAAAAGCTCTGCTTTAGTGAAGTCTCAACTGCCAAGTAAGACAGACGTTGAAGCTCAGGATATGGCCAAAGCATTGTCTCAGATGCGCGAAACGGTTGAAAAAAATGCAACGTATGTGGGAGGAAATTTTGCTAAACAAGCGCGTTCCATGCATCTTGGGGATGCACCTGAAAAGCCAATCTGGGGTGAGGCTAATCTTAAAGAGGCAAAAGCTCTTATCGATGATGGTGTGCCAGTAGCGCCTTTGCCTTTTATTCCTACCCGAAAAGCCAATTAAAAGTACGCGAGTAATTTTTACAGGAGCTACGCGTGGCATTGGTTAGGGCTTAGTCAAACACTACCAAAAATAAGGACATGATGTTATTGCGACAGGCCGTTTTACTGATGGTGCAATGACATTAGGCGTAACGAACACCCCGGATCATTCAGCGTTGGCTACTGCTTTGGCAGGACAACCCTTGGAGTTGTTGATTTTAAATGTAGGCGTTTACCTTGATAGGAACGATGACTTGAAAACAGGTTTTGCGCCAAGTTTATGGACTCAAACCTTTGCAGTGAATGTAAGGGGAGTATTTCTCACAGGTCAGTCACTTTCGCCGAACCTTACCGAAGCATAAAACCTGAAGATTACAATCATTTCTTCGCAAATAGAGCCTCATACGCGAGGTTTGGGTGGTAGCTATATTTAAAGATGTCAAAGGCTGCAGTGCTTAATATTGGGCGCAATCTTGCTTCTGATTTAAGAGATAAAATCGCTGGTGGCATTTACCATACAGGCTGGTGCAAACTGATATGGGAGGAAGCCGTCACGGTAAATCAGTCTGTTGCAGGCCTTGTGGATCGGTTTGACACTCTATCTTTGGCCAAAATAGTGTTTTCGAAACTTTGGATTGCTTTTTACAACCCTATCGATGTTCAAAAAACAATGATAGCTGTGCCTTAAGTGAAAGTGCCATACTTAAACTGTTCTAATTTTTTTGAGAAATAGTAATAAGTGAAACAACTAGAGTTCCTGCATCTTGCGCTTATTAGGCTGTCAGAGTATGGCCCAGCAGTGAATTTGACGTGAGGCTGTTATGCCTGTTCTTGTAATGAAATTTGGTGGGACGTCTGTTGCCACTTTGGACCGTATTCGCCGTGCAGCTAAGCGGGTCAGCGTAGAAGTCGCTAAAGGCTATGATGTCATTGTCATAGTTTCTGCAATGTCTGGTAAGACTAATGAACTTGTGGGCTGGGTTACCGAGATATCTCCTATGTATGATGCGCGTGAGTATGATGCGGTTGTTTCGAGTGGAGAAAATATCACTGCTGGTTTAATGGCGTTGACGCTTCAGGAAATGGAAATACCGGCTCGTAGCTGGCAGGGCTGGCAGGTTCCAGTACTCACTAATTCGGCGCATTCAAGTGCTCGAATCGAAGAAATCCCTTCTGTTAATATTGCGGCTAAGTTTGCAGAAGGTATGAGAGTTGCAGTTGTATCAGGCTTTCAAGGGGTCAGCCCCGAAAAGCGTATCACAACTTTGGGTCGTGGTGGCAGTGACACCACGGCTGTAGCTTTCGCAGCCGCTTTAAAGGCTGAACGATGTGATATTTATACTGATGTGGATGGTGTCTACACCACTGATCCACGCGTGTCGCCAAAGGCACGAAAACTTGAAAAAATCGCTTATGAAGAAATGCTGGAGTTAGCAAGTCTTGGTGCTAAAGTGCTTCAGACCCGTTCGGTTGAACTGGCGATGCGTTTCAATGTGCCATTACGTGTTTTATCGAGTTTTGAAGAACCAAATGATCAGGCCGGCACTCTGGTTTGTGCCGAGGAGGACATCATGGAGAGCAATGTAGTTGCAGGTGTGGCATTTTCCCGCGATGAGGCCAAAATGACACTGGTAAGTGTGGCAGATCGGCCGGGGATTGCAGCAACAATATTTACGGGTCTCAGCGAAGCAGGTGTAAACGTTGATATGATTGTGCAGAATATCGCTGAAGAAGGCCGCACTGATATGACTTGGTCATGCCCTACTGATCAAGTCACGCGCGCAGAAAAAGCGATGTCAGATGCCAAAGATAGCGGTGTGATTAACTATCATGAACTGATTGCAGACAAAGATGTTGCCAAGGTCAGCGTTGTCGGTATTGGTATGCGCAGTCATACTGGCGTAGCAGCAAAAATGTTTCGCGTACTAAGCGCGGAAGGCATTAATATCCGTGTGATTACCACATCGGAGATCAAAATAAGTGTTCTGATTGATCGAAAATATGTTGAACTGGCTGTTCAGGCGCTCCATGATTCTTTTGATTTGGATAAAACTTCTTAATATTCTCAGATGCATATTATATAAGCGTAGCTGAATTTATTGACTGAATATTGAACAATAAGCAAAAACCATGCTTTTCTACCGGCGCTTTATGATTTTGCTTTAATCTGTCGTGTGAATTCGTTGAGAAAAAGCCCAAATTAGGAGACGCAAGGCAATGGCTGAACGCTTTGAAACTGAAAGCCGGAAGTTGCTTGGCAGGTTGCGCGATGCAATGGCAGGCGATGACACAGGCCAGATGAGATTGGATAAAATCACTCATCTTATAGCTACTAGTATTGGAAGCGAAGTTTGCTCAATATACCTGTTTCGTGACGAAGACACGCTAGAACTTTGTGCTACTGAGGGATTGAATACAGAAGCTGTGCACCAAACACGTATGCGTCTTGGTGAAGGTTTGGTAGGAAAAGTCGCCCGTCGCCGGAAGGTTGTGAATACCGCTAATGCACCACAAGAACCTGGCTTTCGCTTCATGCCGGAAACGGGTGAAGAGATTTTCTCTAGCTTTTTAGGTGTGCCGATCTTGCGTTTGGGTGAAACTTTAGGCGTTTTGGTCGTCCAATCAAAGCAATCGCGCGAGTTTTCGACGGATGAAATCTATGCTTTGGAAGTTGTCGCGATGGTACTGGCAGAGATGGCAGAACTTGGAGCTTTTATTGGTGAGGGCAGTGCGATGAAGGCTCGACACAGTCAACCAACCATGTTGCGTGGCACTGTAGGTCAGGAGGGTGTAGCGGAAGGTCATATTTGGTTACATGAACCTAGAGTAGTGGTTACCAACCCTGTAGCAGACGATCCTAAACGCGAAATAGAACGGCTGAATGAAGCTGTTGAAGAAATGCGCAGTGCAGTTGATAAAATGCTCGTTACAGCAGCTGTTGACAAAGAGCAGGCTGAAATACTTGAAGCTTACAGGATGTTCGCTAATTCCAAAGGCTGGATGCGGCGTATGGAAGAAGATATTAATAGCGGGTTGAGCGCGGAGGCTGCTGTTGAAAAAGAGCAGTCTCTTGCGCGCGCTCGTATGGGGCAAGCTACAGATAGCTATTTGCGTGAGAGATTAAGCGATCTCGATGATCTTTCAAATCGGCTGTTGCGAATTTTGACAGGGCAAGGTGCTGATACTGGTGCTGAAATGCCTGAAAACCCAATTCTTGTTGCTCGTAATATAGGGCCGGCAGAACTGCTAGATTATGGTCGCAAGCTCAAGGGTGTAATTCTAGAGCAAGGCTCTGTCGGCAGTCATGCTGCAATTGTTGCCCGTGCTCTTGCCATTCCGTTGATAGTCCATGTTGAACGCGCCACTCTGGAAGCATTAAATGGTGATCATGTCATGGTTGATGGTGAGCAAGGGATCATGCATTTGAGGCCGGATGAAATAGTCGTTAATGCTTTTCGGGACAAAATGGCCATGCAGGCCGCAGCTAATGAACGCTATGCGTCAATCCGTAAAAAAAAGGCGCGTACTTTATGTGGTACAACGGTTGGCATGCATATGAATGCTGGATTAATGGCTGATCTTCCCTCTCTGCAAGGTTCTGGCGCTGAGGGCGTGGGTTTGTTTCGAACTGAACTCCAATTTCTTATCCGCAATAAGATGCCTAAAAGATCTGAATTAAGTGCATTTTATGCACGAGTTTTGGAAGCTGCAGACACCAAAAGAGTAGTTTTTCGTACTCTCGATATTGGGTCAGATAAAGTGCTGCCTTACATGAAACCCAACGATGAGCCCAACCCCGCTCTTGGATGGCGGGCTATTCGTGTGGGTTTGGATAAACCTGGTGTATTACGGATGCAGTTGCAGGCGCTCATACGCGCGGCTAACGGACGACAGTTAACGGTTATGTTTCCTTTTGTCGCGCAATATGAAGAATATACACAGGCTAAGGCAGAAATGGAAAAGGCAATGGAACGCGAGCGGCGGCTGGGCCACGCTTTACCATCTAAAGTGGATATTGGCGCTATGCTAGAAACACCTAGTCTAGCCTTTGCTCCTCTAAAGTTTTTTGAAGAAGTTGGTTTTTTATCGATTGGTGGCAATGATCTTAAACAGTTTTTCTTTGCCGCAGATCGTGAAAATGAACGTGTGCGTCGGCGTTATGACACTTTGAATGTGTCGTTTTTGAGTTTTATTGAGAGAGTTGTCGAGAGATGCGCACAGACAGATACTCCTTTGTCATTTTGTGGTGAAGATGCTGGCCGGCCAATTGAGGCATTATGTCTTGCATCGATTGGATTGCGAGACCTGTCTATGCGTCCTTCCTCTATTGGGCCTGTGAAATCACTTTTACGAAGATCTAATTTAACAGAAGTGCGTAAAGTAATTATGGATGCTCGACATCGGGGTGATATGAATGTGCGGCCAGCTATATTGGAATATTTACACAGACAAATTTGAGATGCTTACAATCTGGATGAATGGCATATCGAATATTCATGAGCAAAGCCGTTAAAGGTTGTTTAGATCTCAGCGGGAAGCGTCAAAATGCAAAAACTATCACCTATTTATTGGCAAAACGTATCCAAGTGACATGCTAAGCCTGGGTCAGCGAAGTCGCACTTCGGATTGATTGTCAAAATATATAATTTGACTTTCTTCAAAAGAGACGGTAACTTTTACAGCCTCTTTCATCGGTGGTCGCCTCTTGAATCGACTATAATACGTTCGCCTGTTGGTGTGTTTAAATAGTTATAAATGAAGCCTCCAAGTCGTTCGCGTATATCAAGCTTGATAGATGATCTTGCTGACTTAAGCGTCATGTCCTTGTCCAGCCCCCAATTCATGTACCGTTTTTCAATAGAGTTTCTGGAACTGGTGGTTTCATATTCAGGGCTTGGGTAGCTGCACAGCGTCATTTGGAATTTGAAATGGACCCACGTGATTTGGCGACCAAAGAAATAGATATACTTGAGTGTGTAACTAATTGGTGGAAAGGTAATAGATTTTGGATGCTTGGTGCTGATATTTTACGTCTTGAAAGTGCTGACCCAGTAGTTTTTGCTGAGCAACAGTTGCAACATGATGGTGCCCAGTTTGTTATTTTTGCTGGCAAGATAGCGACTTCCGATCAGATAATGCCACGGCCTTTGCGTCTTATTTGATTAAAATCTAAATCATAGTATAAAATTGAATTGGTAAACCGTGAATGCATGGGTCATTTGTCCCGTGGTACCAATGTGCTGAAATCAGGCCCTGTTACAGTGAGCGGCGCATACTTGATGAATCATGGATTGACTTTACCATGGAGCTTTCCGGAACGGATGTGGGTAATTAAGGGTGACCTTATCTAAACCCTGCAAGAAAGAGATTAGCCATGAAAGAAATTGCAACGTTTAACGACCTAAAAAACACTTCGGTATTCATTACTGGCGG
>CAJQRC010000046.1 GCA_905480645.1 uncultured Tateyamaria sp.
CGCCGACTAGCCACAATTCACCTTTGGAACGGCTACCGCACGAAGCCTAGCGCAACCTGCAAGCTCAGTAGAAGAAGAATAACGATGTAGGTCCAGGATGTTCATAACTGTTCAAATTTGAACAATAAACCAAAACGTTCGATAGTTCAATACGGCAATCCCAAAAAGGCATCGAATTTTGCATGTGGAAAAATTTACTGAAGTGAGGGAGGTAATAAATTTTATTGAGACCTCAGCATAATACCCTTTTGGGTAGGTTTAGAAAATCTACCAATGTTTTATTGAGTAAAAATTTACTATTTGTGAAAACGTAATTATGCTGAGTTCTCTTATTATTTTTAAATACTTGAGTAGATATCTCTCAATTGTGGATCATTGAGTTAAAGACACGTTTGCAAATATTGCTCTATTTAAAATACAGGCTTATCAACTTTCAAATATGTGTTATGTTCGCTCATTAGTGAACGAATATTCAACTCAGGTGGTGCGATGAAGCATTGGTATTTGATACAGTTCAAACCCAACAGCTATCGCGTAGCTGAGCGGAACTTGCATCGACAAGGGTTTGAGACGTTTCTTCCCATGCAAGAGACCACGCGCAGAAAAGCCTCTCGCTTTGTGAGTGATCTAAAACCTCTCTTCCCAGGCTATATGTTTGTCAGCGTAAACAGTGAGCTAGCCCCATGGCGCACAATCAACAACACGATTGGTGTTTCTAGACTTGTCAGCTTTAACGGCAAACCAAAGCCACTTCCCCTTCAACTTGTCTCTGGTCTCTTGCTTAGATGTGACACGTCAGGCGCGTTGCTGCCGCTGAAAAGCCTCGGTGAAGGGGATAGTGTCGAAATACTTACGGGACCTTTTGCCAATTTTATTGCCACGGTCGACATAATTGATCCTGAGCAACGCATTTGGGTCCTTATGGATTTCATGGGACAGAAAACGCGCATGCAGGTATCTTCAGATCAATTGCAACTCTCAAATTAAGCCAAGCCCGACCTTACTTACCTTTTCAATTCATTGAGATCTTTTCGGTCGTCCAAGTGAACGTCTGACCATACGCTTTTTGTGTAAACACATAAGTGGCGCATTATGTGAGACTAACACTTTAAAGTTGAAATAGCTCTGACTTAAAGATCAGCGTTGTCTGCGATCAGCAACATGCATGATAGCATCCAAATAGCCCTGCACACTGCCACAATCAAAACGACGGCCATTGAGCGTGACAGCTTCTACAGCATTATTTGCTGCCTGCGCGTTAATAGCATCTGCTAATTGGATCTCTCCACCGGCTCCTGCGGGCTGGTTGCGAAGGATGTCAAAGATGTCGGGTGTAAGCACATAGCGGCCAATACTGGCCAAGTTGGAGGGTGCTTTGTCCGCATCTGGCTTTTCGACAAGGCCAGCAACATTGCTAGAATTTCCATTTGGAACAACAACCCCATATTTGGAAATGTCAGAGCCATTGACTTCCATAACACTGAGTTGAGTTTTGCCAGAGGTTTCAAAAGCGTGGGCAAGATCTGCCGTTACACCACTGCCTTTATATGTAAGAAAGTCATCCGCCAGCAGCACTGCAAATGGATCATTACCCACAGCACGTTCCGCACACAGCACGGCGTGGCCAAGACCAAGTTGTTCTGGCTGGCGTACGAAAATGCACTCCACACCAGCGGGCAGTATGTTTTTGACCATGTCAGCCTGTTCATCTTTGCCTTTTGCGCGCAGAGCCATTTCTAGCTCTTGGTTGTTGTCAAAGTGATCCTCGATCGCGCGCTTGTTACGGCCCGTGACAAAGATCAGCGTATCAATCCCAGCAGCAATAGCTTCTTCCGCTGCATATTGGATCAGAGGCTTATCCACGATTGGCAGTAATTCTTTGGGCATCGCTTTGGTGGCCGGTAAAAAACGTGTCCCAAAACCTGCGACGGGGAAAACAGCTTTTCGGAGTGTGGTCATAAGAAAATACTCGATGCTAATCTAGACTTTGTTTGCTATCTAAAAGAATGTGGTTAGAAGACGATTTAACTTAAGGAATTACAACAACAGGTTGTGGAGGCGGGTACCGGAATCGAACCGGTGTACACGGATTTGCAATCCGCTGCGTAACCACTCCGCCAACCCGCCTGAGTGATTTTGTATTACGGCGTTAGAACATTCATTAGTTTGGTGCAATAGGTTGAGAAAAATTAATAAAGAACTCTTTACTATCTGACGTTGCTTGCAGTTGTGTGATATGTCAGGAAGTGTATAATTTTGGAAAGTAAGAGTATTGACGTTGTGACAGATTTTATTGCACGCCGAACAATGATGGTCGATACTCAAGTACGGCCATCTGATGTAACTAAGTTTCCAATAATTGAAGCGATGTTATCGATTCAACGCGAATATTTTGTTCCGGCGTCGCAAAGAGAGGCGTCCTACATGGATGGTAATGTGAGTTTGGGTGAGGGAAGAGTACTGCTCGAGCCACGTACCTTCGCCAAAATGTTGGATGCGCTCGATATTGGAATTGATGATTTGGTTCTCGATGTCGGATCTGGCCTTGGATATTCATCATCTGTTATTGCACACATGGCGCAAGCGGTTGTAGCGTTAGAAGAAGACGATAAAATGGCGCATGAAGCGCAAGAAGTTTTGACCGCTGTAGGGGCGGACAACGTTATCACGCACTTTGGCCCGCTGGTCATGGGCGCAGCAGAACTCGGACCTTATGATGTTATAATTGTTCAGGGAGGCGTTGAAATTATCCCGATGAGCTTAACTGATCAATTGAAGGATGGTGGCCGGATGGTCTGCTTATTTATGGACGGAGTTGTGGGAGAAGCTCGCATCGGATACAAGCTAGGAGGACGTTTTTCTTGGCGTCGCGCTTTCAATGCAAGTGCGCCTGTTTTGAACGGTTTTGAACGAATTCGTTCTTTTCAATTATAGAAAATTTGGCTGGCATAATGAACAATACAAAGCACAAAAATATTCTGCCTATACTTGAACAGAAGCGCTTTTGGCACTTAGTATTTTTTTTGCCATGTTTGATAATTGCAAGTACTTCGCTGCCTAAAGCTGATAACCTCGCAGACACCCTCGTGGGGGCTTACACTCAAAGTGGCCTTTTGGATCAAAATCGTGCACTTTTGCGTGCGGCAGACGAGGATGTGGCGATTGCAGGTGCTTTGTTAAAGCCTATCGTTAGTTGGTCAACTGAGTTATCGCATGATTATGGTGAATCCAGATCGTCTTTTGCTGGAGCAAACACCCAAAATATAAACACATCCAGTTTTACGGCTGCCCTTACAGCGTCTTGGCAGCTGTATGACTTTGGCGCGGATCGTCTCAGGGTAGATTCTTCGAAAGAACTTGTCTTGGCAACACGTGCCTCTCTTTTACAAGTAGAGCAAAGTGTTTTCTTGCGCGGGGTGAATGCGTATTTTGAAGTATACAGGCAGCAGGAATTTGTAGATTTGCGACGTAACAATCTTCGGTTGTTGAAAGAGGAGTTGGCAGCTGCAAATGATCGATTTGAAGTAGGTGAAGTGACCCGAACCGATGTTGCTCAGGCTGAAGCGGCGGTCGAAGCTGCCCGAAGTAACCTTGCAATTGCACAGCGCGATCTAACAAGAGCTCAGGCGGAGTACACAAATGTTGCTGGCCGCTCTCCTGGAGTTTTGACTGCTGTGCCAGCTTTACCAAATGTAGTAACTAATGTTGCCCAAGCGCAGGCGATAGCCGTGCGTAATCATCCGCAAATGGTCGAGGCCAAACATAATGTTGCAGCAGCTGATTTAATCGCACTTGCTGCTGGCAGAGATTTGAAACCTACCATATCCCTTGGAGGATCTTTGCGTACAACAGACAAGTTTGATAATGATGAAAAATCAGACCTTGGTACAGTCTCAATACAAATTGGTGGACCAATCTATAAAGGCGGCGAATTAAGTGCTCGGCAACGCCAAGCGTATGCACGTCGGGATGCTGCGCGTGGAAACCAACATTACGTTCGTCATAATGTTCAACAAAATGTAGTAAACGCCATCGCTGGAGTAGTAGCAGCGCGCGCTGTTCTTGTTTCATCGCGTGAGCAAGTTCGGGCCGCTCGGGTAGCTTTTCGTGGAGTGCGTGAGGAAGCTAATCTTGGAGCACGCACAACTCTTGACGTATTGGATGCTGAACAGGATTTGTTAGACGCCCAAACAACGCTTATTTCGGCGCAAGCCGGGCAATTCACGGCAACTTACGCGGTCCTAGAATCTATTGGCTATTTAACTGCTCAAAGACTTGGTTTGCCAGTACAAATCTATGATCCAGTAGCTTACTACAACTTAGTCAAAAACAGCCCTGCAAAGCTTTCCAAGCAGGGAAGACAATTAGATCGGGTGATTGAAGCACTTGCTGTCGAAGACTAATAGATATTGAAAACAGCAGTGCATTTGCTTTTAGTATGACATCCAAAGCTTGAAGCTTAAAGGGAATGGCTCTTGATACAATCGATTTAGAAGCAAAGGACATTCTTTTAACTATCTATCGGTTGGATTACATCGAAATTTACTGTGTATCTGAAGAGAAAATTTTGGCTACCGGTAGGGTGATATTAGAGCCAATAAATCGTGTCTTAGTTGAGTCACCAGATTAATGGACACTTAATTAAGCATAGGACCTACTGGGTATTCGAATGGCTATGGACTTTACTCAGTCTCAGAACAATGGAGATTTGAGGCATGCAGAAAACATTTGGGTAGAATTTTTGTCTCTGCGGATATTAATGCAGCACCAGCAAATCTAGTGGATACTGACATAAAAGAAAATGCTGCGTTAGAAAGAGCCTTAGAAATGGAGCCTGTAACTAATGCTGTCTCAGCATCATGTATATGCTTAGGTGGAGATGAAAGATTTGTGGACGCCGAGTACATATTTGTCCCAGCACCGATCCAGAAGTTTAAATATCGAATACGGTTAGAACTAAAATTGCAGCGTTAAGAATCATTCTGGTAGAGCGTTGGGCCTGTACAGGATATTGGTGTAGATCTACAGTACTCAGACCATTCTTGACTGTATTTAGTCTGAAAGAGTTTTTACTGGCCTATTGATATAGCCAACATTGATGCCAGCAGTTCAAATCGTTACTGTCATCTGCTGCATTGGTAAGCAAAGCGACTACCAAAGTTAGGCCCACTAACTTGATATTTTCGACAAAAAAACCTTGCAATAAGCATTTAAAAAGCTGCCTTTGAAAAGCCCTTAAATTTGAATAATGGTTAGATATTATTATTGGTTTGTGAAGGCCAAACTATATCTAAAGGGATATAAAAATAGTTATTAGATCTGCGGTTAAAATATTTTTATCATGCTTTTTTGATGCGATTAAAAAAGGCGCTTTCAGTATAAACTCGTTTATGGGTTTTGGTTAGAATTAAATCAAGCTGCTTCTGTTTCTAGTAGAGCTGCGTTACGTCGTTCTGACTCTTCTCGGCTGAGCGCAACGGAAGTACGAACACCTTTTCCAACAAAATCCATGAGCCCGCCTACGACCCGTTCGTTCGGATCGATACCTGCGCAACTCAATACTTCTCGCCCGTCCCTTGAACGTGCCCAACGTGCTATTTGCTCTGGACCATTTCCATACTTTTTGTCGTCTGCGATGGCATCATCGAGAGCTGCCAATACGACGGCCGCAAATAGTTTTCGTGCACGATTGCCTTGTTCGTTGTTAAAAGCTGTGCCGTCAACGAAGTCTTTCATTCGAAGTCCTTCCCGTTTTATCGCTGGTATCATTCCGCCGCGTCGTTCCTTATGACTTATTCTTACCGATTCGGGTACCCTTTTTTTGCATAGGTGGTATGCGTTGGAAGCATAGGACAGTTTTTAAATGATTTCACGTCATCATCTTGCGAAAAGCCCTGCCGTTAGATATATGCATTATCGATTGAACAACAACCTAAACACGGGTTTAAATTATGCCTAAAATTAATGGTAATGAGATCCGCTCTGGTAATGTTCTTGAGCACAATGACGGTCTTTGGGCGGCTGTAAAAGTCGAGCACGTCAAGCCAGGAAAAGGCGGAGCTTTCGCTCAGGTAGAACTCCGCAATCTGCGCAATGGATCTAAGCTTAACGAGCGCTTCCGCAGCGCTGACAAAGTTGAGCGGGTTCGTCTTGAGCAAAAAGATCAACAGTTTCTCTACGAAAATGACGGAATGCTAGTCTTTATGGATACTGATACTTATGAGCAAATTGAGCTTCCGGTTGAAATTCTGGGAGACCGCCGTCCATTTCTGCAGGATGGAATGACTATACAAGTCGAGTTCCATGAAGCAGAGGCGCTTAGCGCTTCTCTTGCCCAAAAAGTGGTCTGTAAAATTGTAGAGACTGAACCAGTAGTCAAAGGACAAACAGCTGCAAATTCTTTCAAACCTGCTGTTTTGGATAATGGCATCAAGGTTATGGTCCCACCTTTCGTCGGGCAAGATGAGAATATTGTCGTCAATACAGAAACGGCTGAATATGTGGAACGTGCTTAATATTTAATCTTTTTCAATGTGCACAGATCACTATCTTGTATTTAATATGATGTGTTCATCAGGCTACATGCATTTTTAGTGTAAGTCGTATCTCATTTAAATACCGATCACTGCATAATTACAGCCTCTGTTTTATTGATTATTTTGAGAGTTTGTTTAGGCTGGATTATGAACCCTAGAACCTGAAGCAATTTGAGGCTGTCATTTGACGGAGCTCGATGGTTGCGGTGGATATCTTCTGTTGAACCGATTTTAAGTTGTAAGGCTAGATGAAGCCAATCGCGAGAAAGAGCTGTTATGTCAAACATCACTGTGTTTGCTGCTAAAAAATTCATTACCATGGACCCGAATACTCCAGAGGTAACACATGTCGCTGTCCGCGATGGACGTATTCTGGCGTTGGGTGGCAAGGAATGCGCCAATGAGTGGGGGTCGGTTCACCATGATGACCGGCTTGCGGACACAATAGTGATGCCGGGTCTGGTTGAAGGTCATGCCCATATGATGGCGGGAGCTGTTTGGAAATATGCTTATGTCGGCTATCATGATCGTATTGATCCATCTGGTAACCTTTGGCGTGGATTAAAAGATGGCAGTGCAGTGGTTGCAGGCTTGGCAGAATTTGCAGATCGCTTGGATTTTGATGAGCCTATTGTTGGGTGGGGTTTTGATCCAATTTTTCTTGCATCAGAACGATTGAGCCGTATTCATCTAGACGAGATTAGCTCAGATCGGCCTATAGCCATTATCTTTTCAAACTTTCATCTGATGTGTGTAAATTCTTATGCGCTCGAAATGGTCGGTTATGATCAACATAGCAATGTTGAAGGAGTTATCAAAGCTCCTGACGGACTGCCTACAGGAGAATTACAAGAAATGGCGGCCATGTTCCCAATCATGCGTCGCCTTGGAATAGACTTCCGTGGTTTAAGCCAAAGTCCTGACGCCATTCTTGCCTATGCTCAGGTTGCGCAGCGTGCTGGGGTTACCACGATAACTGATTTATTTTCGTCAATGGAGGACGACGATGTTGATGTAATGCTCCGGATTACAAATGATAATTTTCCTTTGCGGATAGTACCGGTTTTGGGCGCGATGGGTGATCCTGTTTCTTTTGCAGATAAAGCTGAGCGTTTGGCCAAGCGATCAACTGACAAGCTAAGGATGGGGGCGGTAAAGCTCATGACCGACGGTTCGATCCAAGGCTGGACGGCACGGGTTCGTTGGCCGGGGTATTTAGGTGGCCAACCAAACGGAATTTGGAATACCGAGCCTGAGATGATCTATTCTCTTTGTGCAGAAATGCAGGCTCGTGGAATTCAAATGCACATACATGTAAATGGTGACCAGGCAGCAGAGGTTTCTCTGGATGCAATTCAAGCCGCGCTAGCGCTAAATCCAGGGCAGGGACATCGTCATGTGCTCCAGCACTGTCAGATGATGGATCGTGACCTGTATGAGCGTGCTGCTGAGCTAGGTTGTTGCGTCAATATTTTTTCAAATCATATTTGGTATTTTGGGGATCAGCATGTTGCTTTGACTTTGGGTGAGGGACGTGCAGCCCGAATGGATGCTGCAAGATCGGCTTTAGATGCTGGTCTACATATTGCTCTTCATTCTGATGCACCAGTCACACCTCTAGGTCCATTTTTTACTGCCTGGTGTGCAGTGAATCGACGTACAATGTCAGATAGAGTTTTAGGTTCAGCTCAATGCCTGAGTGTTTCTGAAGCGCTGTATGCTATAACTATGGGTGCTGCCTATACATTGAAACTGGACGCGGAAATTGGATCAATTTCGGTGGGTAAGAGAGCAGACTTTGCTATTTTGGGGGATGACCCCACATCAATCGATCCAATGGCGTTAAAAGACGTTCCTGTATTAGGGACGGTATCTGGTGGAAGAGTACACCTTTTGTGAGCCTTCCACTTACAGTTATAGGCGGCTATTTGGGAGCCGGTAAAACGACATTAATTAATCGTTTGTTGGCCGAGAACCATGGACTGCGACTTTTGATATTAGTTAACGATTTTGGCGCAATCAATATCGATGCATCTCTAATAGAAGCAGCTGAGGATGATATGATCGCACTCTCAAATGGCTGTGTATGTTGCACTATGGGCGCTGATTTATTTTTAGCAATTGGTGATATTCTTGACCGAGATCAATTACCTGATCATCTTATAGTTGAGGCCTCAGGTATTGCGGATCCGTCAGCTATTGCTCAAGTCGCATTGGCTGAACCTGATCTTGAATATGGCGGCATTGTGACTGTTGTAGACGCTATTGAATTTGACCGACTAAGCCAAGACACTCTAATTGGCGCACAGGTTTTAGGACAGGTTGATGTTGCAGATGTGGTTTTGGTGTCAAAGACGGAAGGTGGGCTGTGGCCAAATAACTTGGACATTGAAGCATTAGCTCTGTCGGACATCGATGCGCTGGGCCCATTAGTATGTGACATTTCATTCACGCAATTCCGCAAGGAAAGATCGGGCCATCCATCGTATATTCAATGGCAAGTGACAGATTGCATTAAAGTCGAGCGGTCTGATTTAATCGAGCATTTAGCGCGTCGTCCCACCGGATTATTTAGATTAAAAGGATTTTTACCTGCGCCAAAAGAAGGGATTTGGGAAATCCAGTGTGTAGGCCGTCAAGTAATAGTACGTCCGGGGACTGGCCCCATTGGAATTGTGGGTATTGGTCTTGAGAGCCGTGTAAGGATGTCTGAAATTAATTCTTGGTGGGAAGAGTTACATTATTGATTAGCTGTTATTTATGCATTTTCAGAGTAGCAAATCAAGGTTGGTGGGAAGCTTGACCCTGATCTAAATTTTATTTCAATTAATTAATTTTCTTGGCCAGACCAAACTATTGTAGCGTCGCCAGCTTGCATTGGCTTTGTCGCCCGATCAAAGCGTAAGTAAGCGATAGCTTGATCGTTAGATCGACTAAGCAACCGACCAACGGATTTTCCATCTGTGAGTATTTCGGTACCGGGTTCAGCATCGCCGAAAACGGACACTTGAGCTAAACCTTTGCGCAATTTTGTTTTATGCTTCATTCGAGCAGTTACTTCTTGACCGACGTAACACCCTTTACGAAAGTCTACTCCGTTTATTGCTTCGAAGCATGCCTCTAAAATAAAGGTATCCGTCGTCAGTTCTAATCCAGTTTTTGGGATGAGATTTGCTACTCTCAACGCTGTCCAGTCGATGGAATTATCATTTTGCGGAACATCGCGATAGGCACGCCAACCTAATTCTGGATGGCGCGGATCTGCATATCCATCGTTAGGCGGCTTTCCCAAGCCGCGGTGCATGTAAAGATGTGTATCTTCGATAACTACATTTGCCCGTAATTTGTACATGTTGAATTTTGTGCGTAAAAAATCAGCCTGCGTTGCGTCCGCATCTAGCAAGATGGCGTCTCCGTCTGCCATCAAAAAAAAATCTGCCATGTATTTGCCTTGAGGTGTGAGTAATGCGGCATAAACTAGGCCTTGTTCCAGTTTGTTTACATCGTTAGTGACGAGTCCTTGCAAAAAGCTATTGGTATCTGATCCGTAAAATCGAAAAATATGGCGATCCGACATATAGTATTCCTTTCAAGACTATTATTGGCATATAGATGTTCGAGGACAATGCAAAAGGTCTATTATGGTTGCTCCTATATCTGTCATTATTCCCACATTAAATTCGCAAGCTAAACTTCCGCATTGTTTGGCAGCTCTAGTAGAAGGTTTAGACGCAGGACTGATTACAGAATTGATTATTAGTGATGGTGGATCCGCGGATGAAACTTCTGTTCTGGTAGATGCTTGGGGAGGTAAAATTGTGTATGGGCCTGCATCTCGAGGTGGGCAACTTTTACGTGGTTGTCAAACAGCGAAAGGCTTGTGGTATTTAGTTTTACATTCAGACACAGTGTTGAAACCAGGCTGGTCAAAAGTAGTTGCTCGACATTTGGCGCAAGAAGATGCGGGTTACTTCAAGCTGCGCTATGATCAAGGCGGCCGTTGGGTTGCTCGGTGGGCTAATTTACGATCGCGTTTCTTTGGCTTGCCATATGGAGATCAAGGTTTACTGATCAGGCGAGATCTTTACAATAACGTTGGTGGTTATTCCGATCAGCCGTTGATGGAAGATGTTGCAATTGTGCTTAAATTACGGGGACGTTTAATTCCATTAGATGCTTTTGCTGTAACCAGCGGGTCTAAGTATCGACAAAGGGGTTGGTTTAGACAAGGTGCACGCAACTTATGGACCCTTTTTAGATACCTTACCGGTAAAAGCCCTGAAGACTTGGCTAGGTTTTATCACCGATAATATGAATGTGTTAGATTGTACGAATGTTTACTAAAGCTATAATACCTACTCGTTTAAATAAAGATATCTACGCGCATTCAGGACACTCCTGCTTCATATATATCTTGTTATTATCAGGACGCAAAAGAGTATTCAGCCCAAAAAAATTTTAATTGGCTTTGATATATATTCAAGCGTTTTTATAATTTGACTAATATTGACAGTGTACTGCCCTGGTGTGCTTTGGATTATTGCTTAAGAATAATTTTATTCTCTGTTAATTAATCATCAGATATCAAATGTTTGGCACTTTGAAATGCTCGCGTTAAAGGATTGACGCCGTAGTACAGTGCATTAAATGTTGGCCTGTCACAGTTGTGGGACCTAATCTATGTCGAAAAACCAATTTAAAAACCATGGACGCCAATATTTAGCAATTCCAGGACCGTCGGTTATTCCAGAAGCCGTTCTCCAAGCGATGCACCGTCCTGCTCCAAATATTTATGCTGGAGAGTTGGTTGAAATGACAGCTACTATTGTGCCTGATTTGCTTCGTGTCGCTCGTACGAACGGTAAAGTGGCCATGTATATTGGCAATGGGCATGCTGCTTGGGAAGCTGCTTTGGCAAATGTTATTGCTTCTGGAGACAGGGTCCTGGTGCCTGCAACAGGCCACTTCGCTTACGGATGGGCTGAAATGGCCAAAGGACTTGGTGCAAAAGTTGATATTCTAGATTTTGGTAAACGCAATCCGATTGATATAAATCGTATTGGAGATGCACTGCGTGCTGATAAAAGCCATGAGATTAAAGCTATCCTTGCTGTACATGTGGATACTTCAACATCGATAAGAAATGATATCAGTGCCTTGCGTTCTGTTATTGACGCTGAAGGGCATCCAGCATTGCTAATGGCAGACTGTATCGCTTCATTGGGGTGCGATGTGTTCGAAATGGATGCATGGGGCGTTGATATTATGGTAACCGGTTGCCAAAAAGGCCTTATGGTGCCCCCAGGAATGGCATTTGTATTTTTCAATGATAAAGCTGCCGAAGCTCGGACAAAAATGCTACGGGTTAGTCGCTATTGGGACTGGGTTCCGCGTGCCAACCCAGAAGAGTTTTTTATGTATTGGAATGGAACGGCGCCAACTCATCATCTTTATGGGTTGAGAACTGCTTTGGACATGTTGCACGCCGAGGGCGTTGAAGCTGTCTGGAAACGGCATGCTGTTCTCGCAAGTGCCATTTGGGCTGCATGTGACTGCTGGAGTTCAGAAGGAACTCTTGCATTAAATGTTGTTGATGAGGCGAACCGTAGTGTTGCGGTTACTTCTTTATTTTTGGGTGCCCCAAATGGGACGGCTTTGCGTGAATGGGTGGAAAAAAATATAGGGCTTACGCTTGGGATAGGATTAGGCATGGCGCAGCCTGACGATCCGGATTGGCATGGGTATTTTAGGCTTGGTCATATGGGTCATGTGAACGGTCATATGATAATGGGTTTATTAGGTGGGATCGAAGCTGGTCTGAGTGCGCTGGATATTGCATATGGAGAGGGTGCATTAAATGCTGCTGCTCGAGTGATTGCCAAGGGATCATGAGATTTTTTAGCTGGAGCTCTGGCTTGTACACGATATCCTCATACCATTTTACCATTAAATCTTTTTAAGAACCGCAACTTATTTTAGTTTGCTCCAGCTTTGTTGCTGGCTATAAAATAATGTCATTCTCAAGAGTTAAAAAATATGCATCTAATGTGCATGGTACTGAGAGGTAAGAATGAAACTGTTTTGATTTTTTACCTGATACTTATGACCAACTTATTGATATTGTTTCATCGTTTTGAAATACTGTAAAAATTAAATTAATTAGCAGATTTTGCGGCTTCTAAGGCACCGGGTAATGCTGCAGCGAATAGATCTAAATCTGCGGTTGTCCCGCTGCTAATGCGAATGCATCGATTTTGTGGAGCTACAAAGGGCATTCGTACAAAAATACCTTGCGCAATCAATTGCTCGAGTACTGACTTGGCAAATACACCATCGCCACCACAATCAATCGTAACAAAATTAGTAGCTGATGGGAGAGCTTTCAGTCCATTTTTGCGAGCAATACTTGTAATACGATCTTTTCCGGCAATAATTTTTTTGGTGACATTTAATAAGTAAGCCTGATCTTCGAGCGCTGCTAGCGCACCGGCCTGAGCGCTTCGATTCATTCCAAAATGATTACGAACCTTGTTGAACGAATTTATTACTTTTGTGGGACCAATCGCATAACCTACTCTTGCGCCTGCCAAGCCGTAAGATTTTGAAAAGGTTCGCATTCGGATAACCCGATGGTCTGCAGGATCAATTTGCGGAGCTATTCCTCCGGATGCACACTCTATGTAAGCTTCATCAAGTACTAATATACAATTGTTAGGCAGTGTTTCCAAAGCAGCCTCTACCGTTTCTGCTTTGTGCCAAGTGCCCATAGGATTATCGGGATTGGCCAAATAAACCAGCTTTGCTTTGACCTCAACTGCTTTGGCAAAAAGGCCTTCTAGGTTCTCGTGATCATCGAAATATGGAACTGTGTGCAACGTTCCACCAAAGCCTGCAACATGGTAGTTAAAGGTTGGGTACGCTCCTAGGGATGTTACCACGTGATCGCCTGCTCCGACAAACAGTCGCACCAAGTAGCCGAGCAGTGCGTCAATACCTTCACCGACCATGATGTGAGAACTATCAATACCAAGATGCGTTGAAAGGGCTGAGCGTAAATCAAAACTCTCTGGATCACCATATTTCCAATGATCTGATTCAGCCATTGCAGTGATTGCTTTTGGTGAAGGACCAAAGACGCTTTCATTTGCACCAAGGCGGCTGGCAAATGCGTTGCCTAGACTGCGCTCTTGCGCTTCAGGACCAACGAATGGAACTGTTGACGGGAGCGTCGCTGCAAGTTGGGTAAAGCGAAAATCTGTCATATTTACAGGCCTAGCTTGTGGATAGTTTGAGAGCAAGTGCCTGCAATAGCTACTGGGCATTTATTATTTTATTGAGGAGCAGTTTTTATTAAAGAAAGGTCAGTCTAATTCTTGTAGCCTTTCCAGGGCCTCTTTAAGTTTAATGTTTTCTTCATCGCGAGCCTGTAGATTATATTTGGTTTCCTCAATAATTTCTGAGGGCGCACTGTCTACAAATTTTGGGTTATTTAGTCGTCCACGAAGCCCGGCGAGTTCTTTGGCCAATTTGCCGAGTGTTTTTTCCAGCCGCGCAATTTCTTCAGTCACGTCAATGACACCGTCTAGTGGTAAACCGAAACTGCCACCGGCTAGTCCAAGCGTCACGGTGCCTTTTGGAAAAATTCCAACTTCGGTGAGTTCTGTGATGCGCGCTAGAGCATTGAATGCAGATAGATTGGCATTCCAAGCAGAGCGGGCATCTTCGGACATGTCTACAACGACCATCGGAATGCGTGCTCCTGCTGGAACATGCATTTGTGCCCGTGCTGACCGAATTGAGTCAATTGCACTGGTCACCCAATTAAGTTCGTTATCAGCATCTTTTTGAGCGAGTTCACTAGCTGTATAGCTGGGCCAATCTGCGTGTATAAGCTGTTTTGGTCGTGATTTTTGCCCCCAAAGTTCTTCGGTTATGAAGGGCATAATTGGATGCAGGAGGATCAAACATTGGTCAAGAGACCATGCATATATTTCTTTTGTTTCTTGTTTTTCGCCCTCGGTTCCATTCTCGAAAATAGGTTTGGTGAGCTCAATATACCAATCGCAAAATGTTCCCCATACGAACGCATAAAGTGCGTTAGCAGCGTCGTTAAATCGATATTCTTTAAGAGCTATGTCGACGGCTTCCCGTGTGCGGCTAATCTCACCTTTGATCCACTGATTTGGTGTTAAACTTGCGGTTGGGACGCTATCGGTATGTGGTATTTCAAAAGTCCCGTTCCGCTCCCCAAAGCTGGCTGCGTTCCACAGCTTGGTGCCAAAATTTCGGTAACCCGCGATGCGCTGAGTATCGAGTTTGAGTGCTCCTCCAAGAGAAGCCATTGTTGCATTGGTGAAACGCAGCGCATCAGCCCCGTACTCATTAATTAAATCGATTGGATCAATGACGTTGCCTGTTGACTTGGACATTTTCTTGCCCTTCGCATCGCGCACAAGGCCGTGCAAATAGACATTTTTGAACGGAATATTACCAGTGACAGCGAGTTGCATCATTAACATCCGAGCAACCCAGAAAAACAAGATATCTTGCCCTGTTATTAAGTCCGAAGTTGGAAAATATCGTTTAAGTTCATCCGTTTTTTCTGGCCACCCAAGCGTGCCAATGGGCCAGAGCCCTGAGGAGAACCAAGTGTCCAGAACATCCGAGTCACGCCAAACCGGATAGATTAGCTTGGAAGGATCTTGATTAATTGCATATTCAGCTAGACTTTCCTTAAGCCTGAGTTCGGCCTCTTCTTTATCTGCAACTTCTATAACAGATGCTTGATTTATTGGAGTGGGATGCGCTTCAATAATTTCGCTGAATTGATGAGTGACATTTTCAAAACTATCGGCCGAATGGTTTTTATGCATTCCATCGCGCAGCGTGTGGTCAGACAATGATTGTCTCAAAGCGTCAAAATTAAGCTGTTCAGTATTCTGTTTGCAATAAAAACTATCTTTGCTCAAATCAAATCCGTACCAAACAGGTATTTGATGCCCCCACCATAACTGTCTGGAAATGCACCAAGGCTCAATATTTTCGAGCCAATGGAAATAAGTTTTCTTGCCACTTTCTGGTATGATTGTCACTTCGCCATTACGTACTTTTTCGAGAGCAG
>CAJQRC010000047.1 GCA_905480645.1 uncultured Tateyamaria sp.
CGCTTTGACCGCGTTAAAAGTAGCATCAACTGGCCCATCGCCTGTTTGAGTCGTCATTTGAAGTTGGTCATCAATAACCATAATCAAGTCGGCCACCTGTGGCCCCTCAGTACCACATCGCACAGCCAGTTTTTCTATTTTGAGGCGTTCGTTGTCGTGTTCTGGCGCTGAATGCATTAATGCTATGAGGTCGTCATCATAGATTTCTTTTTTGCGATCAGCTAAAGCTTTAAAACGTACAAATACATCTTTAAGTTGGTTGGAGCCCAGTTCAAACCCAAGATCTTGAAGCTTGGATCGCAAGGCTGCTCGACCTGAATGCTTGCCCATTACAATGTTTGTTTCTGATAGCCCTACATCTTCCGGACGCATGATCTCGAAGGTCTCAGAGTTTTTAAGCATGCCATCTTGGTGAATGCCAGATTCGTGTGCAAATGCATTCTTTCCGACGATTGCTTTGTTGAACTGCACAGGAAAGCCACTGACCGTCGCCACACGCCTTGAAATATTCATAATTTTTGTACTGTCGACACCGGTCTGAAATGGCATGATATCATTGCGTACTTTCATTGCCATCACTACTTCTTCTAAAGCTGTATTGCCTGCACGTTCTCCCAGCCCATTGACTGTACATTCGATTTGACGTGCACCTGCCTCAACGGCAGCAAGACTATTGGCTGTCGCCATCCCTAGATCATTATGGCAATGTGTAGCAAAAACCACACTGTCGGCACCAGGTACGTTCTTAATAAGCTTTTTAATTAATTCAGCGCTTTCTCGAGGAGCAGTATAGCCCACTGTATCTGGAATATTTATTGTAGTTGCCCCTGATTTTATAGCAATCTCGACTACGCGATATAGGTAATCCAGTTCGGTGCGCGTCGCGTCCATCGGCGACCATTGGATGTTGTCGCAAAGGTTGCGAGCGTGTGTCACTGTTTGCTCAATACGTTCCGCCATTTCGTCCATTGTGAGATTTGGTATTGCGCGATGTAGAGGTGAAGTGCCGATAAAGGTGTGTATTCGCGGTCTTCGGGCGTGTTGTACTGCTTCCCAACACCGATCGATATCGCCAAATTGAGCGCGAGCAAGACCGCAAATGATAGACGATTCTGTATTTTTAGCTATTTCTGAGACTGCATTAAAGTCACCCTCGGAGGCTATTGGGAAGCCTGCCTCTATAATGTCGACGCCCATATCATCCAGCAGTCCGGCTATCTCAAGCTTTTCTGCGTGAGTCATTGTTGCACCGGGGGATTGTTCGCCATCTCGGAGGGTTGTGTCGAAGATAACAACGCGATCTTGTGTCATTTTAGTTCTCTTTTTATCTGATCCTGAAGCATTTGGCGCGCTGACTATCCTCTGAGCGTACGCGCCTAAAGGCTGCGCTCAGAGGCAAATTAGGAGCAGCAAGCCAAGCATACTGGCGCCAAAATTGCGCAATCCCGATATATGCTGAGTGTACGACATAGGTTATCATACATCTGGTCTATCCCAAATGAAAAGAGTGGAATCCGAGTTAGTGTATTTATTAGATATTTCACTAACAAAGTTACTGGAATAGGGGATCTAAAGGACTAGTTATGAGATCAATGGAACAAGTATTAATCATAGGGGCATCAGGCGGCATTGGGGCTGCTTTATCGGTGGAATTTGCTGAAAAAGGTTACTCCGTTGATGAAATTTCACGTTCAGTAGATGGATTTGATTTGACAGACGATCGGTCAGTTGCAAAGCATTTGGAAGATCGTGGACCATATCATAGGGTTGTAATCGCTACGGGTGCTTTGGAAATTTCGGGCATATCTCCTGAAAAAACTGTAAAAAACTTAACTACTCAATCTATGGTTGATCAATTTACCGTAAACGCAGTAGGTCCAGCATTAGTTTTGAGACATGCCCACACTCTTTTACCACGTGACAAAGCGTGTGTGTTCGCAGTGCTTTCAGCGCGCGTAGGATCCATTGGTGATAATCGTATAGGTGGTTGGATCAGTTATCGTAGTGCAAAGGCGGCTCTAAATCAGATTGTACGCACCGCTTCCATCGAAATTGCTCGGAGCCACCGGAAAGCGGTATTAGTAGCCTTACATCCTGGTACAGTTGCCACGTCTTTCACCGAAAAATATGTAGATCGACACCCAACGGTCCCTGCAAAGATTGCCGCTCGGAATTTGATTGCTGTTATGGATCGCCTAGAAGTAGCCGAAACAGGTGGTTTTTTTGATTACACTGGTGCGCAGGTGCCGTGGTGACCCGATTAATTCTGATACTTGGTGACCAATTAAACATGAATTTAGCAGCATTAAAAACTGCTGATAAGCTCCATGATGTAGTGGTGATGGCTGAGGTGATGCAGGAGGCAACATATGTTTCACATCATCCTAAAAAAATAGCTTTAATTTTATCGGCCATGCGCAAGTTTTCGGCTCATTTAAAGGCAAACGGCTGGAAGGTTGCTTACTCAAGGTTAGAGGATGCAGACAATACGCAGTCTATTCCAGGTGAATTAATTCGTTACGCAGAGCGTTATGAAGCAAGCTCCGTTATCGTGACTGAGCCTGGTGAATGGCGTTTAATCACTTTGCTGCAAGAATGTCCCTTGCATGTAACTCAGTTAGAAGATGATCGGTTCATTGCTAGTCATGCTGTTTTTGAGAAGTGGGCTTCAGGACGAAAAGCCCTTCGCATGGAGTATTTCTATCGCGATATGCGCCGTAAAACTGGTTTGCTAATGGATGACGATAAACCGGCTGGGGGACGTTGGAATTTTGATCAAGAAAATCGCAAACCTGCTCCGGACGATATACACTATAACGGTCCTATGAAATTCCAACCGGATGATCTGGTTGAGGATGTCTTGAACTTGGTTGAGGTTCGTTTTAATCATCATTTTGGGGACTTACGTCCGTTTTGGTTTGCCACGGATCAAGATCAAGCGCATCAGGCTCTTGCATTTTTCGTCAAATACGGGCTTGTCAAATTTGGTGACTATCAAGATGCGATGCTGGCTGAAAACAAATTCTTATACCATGCACTAGTAGCGCCTTATTTAAACATGGGTCTGCTAGAACCACTTGAAGTTTGCAGAGCAGTTGAAAATGCTTGGAAAGCTGGTCACGTCCCCATTAATGCTGCTGAAGGCTTTATCAGACAGATCATTGGATGGCGTGAATATGTACGCGGTATCTATTTTCTTGAAGGTCAAGGGTATGCTGATCGTAATGGATTGAAACATCATCGCAAATTGCCCGAAATGTTCTGGGGGGGTGAAACTAATATGCGGTGTATTCAAAAGGCAGTTGAACAAACCCGAACAGAGGCCTACGCGCATCATATTCAAAGGTTAATGATTACAGGAAATTTCTCACTATTGGCTGGAGTTGATCCTAGCGAAGTTTCCCAATGGTATTTGGCTGTTTACGCGGACGCTTTCGAATGGGTTGAGGCTCCAAATGTAGTTGGTATGTCGCAATTCGCTGATGGGGGGGTTATAGCATCTAAACCTTATGTATCTTCTGGAGCTTATATTAACAGGATGTCTAACTACTGTAAGGGTTGTGCCTACAAGGTTAGCGTGAAGATTGGTGAAGGTGCGTGCCCTTTTAACCTGTTATATTGGCACTTTTTAGACCGGCACAGGGCGCGATTTGAGCGCAATCCACGGATGGGTAATATGTATCGCACGTGGGATCGAATGGAGAGTGAAAAACGCTCCAGAGTTCTGGCCGAAGCGGATGAATTTCTTTTGCGGATGGAGGCTGGTGAAGTTTTATGATTGCCCGCCAGTACAAGACAGATCAGGCGTAGTGTATTAACTGTCTGTTTTGAAATCTGATATACACACTTCGAAACTCTTAAGATCACGATTTTTACTGATCATTATGCTGCAGTCAGTCACATGTTTCACGCACCGCAAGTTTAGCTTTGGAAATTGACATGCTGTCATAGCCGCAATTAGGGTTCTTGAGGCCGTGTTTTCCCAATCGGGACCGGATGCTACGCCCTCAATTTTGATTCCAAGTGCCTGCGCAATTGGTAAGCCTGCTTCCTCAAGAGACCAAATTGCTCTTATTTCAGTGCCATCTGCTAGCCGGAACAAGCCGGTAACCGACGCTGCATTAATCAGATTAAGTAGTGTACCTGAAGTGGGGGCTTCTTCTTGCCCATGCCATAAGCGTGCTCGCAACGCACGTCCGGTGCTAAAGCCATATTCAACGAAACGCCCTGGCTCTTCCCGCAACTCAATTTCTTTGGTCGTAAAGCCTTCAGGTAAGATCTGGGCAACAACGCCAGTTTCTGCGAAATCGGGTGTATTTTCTGGTAGAGTAAACAGTATGTATACTCTACCATTTGGATTTCGGTATAAATTTAGTTTTATCCCGGTATCACTTGTAGTTTCGGCAGTCTGTAATTTAATTTTATTGATAGGATCGAGCCAAAATTCATAGTATTCCCAGTTTGCAAAAGCGGGAGTTGCACATAACCAAACTAGTAAATTAATTATCCACAGTCGCGTTTTGTTCATCCGTCATTGGGAAGAGCACCACTTTCCCATACTCCAATAGCCTCTTCGCCGTTAGCATATCTCATTGTGCCGGTGCCTTGCCGTTTACCATTTTGAAAGTTGCCTTCATAGATATCGCCGTTAGCGTAAGTAGCAATTCCTCCGCCGTTTATTTTGCCTTCCATCCACTCACCTTCATACTGAAAGCCTGATGCCATAGTGATCTTACCAGTGCCGTGTCGCTGTCCATTCTCAAACTCACCAATATAAATTGTCCCATCAGGATATGTTGCAGTGCCTTGTCCATCCCGCTGTCCGTCAACCCAATTCCCCTCGTAACGGTAACCATCTGAATAAGTCATGGTCCCCCGCCCATGATTACGGGCATTTTTGTAGCTGCCTTCATAAACAACTCCATTAGCATATGTAGCCCGTCCCTCACCCTCGATTACGCCTGCCTCCCAATTGCCATCATAGGTGGAGCCATCAGTATAAGTAATTTTACCTACACCTTGGGCCAAGTCATCGCGTAAAGCACCTTCATAAATTGCTCCATCAGGATAAATCACACGACCTTGTCCTTCGATTTGGCCGGCATTCCACTGGCCAACATAAGAATAGCCGTCATTTCCGGTGAAAGTCCCTTGTCCGTGACGTTGATCATCGGCAAAAGTGCCTTGGTAAATGTCACCATTGGCATAGGTTACCACTCCATTACCTTCGCGTTTTCCAGAGATTAAATCTCCTTCATATATATCGCCGTTTGGTTGGGCCAGTGTACCTCTGCCATCAATTTGTCCGTTTTTCCATAGTCCCTCATAGATCAATCCATCAGGCATAGTTAGTGTCCCGGTACCGTTGCGCTCTCCTGCAAAAATATCGCCGTTATAAACTGCACCATCCGGATAGGTAATGGTACCGATTCCCTGCTTGACGCCGTCAACCCAGTCTCCTTTATACTCATATCCGCGAGGGCTTTGCATTGTACCTTTGCCATGGTGCTTGGAATTGCGAAATGATCCCTCGTAACGAATACCATTGGCATAGAGTGCAACGCCGTCACCTATAATTGATCCAGCTTGCCAACTCCCCTCATATGTTCCGCCATCTGCAAATATAATCTTACCGAAGCCTTCAGGTTTACCTTTAGAAAAATGGCCCTCATAGATTGAGCCATTTGGGAAGCGTGCGATGCCTTGCCCTTTTATTTCCCCGTCCACCCAGTCGCCAGAATATTCATACCCGTTAGGAAGCCGGTACGTTCCGGTGCCGTGTTGTAGGCCTCCTCTGAAGGTACCTTCATAAACGCCTCCGTCATCATATTGCTTTGTGAGCACTGGCCCAGTTTGAGCTTGTACAAGTCCTGGCAGCAAAGCGAGGCAAAAAATTAAATGGCGCATAGAGTACCTCAGAAGATTCGTTCAGTTATTTCGTAGCGGTAAACCCCCTGAAGTTAGGACAAGGGGGAGGTAGGGGCAATGGGTTTTGGCCTGTCTTTGCCAAACGTGTAAATAACATGTTAATTAATTTCCTGTTCTACTCTAGGCGATAATCGCTTTGCGTCGCAGGTGGGTTTCTTTAGCTTAGCTTTCTGTTACACGTCCTCAAATTTTCAAGGAGAGCCATAATGGCCGATAAGTTTCGCATAACTTTGGGGCAACTGAATCCCACTGTTGGAGACATAGACGGCAATGCGGCCAAGGCGCGGTCCGTCTGGGAGGCTGGAAAGGCGGCTTCTGCTGACATGGTTGCTCTACCGGAGATGTTTATTACTGGCTACAATGCGCAAGATCTTGTTATGAAACCAGCCTTTCATTCTAGAGCAATGCAAGTTGTTGCAAAGTTAGCAGATGAATGTGCCGATGGGCCGGCACTTGCCATCGGGTGCCCTTGGGTTGAAGGCGCAGAACTTTTTAATGCTTATCTTATTTGTCAGGGCGGTGATATAACAACCCGCTTGTTTAAACATCATTTACCTAATGAGACAGTTTTTGATGAAGTTCGTGTTTTTAATGCAGGTCCATTGGGTGGCCCTTATTCAGTTGGAAATGCTAGGGTCGGAACACCGATTTGTGAAGATGCGTGGCACGGTGATGTTGCCGAAACTCTTCAGGAAACTGGTGCAGAATTTCTTCTCGTACCAAATGGGTCACCTTATTATAGAAATAAATTTGAGACCCGCCTGAACCATATGGTTGCCCGTGTCATCGAAACAGATTTGCCTTTGATTTATCTGAATATGGTCGGAGGTCAGGATGATCAGGTTTTTGACGGTGCTTCATTTGCTTTAAACCCAGGTGGTGTTTTGATGATGCAGCAACCAGTTTTTGATGAGTCTGTAACACATGTTGATCTTGCTCGTGGAGCAAAGGGCTGGCTTATTTTATCGGGTGAGGTCGTAAACCATCCCGATGAATGGGAGCAGGATTATCGTGTTATGGTTACGTCGTTGCGGGACTATTGCGCAAAGACAGGCTTTAAAAAGGTACTTTTGGGCATGTCAGGTGGAGTTGATAGTGCTCTAGTCGCTGCTATTGCTGTGGATGCGCTTGGGCCAAAAAACGTGCGATGCGTAATGTTGCCATCCGAATACACATCAACCGGTAGTCTGGAGGATGCTAAAAGCTGTGCGGAGATTTTAGGATGTCAATACGATTTTGTTCCAATTTCAGATATTCGTGCAGCAGTTACACAAACTCTGGCACCGCTTTTTTCCGGATCAGAGCCAGGTTTAACGGAAGAAAATATTCAATCTCGCATTCGTGGTCTTTTGCTAATGGCGATGTCTAACAAATTTGGTGAAATGCTTTTAACTACGGGAAATAAGTCGGAGGTTGCTGTAGGCTATGCTACTATTTATGGTGATATGGCAGGGGGGTATAACCCTATCAAAGATTTGTATAAAACACGTGTGTTTGAAACTTGTCGTTGGCGAAATTCTAATCACCGTGATTGGATGATGGGTACAGCAGGTGAGATAATTCCTGCTAGTATTATTGCAAAGCCGCCATCGGCGGAGTTGAGGGAAGATCAAAAAGATAGTGATAGTCTGCCGGATTATCCTGAACTTGACAGGCTATTAGAAATTTTAATCGATCGTGACGGATCAATTTCGGATTGTGTTGAAGCTGGTTTTGATGTGGAAGTTTCGCGCCAAGTTGAGCGTTTGATATATTTAAGCGAGTATAAAAGATTTCAATCGGCTCCGGGTACTCGTTTAACAAAACATGCGTTTTGGTTGGACCGGCGTTACCCAATCGTAAATCGTTGGCGAGACCCTTACTCGTCGCCAATTAATTAGTTATCCTCCACCGCCCACCGCCCACCGCCGAAAGATTTCTTCATTCAGGCGAAAGGTCTTTTCGTCTCTGCCTGTTGAGACGGCGTAAGACCGGTAGACTTTCGTCTAAAGGCTATGTTTTGTGAAGCAGTAAGACTTGTCCCTAAGGACGAAGGGAAGTTACTTAGAGTCTTTTTAACTCGTTTATAAAATTAGGTCTAAAGTTTTTCTAATACATTCATTTGTGGGTTAAAGTGTCGTGAATAAGACTGCTGTGTTATTTTGGAAATGTTTCTCATTGGTTTGAAATAGTTGAAACTAGCTCCAAGTCTCGACAGATTTCTTTAATCTGGATTTGTTCAGATCAATCTATTGTCGATCTGGACAACTCTAAGTCCTTGTGACAAGGCAAGGTATCCACGGAGATGACCATGACCACCACTCGTTTTGCACCTTCTCCCACTGGTTTTATCCATGTGGGTAATTTGCGCACAGCACTGATGAATTACCTGATAGCGCGTAAATCGGGTGGCACTTTTATTTTACGTATTGATGATACGGATCCTGAAAGATCGAAAGAAGAGTATGTTGATGCTCTTAAGAAAGATCTTGAATGGCTGGGCCTGCACTGGGATCGAGTAGAACGGCAATCCTTAAGGCTGGACAGATATGCAGATGCTGCGGACAGTCTCCGTAAAATTGGTCGATTTTATGAGGCTTTTGAAACTCCTACGGAACTAGATCTTAAGCGCAAAAAACAACTTAACATGGGAAAGCCGCCAGTTTATGATCGGGCGGCTCTCTTAATGGGAGATGTGGAGCGTGAAGTAATACGGGCAGAGCGTGGAAGGGGCGTTTGGCGCTTTAAGTTGGAACTGCAGCGCATTGAATGGGAAGACGGTATTTTAGGTGAAATTAGCATTGATTCTGCGAGCGTCAGCGATCCGGTGTTGATCCGACAGGATGGTCAAGTTTTGTACACCATTGCTTCTGTGGTAGATGACATGGATATGGGTATCACGGATGTAGTCCGTGGATCGGATCACGTGACAAACACTGCAACTCAAATTCAGATGATAGAAGCGCTGGGGGGCATTGTGCCTCATTTTGCACATCACTCACTTTTGACTGGGCCGCAAGGGGAATCCTTATCGAAACGGCTTGGTACTTTGGCTCTTCGTGATTTGCGAGAAAGTGGCGTGCAGCCTATGGCGTTATTGAGCATGATGGCGCGCCTTGGCTCATCTGATCCTATTGAGTTGCGCTCAAATATGGATGAGCTGATAAGTGGTTTCGAGATTAATCATTTTGGATCAGCACCAACAAAGTTTGATGAGACAGATTTATTACCGTTGACTGGTAAATATTTACAGATGCTGCCGTTTAGTGAAGTGCAAGATAATATCTATGCACTGGGTGTTCCGGTAGAGATGGCAGAGCTGTTTTGGTTGGTTATGCGTGATAATATTGAAACGCTGGGTGATCTTGAAAGTTGGTGGAAGCTATGTCGAGACGGCGCAGAGCCTGTCATTGAAGAAGGAGATGCCGAATTCGTTGCTAAGGCAATGATTTTGTTGCCAGACGGTCCTTTTACATCAGAAACGTGGGGCACTTGGACAACGGCTGTAAAGGTGGCAACGGGAAATAAAGGTAGACAGCTATTCATGCCGCTGCGTAAGGCCCTCACTGGACAAACACACGGCCCCGACATGGCTTCTTTTATGCCTTTATTGCAGGTAGTAAAAGCGCGGGTGTGACTTTTTAGAACGCTCGTTTAAACAAATGTGTGATTGGGTAAAACTGTTCGGGATTGAACTTATTTTACAGTAGGATAAAGCGGAAATATCCAATATCTGTTTATGTTTCAATGTCTACATATTGTTATTCTCTATCACGCAAAACCCTTGCTGGACGAGCGGAAAGTTGGCGCCAAATAAATATTAACCCAGCCCCTAAAGTTGCAATGACGCCGCCTGCAATAACTGCGAAAGCCGAGGTCCAGATTATGGAGTAATCTGTCTCCATCATAAAAGTGCTTACCGCCCAGCCCCCTATAATTCCCACCAACAGTGCAATGATGCCTGCTCCTAAGCCTAGCATTGCAGCGCGTATCGAAAAGCTTAGCAAAATTTGATAACGTTTCGCGCCAAGGGTTTTGAGAATAGCGGCCTCATAAATACGCGCTTGCGTTCCTACCGCGGCTGCTCCAATCAGCACAAGAAAGCCAGTTAGTAGCGTTGCACCAGCTCCATATGATATAGCCTTTACAATGCTTGTAAGAATATCTTTCACTCGATTAATTGCCTCCTTTACCCGAATAGCAGTCACGTTAGGATATTCGGTGGAAATCTCTTGTAGAATTTGAATTTCAGAAGACTCCTCTGCATATATTGTGGAAATATAGGTGTGTGGTGCGCCGTTCAGCGCAGTTGGGTTCATCGTAAGGATAAAGCCAATTTCAGCAGTTGAAAAATCAACATCTCTGAACGATGTAATTGTGCCTGTGATATCACGCCCTAAAATGTTTATTGTCAGAGTATCTCCCAATTTCAGCCCGATTTCTGCGGCTTCCTCGGCAGCAAAGCTGATTTGTGGGGGGCCTTCATAGTTTTCAGGCCACCACTCACCTTTCGTTACTTGGGTCATTTGAGGCGGCTTATGTGCGTAGGTCACCCCGCGATCGCCTGATGTGACCCAGTGGCTACCTGCCACTTCCCTTGCAGGCGTGTTATTAATCTTTGTGATTACTCCACGTAGCATTGGAGCAGTGTCCAAGCGCTTAACCGCAGGATTTTCTTTCAGTCGTTTTGTATAATCTTCAATTTGATTTGGTTGGATGTCGACTAAAAAATAACTGGGAGCAATCTCTGGTAGATTGGTTGAAATAGCATTGCGTAGGTTGCCATCAACCTGTCCTACTACAGAAAGCACTGATAAGCCGAGTCCTAGAGAAATGACCACAGATGTAGCTCCCTCTTGGGAGCCAGCAATTGCAGCAAGAGCCCACCGCAAAGCTGGAAAGCCTTTGATTTGTGCCGCTGTGGTGCCGGCTAGCCAGCGAATTCCGACTGCGGCAGCCGTCAGAATACCCAAAATTAGAGCAATACTGCCAGTCGTCCAAAATGTCATTTTCCAAGCGCCAGATAACAGGCCTGACAAGCTAATTACAGTTATGACGCCTATTGCAATCCACACCAAGTAGCGCGCTGCAGGCAAAATCGGTGTGCTGATCAACTCCTCCCGAAAGAGGTTAGCCGGACGAACATTTTCAGTGCGTGATAATGGCCATAACGTAAAAATGAATGCAGTAAGTAGACCATAAAGAGCAGCCTCTAACAAAGGGGCAGGATAAAGCTTGAATTGAGCTTGAACTGGTAGGCTGGCTTCTAAAAAAGGAGCTAGTGTAATTGGTAAAATTGCACCTAGAATCAATCCGATTGTTGTTCCTAACAGCGCAAAAACTCCAATTTGTATGAAATAAGTCTGAAAGATTATGCTACGTTCTGCTCCAAGTGTGCGAAGGATTGCGATAACGGATGTTTTACTAACAAGGTATGCACGCACTGCCGCAGAGATGCCGACACCTCCAACTGCGAGACCGGCTAGGCTCAACAACACTAAAAATGTTCCAAGCCGATCTACGAATTTAGTGACACCCGGCGCTCCATTACGGAAATCTCTCCATCGTAAGCCACTATTTTGGAATCGCTTTTTTGTTTCGGTTTCAATATTTACAATATTAAAGCCGTTGGCGAAAATCATGCGGTATTTTGAGCTAAACAAGGTTCCAGGTGTTAATAATTTTACCTTCTCAAGGCTGGTGCGCATTACAATGGTGCGAGGTCCTAAGGTGAAGCCATCTCCCGCTTTGTCTGGTTCGTGCTCAAGGGCCGCCGAAAGGATAAAGTCTTGTGTGGCCAGTCGAAAAGTGTCTCCAATTTTAAGTCCCAACCGATCAATAAGTGCTGGGTCCATCACGGCCCCCGGTAATCCACCTTGATTTCCCAATGCATCGCCTAGTAAAATATTAGGAAGCAGCTTAACCTTTCCAATCAGTGGATATGAACTGTCAACCGCTTTTACCTGTGTAAGGCTACGCTCTGTACCTTCACTACGTTCAACAATGGCCATAGATTGGAAATCAGCAATTTCGGAAACTTTAATAGCGATGTTATCAATCCATTCGCGTTCATCCTCGTTTGCAAAACGATAAGTGAAATCAATTTCAGCGTCTCCACCTAGAATTACTGCCCCTTGATCGATTAAACTATTCTCGATTGCTGTTCGAACAGATCCAATTGCAGCAATAGCTGCAACTCCAAGAGCAAGACAGGCCATAAAGATTCGAAAACTGGAAAAACTACCGCGTAGCTCACGACGAGCAAGACGGATGGACGTCGTAAGGCTCATGCAGGAATAGCCTCTTCCGATAAAACGCGGCCATCAGCCAATTGGATTGTTCTATCGCAGCGTGCTGCCAACTCTGGTGCATGAGTTACTAACACTAAAGTCGTCTCATGACGATCACGTAGAGTAAATAACAAATCCATTATAGCCTCGCTGTTTGTACCATCCAAGTTGCCTGTTGGCTCGTCGGCCAGTAATATTGCAGGCCTATTAACGAGCGCACGGGCTATAGCCACTCGTTGTTGCTCACCGCCTGATAGTTGGTTGGGATAATGATGGAGCCTATGTTTTAATCCAACTGCTTGCAATTCAGCACGAGCACGATCATGTGCGTTCCGGACGCCCGCTATCTCGAGTGCGGTGGCAACGTTTTCCAGAGCAGTCATCGTAGGTATTAGATTAAATGACTGGAACACTACTCCCATATTTTGGCTTCGAAAGTGGGCCAGCGCGTTTTCATTCATTTTGGTAAGGTCAAGTCCAAGAACTGTAATTGAACCTCCTGTCGTTTCTTCCAGTCCTGCCATTATCATTAGTAATGATGACTTGCCGGAGCCAGATGGACCAACTAACCCTACCGTTTCACCTTTTACGATATCTATGGAAACCGAATGGAGGATATCGACAAGCCCAGCATTTCCATTTAGTGACAACGCTGCATTTTTTAGACTTATGGCTAGATTTGGCATACGGACTGGCCTTTTATAGTTATTACGAAATCATATGGAAATCGGATCAACATGAGCAGGGTATTAGGCGCTATCATTTTAGTTTTTTCGGTTGAGTTTTCTTGGGCTAAAGAGGTTACTATTGCCGCTTTAGGCGACAGTTTGGTTCAGGGCTATGGGCTGTCGATTGATGGTGGATTTGTTCCACAACTGGAAGCTTGGCTAATTGATCAGGGCGAAGAAGTCACTATTATTAATGCTGGTGTATCGGGTGATACAACTGCTGGTGGTCTATCGCGTGCCGCATGGACTTTATCGCCTAACGTAAATGCTATTATAGTCGCATTAGGGGGTAACGATTTACTTCGAGGTATTGATCCTGCGACCAGTCGAGCCAACCTCGCGGGTATTTTGCAGCAAGCACGTGATGTCAAAATACCTGTTCTCCTAATTGGTATGGTCGCACCTAACAATTATGGAACTGAGTATAAGAAGGTTTTTGACGTAATTTATCCTGAGTTAGCTTTTGAGTACGATGTTTTGTACCTCGACAGTTTTTTTTCAGGTTTAGGAGGGCCTGGTCTTGATCCGGCCCAGATACGCCAGTTTTTACAGGCTGATGGCATTCACCCTAATGCAATAGGGGTGACCCGTATTGTTGAAGCAATTGGGCCGTATGTAATTGATTTAATATCAGAAATTAAATAAATAACTGCGCATTCTATTGGAATGAACGGCAAAATTTGGGATAACCCTAAATGGCAGAATAACCAAATGGCAGAATAACCGTTTGCATATTTAACGTATACTACGAAAGCGATTAAGGGTAACGAAATCTGAAAGAACGCAGCCATTTTTTTGTAGATGAAATACATCTTTCACACTGAAAGCACTATGGTACTTGTAAGTGCCATAGTGATTCCCTTGTTTTTTGAATGCGTGGTTAACAGCGGAATATTGGGAGCTGTTAAGCAGGCGTTCTCTTCGAGAAATAAGAAGTGAGTGTTAATAACTCGTAAACTTTAATTTGTTTATATCTTTATTATACAAGTGAAATGTTCACCGCGCTCTCACGATCATCACGACCTGCCTCTAGATCGTATGTGACTTTCTGATTATCTGCTAGACCTGTTAGTCCTGAGCCTTCAACTGCTGAGATATGTACAAATATATCTTTGCCTCCGTCTTCAGGTGCAATAAAGCCGTATCCTTTTGTAGTATTAAACCATTTAACTGTGCCGTTTGCCATAGTTGTATCTCCTAGTAGTTCTGCCCGCGTTATGCGGCAGCGTGGCTTGGTCATTATTTCGATTGACTGAGCCTTTAGCAGCAGTGGGTCGTTAATGATATAGCAACTACGGATAGTGTGTGATTGCAACAATTTTGCAAGTATTCTTTTGAAATTTATGGTTTTTTGGATTTTTTATCATTTCTATTTGTAAATACTCAAAACGCAAAGTAAAATTTTACCAGTTGATAAAAAATTAAACCTATGTGAACTTTTGGTAAGTTTATTGAATGATGGAGCGATTATGACGGAATTTCATTTATCCCCAGGCGTTACTGCGGGACGTTTAGGCGCAGAAGCCTATGCTGAAAATTTTTCTGATCTACATCCTGCACTGGATTCTCATGAAGCGCTTGTTGCTGCAGACCGCTGCTATTTTTGTCACGATGCACCCTGTATAACAGCCTGTCCAACTGACATTGATATCCCTCTTTTTATTCGGCAGATTGCCACTGGAACTCCAGATAGTGCTGCAAAAACGATCCTCAGTCAGAATATTTTGGGCGGTATGTGTGCTCGTGTTTGCCCTACCGAAACTTTGTGTGAAGAAGCCTGCGTACGTGAAGTTTCTGAAGGCAAGCCAGTATTGATTGGTCAGTTGCAACGTTTTGCAACAGATCATTTGCAAGCCCAAGAGGCACACCCATTTCAACGTTCAGCTTCCACTGGTAAAACGGTTGCTGTCGTGGGTGCTGGGCCGGCAGGATTAAGTTGCGCCCATAGATTAGCTATGCTCGGCCATGATGTGACCGTTTTTGATGCGCGTTCTAAACTTGGTGGGCTGAATGAATTTGGGATTGCTGCATACAAAACGCCTGCGGGATTTGCTCAAGCAGAGGTGGATTGGTTACTGCAGATTGGTGGAATCGAGATTGAGCAAGAAAAGATATTGGGCATTGATATTAATTTGGCTGCATTAAACGCAAAATTCAATGCTGTTTTTCTAGCTATGGGCCTTAATGGTGTGAATGATCTGAATATCAATGGAGACGATAAATCGGGGGTGATTAGTGCGGTAGATTTCATCGCTGACTTACGCCAAATTGATGATTTGTCTGCTATGCCAATAGGGCGTAATGTTGTTGTTATTGGTGGTGGAATGACAGCCGTAGATGCGGCAATACAGTCAAAATTGTTGGGGGCATTAAACGTGACACTCGCGTATCGTCGTGGGCGAAAACAAATGAATGCTAGTAAGTTTGAACAGGATTTGGCTGCATCAAAAGGTGTTCACATTATGACTAATCTTGTTCCCGTTGCAATAAATGGAAATGGGTCAGTGCGAGAGATCCAGTTTGAATACGTGGATGCTGATATGAATGGTACCGGCCAGATGGTTCAGCTACCTGCAGACCAAGTTTTTTCTGCAATTGGGCAGACACTTGATTGTAGTGATTTGCCTGCGTTGGAACAAGGCAAGATTTCCGTGACTGGTGCTGGTAAAACATCAATAGACGGAGTTTGGGCTGGGGGTGATTGTGCCACTGGTGGCGATGATTTGACTGTTACTGCAGTTGCCGAGGGACGTGATGCCGCAATGGACATCCACGCACATCTGATACGATGAAGCCGCATTTAGTTGTTAAGGCTGAAATGGTCTATCATGATATACTGAGATATAATTAAGAGGGATATTAAAATGGCTAACCTTCAAAGTGATTTCGTTGGAATAAAAAGCCCTAACCCATTTTGGCTGGCCTCTGCTCCTCCGACTGATAAAGAGTACAACGTGCGTCGCGCTTTTGAGGCTGGCTGGGGAGGGGTTGTTTGGAAAACCCTAGGTTTGGATCCGCATGTAGTTAATGTAAACGGTCCACGTTATGGGGCTATTTACGGTGCTGATAGACGTTTATTGGGCCTGAACAACATCGAATTAATTACGGATCGTCCGCTGCAAACCAATCTTGATGAGATCAAACTTGTTAAACGTGATTATCCAGATAGGGCTATGGTTGTATCGTTAATGGTGCCTTGTGAAGAAGACCCATGGAAAATGATATTGCCCCTTGTGGAAGAAACAGGTGCAGATGGTGTGGAGCTCAACTTTGGCTGTCCGCATGGAATGTCTGAACGGGGCATGGGCGCTGCTGTCGGACAAGTTCCTGAATATATTGAAATGGTGACCCGCTGGGCGAAGGCGAACACACGCATGCCTGTTATTGTTAAGCTTACACCAAACATTACAGATATTCGCAAACCTGCAGCCGCTGCTATGGCTGGGGGTGCAGATGCAGTTAGTTTGATTAACACAATCAATTCTATCACATCAGTCAATTTAGATTTATTTGCACCCGAGCCGACGATCGATGGCAAAGGTGCGCATGGAGGGTATTGTGGACCGGCGGTGAAACCAATTGCCTTAAACATGGTTGCTGAAATTGCGAGAGATTTTGAATTAGCAGCTATTCCTATCAGTGGTATTGGTGGAGTGACTACATGGCGGGACGCAGCTGAATTTATGGCTTTGGGGGCTGGAAACGTTCAAGTCTGTACGGCCGCTATGACTTACGGTTTTAAAATAGTTCAAGAAATGATTTCTGGATTGTCAGAATATATGGATGACAAAGATATGACGTCTACCAGTCAGCTTGTGCGTAAAGCGGTTCCAAATGTAACTGACTGGAAGTATTTAAATCTCAATTATGTCAGTAAAGCAAAGATAAATCAGGATTTATGCATCTCATGTGGGCGGTGTTATGCAGCATGTGAAGATACTTCGCACCAAGCGATTTCCATGTCCTCCGACCGAATATTTGATGTGATTGATGGCGAATGTGTTGCATGTAATCTGTGCGTTAACGTTTGTCCCGTGGAAGATTGCATCACTATGGAGGCTATCAGTCCTGGCGTTGTAGATCCTCGCACTGGCAAAGTGGTTGAACGTGATTATGCCAACTGGACTACTCACCCTAACAACCCGGTGGCAACTGCAGCTGAATAACTTAAAGAGACCTCGGCCTAACTTCGTTATTGTAAGTATCTATAATTTTACTCAATAAAAACAATGGTGGATTTTCCAAACATCACCAATAATATTGTTTTTCTGAGGTCTCTTCAAAAGATTTATGCATGAAAATTTTGTTTGGTCGCAGAAGGAAATTGCAAAGTTAGTTCAGCCATTATGACAGTTAAGCGTTCATATTTTTACTAATGTGTTGTTCGCGGTTTCTACATTTTATGATTTAAAATTAATGATAAAATAATTTTAACGTGCTATTTTAAATTCGTCCTTTAGAGAATTACTGTGATTCTATATTAGTCTTAATAAAAAGCCTTCGCACGTTTTAGGAGGTTTTAAGAATATTGAAAAATAACGCTCGCAAATGGGTGTCGGCGTCTTCGATTTTTGGTCTGACTAAAACGTCAATTTGAGCAGCAAAATCGGCGTAATGTTGAGTTGTTGACCAAATTGAGAATATTAAATGTTGTGGATTTACTGGTGCGATTTTTCCTGCGTTACACCATTCCTGAATGACTGTACATTTTTGATCAAAGAGTGGCTTTAGATCTGCAGTTAAGTGTGGTTTCATCCGAGGAGCACCTTGTAATATCTCATTTGCAAAAAGCCTACTCTCGCGAGGTAGTTCGCGTGCCATATCCAATTTACGTTGCACATAAGCTAATATTTCAGCCATTGGATCGCCATCTTCATTCATATCTACCAAAGGGTCGAGCCAAGTTTCCATCAGTTGATTCAGTAATGTCAGGTGAACTTGTTCTTTATTAGAGAAATAATAGAGGATATTAGGTTTAGATAACCCAGCTGCAATAGCAATCTGGTCGAGAGTTGCGCCGCGGTAACCGTGTGCAGAAAACACATCTAACGCCGCATCAAGAATTCGATATCTATTGCGTTGTTGTATTCGGCTGTTTTTTTTAATTTTTCTGTCTGGCATGATTGGTCCTTTGAGCCAAATTTACCATTTTTAATGTAGGAATTTACAAAAAATTAGTCAGATAATCGAACTTCATGCAATTCCGCTCAATCCAGTTCTTGACAGAAATGCGCAGCATGGCAATCCTAGCTTTACCATTTGGTCAAAAAGTGATCGATCGAAATGAAATTAAGGCTGAAGGAACAAATCATGACAGCATCTGGTCAAAACTTGCGCATTAATGCTGACCGTCTTTGGGACAGTCTTATGGAAATGGCTCAAATTGGTCCGGGGATCGCGGGGGGCAATAATCGTCAAACACTTACTGATGAAGATGGTGAGGGTCGCGCTTTGTTTCAAGCTTGGTGTGAGGAGGCGGGTTGTCAAATGGGGTTGGACCAAATGGGTAATATGTTTGCAATGCGCTCAGGGACTGATCCAGATGCACTACCAGTCTATGTTGGAAGCCATCTTGATACTCAACCAACTGGTGGAAAATTTGATGGAGTTTTGGGAGTTCTTGGCGGGCTCGAGGTCATAAGGAGCCTTAATGATCTTGATGTAAAAACAAAACACCCAATTGTTGTAACGAATTTCACCAACGAAGAAGGTACGCGTTATGCTCCAGCTATGCTTTCTTCGGGTGTGTTTGCTGGCGTACATGCACAGGATTGGGCCTATGATCGAGTTGATGCAGAGGGAAAATCTTTTGGTGATGAGTTGAAAAGAATTGGTTGGTGTGGTGACGAAGAAGTAGGTACTAGAAAAATACATGCTTTCTTTGAGTTGCATATTGAACAAGGGCCAATTCTTGAATCTGAGGGCAATGATATTGGAGTTGTTACTCATGGTCAGGGACTTAGTTGGACGCAAGTAACAATAATAGGTAAAGACAGTCACACTGGTTCTACACCAATGCCAATGCGAAAGAACGCCGGGCTTGGAATGGCTCGTATTCTTGAGAAAGTCGATAATATTGCATGGTCCCATAAGCCGCATGCTGTGGGTGCAGCAGGGCATATCGATGTATATCCTAATTCGCGAAACGTTATCCCTGGTAAAGTGGTTTTTACAGTTGATTTTCGGTCACCAAATTTGGAGGTAATTGAGAGTATGGAGGAACGGTTACACACTGAGGGTCAAAAGATTGCAGATGAAATGGACCTTGAGATATTGTTTGAGAAAGTAGGTGGTTTTAATCCAGTTACTTTTGATCCTAAATGTGTGATGGCAGTTCGTAATGCTGCGGAGCGTCTGGGTTACAAGCACCAAAACATCATTTCAGGTGCTGGCCATGATGCCTGCTGGATCAATAAGGTTGCTCCAACAGCTATGATAATGTGTCCATGTGTAGACGGTTTGAGCCATAATGAAGCTGAGGACATAAGCAAAGAGTGGGCGACTGCGGGTACAGATGTTTTACTGCACGCTGTTGTTGAAACGGCCATAATTGTTTCATGAATAACGCGTTTTCTAATATGGAGAAACTGGTTCACTATAATTGGTATTGAAGGCTGTCGAAAAAAGGCGCTGCTTACTAGATATTTTTGGTAAACTAAATTTTGGCACGGAAAGGATTTTACAGATGAATAAAGTGATTAAGGGTGGAACGGTTTGTACAGCGGACAGAACGTGGAAAGCTGACATCCTTATTGAGGGTGAAATCGTTAAAGAAATTGGAGAAAATCTGGTAGGTGACGAGTATATCGATGCTGAAGGCGCTTATGTCATTCCGGGAGGTATTGATCCCCATACGCACTTAGAAATGCCTTTTATGGGTACGACTGCCGCTGAGACATTCGAATCTGGCACTTGGGCAGCGGCAGTTGGTGGCACTACTATGATTGTTGATTTCTGTTTGCCTGGGGCAGACGGCAGCATCAAGAATGCCATCAATGAATGGCATAGAAAATCCGCACCCCAAATTTGTTCTGATGTTGGTTACCATATGGCCATAACAGGCTGGAATGAAGACGTTTTCAATGAAATGGAAGACGCTGTCGAAATGGGCGTCAATTCGTTTAAACACTTTATGGCGTACAAAGGTGCATTAATGATTGAGGATGACGAGATGTTCGCCTCCTTCAAACGCTGCGCGGAATTAGGCGCTTTGCCGATGGTGCATGCTGAAAATGGTGATTTAGTAGCTGAAATGCAGCAAAAATATTTTGATCAGGGGATTACTGGACCGGAAGGGCATGCTTATTCGCGGCCACCCGAGTTTGAAGGTGAGGCTGCAAACCGCGCAATTACGATCGCTGATGCTGCAGGTGTTCCGTTATACGTCGTTCATGTTTCATGCGAACAATCACACGAGGCTATCCGGCGTGCGCGTCAAAAAGGTATGCGCGTTTATGGTGAACCTTTGATTCAGTTTTTGACATTAGATGAGAGTGCGTATTTCAATACTGACTGGGATTATGCTGCGCGGAGGGTTATGTCCCCTCCGTTTAGATCGAAAGATCATCAAAATTCACTTTGGGCGGGGCTGCAGTCGGGATCTTTACAAGTTGTGGCTACGGACCATGCTGCGTTCAATACAGATCAGAAACGAGCAGGCCGCAATGATTTTCGTATCATTCCAAATGGCTCTAATGGTTTAGAAGAGCGCCTAGCTGTTCTTTGGACCGAGGGTGTTGAGACCGGTCGTTTGACACCAAATGAATTTGTTGCTGTCACTTCAACAAATATTGCTAAAATCCTTAATATTTACCCTAAGAAAGGGGCTGTCGTCGAAGGAGCAGATGCAGATCTTGTTGTGTGGGATCCCAAAATTAGCAAGACAATTTCCCCAAGTAACCACCATTCTGTCCTTGATTATAATGTATTTGAAGGTTTCGAGGTTCAAGCTCAGAGCCGTTACACGTTAAGTCGTGGTGAGGTTATTTGGGCTTGGGGTCAGAACTCTCAATCTAAACCAGGAAGAGGTAAGTTCGTACCTCGACCTGCTTTTTCTTCTGCATCGCAGGCGCTTTCGAAATGGAAAGCACTTTCTTCGCCAAAGAAAATCGAACGTGACCCACTGAACATTCCAGCAGGGATTTGAACCAAATGTGTAATGACCAAGATGAGCCCAAGACAGTAATAAAAGCTTTGTTCTTACATGCTCTTTTTGTTGGTCTGTCTGCAATAATTGAAATGGTTACCATCGGCATCCTACAAGGCTCTAGCAGTCCACGATTAGGTCCTTGGAAGTCCGAAGGTGAATGTTGATGAATACTCAAAAAACTGCCCAGAAAGATACCGATACTGTGCAGAAAACGGTTATTTCTTCCAAAAATTTAGATTTAACTTTCCAAACTAAAGATGGCCCGGTTCAGGCCCTAAAAGATGTTTCGCTTGATATAATGAAAGGTGATTTTGTAAGCTTTATTGGACCGTCTGGTTGTGGGAAAACTACATTTTTGAGATGCATGGCTGATTTGGAAAAGCCAACTGGTGGAAAAATAACAGTTAATGGTGTAGCACCCGAAATCTCTCGTAAAGCACGTTCTTATGGCTATGTGTTTCAGGCTGCGGGCCTGTACCCTTGGCGTACGATAAGTGGCAACATCAAATTACCTCTGGAAATAATGGGATATAACAAGCAAGAGCAACTCAAGCGTGTTGCTCGTGTTATCGAGCTTGTAGAACTATCAGGTTTTGAAAATAAATATCCTTGGCAATTATCCGGAGGAATGCAGCAGCGGGCCTCCATAGCGCGAGCGCTTGCATTCGATGCTGATATTTTGCTGATGGATGAACCTTTTGGTGCTTTGGATGAAATTGTACGTGATCACTTAAATGAGCAATTGTTAAAACTTTGGGAGCGTACCGAAAAGACTATTGCTTTCGTCACGCATTCAATTCCTGAAGCTGTCTATCTTTCGACTAAGATAGTAGTTATGAGCCCCAGACCTGGCCGAATTACTGATGTAATAGATAGCCCTTTACCCAAGAAAAGAACTTTAGGTATTCGTGAGACGCCAGAATTTTTGGACGTAGCGCACCGAGTGCGCGAGGGATTGCGGGCTGGACACGCCGATGATTAATTCAAATTTCCTAATGCTGCAGCAGGTTTTCCCTTCGTTACACGTGATTATATATTTGTTTTGCAAAAAGACCGTTATATCTATTTCGAATGATGGATCTCTTTGTAATATTTTACATTGTAGGTTGCGCCCTTGGAAACCATGCTTGATCCTTTCTGTGTGTGTAAACAGAGACTATTTTCCGGTCTTGGGTTGCATCTCAAGGAAGTTTCAAAAATGTAGCATCGGTGGCATGCGTGCATGAATAAAATTTTGCCAGTTTTAACAGTTATTATAACAATTTTTATTGTTTGGTACATTGCAGCAATTTGGCTAAACTCGTCTTGGGCTTACGATAAGGCTATGCGTGAAGGTAAACAACTTTCTTCCATAGAGTTGATCGCTGACACATGGTCGCAAGATAAACCAAAACTTCCTGCACCACATCAGGTTGCCCTTGAAATTTGGGAAACAACAGCCGAAAAAAAAATTACCTCTAAACGGTCGCTTATCTATCATACTTGGATAACCTTAAGTGCAACCCTACTTGGATTCTTGCTTGGTACTAGTTTTGGAATTCTGCTGGCTATTGGTATAGTTTACAACCGAGTTATGGATCTTTCCGTGATGCCTTGGGTGATTGCGAGCCAAACAATCCCCATCTTAGCTTTGGCTCCTATGATCATAGTTGTTCTTAATGCCATCGGCATATCGGGGCTATTACCCAAGGCAATGATATCTATGTACCTTTCTTTTTTCCCGGTAGTTGTTGGCATGGTGAAGGGCTTGCGAAGTCCAGAGATAATGCAGCTCGATCAAATGTGGACATGGAATGCTAGCCCATCCCAGTTGTTTTGGAGGTTAAGATTGCCAGCCTCTACACCATTCCTTTTTGCTTCTTTGAAGGTGGGTGTGGCGGCCAGTCTCGTTGGTGCCATTGTTGGGGAATTACCAACGGGTGCAGTCGCTGGTCTTGGTGCTCGACTACTAGCCGGCAGCTATTATGGGCAAACAATTCAAATATGGTCTGCTCTAATTATGGCTGCGGCTTTGGCAGCGTTGCTTGTTTCTATCGTTGGGATAGTTCAGCGCTTGACGCTAAAACGAATGGGGATGGTGTGATGCAGTGGATTATTTTCGCGTTTGCTGCATGGGTTGTGGGTTGGGCCCTCAATATTTGGCTTTCAAATATGACTTTGAAAGGGTTTGTACGATTCGCCATACCAATCATCTTCGGTTTAACGCTGCTCACTATCTGGGAGGGCGTTGTAAGAGGATTTGATGTCTCTGCTGTGCTATTGCCTTCCCCTTCGGCAATAGCAGTTCGTTTTGCTGCATCAGGATCAATTTTATGGGAAGATTTTGTTCAAACAATGGTTAAAGGTGCTTTAAGTGGCTATATTATCGGGTGTGGTAGCGCTTTTTTAACTGCTGTTATAATTGATCGATTTCCATTTTTGCAGCGTGGGTTATTGCCTGTTGGAAATTTTGTGGCTGCTTTGCCCGTGGTTGGCATGGCTCCAATCTTGGTTATGTGGTTCGGATTTGATTGGCAATCGAAGGCTGCCGTGGTGTTTGTTATGGTGTTTTTTCCTGTTTTAGTAAATACAGTCCAAGGACTGCAAGCATCCAACGCAATGCAGCTTGACTTGATGGAAACCTATGCGGCGAGCCCACAGCAAACTCTTGTAAAATTACGTTTACCCATGGCTATGCCTTTTGTGTTTAATGGCCTTAAAATTGCTACGACCTTAGCCTTGATTGGTGCAATCGTTGCCGAATTCTTCGGTTCACCAATTCGTGGCATGGGTTTCCGTATTTCCGCGTCAGTGGGCCAGCTTGCACTTGATATGGTCTGGGCAGAGATTGTTGTCGCCGCCATTGTTGGGTCTGCGGCTTACGGAGGTGTTGCACTCATAGAGAGAACAGTGACATTCTGGCATCCATCACAACGGGCCCGCTCTTAATGAGGCCTGACTTAACTTAACTGAAAGCTAACAAGGAGAAAACTTATGAAAACAATAGCAATCTTAGCCACGAGTGCCATTTTTGGCTTTTCTGGCATAACAGCCCAAGCTGCAGATGATGTTACACTGCAGCTAAAATGGGTTACGCAAGCCCAATTTGCAGGATATTATGTCGCTCTGGATAAGGGTTTTTACGCCGAAGAAGATCTGGATGTGACAATTAAGCCCGGTGGTCCAGATATTGGCCCAGCGCAAGTTTTGGCTGGCGGTGGCGCTGACGTTACCGTGGACTGGATGCCAGCTGCTTTAGCGGCGCGTGAGAAAGGTGTCGCAATGGTAAATATTGCGCAGCCTTTCAAGTCGTCTGGCATGATGTTGACCTGTCGTAAAGATGCCGGAGTGAACAGTACCGATGATTTTGCAGGCAAGACGTTAGGTGTTTGGTTCTTTGGTAATGAATTTCCGTTTCTTTCATGGATGAGCCAACTGGGTATCGCGACAGATGGATCGGAAGATGGGGTCACTGTACTTAAGCAGGGGTTCAATGTGGATCCAATCCTACAGGGACAAGCGGCTTGCGTTTCGACAATGACTTACAATGAGTATTGGCAAATCATTGATGCGGGCCTTACTCCAGACGATTTGCAGGTATTCAAATACGAAGATCAGGGAGTTGCAACTCTTGAAGATGGTTTGTACGTGCTTGAAAAAAATCTAGATAACCCAGAATTTGAAGATAAAATGGTGCGTTTTGTTCGCGCTTCTATGAAGGGTTGGAAATATGCTGAGGCGAACCCTGATGAGGCAGCAGAAATAGTGCTGGATAACGATGCCTCGGGCGCGCAAACTGAAATGCATCAAAAGAGGATGATGGGCGAAATTGCTAAACTGACGGCTGGATCTAATGGTACACTCGATCCTAGTGATTATGAGCGTACGGTTGCCTCTCTGCTTTCGGGTGGGTCAGACCCTGTAATATCTAAGGCGCCAGAGGGGGCTTGGACACACGTGATTACAGATAAAGCACTCAACTAAAAAATTAATTGGTCTAATTATTAATTGGTTTAATTCGTAGGTCCAATCTTTTGATTGGGCCTATGAATTTTTATATGGCTTTTTCTTCTACTCGCTCCATTTAAACGTAAATTATGGGAGAGTAAAAAGAATGAGTAACATGGAAAGCCTGCAGCCAAATATTGATGAGAAAGTTCGCCAAAATGAAGTGTATCAAGCAGCTTTGTCATCGATTGATGCATCCAAACGAAATTCAGAACGTAATGGTTATGCCATTTTAGCAGTAGCGATGAACTACGGCCTAATTGCTAATGGGGCTGGAGCCTTTGGCAAGGTAAGTCATGGCGCAAAGCTTTTCACAATAGGTTTTGCTGTTGCTTTGCCGCCATTGCTCGTCTGGTATATGTTGCTGTAGTATGATCACTCATGATCTTTTAAAATGAATTATGGTGGTTCAAAAAGTAGACATACCGTTTTTGATCATGGTGTCTTAGACTAGCTCGTATCAACGGCATTCCGGTGGGGCTTTTACATATTGGGATGGGTTTAGGATTCATTTTGGATCAAATAAAATGCCTACAATCGTAGCGATTTAAGTAAATTTTACTACTGCTTAAAGGGTTCATGTACAAATGCAAGGATCAAGAAACGCCTTAAGCCACCATGCTTTTATTTTGAGTATATTAAGAAAACAAATTAATCTTAAGAAGAAAAAAGTTTGTTTTCGTAATTGCGCAAACTCCTATTTTAATTCTGAAACGACGTTCAAAAGATGATTTCGAAAAAATAAGCTTATGTATTAACGAGCAAACTTTTTATGCTTCAGGCGCTTGGGTTCCAATGCGTCAGCTCCCAAACGGCGTTTTTTATCCTCTTCATAGTCCTCAAAGTTTCCTTCAAACCATTCAACGTGGGCGTTCCCCTCAAATGCTAGAATATGCGTGCAAATTCTGTCAAGGAAGAAGCGATCGTGCGATATAACTACTGCACAACCGCCAAAATCAACCAATGCATCTTCTAGCGCCCTGAGCGTTTCAACGTCTAGATCGTTTGTCGGTTCGTCTAGTAGGAGAACATTACCACCTTCTTTTAAAAGTCTAGCCATATGTACGCGGTTACGCTCCCCGCCCGAAAGCAAACCAACTTTCTTTTGCTGGTCACCACCTTTGAAATTAAAGGATGAACAGTAGGCACGCGAATTAACCTCTGCGTCGCCTAATTCGATCAGTTCCGCCCCGCCTGAGATTGCCTGCCAGACATTATCTTCAGAATTTAAGTCATCACGAGACTGGTCAACGTAACTCATTTGCACAGTATCACCAATCTCAACTAAGCCAGCATCTGGTGTCTCTTGCCCAGTAATCATTTTAAATAGTGTAGATTTACCTGCTCCGTTGGGTCCGATGACACCTATAATAGCTCCAGGAGGTATTGAAAAATCTAACCCTTCGAGCAAAAGCTTGTCACCCATGTGTTTTGTCAACCCTGTAACATCAATCACTTTATTGCCTAACCGTTGCCCACTTGGAATGACGATTTGGGCATAGGATAGTTTCTCGCGCTCGGATTTATCCAGCATGTCATTATAGGCACTAATCCTTGCTTTTGATTTTGCTTGTCGAGCCTTAGCACCCTGACGAATCCAATCAAGTTCACGTTCCAGTGTTTTTTGACGACTTTTATCTTCGCGAGATTCTTGACCAAGACGCTTCGCTTTTTGCTCAACCCAAGATGAATAATTGCCCTCCCACGGGACTCCTTTGCCGCGATCAAGCTCTAAAATCCAACTAGTAATACTATCTAGAAAATACCGATCGTGGGTAACTATAAGGATTGTTCCTTTGTAGTTGATTAGATGCTGCTGCAACCACGCGATGGTCTCTGCATCTAGATGGTTAGTTGGTTCATCTAGAAGTAGCATTTCTGGGGCCTCAAGGAGCAGTTTACATAAAGCAACCCGCCGCGCTTCGCCACCCGATAGAGTAGTTACATCTGCTTCGTCTGGTGGGCAGCGTAAAGCTTCCAATGAAACATCGATTTGGCTGTCAAGATCCCAAAGGTTTTCAGCATCAATTTGGTCTTGTAGCGCGCCCATTTCTTCAGCAGTTTCATCCGAATAGTTCATCGCCAGCTCATTGTAGCGATCAAGTACGGCCTTTTTTTTGGCTACGCCCAACATTACATTTTCGCGTACATTTAGTTTTGAATCTAACCTTGGTTCCTGTGGGAGGTATCCAACTTTGGCACCTTCGGCGACCCAAGCTTCACCAGTAAAATCTTTATCTATGCCGGCCATGATCTTCATCAGCGTTGATTTCCCTGCTCCATTCACACCGACTACACCAATTTTAACACCTGGGAGAAAATTTAGGTGTATATTTTCGAAGCATTTTTTTCCGCCTGGATAGGATTTAGAAACGTCAGACATATGATAGATGTATTGATAAGCGGCCATAGAAGATTCCTTTAAAAGCGCAGCTCGATTGCAATGGTCAGATACAGGTGCGTTCTTGCGGACGCAATGGCGTGTTGCGCCTTATATTCTAAGCCGAAACTCCGAACTTATTTAATATTATTTTGTCAACTATTAGGTCAGCCCCTAGATCGTATTTGTGTATTTCAGGCAGCTTTTATAGCACTTTCATGACAGTCGCATATGCGTTTGAACTGTATTTTTCTTTATAGGCTAAAAGATAATATTCAAGAATGAATAGATTTTTAATTGAGTGATGCTGCAAAGAATGGCTAAATATACAAGTTGCTGCTTTAAAATAAAGATTTTATTTTAATTATGAATTTTGTGGAACGTACTTTGTGGTCTCAGATTATCATTAAGCGAGATATTTATTTGCTCCTTTAGATACAAACAACCTGAATGTTTCAAGGAGAGAAGGTGAGTTGATAATTGGATTCTGTTGCTAAAGGATTTATATCAGATGTTTCGACTTGAACTGGACAATCAAGTAATGCGCCATGCCTTTCCCATTGCTCGACCTGGCCAAGTAATTGGTCTGCTTGGTGGAACATTTGATCCAGCGCACGCTGGGCATGCTCTGATAACGCGGGAAGCATTAAAGCGTTTTGGTCTTGAGAAAGTCTGGTGGCTTGTAAGTCCTAGTAACCCTCTCAAAAGCAATGATCCGGCACTCTTAAGTTATCGTATGCGACATTCCCTTAAAGTTATGTCGCATCCTCGCGTAGAAGTCACAGATCTCGAGACCCGCCTTGGAACGCGGTATACAGCACAAACGTTGTCAGCATTAAATGCACTGTATCCTAGAGTGCGTTTTGTATGGTTGATGGGAGCCGATAATTTAGCCCAATTTCATAAATGGCAGAACTGGAGATGGATCATGAATAATATACCAGTTGGAGTGCTAGCTCGACCTGGGGAGCGTATTTCTGCTAGGTTCAGCCCAGCAGCTCGTGTGTATCGTCATGCGCGAATTAAAGCCTATGAAAGCCAGATTTTAGGTCATATGAGGTCGCCCGCGTGGTGCTTTGTTAACGTGCCGATGTCGTCACATTCTTCAAGCGCCATAAGAGCATCTGGCTTTTGGAATTGTTTGACTTAAAATTAATTGGGTATTTGTTTTCTTTGTGGGTGATTAGAATTATTTATGACTAACAAGTTTTCGAGACGTTTATTTATGGCAGCAACTGCCAGTCTACTGGGACAAGCTGCAGTTGCTACGCCGCCAATAATTTCTTTACGTCCACTTGCCCGTGGAACTGACCATTTTAAGAAAGCAGCAGAAGGCGGGGAAGCTATAATTTCTGCTGCAAAGCTGGATGGGCAGGTAGGTTACTCAGTTTTCAATGCCGAGACTGGATTACGTTTAGAAGGCTATAATAGCCAAATGGGGCTGCCTCCAGCTAGTGTGGCTAAAGCGATAACAGCTCTATATGCTTTGGATACTTTAGGTTCTTCTTACCGATTCACTACGCGGCTGTTTGCAACAGGTGGTGTATCTGAAGGAGTGATATTGGGTGACCTCATTCTCGTGGGTGGCGGTGATCCAACCTTCAACACTGACGCACTTTCTGGACTTGCAAAGGCTCTTAAATCTGCCGGCATTCGCGAGGTGCGTGGTGCTTTTAAAGTAGATGAAAGCGCCCTGCCTTATATTCAAACTATTGATCAATCCCAACCTGACCACGTTGGTTATAGCCCAGCGATTAGTGGCATAGCACTTAACTTTAATCGAGTTCATTTTGAGTGGCGAAGGGCTGACAAAGGATATGGTGTTACGATGGACGCGCGGTCCAAGCGGGTGCGCCCTGAGGTTTCAATGGCTAAAATGCAAGTCGTGAAAAGAAGTCTCCCAATTTATACTTACACGGATGCTGAAGGATTAGATCATTGGACTGTGGCGCGGAGTGCGTTGGGTAATAGTGGAGCGCGATGGCTACCTGTGCGTAAGCCTGCCTTATATGCTGGAGATGTATTTCAAACGCTTGCTCGATCACAGGGGATAATTCTTAAAGAACCAAAAGTGATTAGTAGAGCGCCTATTGGAAAATTAATTGCTAGCCATCAAAGTGACGAATTAAGCCTTATTCTAAAGGGCATGCTCCGTTATTCGACAAATATTACTGCTGAAATGGTTGGTATGTCTGCAACTTTGAAGCGAATTGGAAATGTGCAAAACTTGGAATCTTCTGCATCTGAAATGAACAGATGGGCAGAAGTTACCATGGGGCTCCAAGATATCAGGCTGGTGGATCATTCTGGCTTAAGTGGTAGAAGCCGGATGAATTCAGACGATATGGTCATAGCCTTAATTAAAGTTGATACAAAAGAGACGCTGCGTCCAATTTTAAAACCTGTTGCAATGCGTGACAATAAAGGGCGGCCCATAAAGGCACATCCGATTAAAGTGGATGCAAAAACAGGAACTTTGAATTTTGTGTCTGGGCTGGCAGGTTATATCACTGCGCACGATGGAACTGTGATGGCTTTCGCTATTTTTGCCGCTGATAATGAGACTAGGTCACAGCTTGCTAAAACTAATCGTGAAGCACCACAGGGTGCGCGACCATGGAATAGAAGGGCTAAGACAATGCAACAAAAATTAATTAAAAGGTGGAGCCTGATATATGGCACCTGAAACATTAGTCAGTGCGTTGACAGCTAAATTGGTAAGATCTCTGTTTATATATACTCACTATTACGCTTGACCCGTTTGTGAAACTGAGAAACTGAGAAAGTGGGTTAGTTGTTAGATTATATTTCAAGCAGGATTTTATGCAATATTTTACCTATGTAGAGGTATGCGCCACCTCTGATTACTAAAGGCCTACATCTTAAAATTCGTATAATTACTGTGAATGACTTATAGATCACTAATTGAAATTTATTGCCTGTGAGGGGGACTGCCTGCCTTAGAGTGTCATATGGCGCGCTCGTGCGCCTCGCTCAATTGCTGCGGCATGTAGGCGATCAATTTCTAACTCATATCTAATTTCTTCAAGCAAGCGAAGCTCAGCTTCTCCAAGCTTACCATCTGCGGCGGCAGCGTCACACGATAAAGCATAAGCTGTTTCATAAAGTTGTTTCGGTAATGCTGTGCGGACAAGGCCGAAAAGCGCATCTAGCCCATCTTCCTGTTCAAACAAATCAAAAACTGTCTGCACAACTATATTGAACCGGTCTACATCGTAATTGGCAAAGACTGGAAGGTTGTTCACGGTTGAGTTAATCTTGACTAGTTCCGCTGTTCGAATGTCTTCATCTGAAGCAGAAACTGCAATCATGAGAGCAACGAGGGCGTCTTGGGCTGTGAGAGAATATGAAGTAGAATTAGACATTAAGAAAACCCTATGAGACGAAACGATCTTGCAGTCAATATTGACGCTAATGGCTGCCCGCAATAGGAAGCTGCGAGATCACACTAAGTGGGCGTGATTTCCGTCGGGCTGAATTGTGCGATGGGTTATTAAGATGCCACGGATAGTCTGTGGCGCAAGAATTTAGGACACACCTGATGTCGAGTTTTCGTGACGCTGCGATGATGAGTAAAGCATGGCCCTTCGAAGAAGCTCGTAAGGTGCTTAAACGTTATCAAAAGATTATACCTGAGAAGGAATTTGTTCTTTTTGAGACAGGCTACGGCCCGTCTGGATTGCCTCATATAGGTACTTTTGGTGAAGTTGCTCGGACATCAATGGTCATGCGTGCATTTCAAGCTATAAGTGATATTCCGGCCAAGTTGATCTGTTTTTCTGATGATCTCGATGGCATGCGTAAGGTGCCAAGCAATGTTCCAAACCCTGATGCGTTAGAACAGTATTTGCAAATGCCATTAACCTCTGTGCCTGACCCTTTTGGTACATATGAAAGTTTTGGTCATCATAATAATGCGATGCTGCGCCGTTTTTTAGATACTTTTGGGTTTGAATATGAATTCATTTCTGCAACGGATTTTTATAAATCTGGCCAGTTTGATGAAGTGCTACTTCGTGCTGCTGAAAAGTATAGTGATATAATGAAGGTCATGATGGCATCTCTGCGTGAGGAAAGACAGCAGACGTATTCTATTTTTCTACCAATACATCCTAAAACTGGTCGAGTAATGTACGTTCCGATGAAATCAGTAAACGCAGTTGATGGGACAGTTACTTTCGATGATGAGGACGGTAGGGAAATGACGTTGCCCATAACTGGCGGTAACGTTAAGTTGCAATGGAAACCTGACTTTGGAGCGCGCTGGGCAGCCCTTGGTGTTGATTTTGAAATGTATGGGAAAGACCATAGCACTAATACTCCGATCTATGATCGTATTTGTGAGATATTAGGTCAACGTAAGCCAGAGCATTTTACCTATGAGCTATTTTTGGATGAGAATGGGCACAAAATCTCAAAGTCTTCCGGCAATGGTGTTAGCATTGATCAATGGCTTAACTATGCGAGTGCGGAAAGCCTATCGTACTTTATGTATCAAAAGCCTAAGACCGCAAAGAGGATGTATTTTGATGTAATTCCTAAAGCTGTGGATGAATATCATCAACAGTTGCGTGCTTATGAAACCCAAGATGAAAAAGCACGCTTAAACAATCCAGTATGGCACATACACAACGGTCATGTTCCCAAGAGTGATATGGTAATTTCATTTGCTATGTTATTGAATCTTGCCTCGGTTAGTTCTGCAGAGACAAAGGAGACGTTGTGGGGCTTTATCCAGCGTTATGTGCCAGGCAGCGGTCCGGAAAGTCACCCAAGTATGGATCAGGCAGTAGGCTTTGCAGTGCGGTATTATAATGATTTTGTAAAACCCACCAAAACGTACCGCACTGCTAGTAAAGTCGAACAGCAAGCACTGGAGGCTTTGCGCGATGCATTAATTGCTCACGACGGTGCAGTGGATGATGAAACGTTACAGTCGATTGTTTATGCTGAGGGACGTGAGCGATTTGATCCATTGCGCGACTGGTTCACTGCCATATACGAAGTTCTTCTGGGATCAAGTCAAGGTCCGAGATTTGGCGGTTTTATTGCGCTTTATGGTGTTGATGAAACAGTTAAATTGATTGATGAGGCTTTGAGTGGAAAACTGGTTCCATAGTGTTTATAAGACTTGGGTCTGGATAAGATAAACTAACTGTTCTCCGGAAGATAGACTGACTAACCGAGCGATATTCACAAATTTATTGACCAATTAAAGCACGCAAACATGTCATAATTAAAAATACTAATTTTTGACACTTTAGACCCATTTTAACCGATGCATTATATTTGGTGACTCATAGAATGGAATAAATTTAGTCACTATAAGCTTTGCAGTGAGGCGTTTACCGCTTCCGGCGCCTCACATTTCCACCTCGCTGTCCGCCTCGTCCTGCCGTTGAGCGCCCTGATGATTTTTGTGCGTCATCCACGGCCTTTTCTACTGCGTATTGTCGTGCCATCGGATCATCTGCTACTGCTAAGTCAACCGCTTCTAAACGTTTTACTTCATCGCGTAAGCGGGCAGCCTCCTCGAACTCTAAATTCTCAGCAGCCTTCCGCATATCTGCACGAAATCCATCGAGCACAGTTTGTAAATTACCGCCAGCGACAGCGTTATCTATTTTTGCTGTTACACGACTTTGGTCCGTATCACCTTTATACAAGCCCGCAAGGATATCCTCGACATTTTTTTTCACCGTTTCTGGCGTGATACCATGCTTTAGATTATAAGCTTGCTGCTTGGCACGACGGCGATTGGTTTCCGCTAGTGCACGCTCCATAGAGCCAGTGATACGATCAGCATACATAATAACCCGGCCATTTACATTACGTGCGGCACGACCAATCGTTTGTACGAGAGATGTTTCTGAACGAAGAAACCCCTCCTTGTCAGCATCCAATATTGCCACTAAGCCACATTCTGGGATGTCGAGACCTTCCCGCAGCAAATTGATCCCTATTAACACGTCAAAAGCACCAAGCCTTAAATCACGTAAGATTTCAATTCGTTCGATGGTATCGATCTCGGAGTGCATGTAACGGACGCGGATACCTTGTTCATGCATGTATTCGGTGAGATCTTCAGCCATCCGTTTGGTCAGTGTGGTGCAGAGTGTGCGCATCCCATCATTTGCTACTTTGCGCACCTCGTCGAGGAGATCATCAACTTGCATTTCAACGGGTCTAATTTCGACAGGAGGATCCAAAAGGCCAGTAGGACGAATGACTTGTTCTGTGAATACACCTCCCGTTTGCTCGATTTCCCAAGATGCAGGCGTGGCTGAAACAAATACTGATTGAGGCCGCATCGAGTCCCATTCTTCAAATTTAAGGGGCCGGTTATCCATGCAGGAGGGTAGGCGGAAGCCATGTTCTGCTAGAGTGAATTTACGGCGGTAGTCTCCTTTATACATTCCACCTATTTGTGGAACTGAAACGTGTGACTCATCAGCGAAAACTATTGCATGGTCGGGTATGAATTCGAATAGGGTTGGGGGTGGCTCACCAGGGGCTCGACCAGTTAGATATCTTGAATAGTTTTCGATACCGTTACAAACTCCGGTAGCCTCAAGCATTTCGAGATCAAAATTTGTTCGTTGTTCAAGCCTTTGGGCTTCAAGGAGCTTACCATCTCCAACAAGCTGATCAAGCCTGATCCGGAGCTCTTTTTTTATTCCCGATATAGCCTGTGACATTGCTGGTTTAGGCGTAACGTAATGTGAGTTGGCGTAGACGCGGATGTGTTCCATAGTGTCCGTCTTTTCACCAGTAAGTGGATCGAATTCAGTAATACTTTCAAGCTCTTCACCGAAAAATGATAATCGCCACGCACGATCATCAAGGTGAGCTGGAAAGATCTCTAGACTATCACCTCTCACGCGAAAACACCCCCGAAAAAAGGCTGAGTCATTTCGTTTGTATTGCTGAGCAACTAAATCAGCTATTACTTGGCGTTGTTCGTAATTGTTGCCGACTTTAATATCTTGCGTCATCGCGCCATAGGTTTCTACAGAACCGATTCCGTATATACATGATACTGATGCCACAATTATGACATCATCACGTTCTAATAGTGCACGGGTTGCTGAATGCCGCATGCGGTCTATCTGTTCATTTATCTGACTTTCTTTCTCGATATAAGTATCCGAACGTGCTACGTAAGCTTCCGGTTGGTAGTAGTCATAGTAACTAACGAAGTACTCCACAGCGTTGTTTGGGAAGAACCCTTTGAATTCTCCATAAAGTTGGGCTGCCAACGTCTTGTTAGGCGCCAGAATAATCGCTGGACGTTGTGTATGTTCAATGACCTTTGCCATGGTATAGGTTTTTCCAGTGCCCGTGGCCCCAAGTAAAACTTGATCCTGTTCACCGTTGTTGACGCCTAAACTTAATTCTTTGATAGCGACAGGCTGATCACCCGCAGGCGTGAACTCACTTTCCATCTGAAAAGCGATACCACCCTCCAGCTTGGGACGGTTCTGGGCTTCTGGTGCTGAATTGGCCAGTATTGCTTTAGATGAATCTGAATGGGCATAGGGCATTGGCAGGCTCCTGCTATGTACGCTCTTATCTGTCTTTTATTCAGATTTAGGCAAGGGTGGTAGCAGCGTATTGTTTGAATAAAGTAAGTTTGTGCAAAATGCTATTTTGTCAACACAGCGATAGATTTGATACCTCAATGTTTTTTGATCTCTATAAAATAAATAAAGATGCTTTTTTATATGAAGGTTGTGAAATATAAATGAGTTGTGGTAGATAGAATTCGTTTTCTTAGCAGACAGATAAGAAACTTAGTTTGGTTATTTTCTATAAAAATGCCAAGCTCGTCTATCATTTAAAGATTTTACTGGCTGTGACTACGAAATACGGTCATATAACACAGAACGGTTACTGTCTGCACCGAGTCCTATCGAAGTGTCCAAGCAGGGGCCAACTTGAATTTTGAATCTCTATGGAGCAACTCATGCGCGCCCGTATTTTTCAGCCAGCAAAAACTGCGATGTCCTCTGGAACTGCTAAAACTAAACGTTGGATGCTGGAGTTTGTACCTGCAAGTGCTCGTTCAGTTGACCCGTTGATGGGATGGACGTCTTCTTCGGATACTCAGAGCCAGGTACACCTTGCCTTTGCGACCCGTCAAGAAGCAGAAGATTACGCGCGAGAACAGGGTATTGAGGCAGTTGTTCAAGAACCTAAGAAACGAAAAGCTAATATTCGTTTGGGCGGATATGGTGAAAATTTTTCTACTAACCGGCGTGGATC
>CAJQRC010000048.1 GCA_905480645.1 uncultured Tateyamaria sp.
CTTTAGTGAGCAGCACAGATTAGAAACCTTACCGGCTGAAATATCCAAATTTGAATCACAGATTTCTAAGTTGGAAGATTTACTGAGTGACCCAGATTTGTTTAATGCGCAACCAGTCAAGTTTAAAAAAGCAACAGAGGCATTGTTTGAGCGTCAAGAAATGCTGCTTTTGGCAGAGCATGAATGGTTAGAGCTTGAGGAAAAATCTGGTGTTTGAGCGAGAACTGATCAGTACTCCATAGTTCTTCGTTTCTTGTTATAAAATTTGCCAAAAAGAAACTGCAGTGTTTAAAAAATCTGGAAATTATTTTCGATTGGCAAGTGGCCATAATGGCAGGCTGTGTTATTCAACCTTTTTAAGCGTTAATTCCTCAAAGTTTTATTTTAGAACTAGGTTTGAGTAATGCTTCGAACTAGCAAATTACTGTAGCGTTCAAGTGGTTAAGTATAACCTAATAGTTTTGGGTATTTTAATAGATCTTACCTCTATTTCTCCTGTTTGGTGATTTTATGTTTTTCTGAATCGTTACAACGCATCATTATCTAGAAGCTTTGCTAAGGATTATTCTTCTCTGGTCATCGTAGTTTATAGATTTTGTAAATTATGTGGCATGTTCGTACAACATAACTGAAGTTTCGAAAAGATTTACACTTATCTCATGCGCAGAGCACCATCTAAACGAATGACCTCACCGTTTAGGTATCCCATCTCGATAATAAACCCGGCCAATCGCGCATACTCATTGGGATCACCTAGTCGAGCGGGATTAGGCACATCTGCTGCAAGAATGTTGCGAACATCTTTTGATAATCCAGCGAGCATGGGTGTGGAAAAAATACCTGGTGCAATAGCCATTACTCGTACTCCAATAGAGGCGAGATCACGTGCCATCGGTAATGTCATGCTTACAATGCCACCTTTGGAGGCTGCATATGCTGCCTGTCCTTTTTGACCATCAAATGCAGCGATGGATGCAGTATTGATAATTACGCCACGTGCACCATCAGGTTCAGGTGTGTTATCTTCCATAGTTGCTGCAACCAGCCTCGATATATTGAAACTACCAACAAGGTTGATGTCTAGTGTCTTCTTGAAAGCCGAAAGTGGGTGGGCACCCTTTTTCCCGAATGTTTTAATTCCAACCGCGATGCCCGCACAATTTATTGCTGTGTTTATACCATCCATATACTGTAAAGATTTGGTAATGGCAGATTGTGCTGATAATTCGTCAGAAACATTCGTATTAACAAAAAAACAGCCAATTTCTTCTGAAACGATAGCGCCACGTTCAGCGTTAATGTCTAATATAGTGACCTTTGCGCCTTGTGACGTAAGATAACGGGCGGTTGCTTCGCCAAGGCCAGATGCACCACCAGTAATAATTGCTTTTGTTGTGTTAAGACGCACTTTGCGTTCCTCCCGGAACTATAAATCTTTCATCAAATATCTAAGTTGTAAAAAATAAAGAAATACGTACTGCTAAGATTTCATTTCCACATAAAAATCAGACCATTAGGGTTATTTATTCAAGTGTATTAGCCCTTATGAATCCAGCCACCGCCGTAGACCCGACTATCGTTGCGATTGTAAAATACGCAAGCTTGCCCTGGTGAGACACCAGCTTCTGCTGAAACTAGCTCGACTGTTGCCTCAGTGTCGTTGATAGGGCGAATTATTGCGTCGGTTGGAGGGCGAGTCGAGCGGACTTTGACGCCGACATGCCATTCAGATCGGCTAGAAAAAGGGGTGTCTCCTAACCAATTTACTTCACGTATGGGTACTGTGCGGGTGGCCAGTAATTCTTTGGAGCCCACTATCACCTCGCGTTTACTTGCATCCAGTTTAACAACATAAAGAGGAGTCGCTAAACCTCCTATTCTCAAGCCCCGTCGCTGACCTATGGTATAGTTTATGATACCTTCGTGTTGTGCGAGCACGTTACCGTTGGTGTCAACAATATTGCCTGGCGCAGCTGATTCCGGGCGTAGTTTTTTGATGACGGATGCGTAGTCTCCGTTGGGGACAAAGCAAATATCTTGGCTATCGGCTTTGTTAGCAACGCTTAAACCGTACTTTCTGGCAAGTGCACGCGTGTCGTCTTTTGAAGGTAGATGGCCCAATGGGAAGCGGAGATAGTTAAGTTGTTCTGTTGTGGTCGAAAACAAAAAATAACTTTGATCACGTGTGGCATCTGCTGCACAATGCAATTCTGGCCCACTTTCTCCGAATTTTCGCTGAATATAGTGTCCTGTGGCCATACAGTCTGCGTCAAGTTCCTTGGCTGCTCCAAGCAAGTCTTTGAACTTGATTCTTTCGTTACAGCGAATGCAAGGTACGGGAGTTGCTCCGCCTAAGTAACTTTCGGCAAACTCGTCGATTACCGCATCTTGGAATATATTTTCATAATTTAATATATAGTGAGGAAAACCCATTTCTTCTGCAACTCGGCGAGCATCATGAATGTCTCGACCGGCACAACAAGCACCTTTTTTTGCAAGTGCTACACCATGATCATATAGCTGCAGAGTTACCCCTATTATGTCATAACCCTGTGATTTTAACTCTGCGGCGACGACTGAACTATCAACTCCCCCAGACATTGCGACTACAACGCGCGTATCTTTCGGTGCTTTGTCGAAGCCTAAAGAATTAAATGAACTGGAGTAATCAGGCATGTCTATCTCTGAGATAAGTTTTGGTCATATATAAGCAAATACGCTTTTGTCTCAAGGGTTGGTTTGAACTGTAGTTAATGTTGCGTTTACAATTATAACTTAGCTTTCGCTGTTTTAAAAAATTCTCGAATGCTTCGACACCTCTAACAGGCTACCATTGTAACAGCCTGTAGTTTCTTATTAGAAATCTATACGCAAAAGTTGAGAGTTGTGTGCGAAAGGAATGAATTCGTACACGTAATTCTTTTTTATTTTAAATTTTGTTACTTTTCTTAGGCAGCGACAGATTGAAATCAAATAAGAACGATTTTAGGCTGATTAGTAATAGCCATGATTTTATTTTGTCACCTGTAAAGAATTTTCCTCCCAAGAATATTTTAGTACGTAATTATACCATTAGAATTTTGCTGAGAATTTTCAGTTTTAAGTCAAAAAATCACGTTAGGAATGCGGATCAAAAATATTCAGGGTTGTTAAGATAAAATTATGAGTCGTTTATAAAAGGATGGTTACCGTTAATTTATGATTTTATCTCTTTCAGTCTAAATTGCTTGGGAGTTACGCAATCGGACAATTGGGAGAAACTTACAGCGAGTAAGACTAGAACATGGCAAGCAGTGCAATTATCTGGAGACAGCATTGTGCGGGAGGTATGATATGACCGAACTACCTGATCCAAAATCACTTTCTAAATCTAGAGCGCAGGATGAGTTAGTCCGTCTTGCTACAATATTGACTAAAGCAAACATCGCCTACTACTCCAAAGATTCTCCAGAACTGTCTGACGCAGATTACGATGCTCTGAAACGGCGTAACATTTTTATTGAGGAATTGTTTCCTGATCTTAAACGTGCGGATAGTCCTACAGATCAAATAGGCGCTACTCCCTCAGAAGGGTTTCTTAAAGTTACTCACGCAGTTGAGATGTTATCTTTATCAAATATTTTTGATGACTTGGGAGTAAACGAATTTGATTTAAGGATTAGAAAATACCTCAATTTAGAGGCTAATTCGCCCCTAGAGTATATTTCAGAACCAAAGATAGATGGTTTGTCTCTGTCGTTGCGTTATGAAAACGGTCATCTAGTTCAGGCGGCTACTCGTGGTGATGGAAAACTTGGCGAAAATGTTACTGCCAATGCTCTGACGATAAAGGATATCCCTAAATTTTTAAAGAATGTTCCTACTGTTTTTGAGGTGCGCGGAGAAGTTTATATGGCTCACGCAGATTTTGATAAGTTAAATTTGCGTCAGAGCGCTGCCGGGCATAAGCCATTTGCTAATCCGCGAAATGCAGCTGCGGGGTCGTTGCGACAATTAAATCCTGCTATAACTGCTGCCAGACCACTGAATTTTTTTGCTTACGCCTGGGGTGCTTTGAGTAAGCCGTTATCGAAAACACAAATGGGTGCTATAAGAAAGATTGAATCTTTTGGGTTTAAGGTGAATCCGTTGAGTAAGATTTGTAATGGTCCAATCGAAATGATCAAAAATTATCACTTGATCGAGCAAAAACGCGCTGATCTTGGCTATGATATTGATGGCGTCGTTTATAAAGTGAACGAAATATCGCTTCAATTGCGCCTAGGTTTTAGATCCACGACACCGCGGTGGGCGACGGCGCATAAATTCCCAGCCGAGCTTGCTTGGACGCGTCTTGAGGAAATTGATATTCAAGTTGGCCGCACCGGCGCTTTAAGCCCTGTGGCGCGGCTTTCACCTGTAACGGTAGGAGGGGTTGTGCTGTCCAATGCCACACTTCATAATGAAGATTACATCGCTGGCTTTGACAGTAAAGGCGTAGATATACGTGCTGGTAAAGATATTCGTGTTGGTGATTGGGTTCAGGTTTATAGGGCAGGCGATGTGATCCCCAAGGTGGCGGACGTGGATCTATCCAAGCGACCCGCAAATACTGTGCACTTCGTAATGCCTGAAGTTTGCCCAGAATGTGGTAGCGCTGCAATACGTGAGGCTGGAGATGCAGTTCGAAGGTGCTTAGGTGGCCTAATATGTCCAGCGCAGGCGGTAGAAAAATTAAAACATTTTGTCAGTAGAGCGGCTTTCGATATCGATGGTCTTGGTGCTAAGCAGGTGGAGCAGTTTTATGCGGATAAATGGATTAGAGAGCCGGCAGACATATTCACTTTACGTAGGCGCTTTAGTGTTGGCTTAAAACAGTTGAAATATAGGAATGGTTGGGGTGAAAAGTCGGCCACTAGTCTCTTTGACGCGATTGATGATCGACGCAAAATACCAATTAACCGAATGATTTTTGCGCTTGGTATCCGTAATGTTGGTGAAGCAGCGGCAAATCTTTTAGCTGTACATTACAAAAGCTGGAGAGTGTTCAGTGCTGCAATGCGCGAAGCTTCTCGTGATGATCCTATATGGTGCGACTTAATTAGCATCGATGGTGTGGGAGAGGTTATGGCACAGTCTTTGGTAACAACTTTTCAGCAAGACGCTGAATGGGAGAGTATTCAGCGCTTGACTGCAGAGCTAGAAGTAGAGCTACTCGTAAAATCGCCGATTACCAACAGCATTTTGGCGGATAAAACAGTCGTTTTCACTGGGACCCTTTCAAAAATGTCTCGTGCTGAAGCCAAGAATAGAGCTGAATCTTTTGGTGCGAAAGTCGCTGGCTCTGTCAGTGTTAAAACTGACCTTTTGGTTGCAGGACCCGGCGCTGGTTCTAAAGTCAAGAAAGCCGCTGACTTAGGTGTGAAGATACTGAGTGAGGATGATTGGTTACAACTTATTGGTGATTTATGAGCCGACCTGAAATTCTATTTTCGCTTTTCGCAGAGCTAGAAAGTTTAAGTGGTATTGGCCCAAAAACAGCACAAAACTTAACTCAATTAGGAATTAATACGCCACGCGATTTGTTATTCACACTGCCATACAGCGGAATAGATCGAAAACTTATTGACACCGTCAAAAACGCTTCTTTTCCGTCAACATTAACCGTTCTTGTTAAAGTTAGCGATCATCGCCCTCCGCATCACCGAAGTGGTGCGTATCGTGTAGACGTGGATGATGCAAAAACGAGCTTTCAGCTTATTTTTTTTCATGGACGCAGTGACTATCTTAATCGAGTGTTGCCAAAGGATAGTACTCGCGTTGTATCAGGTAAGGTGGAGATTTTTGATGGTGTTATTCAGATGACACACCCTGAATACATCGTTTCAGAATCTGAAATATCTGACTTTCCCGCATTTGAACCAATATATCCACTGACGTCTGGTGTGAATCAAAAGACGATGTTCAAGGCTACCCGTTCGGCATTAACAAAGCTTCCAATATTTAATGAATGGATTGATTTGGAGCAAAAAACTAAAGCTAATTGGCCGGATTTTTTGACGGCTTTCCAGAAAGTGCATAGTCCAGAATCATTTGATGATATTGCAATGACTAGTCCTGCGCGAACACGAATAGCTTACGATGAGCTGTTGGCACATCAATTGACCCTTTCGCTAGCTCGTGCTTTTGAGCGTCGGATATTAGGGAGAGAAAGTCATGGAAATGGGCGACTGCAGGCTCTTGTAAGTGAAGCATTGCCCTACACTCCAACTGATGCACAACAACGTTCAATTCTGGAAATATCACAGGATATGGCCAGTGATGTTAAGATGAACCGTTTGCTGCAAGGCGATGTTGGGACTGGTAAAACGCTTGTAGCTTTTTGGGCTTTATTGATTGCGGTTGAGGCAGGTGGGCAGGGCGTTATGATGGCTCCCACCGAGATCCTTGCACGCCAACACTTGGAAAGTTTACAGCCATTGGCCGAAAAGGCAGGTGTTGTACTGGAGTTGTTAACGGGGAGAGACAAGGGAGCTAAACGCCGAGCTAAACTCGAGGCATTATGGCAGGGTAATATCCAAATTCTTGTTGGAACACATGCCGTTTTTCAGACTGATGTCCAATTTGCAGATTTACGGCTTGCTATTGTTGATGAACAACATCGTTTTGGAGTTCGCCAAAGACTGATGCTGGGGAAAAAAGGTCAATTTGTTGATGTACTGGTAATGACAGCAACTCCTATCCCTCGATCGTTAGCTTTAGCACAGTATGGTGATATGGATATATCTACTTTGGATGAAAAACCACCCGGCCGCAAACCGATTAAAACTGCGTTAATAAGTACTAGTCGTATGAATGAAGTCATTGAACGACTGCGGGCTGCGGTGGCTGACGGTCGTCAGTGTTATTGGGTTTGCCCTTTGGTTGAAGAGAGTGAGGTAGTAGATCTTACTGCTGCGGAAGATCGATTTGTAAGATTACGAGCAGCTTTAGGAGATGGAGTTGTTGGTTTAGTTCATGGTCAAATGCCGGCTGTAGAAAAAGATAAGGCGATGACCCGCTTCCAGACTGGAGACACCGGTGTGTTGGTAGCCACAACTGTGATTGAGGTGGGCGTAAACGTGCCTAATGCGACTATTATGGTGATTGAGAGAGCGGAAGTATTTGGTCTAGCACAGTTGCATCAGTTGCGTGGACGCGTTGGGCGAGGTCTATTGGCTTCAACATGTTTGCTAATGTATCAAGCGCCACTTTCGAAGTCTGGTCAACGCCGTTTGGAGATCCTGCGTGAGACTGAAGATGGTTTTAGGATTGCAGAGACGGATTTAAAAATGCGTGGATTCGGTGATTTAATTGGTACAGAGCAATCTGGAGTTCCCCAGTTTAAAGTTGCTGACATAGAACGGCAGGGCGCTCTTATGGCTGTAGCGCATTCGGATGCGCGAAAACTTCTAATAGATGACCCAGCACTTAAAAGTCCACGGGGTAGAGCGGCGCGTAATTTATTATGGTTGATGGGTAAAGATGAATCTATTCGTTTAATATCAGTGGGTTAATCTTTTTGTTCACTAATGTTCTTAAAAAGTTCTTTACTACATGGAATAAGTATGAGAACAATATGGCAACATAATGACGGAGACAACGGCATGACAACATTGCGCCATATAAAAGAAATTGTAAGTCGGGCTGAAGCCTACATTCTTCAAGATGCACTTGGAGTGGGTGCATTAATGGTGATTTTGTTGGTTGGATTACATCTTCCATCGATAATTTAATTTTTTACACGATATTGAATGCAGGTATCGCATAGAAGTTTTGGTCGCCATTCCACATTAAAACAAATCTCAATCTGGACTTAATTTAATAACACTAATAAATAAGGTGCATTGCTTTAATTGAGAAACACCCCGTGCCGTATAGTTATTTTCTTGGATGCGCGGCCTTTTTGAAAAATTTACCTTGATAAATTCTTTTTTGGTTGCAGCCGTAATCAACCATATTTCAATTTAAAGATGTTGGTGAGGCGAGATCCGCTTTTAACGCCAGCTCCATAGCTTCCAAAGTGGCTTCGATACAAAGAAGAATAGACGCATGTCTGTTTTTAAATTCTCGAGCAGGCTCCAAAACCTCAAACCCATCAAAAGGTGCATCCGGAACTGGGCCACTATTTTTCAGCATGGCGTATAATGTATCATGTGCGATACGTATCTCGGCGAGAGTTCTTCCGATGATAGCTCCGCCTGTAACTGCGGCCGCAGCTTGGCCAAGCGCACAAGCTTTGACGTCTTGGCCGAACGTTACAATCTTTCCGTCTTTTATTGTAATATCTACAGTTACAGCAGATCCACACAATGGCGAGCGTTTCTTTATAGTCGCGTCTGCAGACTCCAGCCTCTTATGATGTGGAATTTCTGCCGCAAGTCCCAAGATCCGCGTAGAGTACAACTTTATTAGGTCTGTCTCGGCGGGCATAGTCTCTCCGTACTGGTATCATTGATTATTTATTACTACATAGTCAGTCCGATACCAGAAGCAAAGGTTTTGACATGTCAGATAACGTTATTTTTGATCCTGCAACATTAAAATTTGATGATGCAGGTCTTGTGCCAGCAATTGCACAAGATATCGAAACAGGTAAAGTTTTAATGATGGCGTGGATGAATTCGGAAGCTGTGGCCAGAACCCTTCGTACTGGACAGGTTACATATTGGAGCAGATCACGTCAGAGTTTTTGGGTAAAAGGGGAAACCTCAGGTCACAAACAGTTTTTGGTTACTATGGCTATTGACTGTGATCGTGATTGTTTGTTGGTACAAGTTAGGCAAATTGGAGCAGCCTGCCATACAGGACGCTTGTCATGTTTTTTCACGGATATCACAAATGGCCCTGAAGTTGAACTGATGCCTCCAATAGCGTGATGAATTTATGCCATGTTTAATCACAGCCCGATCAGGACTTTAATATCTGCTGGTGTTGCCCCTTTGACTCGATAAGTCGCAATAGATCGGGCATCATCGCGCTTAGCCAACCGCTTTCCAGTAGCATCTCGTATTAAATGATGATGGTGGTAAACTGGAGTTTTTAAATTTAACAAGGCCTGTAAAATTACATGAATACGGGTAGCATCTGCCAAGTCTTCTCCGCGTATAACTTCAGTAATATTTTGTGCGGCGTCATCTACAACAACTGATAGATGATATGACGTTCCCATGTCGCGGCGGGCGATAACTATATCTCCGATAGTATTAATTGACTGGGTATTGCCGATGGTAACGGTGCCAAAAGCTTGCCCCGTTTCTTCATAATACAATGGATCATCAATCCAATCTAAAGCTTTCTTCAGATCGAGGCGAAGGTTAGCAATAGGGGGAACTGAACCTTGACGCGGATGCTTGTTGCGGCATGTGCCCGGGTAAATGACACCATCTGGTCCTTGTAAGGGGTAGCCTTCTTGTGGTGCCTGTACAGCTTCAGTGATGTCACGTCTGCTGCAATCACACTTATATAAAAGTCCAAGGTTCCACAGTTGGCTAATTGCTTTAGTATAATTCTTCAAATTGTTTGATTGCCGTAAGATTGGATTAACCCAAGATACGCCTAACCAATTTAAATCCTCGTAGATTGTAGCTTCCCATCCAGCACGTGCGCGGCTTTGATCTATGTCTTCAATGCGCAGCAGGAATGCACCTTCCTTTTTTTTGGCACGGTTGAATGACAAAAGTGCAGAATAGGCGTGACCTAAATGTAATGGCCCGGTTGGAGAAGGTGCAAATCGAGTTGTGTAATTCACGTCATAATACCATTGAAAGTGTCTATTTTATAGCTGGTAGTGTATAAAATCAGATAGTTTTTTCAGGTTGTTTAAGTTTCACTGTAGCTCTGACCATTTACAAAATATTTTCACATTTTTGCGCATAAAAATTTACATACCTTTTCTTTACTTGCACTGTGTGATCGTTGGTCCGCTAGACCAATACGTCAATTATAGCTACTTAAATTCATTTATTATATTTAGTGTAACGTTTATGCATTACAGCGGATCTGTTTACTGATCTAACGATTTAGTGCGGGACAGTTACACAATGATTGCCTACTAAATTCGATGCATTAGACACAAGTCATTAAACCTGACGTCAAGCTGCTTCTGTCATTTGAGGCAATAGCCAGCTTTTCCATTCATTTTTTGCACGGTCAGTATAAGCTTTGTAACGGTCTTTTCTTCCTCGCCGCCCTGTTTTCACTCCCTCGATTGGAGGAAAAAGCCCAAAATTTATGTTCATTGGTTGAAACGTTTTTGCATCCGCACCACCTGTGATATGGGTGATCAAGGCCCCCGTTGCTGTGGAATTGGATGGAACTTTAAGTGTACAACCTAGCAGTTCAGTTGCAGCCATTCGCCCTGCGAGCAGTCCCATTGCGGCGGATTCAACGTAACCCTCTACACCGGTGATTTGCCCAGCGAAGCGGATATTCGGACGGGAGCGTAAACGCATGTCGCTGGTTAGTAAAGTTGGGGAGTTGAGAAAAGTGTTCCGGTGTATTCCCCCTAAACGCGCGAAACTAGCGCTTTCCAACCCTGGAATGCGTCTCAATACTTCAGTTTGCGCACCGTATTTCATTTTTGTCTGGAAGCCGACAATATTGTAAAGAGTACCCAACTTATTGTCGCGCCGTAATTGAACGACAGCATATGGCTTGCTGTTGGGTTGATGAGGGTTAGTCAGACCGACTGGTTTCATAGGGCCAAAACGCAGTGTTTCCCGACCACGTTCTGCCATAATTTCAATAGGAAGACAGCCGTCAAAATAACCTGCTGTTTCACCTTCATGAAACTCGGTCTTATCTGCGGCTAGAAGCGCATCTATGAATTCTTCGTATTCTTCTTTAGTCATTGGGCAGTTCAGGTACGCAGTGCGCTCTTTTTCGGTATCACCTTTGTCGTAACGCGACTGCATCCAGGCTTGTTCCATATTTATGCTATCAAAGTGTATGATTGGAGCTATTGCATCAAAAAAGGCTAGAGCTTTAACGCCTGTTTCATTTGCAATAGCCTGTCCAAGTTTAGATGATGTCAAAGGGCCGGTGGCAATTATCCAATGACCTTGCGATGGTAGCTCGGTAATCTCATCATATTTTACTGTAATATTTGGATGGCTTAAAAGAGTGTCAGTAATCGATTGCGCAAACTGCTCTCTATCAACGGCTAGTGCACCGCCGGCCGGCAACTTGTGTTTATCTGCGACAGCCATGATGAGGCCATTTGCGGCTCGCATTTCCCAGTGCAACAAGCCTACTGCATTTTGCTCACTGTCATCAGATCGAAATGAGTTTGAACACACCATCTCACCTAAAAGCCCAGTTTGATGTGCAAAAGTACTAATTTTTGGTCTCATTTCATGAATGACGACTTGGATACCCATGTTTCCTGCTTGCCAAGCGGCCTCCGAACCGGCCATTCCGCCACCGACAATATTTAAGATCTTTGACATGTTGGGCGTGTAAGTCAAAAGTAGTAAACACGCAATGTGATCGTTT
>CAJQRC010000049.1 GCA_905480645.1 uncultured Tateyamaria sp.
TGGCGGCGGTTAAAAGAATTAAATTTTGTCATATCAGTCCCCAGATTAGATACTGTTAAGTAACACGTTTTTTTATCGCTTGGTCAAGAATTTATCTGATCTAAGACTTTTGTCGTACTATTGGTGGAATTTATCTTGGTAAAATTTAGTCAACTGTCCGCAGATTTTGTAAGAGGTAGTATAGAAAATGCATATAGCATAATAGCTCTAACTATTTATATAGCGCTATGGGTCGGGTCGATAGGTCGGACTATGATTATGCACCTCCAGCGATGTTCCGGTACTGTAATTAAGAGATGCCCGAGTAAATAGATTTCTCTTCAAAAAAGAAGATTAATGGCTAATCTGGCCAATTTCTCCATTCCTTGAGCGTACCCGCAAAAACGTTTATGTCTACTGGAGTTTGCACACCGGGAACAATACCGGTGCCGGTGTATTGCCAGAATATCCATTTCTGTCCAGGGTAAGTTTTGCGGGGATGGGCGGCAACAGACCGCAACCAAAATTGAGTATTTTTTAATAGTTTGATATTGGTATCACGATAAAAGTCGACGGTTGTATAGATAATTGGACGCTGGCCATAGTGTTTTTCAAGAATGTCTAAAAAGCGTTTGGCTTCCTCACGGACTTTAGCGCCAGTTGGACGGAGTGGGCAAGTTCGTGATAGATGGTTCCATTCCATATCCAGAACATGTGGTAGCGCCTTAGCTTCCCGTGGTACATGACTGATAAACCATCGTGCCTGTTCTACCGCGGGACGGCAAAAGTAAAAATAATGATATGCTCCCTGACGCACACCGGCTTTTTGGGCCCCATTCCAATGCGCAAGAAACATTGGATCAAAAATATCTCCACCCTCAGTAGCTTTAATATAGGCAAATGAAATACCGGCGGAACGTGCAGTTTGCCAATCAATGTCGCTTTGCCATCGTGATGCATCTATACCGTGGACAGCAAAGTTTTGCGGCTTGTCGCCAATCCCCTCGTGTGGTTTGGCGTCTTGAAAAGTGGGGTAGCTGCGCAAAACTTCTTGACCGATCAATATATTAACCGTGTCTGGATCTTTAGAAGTTAGTGAGGGTGCACATGATAAAAGCCCAATTAATAATGTTCCTAAAACAGTTTTTCTGACCAATTTGAGCACTGAAACTCCCTGTAACAAGGTTCAAAATCTTAAAATTTTTATCAAAATGAATGCAAACTCTGTCCTTATTACAAAGCCCGCGTTGTCATGTTTGAACTAAAAAATCATATGTACATATGATAAGGATCTCTCCAAATTTTTGATTCAATTAGGCGTATATGAGCGGGATTGTAGACGTAAGCGCTGATATGATAAATAAAGAAAGTCTTTTTTCTATCCAAATTGTATAATTGTATTTGTATGAAAAGTAGCACATTCATTATGTGCTCTACACCATTCATCTTAGCACAGGATAGATTGAGTGTTCAATTGAATTTGCTTATTCATCTACTGATGCATACGATAAAAAATTAGGAAAATAAATGCTTGGTAAAAATAATAACAACTTCAGTAAAAACACATAAGATATGTTGTTAGGCTAGGACGCAGTAGCTGATAATTACTTGAGGGGTACAATTAAATGGCGACTAAAGCAGAGCTCGAAAAGGAACTTTTAAGCCTCAAGTTAGAATTGGAAAACAGCCGCCTTGCCTATGATGCAAAAAAAAGAAACATGAATAAAACTGATGCAGAATTAATGGGTAAAACAGAACATGATACCGAAGGTTTGTCGCAAATTTTGGTTAACCATGGCCTTGACTTGGACCAGATTGAAGATCTAGGCGCAACTTTGATAGATGAACTTAAAATGCTGCATAAAGAAAAGCCTGTGACCGTTTTAATAGCTACTTTCATTCTGGGGCTTTTTGTTGGTCGAGTGTCAAAATAGGAGATCAACATGAATCGAATTAGTCGTAGTATCACAACGATTTATCGAACTGAAAGCCTTATTGCGCGACGGCGTTTAGCAGTCATTCAAAATCAGACAATCTTGATGGCTTTAGCAGGTGTTTTAGCAATGATTGGCTTGGTTTTTTTGAACCTTTGCTTTTACTTCATTCTTAGTGGACTAGTCTCTCCCACATGGGCGGCCTGTATTCTGGCTATTTTGAATTTAATATTGACCCTTGTCCTAGCGATCACTGCAGCGAAGTTGAACGTTGAACGAGAAATTGCGCCGGTAGTAGAAGTTAGGGATATGGCAATTGCTGACCTTGAAGTAGAAATGCAAGATCTTGGGTCCGATGTACGTCAGATTGTTGGGTCATTGAAAAATATTCCAACTGACCCGTTGGGATCCCTCACCACGCTTCTGGTCCCAATTATAACGCCTTTATTAAAAAAGAAAAAGTAATTGTAAGTTTTGTATATTTTGTGGTTAAAAATATGGTCAAGTTATTTATTCAATCAACGGCTGTGTCCGCTTTTAATCTGAGTTTGAACCCCAGATAATCATGAAGTGAGTACTGTAATGGAGACAGCTAAAGATCGATTGGTACTGAAGCAGATCATAAAAATTTTTAGTACTGCCGTGATTTAACATTGAACTTGATAGTTACAAATGGACTAAATCGTCACCAAAAATTGTGTTTGCATGTTCAGCCATATAAATTTTTAACCATGGTGTGAAGCGTTCAGGGTTTTGTTCAATAGCAGATTTTATATCTATAAAACTGAGCCACTCAATCGCCATTACTTCATCTGGGTTGAGCTCGACTTGAAAATTTGGAGGTGCGTACCCGACGTACACGTCTACAACTTCATGTTCGATTAAACCTCCACCCACTTTGGCACGGTATTCAAGATGATGACGGTGCTCGAGGTTCAGATTTTTAATGCCTAGTTCTTCATTCAACCGCCGAACAGCGCAATCATTAGGGTCTTCGTCCCAGTCAGGATGGGTGCAGCAGGTATTGGCCCACAGACCTGGTGTATGGTATTTTTCCAACGCTCGTTGTTGTAATAATACATTGTCGTCCTGCAATATAAAGACTGACACGGCTTTATGTTTAAAACCGCGTTTATGTGCTTCAAGTTTTTCAACGGGGACTAAGTTGCCATTTACCCAAGCAGGGATCATTATACTCATACGTAGTCTGCCTTAACCAAACCTGTTAAATGGGCTATATTTTTTATGCCAATTTTAATATGAGCCATAGGGCGCGCTGATACTAGTTTTTTGTTCATATAAGCCTCAAAGGTTAATTTTTGTACGTCAACATCGTGACAAAGAGATACAAATCGCTCACGTCTATCATCAGATCGGTAATAGGCATTCTGCATTGAAGCAAGAACTCGAAACACTGTTTTATGCTCACGCATAAAGAGTTTACGCGCTAATTTGAGATCTTTAACTCTGCCAGATGCAAGCATCGCAGTACAAGCTGTGGCAGCCACACGCCCACCAACCATAGCGTAATAGATCCCTTCACCTGAGGATGGGGCCACAACACCCGCGGCGTCGCCAGCTAATATGACATCTTTCCCGTTATCCCATCTGTCAAGTGGCTTAAGTGGGATGGGTGCGCCCTCTTTGCGCAGAGTTTCACAATCTGCGAGCCCCGAGGCTATGCGTAAATCTGCAGTAGCTTGCTTTAGGTTTACGGATGATAACTCGGATCCCATGCCAACACTGGCACTGTCTCCATGTGGAAAAACCCAACCATAAAAATCAGGTGAGATAGCACCGTCATAGATGACGTCACATCGTGCAGGGTCATAGATTTTGTTCTTGGGTGGAGCTTTGATAATTTCATGATAAGCAAAAACCAGAGGTACTTTATCAGCATCTTTAACTTCTGCTAAACCAACGCGAGATTTTGCTCCGTCAGCCCCAATTACGGCTCTGCAAGGAAGTTTGTGTTCTTCCTGAGTAGCCTTGTCTCGGTAGATAACCACAGGGTTTCCTTCGGGACGTTCAATTCTAACAAATGTGCCTGTAAAATATTTTGCTCCGGCTTCTTTGGCGCGGGAGCGAAGGAATGGATCAAAGTCTTTGCGATCCACCATTCCAACATAACCGTTTTCGATGGGAATATCGACGTGCCTCCCGCTTGGAGATATCATGCGGGCTGTAGTTACTTTTGTGAGCAACTGATCTTCAGTTATCTGAAAATCTTTCATCAAGCGTGGTGGTATTGCTCCACCACAAGGTTTAATCCGTCCTTCGCGATCCAGCAAAGCTACAGAGTGACCTGATCGTGTGAGATCTTCGGCAGCTGTGGCACCAGATGGTCCACCGCCCACAACGACAACATCATACATATTTTTATCCCCCCGGAATCAAGGTTACATCATTCATATTGGAGGGCAAACGCATCACTCGGGCTGCTACAATAGCTGCTATAATGAAGAGAATAGCCTCGAGCATAAATACGACACCATAAGCTGTCGAATCTGGCAAAATCAAACGGGTCAGGTCCAGCATGCCTGTTGCAACAATTCCTGCAAGGCCGGCAGCTACAGCCTGTGCGGCTCCAAAAACACCCATGCGCATGCCGGTTGCTTTGGCGTGGGCAGTTGCTAGTTGCATCATCGATCCTACAGCGCCTACTACAAAAAGACCATTACCAAAGCCTAGAACAATAGTGCTGGGTACCAGTGGTAGGCCAGTTGCAAATCCGACCAGGCCTGCTGCTGAAAGAACACAACCTAGCACAGCCCAGAAGCGCAAGTTACCACGTCCAAAATGTGAAAGTACACCTGCGCCAACCATGCCCAGTAATGCTGCGCCATCTTTTCCACCGGAAAGTTTGGTGCTGTCCTCAGGATTAAGGCCGTGGATGTGTCCTGCAAAAGGCTCGAAGATCAACTCTGAGAGGTAGAAAGCAAGGATTGATAAAAAGACAAAGCCAGTGAATTTTCGCGCTACTGGATCATTCCATGTTTTGCTTAAACCCTCAAAAAACGGTGTTCCTGTGTCCATATGAACACCGGGAGCGTGTGTTTCCACGTTCCATGTGGCAATTAAACAGAGCACAAAAGCTATTAAGCAAACTACTGCTACGACACTGACCAGCCGTGTGGAGCTATAAGGCTCCAGCATAATGCCCGTTCCTACTGATGCGATGATTGCGCCTGCTATTAGCAGTAACCATGCTAACGTCGCCGGAGCTCCTTTACGTGGTCCAGTTACGCTTGCAAGTAAGGCGAGAAAAGAAGTTCCTGCCGCCCCAATTCCTAAACCGATAGCTGCGTAAGAAACCACCCATATAAAAAGTGCTAAAGGCACTGATTCATCTGCAACCTGAATTCCCCAAGCAGCCCCCAAAACACCAAGACAAACGACGAGGATACCTATTAAAATAAAAGGTGTTCTACCGCCCTTTAAGTCTGAACGATGCCCCCATAATGGCCTGGTTAGTTGTACACCATAATGCAAGGCCACCAAAAGCCCTGGTAACAAGGCAGGTAGTGCTAACTCTACCGTCATCAAACGGTTGAAAAGGTTAACTGGTAGTGCTGCGAGGCCGCCAATCGCAGCATTAACCAGACAGAGACGAATAAGAGTACCCCAGCTTATTGTCATGTCAGCCCTCTAAGCGCAAAAGCGGTAATCATCATACCCGCCACATAAAGTGTGACACCAGTTCCATTATACCAAGGCGCCTTTCCTTTGGGGTCCTTGAACATGATTGTCATGGCCCAGAATTGTAAAAGAAGGACGCAAAATATTCCCAAAGCATGAAATGGGCGACCCCAAATCACTAACAGCATCAAGACGAGTAACTGTGGCGCAGTCATAACGGCGCAGGCTACCTGCGCTGCTCTGTGCGGTCCAAGAGTAACTGGCAAAGACTTCAAACCCATTTGCCTGTCCCCGTCCAAGGCCTTGAAGTCATTTAGTGTCATGATGCCATGTGCACCAATACCATATAAAAATGCTATGATTATTACTTGGATCAGTGGTGCGCCTGCACTCAGCACTGCTGCCCCGGTGATCCATGGCAATGTCTCATAACTCAAGCCTACAAGACCTGGACCCCACCAACCGGATCGTTTCAGTCGCACTGGCTCTGCCGAGTATGCCCAGGCTGCGATTACGCCAATGACCGTAGCGGCAAAGCCCCAAGGACCAAGATGCCATCCGACAAAGAGTGAAAGGATTGACATGCCCCATGCGATCCACAAACCCCAACGTCCTGGAATGCGGCCTGAGGGGATGGGACGGTTGGGTTCGTTGATGGCATCGACATGGCGGTCGCACCAGTCATTCGCAGCTTGGCTCATGCCACATACTATGGGTCCAGCGAGTAAAACGCCCAAGAGCATCAAATGCCATTTTCCCGTTGGTGAAGTTCCAGACGAGATTACTCCACACAGATAGGCCCACATAGGTGGGAACCAAGTGATCGGTTTGATCAATTGAAAAGCGGCTAAAGGTTCAGGAAATCTGCGTACGGTGAGGGAGTGACTAGTATTCATGTGTAAACTATGTCTGACACTTTGAGTTCACGCAAGTGTCAGACGGCTTTGTCAGTCACTCTTTTGCAAGCAAGCCAAATTTGCGTAGTTTGACATAAAGTGATTGTCGCGATAACCCAAGCATTTCAGCCGCTGCGACCCGATTGTTTCGAGTTAGGCTTACTGCCGTTTCGATGCACATCTTTTCAACAACGTCTGTGGTCTCAGCCACAATGTCTTTTAAGGATGCGGAACCAACCAAATCCATGACATTGTGAGCAGGATCGTGCATGGTGGGCTGGCTTTCTGTCGTTCGGATCACATCAAGCCTGCTTACATCGCGCATGATCAATGCAATAACAGGGTTCTGCGGATCATTAAGACGCGTTGTAGATGCCTCAACTGGTACGCGCGCACCAAGATCATTAATCAAGCGTGTCGCATATGCTCTCATATGACCGGTTTGATTTGTATTTTCTAACAGCACATCGAGGTCAATTTGGCCTCGTGCCATAAAATCTGAGAGTTTGCTTCCAACAACATCGGTAGTATTGGCTGCGCCAACAAGATTAAGAAACGCATCGTTCACAGACAAAACTGAACCTTGTAAATCCATAAAAATTATTCCGTCGGTAGTCTGTTGGATCAGTGCCCCATCATGATCCGATGACGTATAATTGGTGATGAAAGGTTTCGCGTTCTCTAGTACACGGCACATCAGCACCCGCTGACCTCCCGCCCGAAATACAACGGGCACTAGCGACAACGTTTTTTGTGTGCGGGTTGCGCGAACACTTATTGGTTCCGCATCGTTTGATAGTGTTGCATTCATTAGGCTCTCAAGAAGTTCAGCTCCTGTACGGTCAGAAAACAATTTTGAGAAAGTGGCTCCAGTTAATGTGTCTGCTTTCATGCCGAGAAGATTAGCCGCTTTGTCATTAGCCCCTTCAATCCGACCAGTTTGAACTGATAAGAATACAACAGCATCTTCAATATTTGCCATTACAACACGATAACGCGCATCAAATTCTCGGCGAGCTTCATATCCTTTTTCTAAAGCAATTTGCGCTTTAACTAACTGCTGTTGTGTTTCTGCGATGGGACGCAAATCGCGGCCCAATAGTAAAACTGCGTTGTCTTGACCAAACCTATGAAAGGTATAGCGCACTGGATATTGCCAGATGGCGTTATCAGAGTGATTCAGCTCCAGTGATTTTTTTGGGACTTTGCCAGATAAATATACACCATGCGAAGCTTTAAATTTGCTTATGCTTTCAACTGTGAGAAAATCAGCAATGGGCCGTCCCTCCCAATGTTTCAGATTCCCAAAGGAGTCATCCTGATTATTGACTACAACTGAGAGTATGACACCCTGAGATGATACAACTAAAGCGATGTCAGAGGCTGCGCCTATTATGCTGCTTAGGAATTCAGGCTCAATAAGTGGTACAGCTCCACTGGTCCAAAAATTATTTTTTGGGTTGGTCATTTTCCACCCAGTGCCTTTTGGCGTTTCGCACAAAAACCGAGCACGTCTTTCGCTGAATTTGTCATCAAATCAACACCAGTGTGTTCTTTTATACTTTTTAGATTACCTCTGATAGGTCCACCTAGTGCAAGCACTGGAGGCGTTTTTGTTGACGATGTAATTTTATCAACCAATCGAGTAACATATTTTAGCGGCTCGATTCGTGCACATGAAAATAAAACCATATTTGGTTGATCAAATTTAACTCGTTCTGTGACTTCTTTGACATCTTCACAAAAAGATATGCTTGCATCACAGCCAAGGCGGCGTAATTGACCTGCTGCAACGCTAGCACCTAGAAAATGCTGTTCGCCTTCAGGTACAACGATTAAGGCACTCAAAACTTCTACATCGCCAATAGTGTGAAGGTGTGGAATCTCTACTGAGGCCTCGCTCAATAACGCCTGAAGTCGAAGTGCTCCCACCGTAACTGCAGCAAAATCAATATCTGAAGACACCCATAGCTCACCTAAGCAAATCGCAGTTTGTGGTATGTATAGATCGATAACAGAGTCTAGTGTGAGCCGGTAACCGCGTAATTCGTGCATGACTTGAATAGGGTCAAACCAAGAAGGTGACAAAGTGGCCCTAACTAGATAGTCGAGAATAACACCTCGTGCACCTACTGCATTCACAGCTTGGCGCTCTGAAAGCAGTGTAATTACTTGCGAGGCCAGTGGCTCAAAGTCTTGAGCCACTTTCAAATTGATTGGACTCAATGTGTCGTCACGCGTCATTAAACACTCCAAATCGGAAGTAACGCTGTAGACGACTCTGGCGCATCAGAGCCGTAGATTCGATAAAAATTGTCTGCCTTACAGGAAGAAATGTCAACCATAGATGACACAAAGACAATTCACAAAGATGTGGTATGCGGCCAAAAAGTGACATTTATAGGCAAATAATGGTATTTAATTGGATTTATGTCAATTTAAAATAACAATTCTCTTTGAATTGAGTGTAAGTTTTAATTGACACTTTTCACCTGACGCCAGTACGTTTGTATTAACTGCTAGCAAAGAGGTTTGTGTTAATGTCCAACCGGGCACAATTCAATCAGATACCACTGGGTCTTTACACAGCCGAAGAGCGCGCTCGGCGTGACACAACAATCTGGACAACAGTTCAGGGAGTGTTGGCCCCTCTACAATTTATTATCTTTGTGATCTCGTTAGGTCTTGTGATCCGATATCTTGTAAATGGAACGGGCTATGACGTTGCAACCTGGTCAATAATCTTCAAAACTATTGTTTTGTATGTTATCATGATCACTGGAGCGATTTGGGAAAAAAACGTTTTTGGTCAATACCTTCTGGCCCCAGCATTTTTTTGGGAGGATATTTTTTCCTTTCTTGTAATTGGACTTCACACTGGCTACCTCTGGGCACTTTTTACCGGCGCACTTACACCAAATCAACTGATCTGGTTGGCGCTCGTTGCGTACGCAAGCTATTTAATTAATGCCGTACAATTTGTATTAAAACTGCGTGCAGCAAGATTGCAGAGAGCCACTTTTTCAGAGGTGCGTGTATGACGGAACTGCCGCGCCTTTCTGCAAATATCGGCTGTCGTGATACACCGATTCTTAAACAGCGAGGTCAACGAGAAGTTTTTTGTGGGCTGACTGGGATCATCTGGCTGCATCGAAAGATGCAGGATGCATTTTTCTTAGTTGTTGGATCGCGCACTTGTGCCCACCTTCTGCAGTCTGCAGCCGGTGTGATGATTTTTGCTGAACCACGCTTCGGGACAGCAATCTTAGAAGAAACAGATTTGGCTGGCCTTGCAGATGCTCAGGACGAACTCGACAAAGTTGTTGATGAACTATTAGCTCGCCGGCCAGACATTAAACAATTATTTTTGGTTGGTTCCTGCCCGTCTGAAGTTATTAAACTGGATCTTTCTAAAGCAGCAGAACGGATGACGGTACGGCATGCGCCGTCTGTAAGAGTTTTGAATTTTTCTGGCTCAGGAATTGAAACTACCTTCACTCAAGGTGAAGATGCTTGCTTGGCCTCAATGGTCCCCGTTTTACCAAAAAACGATCAGCGTCAGTTGCTCTTGGTTGGAGCATTACCTGATATAGTTGAAGAACAGGCTATTGGCCTGTTGGAAGCTATGGGTGTGGGTCCTATCAAAGTTTTGCCTGCAGCCCGCGCAAATGATGATTTAGGTCTTGGCGCTGGGACGGTTTATGCCCTGACACAACCTTTTTTGGGGGATACGCACGATGCGTTGACGCGTCGCGGCGCACGTCACCTGTCTGCGCCATTCCCCTTTGGTGAAGAAGGAACCACGGGTTGGCTTGCAGCGATTGCCACAGAATTTGGCGTATCTCCTGATCTGTTTGAAAAAGTTACGGATGCACCCAGAACTAGGGCGCGAAAAGCAATTAGTCAGGCAGCCGAAGTTCTTAAAAGTAAATCTGTCTTTTTCTTTCCTGATAGCCAACTGGAAATTCCATTGGCTCGTTTCTTGACGCGCGAATGTGGCATGGAAGCAATCGAAGTAAGCGCGCCTTTCATTCATAAAGGGATTGTTGGCCCTGATTTGGACTTATTGGCCAAAGGCCCAACCATCTCTGAAGGGCAAGACGTCGATAAACAACTCGACCGCGCCCGTGAAGCTCGGCCCGATTTGACAGTTTGTGGACTGGGGCTCGCGAACCCACTTGAAGCACAGGGACTTGCTACGAAATGGGCTATTGAATTGGTATTTACTCCAGTTCATTTTTACGAACAGGCTGGCGACTTGGCAGGCCTTTTCTCCCGTCCATTGCGACGGGCAGCACTGCTCAAGGTAGATGCCTAATGATTTTTTATCTCAATTCAAATAACTACATGGATATTCACGTATGAAGCTGACGGTCTGGACATATGAAGGGCCGCCTCATGTGGGTGCCATGCGTGTTGCGACTGGAATGACAGGGCTGCATTATGTTTTGCACGCACCTCAAGGCGATACATATGCTGATCTACTTTTTACTATGATCGAACGGCGTAACCATCGCCCACCAGTCACATATACGACATTTCAAGCCCGTGACTTGGGGGCGGATACGGCTAATCTCTTTAAAACTGCTGCACAAGACGCTTATGATCGCTTCCAGCCTGAGGCTATCATTGTTGGCGCATCTTGTACTGCTGAACTCATTCAGGACGATCCAGGTGGTATGGCTGAAACAATGGGTCTGCCTGTACCGGTTATTCCGCTGGACTTGCCGTCATACCAACGTAAAGAAAATTTTGGTGCAGATGAGACATTCTTTCAAATTGTTAAGGCACTGGCCAAACCGATGGAGCGGACGGCTCAAGTTACTGCAAACTTGATAGGGCCTACTGCGCTTGGGTTTCGGCATCGCGATGACATTCAAGAAGTAACAGCACTGTTGTCGGATATGGGAGTCAGTGTGAATGTTGTAGCGCCAATGACTGCGTCTCCAGGCGACATTAAACAAATGGGCGCAGCTCATTTCAATGTTTTAATGTATCCTGAAACTGCTGAATCTGCTGCGCGCTGGATGGAGCGTGAGTTTGAACAGCCTTATACTAAAAATGTTCCGATTGGTGTTGGTGCAACACGTGATTTTGTGGCTGAGATTGCTGTCTTTTTAAACAAAGACTGTTATCTGGATGAAAGTCGTTTGCGTCTGCCTTGGTATTCAAAATCTGTGGATAGTACCTACCTAACGGGGAAGCGCGTATTTTTATTTGGTGATGGAACACATGTGCTGACCGCAGCTCGTGTGGCTCGAGACGAGATGGGCTTCGAAGTTGTTGGTATGGGGTGCTACAACCGAGAAATGGCACGCCCAGTGCGTGCGAAAGCCAAAGAATTTGACCTGCAAGCTACAATTACTGACGATTATCTTGAAGTTGAGCGCGTTATTGAGGCGCTTCAACCAGAAATGATTCTTGGTACACAAATGGAGCGGCACATTGGTAAACGCCTTGGTATACCCTGTGCCGTGATCTCTGCCCCAGTGCATGTTCAGGACTTTCCGGCTCGTTATTCTCCACAAATGGGCATTGAGGGAGCAAATGTGTTGTTTGACACCTGGGTCCACCCGTTAGTTATGGGCTTGGAAGAACATTTACTCCATATGTTCCGAGATGATTTTGAATTTCACGATGATGCTGGGCCATCACATCACGGCGGTCATCTGGCTGCGGCGCGCGTTGAAGAAGGACAAATCCCCGAGATCGTAGGCAATTTAAAAAACACCTCCAGTCAAGATAACGTGTCGGATACGAATGTTATTTGGATGGATGAAGCGGAAAAAGAGTTAAAGAAAATTCCATTTTTTGTACGTGGAAAAGCCCGTCGGAATACAGAACATTACGCAGTTGAGCGTGGTGTTGCCAAGATTTCAATTGATACACTCTATGAGGCAAAGGCCCACTATGCGCGATGAAACTGGAATATTTGGGCGTATGCCAGGCTACCGCGTGGTAATCCTTACGCTGGATAGCCATGCTGCAGGTCCTGCACGCCGAGCTATGAAAGCTTTGGAGAGTGACTATCCTGGTCTTGATTTGCAAATTCATGCTGCTGCAGAATGGGGAGAAAGCCCCAGTGCCTTTGAGGCTGCCAAAGAAGCAGTCTATAGTGGTGATATTATTATTGCGAACCTGCTCTTTCTCGAAGAACATGTATCACGTATTTTACCAGCGCTTCAGGCCCGACGCGACGAATGTGATGCGATGATCGGCGTTATTGCCGACGCTGAAATTGTTAAGCTAACTCGCATGGGAACGCTGGATATGGCTAAACCTGCGTCAGGCCTTAGCAAGATGATGAAACGCTTGCGTGGCTCTTCCAAACCATCCAGTGAGGATGGAGCTAAAAAGATGCAAATGCTCCGTCGTTTACCTAAAATTCTAAAGTTCATTCCAGGCAAGGCTCAGGATTTGAGGGCTTGGTTTCTTGTTATGCAATATTGGCTCGGTGGCTCGGATGACAATGTCCGCAGTATGATACAATTTTTGTTGAATCGCTATGCAACTGATACAGTTTGGCGAGACACTCCTGAAGCCCCAGCGCCAATCGAATATCCAGATGTGGGATTATATCATCCTGATCTGCCTGCGCGTATAACTAGTGACCCTGCGGCTCTACCTGGTCCTAAAAAAGCAGAGCTTACAGTTGGTATCGTAATGTTGCGCTCATATGTTTTAAGCTCAGATACAGCACACTATGATGGTGTGATCCGTGCACTTGAAGCTAAAGGTATCCGCGTTTTGCCGGCATTTTCCGGTGGGTTAGATGCGCGACCTGCAATTGAGGCATATTTCAAAGGTAAAGTTGATGCTTTGGTATCGCTTACTGGTTTTTCACTTGTTGGTGGCCCTGCTTATAATGACAATCAGGCGGCGGTAAAAGTACTTACTGAACTAGACGTTCCATATCTTGCGGCACATTCGCTGGAATTCCAAACTCTGGGCCAATGGGCCAACAGTGCAGGTGGGCTTGGACCAATTGAAACAACCATGTTGGTTGCTCTGCCCGAATTGGATGGTGCGACAAATCCAACAGTTTTTGGTGGTCGTTTGGGCCCGGAAGGCTGCGACGGATGCGCCATTAAGTGTAGAGTTGCGCTAGAACCAAAGGCTATGGTTGGTTGCATTGAGCGCATTGAAAGCCTCGCTGAAAAGGTTGAGCGGTTTGCCCGTCTGCGCCGCAAAAAAAATTCAGAGAAAAAGATTGCCATTGTTCTGTTTGGTTTCCCCCCAAATGCAGGTGCAATTGGTACGGCCGCTTACCTGAGTGTTTTTGAAAGCCTTTTCAATACTTTAAAGTCAATGAAAACACGTGGCTATAATGTTGATGTGCCGGATACAGTAAATGAGCTACGGGATTTGGTTTTGACTGGTAATGCTAAACATTACGGGCAAGAGGCGAATGTAGCGGCTCATGTGGATGCTGATTCAATTGTGCGTAAAAGCCCTCACCTTAATGAAATTGAGGCAGTTTGGGGTCCTGCTCCTGGTCGTATTCAATCCGATGGTCGCGGCGTCTTTGTTTTAGGCAAGGAACTTGGCAATGTTTTTGTCGGCGTGCAGCCTGCGTTTGGATATGAAGGTGATCCGATGCGATTACTTTTTGAGAGGGGTTTTGCTCCAACTCATGCTTTTGCGACTTTCTATCTCTGGATGCGCAACATGTACAAGGCAGATGCTGTTTTGCATTTTGGTATGCATGGCGCGTTGGAATTCATGCCCGGAAAGCAAGCAGGACCCGGTGCACAAGATTGGCCAGATCGACTAATTGGAGAGATGCCCAACATTTATCTTTATGCCGCAAATAATCCTTCTGAGGCATCTTTGGCCAAGCGTCGTTCGGGCGCTGTCACGATAACTCACTTGACGCCCCCATTAGCACAATCTGGTCTCTATAAAGGTTTGGTCGAACTTAAAGACAGTCTTACCCGTTGGCGTGGACTAGCAAAAGGTGACCCGATCCAGTCTGAACTAGAAGATTTGATCATTGAGCAGGCAGAAAATGTAGATATGGGCGGAACCACACCTGAAAATCTATGGCTAAAACTGCTCGAAACGGAAGAAGCACTTATTCCAGATGGGTTACATGTCGTTGGTGCTCCGCTCACTGACAAAGCGCGTGCGGAATACCTTGATCTGATGCCGCATGCCGACTCCGCGGCTCGAGAACATGCTGATACATTGCTTAAAGACGAAACTGAGCTTGGTGCTTTGATGGATGCTTTAGAGGCTCGATTTATCCAACCAGTACCTGGTGGTGATTTGATACGCTCTACGGAGATCTTACCCACTGGTCGTAATATTCATGCATTTGACCCTTTCCGAATGCCCACAGCATTTGCCTGTCGTGATGGTATGAAGCAAGCACAGCTATTAATCGATGCGCACCCCACACTGCCACGGTCAATTGCACTTGTGTTATGGGGTTCTGACAACATCAAGTCTGATGGTGTTCCGATTGCACAAGCACTCGCTCTGATGGGATGTAAACCGCGCTTTGATAGCTTCGGTCGCCTTGCAGGTGCTGATTTGATCCCACTTAAAGAGTTGGGTCGTCCACGTATTGATGTGATCATGACCCTATCAGGAATTTTCCGCGATCTGCTACCTTTGCAAAGTAAAATGTTAGCTGAAGCTGCATTTAAATGTGCGAAAGCAGATGAACCGTTAGAGCAGAATTATATTCGTGCCCATTCCCTTGCTTATGCGGAAACTCAGGACTGTGATTTGGAAACGGCTGCTTTACGCGTTTTCTCTAATGCCGAAGGGGCTTATGGATCGAACGTAAATCAGCTGGTTGATAGCTCCGCTTTTGGGGATGAAGATGAGTTGGCCGATGCTTATGAGGCCCGGAAAAGCTTTGCCTACGGCGTTGATGGGAAATCAGCGGCTAATCCAAAGCTTCTGCAGCAGGCTTTAGCCGATGTTGAGGTGGCTTACCAAAATTTAGAATCTGTTGAGTTGGGCGTAACCAGTGTTGACCACTATTTTGATACACTAGGTGGGATTGCGCGGGCAGTTAAACGTGCACGTGGATCTGATGCGGCAATCTATATTGGTGATCAAACACGAGGTGGAGCAAAGGTTCGGACCCTTAAAGATCAAGTGGCACTTGAGACACGATCCCGGTCTTTGAATCCTAAATTTTTTGAAGGATTGCTCAAACATGGTGCCGAGGGAGTACGGCAAATTGAGGCTCATGTGACCAATACTGTTGGCTGGTCTGCAACGACTGGGCAGGTTGATGACTGGGTCTACCAGCGGATTTCTGAGACCTTCGTTCTCGATGATGAAATGCGACAACGCTTAGCTGATTTAAATCCGACAGCGTCCAGTCGCATGGCTAATCGGTTATTGGAAGCTTCGGACCGAAATTACTGGCAACCAGATGCTGATACATTAACGGCTCTTCAAGATGCTGCTGATGGACTGGAAGATCGACTTGAGGGGATTGCAGCAGAATGACAATGAAATTTTATCGTTGCCGTCAAAATCTCTGGCAGGAATATTCGAATAAAAATATAGGGTGCGTGCCCCATGTAACAGAAGCGGACACAAAATGTCCGATGAAAGGAGGCTTTAATGAGCCCACTTGATAGAAATCCCCCAATTTTGCAGGGGCAGGACGGTGAAGGTTCGGTACAGGTTCATCAGGATGCCGAAACCAAAATTGAAGGAGCGAAAGTTATTTCGGTCTATGGCAAAGGTGGGATTGGTAAGTCTACCACATCATCAAACCTTTCAGCGGCTTTTTCGATGCTTGGTAAGCGAGTATTACAGATTGGCTGTGACCCAAAACATGACAGCACTTTTACCCTGACGGGTATGTTGCAACCAACTGTAATCGATATTCTTAAAGAGGTAGATTTTCACCCAGAAGAACTTCGCCCTGAAGATTTCGTATCGGAAGGTTTCAATGGGGTAAAATGCGTCGAGGCTGGTGGCCCTCCGGCTGGAACTGGCTGTGGCGGTTATGTTGTAGGACAGACTGTCAAATTATTGAAGCAACATCATTTATTAGAAGAAACCGATATTGTTATTTTTGATGTCTTGGGTGATGTGGTTTGTGGTGGATTTGCTGCTCCGTTACAGCATGCAGATCGAGCATTGATCGTAACAGCTAATGATTTTGACAGCATTTATGCGATGAATCGTATCATTGCTGCCGTTCAGGCTAAGTCGAAAAACTATAAAGTGCGTCTGGCTGGCTGTGTTGCTAATCGGTCAAAAGAGACGAACGAAGTAGACCGCTATTGTAAAACTGTTGGATTCAATCGTATCGGGCACATGCCTGATGTTGATGCTATCCGTCGATCACGCCTTAAGAAAAAAACACTTTTTGAAATGGATGATGAAGAGGATATCGTCCGCTGTCGTGCTGAATACTTGCGTTTGGCGCAACTGCTTTACGATGGGACTGAGGGTCTTGCCCCGGCACCTATGGAAGACCGTGACATATTTGAGTTGTTGGGATTTGATTGATGCTCGTTTATGAACAGACCCGTGCAAGAATTGAAGATTATTTTGATCGTACGGCAACTAAGACCTGGGAGCGTTTGACCTCAGATGCTCCGGTTAGCCGCATACGGGAAACTGTACGTATGGGTCGGGATCGTATGCGTGCGTTGATTTTGTCGCGTTTGCCTGATGATTTAAGTGGAGTTCGCGTTCTCGATGCTGGCTGTGGCGCTGGGCCTGCAACGATCGAAATGGCACAGCGTGGGGCACATGTAGTAGCCGCCGATATTTCACCCCAGTTAATTGATATTGCTAAGCGTCGTTTGCCCAGAAAGCTTCACAAAAAAGTTCAATTTCACGCTGGCGACATGTTTGATAAGAAGCTTGGTAACTTTGATGCCATTATTGCAATGGATAGTATGATTTATTATGCTGCAGATGATATTGGTGCTCATCTTGCTGCCCTTGAGTCTCGCGTATCTGGTCCAATTGTATTTACTGTCGCCCCACGCACTCCTGCTCTGATGGCCATGTGGTACGCAGGTAAGGCTTTTCCTCGTTCTGACCGTTCCCCGATTATGATCCCACATGCTCATCCGGCATTAGTAAAAGCTGCGCACCAAAATGGGGTGCGTCGTATGCTACGTCCTGTTGATCGGATAACTTCAGGTTTTTATATTTCTGAAGCAATGGAGTTGCGTGCATGAGCCAGTTGAGCCAGCTCACCAAGCGAATTTTACCGTTTTCTGATGCTGTTTCGGAGGGCTTGCCTTTGAGCGATCTCCTGCGCCTGTCGCTGTTTCAGGTATCGGTTGGTATGGCTTCAGTTTTACTTTTGGGAACGCTCAATCGTGTAATGATTGTTGAGCTGAACCTCGCAGCTACCATAGTGGCTGTGATGATCGCTTTGCCGGTATTAATTGCGCCGTTCCGGGCTCTGCTAGGCTTCCGTTCGGATAACCACAAGTCAGCAATTGGCTGGAAACGGGTTCCCTATATTTGGTTTGGTTCGCTCTGGCAGTTTGGTGGTTTAGCACTGATGCCTTTTGCTCTTTTGGTACTTGGTGGCGACGTTTCTATCAATGTGCCGTTTGCGGGTGAGGTATTTGCAGCTCTTGCCTTCCTGATGACGGGTCTAGGGCTCCACATGACACAGACAGCTGGTTTGGCACTAGCGAGTGACCGGGCCACGGATGAAACTCGGCCTCGCGTTGTGGCCCTACTATATGTGATGTTTCTCGTTGGTATGGGCGTTTCAGCAATTATTATTGGTGGATTGCTGCGTAATTATAGTGATTTAACATTAATTCGTGTAGTGCAGGGAGCCGCTGTAGTTGGTGTTGTTTTAAACCTTATAGCACTCTGGAAACAGGAATCTCTAAAGCCGTCAACAAGGCAAGAGCGTGAAGTGCACCGCCCATTGTTTCGTGATGCTTGGAGCGACTTTATGGCGGGGGGCAAAGCTGGACGTTTGTTGGTTTGTGTTTTTGTTGGCACAATGGCTTTTAATATGCAGGACGTTTTACTTGAACCATATGGTGGCGAAATTCTTGGCCTATCAGTCTCAGCAACCACTTGGTTAACGGCCTTGTGGGCCACAGGTGCATTGGCAGGCTTTGCCTGGGCTGGCAGGCGTCTTGCTGCTGGATCAAATCCCTATCGTCTTGCGGGCACTGGTATCCTTGCAGGAATATGGGCTTTTAGTTTAGTAATCTTTTCGGCACCCATGCAAGCCAATATTTTATTTTACTGTGGAGCTATCCTTATCGGCTTTGGCAGCGGTTTGTTTGCGATCTCAACACTTACAGCTGCGATGACCATGCCTACACAAGGTAAGGCAGGCCGAGGTCTTGCTCTTGGAGCGTGGGGGGCGGCTCAAGCAACTGCTGCTGGCATCTCTATTGCTCTGGGAGGCGGACTATGCGATTGGGTCCGTGCTATCGCACAATCTGGTCGATGGGGAGAAGCGATGAACGCGCCCTCTATTGGTTATTCCTTTGTTTATCACCTCGAGATTGGCCTTCTATTTGTCACTCTCGCAATTCTGGGACCACTCGTGCGCCAATCTGGTCCTATCACCCAGCTGGAAAAGCCGCAGCCTATTGGGCTTGTGGATTTTCCCACATGACCTTGTCCAGAAGAGGAAACCTGACATGACCGGGACATTTTTTGGCGAATTTGATTTAGCGAGCCTCTCACTTTGGCTTTTCTTTGTCTTCTTTGCTGCTTTAATAATCTACATTCAGCGAGAAAATATGCGTGAAGGATATCCGTTAGAGGATGACGAGGGCGAAAAGTCGTCAAATTCTAGCATGTGGCCTTTACCTGCAGACAAGACCTTCAAACTGCCCCATGGACGGGGTGAAGTAACGGTGCCATCGGGGCAAGTGCCTGAGCGGGAAAATCTGCCACTTAAGCGAGTTGGGCCTGGCAACGGATATCCATTGGAACCTACTGGTGATCCGATGGCTGACGGCGTTGGACCAGCGTCTTGGGCGCCACGCAAGGATGCACCTGAGCTTGACGGCCATGGTCATCCCAAAATCATTCCTATGTCCGCCAATGAGGCCTTTAAATTCGCATCTGGTCGTGATCCACGTGGATTGCCTGTAATGTCTGGCGACGGTGAAGTGGTCGGTAAAGTTGTTGATATGTGGATTGATGAGCCTGAACAGTTGGTTCGCTATTTAGAATTCACTCTTGATGCAAAATGGGGAGTGGGTAATCGCCTTGTCCCACTGACACTTGCCCGGATCAATCGGGACAGGGTCAAAGTTAGATGTCTCTATGGTAAGCATTTTGGTGGAGTGCCAATAATCGCAAGCACCAGGCAAGTGACATTGCTCGAAGAAGATAAGATCTGTGGCTATTATGGTGGTGGCACTCTTTATGCTGATGCTAGCCGTCAGGAAGCGCAGTTTTAAGAAAGATAGACCGCGCGGCTTTTGGGTCGCGCGGGGAAATCAGTATTATTAAAAAGGGGAATGTGCGCCATGTCCCATAATGATTTTGAAATCGAACCTATCTTGGGGCTTCCTGAAAAGCCCCCCAAGGGTGAAGATATTTTGTGGCGAGGTAAGCCATCTACATTGGCTCTGGCGCGTGATGCACTGAACTTAAATTGGATTATTGGTTATTTTTTAATTTTAATGGGATGGCGGTTTGTGTCAGTCGTCGATTTTCTGCCTATTGGGCAAGCTATAGGTGCAACAGTACCCTTTTTACTATTAGGAGTGCTTGTCTGCGCAATTCTTATTGGAGTGGCTTGGGTCTTTGCGCACAATACAGTCTATACTATCACATCAGCTAGAATTGTAATGCGGATTGGTGCGGCTTTAACGCTCACCCTTAATTTACCGTATCGTGAATTGGGTAATGCGTCGCTCAAGTTGCACAAGGATGGTTCTGGGACGATTGCTTTAGAAACTACTGGCAATATTAATCTGAGCTATCTAGTTTTGTGGCCGCATGCTCGGGCTTGGCGATTCAGCCCCGCGCAACCTGCTTTACGGTGTATCCAAGATGCCCAAAACGTAGCTAATATTTTGGCCGAAGCTGCGGAAGATCGAATTAATACACCATTGATTACACGTGATAAATTATCTTTTGATGCTATGACCGCGGAGAAGGCATGATGGCCCATACATCCGAAACTCGTATTCATGCAAAGGAAGAGCAGCTCGTTCCCAAGGTAATGGTTCGAGCCGTAGTGGCCCTGCTCTTATCCATCTTAGCCTTAGTTACTATTGCAAAGATTACAGATAGACCGTTGGAAAGTAAGCCTAACGAAGGTACTATACTCTCTGAAAGAGCCATTTTTATTGATAGTGATGCAACAGGAGCTGCACGTGTGTTCGACAGTTTTGGGGTACTCTTAGCTGATTTTTCTGCTGAAAAGGGCGGTTTTGTTGCTGGAGTTGACCGTGTTATAATCCGTGAACGTAGTAGATCTGGAGCCAAAATGAGCTCTCCTGTGATGCTTCGGTTAAGAGAAGGCAATCGCCTTTCCATTTACGACCCTGAAACTAAATGGTCTGCTGAGCTTATGGGCTTTGGCACCACGAATCTCCGCACCTTCGCTAGGTTGCTGAAACAACCCTAATCCTGAGGAGGAAGCCACCATGGGACTATTGAAAAAAGAAGTTGAGCATGCTCCTTGCACAGTTGAGATTTCTCACAAATTTGAGAGCCTGCACGCACATGTGCGTTTTAACAATGGTGCTGTGATCTACCCTGGTGACGAAGTGCAAGTACAAGGTCCTGAAATTATGGCGCCTTTTGGCGAAATTGTTTCTGAAGAACGGGAAGCCAAAATCATTCGTGCTAGTAGGCTGGAGCAACTTTGGACCCGTTTAACCGGTGATTTTGAAGTAATGGAACTGTGTGAATTTTCTTTTTCTGAGGATGCCAGACTATGAACGCCCCGATCAAGCATACAGCTGATGCTACAACAGTTGAAGAAGGTCTCGCTATCGCTGAGGCTCAAGATAAAAAATTTAATAGCGAAATGGCTACTGAAACGGCCATGGCCAATACACTTCTAACCCCACGCTTTTACACCACTGATTTTGAAGAAATGGATGCCATTGATGTGTCATCCGTACGTGAAGATTGGGACAATCTGATCGACCAGATGGTTCGGGATCCTAATAAAGGACATTTCAAAAAGAACGAAGATTGGGATCAGGTTGATTGGGAGGGGATGGAGCCAGAACTAAAAAAGGAATTTATTGATTTTCTCATTAGTTCCTGCACTGCGGAATTCTCTGGTTGTGTGCTTTACAAGGAAATGAAACGCCGAGGAAACAACAAAGACATTACGCAACTTTTTCAACTAATGGCGCGAGATGAGGCACGCCATGCAGGTTTTATTAATGATGCTTTGCGAGAGGCAGGCCTTCGGGTCAATCTAGGCTTTTTAACCCAAAAAAAGAAATATACCTATTTTAGGCCCAAATTTATTTACTATGCGACGTACTTATCGGAGAAAATTGGCTATGCACGTTACATCACTATCTTCCGTCATCTAGAGGCCAATCCTGAGTACCGCTTCCACCCAATTTTTAAATGGTTTGAAGAGTGGTGTAATGATGAGTTTTCGCATGGCGAGGCATTTGCGCTGTTGATGAAAACAGATCCTAAACTAACATCTGGAATCAATGTTTATTGGATAAAATTTTTCCTGACGGCGGTCTATGCTACGATGTATATCCGCGACCATCAGCGACCTGCTTTTCATAAAGCGCTTGGAGTTGATCCAGACTGGTATGCTCATGAGGTGTTCACTAAAACCTCTAAGTTAACAGAACAAATCTATCCAATTACTCTGGATATCGAGCATCCTCGCTGGCAACGAAACCTTGAACGTCTGCAAAAGGCAAATGTCGATATGGTTGGAGCTACGGGTATTAATAAACTGATTGCTCAGGTTCGTGCAGGCTGGGCTTTTGTTTTGCTTTATACGATCCCAACCAAAAAGCATGCTACTCCAAAATCTGTCCGTCTGGAACCAGTGTATTGAAGCAACAATCAACACATATAATTTTTCCAGTGGTGGAGGAATTGGCATGATTCCTTGGGTAGCGGCTGTAATTGCACTGTTTATATGGTGGTTTTCCACTGGTACGATTCTGCTGGCTGTAAAATATGCTGATCGTGCGGGTCGTCGTGCTCGCGTCAACACCACACTTATTGGCCTACCTCTTGTTGTATTAGGTGTTTGTGGTGCGATTTGGTCTCAATCGCATATAGATATTCTAGGAACTTATGTGGCTTTCCTCTCTGCTCTCGCACTGTGGGGCTGGATTGAGTTAGCATTTCTAACTGGTATTATAACTGGGCCAAACTGCGCACCATTACCTAAAAATGTGCCTGAGTGGGAACGCTTCATTCGTGCTTGGGGAACACTAGCCTATCACGAAATGTTGCTTGCAGCTACATTGATTGGGCTTGGGGTATTGCTCTGGCATGCTCCAAACGCTTTTGCTCTTTGGACTTTTGCGGTACTCTTTTTTGCTCGTGTTTCTGCAAAATTAAACCTTTTTTTGGGTGTGCCACGTATAAATGTTGACTTTCTACCAGATGCGCTTGGCCATTTGGCAAGCCACTTCCGAATTGCGTCCCTAAACTGGCTCTTTCCAATTTCAGTAACGGTTCTTACTTTTGCAGTCGCCTGCTGGCTTGAGCGGTTATATGCTAGCCAAACAATGGGTGAGATTACAGGATTTGCTTTACTGACCGCACTTACCGCTCTTGCGGCGCTGGAGCACTGGGTGATGGTGCTTCCCATCCCCGATGAGAAACTTTGGCGCTGGATGCTGCCGACGCCAAAAACAACACCAGAACAACAAACAAACCAAGGGGGACATCATGGACTTTGATGTATTGTTCCAAACACAACTGGATGCGTTGAAAGAGGAAGGGAATTATCGCGTTTTTGCCGAATTGGAACGCAAGTCTGGTGCATTCCCACGCGCTCTCTGTCACGATACCGAGGCCCCTGATGAGGTTACAGTGTGGTGTTCTAATGACTACCTAGGTATGGGGCAGCATCCCACCGTAACCAATGCTATGAAGGATGCAATAGACTTGTGTGGCGCTGGTGCCGGTGGCACCCGTAATATCTCTGGCACAAACCATGCTCACAAATTGCTTGAAGCTGAGTTGGCGGGCTTACATGGCAAGCAAGACGCCCTTCTTTTTACCTCTGGATACGTGTCGAATTGGGCTGCCCTCAGTACCTTGGGCGGTCGTTTGCCTGACGCTGTAATCCTCTCAGATGAGCTAAACCATGCTTCCATGATCGAAGGTATTCGTCATAGCCGAGCCACTAAAGTTATATGGAAGCACAATGACCCCGAAGACCTTGATCGGAAGCTAGCTTCGTTACCCGCTAACGCTCCAAAAATTGTAGCTTTTGAATCAGTATATTCCATGGACGGTGATATTTGTCCAATGAAAGAGATCGTTGAAGTTGCCCAAAAACATGGTGCAATGACCTATCTGGACGAAGTCCACGCGGTTGGTCTTTATGGACCGCACGGTGGCGGTATTTCTGAGCGTGAAGGGCTAGCTGACCAAATTACTTTAATTGAAGGTACATTGGGTAAGGCATATGGGGTCGTCGGAGGTTATGTTACCGGATCAGAGGCCATGTGTGACTTTATTAGAAGCTTCTCCTCAGGATTTATTTTTACAACAGCACTTCCACCAGCCGTTGCCGCTGCAGCCCAGGCTTCTGTCAGACATTTGAGGCAATCTGATCAGGAACGTAAAACTCATCGTGAGCGGGTCGCCTATCTCCGTAAAAGGCTGGATCAAGAAGGTATCCCGCACATGGATAACGAAAGTCATATCATTCCAGTAATGATCAAGGACCCGGTTAAGTGTCGGATGTTGTCAGACTATTTAATGCAGCGCTATGGCATTTATGTGCAACCAATCAATTATCCAACGGTGCCTAAAGGTACTGAACGGCTTCGATTTACGCCTTCGCCGTTGCATAGTATTGAAGATATTGAACATTTGGTCTTTGCTCTCAAGGATTTGTGGAAGCAATGTGCTATATCCCACGCAGTAGCTTAACGTGAAATCATCAGTTCAACTTAATACAAGACGATGTTACTATTGACTTTTACAAAGAACTTCTAGTTGTTAATGTTGTAACATATCCAAGGAGTTCCACCAATGTTTCGCACCGTCGTTTTTATGGCAGCCACTATGTTAGCTGCCCCAGCCTTTGCTGATGGACACGCTTCAGGAGATGTCGCCGCTGGTGAAAAAGCGTTTCGGCAATGCGTGTCGTGTCACGTTGTTGTAAATGATGCAGGCGAAACGTTAGCTGGCAAAAAAGCTAAAACGGGACCTAATCTTTACGGTATTGTAGGTCGAACCGCAGGTTCCGTTGATGGATTTAAATACTCAAAAATCATAATGCTGGCGGGTGAACAAGGCATTACCTATGATGAAGCTAACTTCGCTGGATACGTTCAGGATCCGACTGGATGGCTGCGTGAAGCTACTGGTGACAAGGGAAGAGGTAAAATGACGTACAAAGTACGTAAAGAGGCCGACGCTATAAACTTGTACGCTTACCTTGCATCGTTGAGTGGAGACGGTAGTTAAGTTTTTAAAGCATTTTGAATCTACATTGGGCTGCTCGGTGGCTTTCTGGGCAGTGCATTATCTATTCAAAATAAGTCGCACCTAAAGTTTTGTCTGTGTTGGATGAAAATAAACAAATTACCATCTAGTACTTAATTAGGTGATCAAGATTGCACAGAGGTTTAATTTCCTCAATCTCTCTTCATAATAAACCGTACCGGTTTTTCTAAATACGTCTTAGCCTTGCTATTATTAATAGCCAGAACTTATTTGATATGGCTTAAGATATTTATCCCTTAGTTTTTTGGTTTCGATTATATTAAGGGTGTATGAGCGTACCAGTGTTATATGCACAAACTGTTTTTCATCTGAATGATAGTTAAATATTAGCTACAATTTGTATAGTCGCTGTTCATGCATTCTTTAGCAATATCTTGAGCTATAGAAATATCAGCTGTAGTCATTTCGTCCGCTATATCATTTCTATTTTTGCCGCCTTGCGCGTTTCCATTGGCATTTCCAATATTATACCACATGTGTGCTATGATGTTATTTTCAGAAACGCCCAGACCGTATTCATACATTGTACCCAAGTTGGTTTGGGCTTTTGCATGGCCCTGTACTGCAGCTTTACGATACCACCTAACAGCTTCTTCATTATTTTCTGAGACGCCTTCACCATTATCATAACTAATAGCTAGATTATATTGGGCTTTAGCGAAGCCTTGTTCGGCAGCTTTAAGGTACCAATTAACAGCTTTTTCGTCATTTTCGGGGATGCCCTCACCATTGTCATACATAAGCGCCAGATTGAATTGAGCTTTGATATGGCCTTGTTCAGCCGCTTTTAGATACCACATCACAGCCTCTTGATCGTTTAAAGTAACGCCCTCACCATCATCATACATGAGAGCGAGATTATATTGAGCTTTAATGTGTCCTTGCTCGGCCGCCAGTCGATACCATTTAACGGCTTCTGTTTTATTTGTAGGGATGCCTTCACCATAATCGTAGCTGAGTGCCAAGTTGTACTGTGCACTAACGTACCCCTGCTCGGCTGCCAGCTGATACCACTTGATAGCCTCGTTATAATCCTGTGAAACGCCCTCACCTTCATCGTATTTAAGGGCTAGATTAAACTGAGCTTTAGTATGGCCTTGTTCGGCTGCCAATCGATACCATTTTACAGCTTCCTTGTAATCTTGAGGGACACCTTCGCCGTAATCGTAACTTATAGCTAAATTATACTGAGCATCTTCGTCGCCTTGTTCAGCCGCAAGACGGTACCACCTAACAGCTTCTTTGTTATCCTCTGGAACACCCTCGCCGTTATCGTACATGAGAGCCAGATTGAATTGTGCAAAAGGGTTTCCTTGTTTAGCAGCTTTAAGATACCATTTAACGGCTTCTTTATAGTCCTGTAGAACGCCATTACCTAATTTAAACATGTAACCTAGGTTATTTTGCGCGTCGGCATCTCCTTGTTCGGCTGCTTTGAGGTACCACTTGAAGGCTTCTTTGGAGTCTTGAGGAACCCCCTGACCTTGCTCGTAACTAACGCCCATGTTGTATTGGGCATAGGCGTTGCCTTGTTCAGCAGCTTTACGATACCATTTGGCGGCCTCCTCATAGTCTTGAAGTACCCCTTCACCATTGTCGTACATATAGCCTAGTCCAAATTGAGCGTCAGCGTCGCCCCGCTCTGCTACAATCTTCCAAACCTCAAGCGCAGTGGTAAAATCACCTGAGTTATAAGCATTTAAACCTGTATCATAGTTTTGTGCGAATACCGCGGTGTTAAGGCTTAAAATAAACGCAAGGGTTAAAGTGATGTTTTTCATATCAATGCTCCCTAAGTGACTTCCTGAGTAGATAAATATTATTTTATTAGCACAAAATTAAATTTTTTGATTTAACTTTTAGTATGTTAAAGTGCAATAACTATAATTGCATCACATCAAATTCTCACTGTCAATCAGGCGAGATAAGAGTGATTAAATATTGGGTATAACTTTTGAGTTTGTTCGTTTATTTGTCAATTATCCATAAGATTTAAAAGCACCAGGGTGCTCCAAAAGAAACTGCTCTATCAAGGTACTTTAAAATGCTGGTTGTGTAGCGCATCGTCTTTGGACCAAAAATATTCCCATTAGTATAATTAATAATGGAATGAAAAATAGCTCTTTTAGCATGCTATCATTTTTTATTTGTACTTGGATATTTTGTACCAGGCTGTCGCCGCAAAAATCATACTCATTGCCAATAACTTAGAAAAAAGGTGTGCTTGGAAAAAGCTCATCCATAGTAAGTTTGTCGTCTTGAGGTAAAATATTTAGTCCCTGAGCTGAAAAGTTTGCATCTGCATTCTGCTCAGAAGCGGGTATTATGATCATCGTTGGCTGAATGGCACCAGTATCAAAGTCCGGGCTCTCAATTATCACGCGTATTGCTTCGCCTGTTTCAGCACTGGCTATTAACCTAACTGCAGCGGAGCCGTTGGCTGATGAGTATTTTTCACTGACCTGGTCTAGAAAAAAGTCTGGCCGAAAGAGCATGAAGGCGCTGCAGAGTAGTATTACAGGCTCCCATGCCCTACTTTTGGAAATGAAATCCTCTTAAGACGGCACAACTCGGCAATAAAGTCCTCACCACCAAGACCATCCAGAATAATAAGGAACTTCTTTTCCGAAGAATATTATTTTTGGGTCGCCCGCTTGATGTCTTTGACGAGCTTCTCGCCTTGGCCCTTACTTGTCTGTCTCATTTTCTACTCCTTAGTGGTTACGATGAGCCAGAAACACTCTCTGATCAAGTTATCCTATTTGGACCCATAAGTGCTGACGGTAGACAGCAGAGAAATTGGAGCTTTGCTAGGCATTTATGACTTAGCAGATTAAATTTTAATTGCAGCAGCCATTAGCTGGCTATCATCGTAAAAATTGAATTCGACTTCAAGTCCGTCTTTTACAACAAAGTGATGTATGGATTTAGAACTCAACCCATCGGCAGTCACGTTCAAAAATACGCATACATCGGTTTCATTGGACACGACCTTTTCTATATCAAGATTAAAGTTGGGCCATGCATCATTCAATCTGGAGAGTATACCGTCCGCAAATTCTTTGAAACCTATATATGTTCCTGAAAAAGCGTGGTTTCCATTACAAGTAATTTTACATTCTGGATGATAAATGGAAGCTAAGCTTTCCATGTCTCCAGAGGCAAATGCAGCATATCCCCCTAACACTATTTCTTCTGCAGTCATAATCTTTCTCCAAAACCTACCAAGCTAAAAGTGTTTTAAAGTTGATATATTTAAACAGTGTTAGCAAGAAAAACTTCCCATGGCGCTCTAAGCGCTAGCTCGACTTATCCGCTTTTAAGAAAGCTGTAATGAACCCTATTATCATAGCAATAATCTATTTATGCATGCAGGTTTATAGCCATAAGAGCGATCTACTGGATTGAAAACTCAACTGCAGAAATTGGAAATCTTTAAGCTAAAATGAGTTTTACAATGCACTTTCCATTACTGAACCAAGTCTGCGAGCAAACGAGGCTGGATCAGAAGGAACTTCTCCATCAGCAATTCGAGCCTGATCCAAAAGCAAATGAGCAGCATCCTGAAGTAAGCTGTCTGATGTTGCTTCACTACCCTTGGCGCGATCAGCAAGCTTTTTGATAATTGTGTGGTTAGGGTTCAGTTCAAGCACCCTTGGCATATTTTGCTGCAACTGGCCGTGTCTTTTCAGTAATCGCTCCATATTGACGTCCATATCTCCGTCATCAGCAATGAGGCATACAGGGCTGTCTGTGAGACGTTTGGAGGGTCGTACATCTTTTATGGCATCACCTAGTTCAAGCTTTATGGATGCAATCAAGTCAGCAATATCTGGTGTTTCCACATTTTCCTTGCTGTTTTCATCTTTCTTTTCCTCAGCAATATTATCGAGATCCGCGGCTCCGCGGGTAATCGACTTGAATGGCTTGCCTTCAAATTCGGTAACATGCTGCAGCCAGAACTCGTCAACTGGATCTGATAACAGCAATACCTCAATATTTTTGGCCTTGAAACCTTCAAGGTGAGGAGATTGTGCAATTTTTGTCGCATCCTCGCCAGCCATGTAATAAATTGCCTCTTGCCCTTCTTTGCATCTACCAATGTAATCTGACAAGCTGGAGAGCCCTTGATTATGCGTAGAGGTGAAGCGACAAAGCTCCAAAACTCTATCACGTAAAGATGGATCCTCGATTAGACCTTCTTTCAGAACAGCTCCAAAATTAGTCCAGAATTCTGTAAATTCTTCTGGTGCTTTGTTTGACTTTTTCTTCAGCTCCCCAAGTACCTTTTTGGTAATTGAAGTTTTGATTTTTGCCAGTTTGGGATCTGTTTGCAGCATTTCCCGAGAAACGTTGAGAGATAAATCTTGTGAATCAACAATTCCTCGCAGGAATCTTAGATAAGAAGGAATAAGATCTTTGGTAGTGTCAGAGATAAAGACTCGATTTACATATAGCTTCACATGGCTTTTGCGCTCTGCATCAAAGAGATCAAATGGAGCAACTGATGGAACAAAAAGAAGGCTAGTATGGTTTACTGTGCCTTCAACACGATTGTGCATTATATGCCATGGTTTATCGAATGCATGTGACGCATGTCGGTAAAATTCCGTATACTGTTCTTCGGTGATGTCCTTGGGTGCACGAGTCCATATTGCAGAAGCCGAGTTAAGTGTGTCATCGCCCAGTTTTACCGGGAAACTGATGTGCTCTGAATACGTATTTATGATATGACGAATACGACTTTCATCTAAAAATTCTTTAGCATCTTTTTTAAGATGTAAAATTACAGTCGTACCTGACGTTTCACGTGCTCCAGGTTCAATTGTAAATTCACCTTTTCCGTTAGACGACCACTGCCAACTTTCCTCTTCGCCTGCTTTGCGGGTTAGAACGTCAACGTTATCTGCAACCATGAAGGCAGAGTAAAACCCTACTCCAAATTTACCAATTAAACCCAAATCGTCTTTTTTGCTGGATTTAAGAGCTTCAAGGAAGGCGCCAGTTCCAGATCTTGCAATTGTACCAAGGGTCTCTAAAAGATCGTTATGGTTCATACCGATCCCGTTATCAGAAACTGATAGCGTTTTTTCTTTTTTACGTACATCCAGTGAAATGGCTAATTGGTTAGATTCCACAGCAATATCAGAATTGGTGAGGGATTCGTACCGTAATTTGTCACAAGCATCAGAAGCGTTTGAAACTAATTCTCTCAGAAAGATTTCTCTATTTGAGTATAATGATCCTGCAACAATATCGAGGAGTTGCCCCACTTCAGTTTGAAAGGAAAACGTCTCTTTTGTATTGGTATCGCCCATTATGGAACCTTTTTTGAAATTTTTGAGGTCTTCATGTAATCGTAGGTGCATATATGGATTTAAAAAACTGTATTCAAGGCGCTGGTCGTCGTAGACGATAAACAAAAATATGCAAATGATTAGATCTGGTGTATGATTGAGCGTTATATCGCGCTACATAAAGCTCTGCTTGTGAATATTTTTAATTTTTGCTTAGCAACGTTTTTTAACAATATCGTTCAGGTCCATCCCATTGCTCACGTGAATAGCGATCCCCGTGTGCCCAGCCAATTGGTAACACAGTCTCAATTTGTTCGAGATCAGTTTCTGATAAGATTAAGGAGGCTCCAGACATACTCTCCCGAAAATGCTCAACTGACCGAGTGCCCGGGATTGGGAGTACATGAGATCCTCTGGTGAGCAGCCATGCGTTTGCCAGTCCAGCTGCCGATGCGCCCATCTCTTTTGCTAAATTTCGAAACCCATCCGTAATGCGTAGGTTTTCGGTTAGGTTTGGCTCAATAAAACGAGGATTTCCAGCTAAAAATGGCAGAGTCAGGATACGCTCGCGTGGGATCGGGTTATTCGTTAGTAATGAGCGTCCCAAAGGTGAAAAAGCTACAAGCGCTACGCCAAGTTCAGCACAGGTTTGTAAAAGCCCTAAATCTGGAAACCTTGTCGATAAAGAATATTCTGATTGAACAGCAGCAATTGGATAGGTTTTCATGGCGCGACGCAACGTAGAGGGCGCCACTTCTGATAGCCCAATTGCTTTAGTTTTTCCTTTCTTAACTAAACGACTAAGGTTTGCCACTGTTTCCTCTGGAGTAAGGAGTGGATCTAGGCGGTGTGCGTAGAATAGGTCGACGCATTCTACACCGAGGCGCTGCAAAGATTTGTCCAATTCAGTTTCGAGGTGCTCAGCAGAATTGTCAAAGATGCGATTGCCGTCTGCATCGCTGGTTATGCTAGCCTTTGTTGCGATTGTGAACTCGCTTAAAGCATTTGGGTTAGATTTTAAGTAGCTGCCAATAGCAGTTTCTGATTTTCCCACGCCGTATACATTAGCAGTGTCAATGTGCGTAACCCCTAAGTCACGACATGTATTAAGAATTGCGTGGCTCTGAGTTTCGTTTGTTGGACCGTACATGTCGGAAAATGACATTGCACCATAGCCTACTGCGCTGACTTCTGGCCCGTTTGCTCCAAGTTTGCGTTTTTCCATTTTATCCTCTTGTTATGCATCTTTATATACTTTTAAGATTATGGTGATTTTGAGTTACTGCCCTAGAGCTTTTTTTGTGGAAGCACTCAATAACATTTAACTGGTAGCTCAGAAAATTCACTAATAAAATTGGAACAGTTCTTATGCCGATAATTAAGCGTTTAAATATAAATAAATTCACATCTGAAAAAGATAATGATGCGTTCATAGCAGAGTTAAATCAGATGTGGCTGGATTGGGATGACCGGTCCATTTCCTCACAATTATCTGTGGACATATGCAAAGATATCAATGACCCCACTCGAATGACCGCTTTTGTAACCATAGTTGGGGCAGACGCTTTAGATACTTTAAATGAGTGGAGTAAAAAAACAGTACTTCCAGTGCGGTCTAAATATGATCATGAAAATATCATGATTGATGCTGATTTAATTGCATCAATCAGCAAGTAGTTAATGTAATACTGTGTGAACTGCTTTATGTTCTGAGCGCAGGCAGCCCTACACCCGCACTTTCGAAGCCACCATCTGATGCAATAATCTGACCGGTCACATAGCTGGCTTTATCCGAGCATAGAAAAGTAATAACTTCCGCGATTTCGCGCTCTGATCCGTAACGATTTAATGGGATTGCGTCGTGATAGCTGGCGATGATTTCTGGTGAATGAACTGCATTGGACAGTTTGGTGCGCACAGGGCCGGGACATACGCAATTGGCTCGAACGCCAATTTCGCCTAATTCTACAGCTTGTTGTTTGGTTAGCTGAATTACCGCGGCCTTGGATGTGCCGTACGCCACTCTTAAGGTTGAAGCACGTAATCCAGAAATCGAAGCAATGTTTACGATTGCGCCGCGCGTTTTTTTCAAAGTAGGTAGGCAAGCCTGCGAAACTAAAAAAGTCCCATCAAGATTGGTTTGCATGATTTTTCTCCATTGAGCAAAATCTGTAGTCTCGATTGGACCAAAATCAGCAACGCCCGCATTGTTAACCACTGCATCAATCCGCCCAAATGTGGAGGTGACCTTATTTACCATACTGTCAACCTCTTTGGGTTCTGAGATATCGCATATAAACGAACTGGTTTCGTTTAGGCCATCGGTAGCATCTTTGAGAGCCTCGCTGTCTCGATCTACCAAAGCAACGCGCCAGCCCTGTTCGATAAACAAGCGGGCCGTTTCAAGACCAATTCCACGAGCTGCTCCTGTAATCAATGCGACTTTTTCCGGCATTCTGATTTTCCTGCAATTTTGTTGGTTTAAGCTTAATCTATGGGTTATTTGTATTAATGAATAAGAAGTTATTCTAAGAATTTTATTGTAGCACTTCACTCCGCCTTTTACGTTTAGGGCAATAATCCAATTTCACTGCCTTGCGTTTAGAATTTTCCGCAGGGAAGATACTGGTTAAACAAAATCAGCTTTTGGTAATGATACAAATACTCTAAGCTTTGGATGCAATCATTCATTTGGATTAAATGTAGACGTGAAAAAAATATCAGTAGATTCGGCGCTTTCAAAGGCAAAACTATGCGTAAAAAGAAATGAATTACTAGAAGCCAGAAAGCTTTATCAAGCTGTTTTGATTGCGTTTCCAAAAAACAAAACAGCTAGGCAGGCGTTAGCTTCTCTCAATAATCGTAAGCAATTGGGCGGTGATCAAAACCCTCCTAAAGAAATTACACAAGAATTGATAACATTATATAATCAAGGACGACTTGCGCTAGTGGTTGACAAGGCCAAAGCACTTTTAAAATTGTACCCTAGGTCTTCAATAGTTTGGAACATTTTAGGTACTTCTGCTGCTCAAATTGGTAAGTTAAGCCAAGCAATAGATGCGTTTAAAAAAACTGCTATTCTTCAGCCCAAAGATGCCGAGCCTCACTTTAATATGGGAACGGCTTTTCAAGATAAAGGTAAACTGGCAGAAGCAGTTAAAGCGTATAGAAAAGCACTTTCACTTAAGGCTGATTACGCAAAAGCATTCAATAATATGGGTACGGCTTTGCACGATCAGGGTAAATTGGAAGAAGCGCTTGAAGCTTATAAAAATGTCATTTCTTTAAAGCCTAATGATGCGTTGGTAATCATAAACATGGGTGCCGTTTTGCAAGATCTTGGTAAGCTAGAAGAAGCGGTTAGAGTTTATAAAAATGCACTGTCTATAAACTCAAACGATGCAGACCTCTATTACAACCTTGGCAACGCTCTAAGTGACCAGAGCAAGTTAGAAGAGGCAGTAAAAGCATACAATAACGCTCTTTCAATTAAGCCTGATTATGTTGAAGCTTTAAATAATATGGGCACATCATTTCGGCATCAGGGTAAGCAAAAAGAAGCGCTATCAGCTTATAATAAAGTATTATCCTTAAACCCTAATCATTTTGGAGCCCACCGAAATTTAAGTACTTTAGTTACATACAAAAAGGATAACCCGCAGATAAATAAAATTAAGGAATTAATGAATCATAGTGATTTATCAGCTGATAGTAGATGTCTGCTTCATTATACATATGCAAAAATAAATGAGGATTTGGGTGATCTGGAAAAGGCTTTCGATCATTACGCAATTGGTGGAGCGCTTAGAAAAAAACAACTGGCTTATGACATAGGTCAAGATCAACGCTTATTTAAAAAGATAAAGACCGTCGCCCCCAAACTATTAGAACATTCACTGACGGAAACAGTTAGAAAATTGGATATCACGCCAATTTTTATTTTGGGCATGCCGCGATCTGGGACTACTCTAGTTGAACAAATAATATCTTGCCATTCGCAAGTCCACGGTGCTGGTGAATTGCCATTATTGGCACGTTTTAGTAGCTCAATTATGGCTGGAAAACAGGATGTAAGTGTTGAAAATCTTCAAGAAGTTCGCAAAAATTACCTAGATGGGTTGAAAAAAGTTTCTGAAGGTAAGTTTATTGTCACAGATAAAATGCCCCATAATTTTATGTATATTGGATTAATTTGTAATGTTTTTCCCGAAGCAAAAATTGTCCATGTTAGACGTAATCCTGCAGCAACTTGTTTATCAAATTTTAAGCATTATTTCCATTCGAGGGGTTTGGGGTACCCCAATGATATTAAAGACATTGTAAATTATTTCGAACTTTATTGTGATTTGATGAGATTTTGGGATGAGTCCTATCGAAATAAGATTTACCACCTAGACTATGACAAGCTGACACTTGAACAAGAGGTCGAAACAAAAAGCTTGATGAGTCATTTAAACTTAAATTGGGAAGCGTCGTGTCTTTCACCCCATAAAAACAACCGTATCGTTAGAACTGCTTCGCATCAACAAGTAAGACAAAAGATTTACCGAGATAGTTCGCAAGCTTGGCGTAAGTTTCAGCCATATTTAGGCGGTGCTTTTGATGAATTAATCGGCATATCAGATTAGGGTTTTACAGAACCCTCTATAACGATAACAACATGTTACTCCCGTACCTATGCTTAGTTTTCTTTACATTTTTCTTTAATTTAAAATCTTCTGAAGCTAAATTTGCTATAAAGTGATCAATTAAATCAATAGTGGCCCGCAAAGGCACAGTTGGCAGATTCTGTACAAAAAGTTATAGCTTATGTAGGTTTTTCGAAACCACCCATGGAAGCAAGTAAGGTAATCACTTCAGAAACGCCTTGGCCGTTCCGTAACCCTGTAAATACAAATGGTTTGTCACCACGCATTTTCTTTGCATCACGATCCATAATTTCTAAAGAGGCGCCCACATATGGTGCCAAATCAATTTTGTTTATCACTAAAATATCAGATTTTGTAATTGCGGGCCCGCCCTTGCGTGGAATTTCCTCACCTGCGGCTACGTCTATCACATAGATAGTCAAATCAGCTAATTCGGGGCTGAAAGTAGCAGAAAGGTTGTCCCCACCGCTTTCGATTAGAACGATTTCAACATCCTGATAGCGTTTTCGCATTTCGGCGATGGCGGCCAAATTAATTGAAGCATCTTCGCGGATCGCTGTATGTGGACAGCCACCGGTTTCAACGCCTATTACACGATCTTTTGGCAAGATCTGCATACGCATTAACGCTTCAGCATCCTCTTTGGAGTAGATGTCGTTAGTAATCACTCCAATAGATATTTTTGGATGCAACACACGCGCTAAAGCCGCGGTTAAGGTTGTTTTACCTGCACCTACAGGGCCGCCTATGCCAATGCGGAGTGGTCCGTTAATGGGTGTCATAAAAAGATCCTTTAACTGCGGAAAACGCGTGAATATTGGGTTTCGTGCCGCATTGCTGCGATGTCTGACATCCAAGCAGAACTGTGAAGATCTTCGAGCGTCCCACCAATTGATTTGGCGGCTATTTCAACGATGCGTGGTTTTAACATTGTTTGAATTTTTTGTCCGGCAACTTGCCCCAAGGGTAATAATCGCATTGCAGCGGTTGTTAAATTTCCAATAAATGCTTGCAAATACATTGCCGTTGTCAGCTCAGGATCAAGATTTAAAATTTTAGCAGTACGTCCAACTGCGACAGGATAGCAAAGCTGTCCGATTTCATGCCCCCAAATTGCACTTACCGTATCGCAAAAAGCAGCTCCCTGAAGATCTATTTCCATCAGTCGTTCTGCTGACGTTGCGAATGATCTTGCGGTTGTATCTATATCTGGATCGTCCGAATTATAAGCTGCGTTTAAAAATGTAGCATCGGATTGCGCACCTCCAAAGTCCAATAAGTCTAATAACCAACCCTGCAAGGTTATGGCGTCATAGATTAATCGATCATTAACAGCTGTTTCCAACCCATGTGAATAAGCAAACGCGCCTACTGGAAAGCTCGGTGAAAGCAATTGGGTCAATGTTAATATATCAGTGATCATGGGCCGTTGCACCGTGTTCATGGCTATGAGTCCGGCCGTGGCCGTAGGCTCCACCTTCTGGGGTGAAAGGTTCCAAGGTTTCGTTAATCTGCGCACCAAGATGCTCTAACATATGCCCTATGACTAGATCGCGTTGAATGACTAGGCGTTTGGCTTCGATCTGGCATGGTGTGTGGCGGTTTCCGATATGCCATGCCAGTTGAACCAGATCGCCAGTGACGGAAAATAATGGTTCTTTGGCAGCTATCACTTCGATTATGCGGCCGTCATCAATTATAAAGGCATCTTGATCATTCAGTGATGTCGTGTGCTTTAAATCAACTAAAAGTTGGAAATTTTTTTCTGTTTTAAGAATTTTCCGACGTAAAAACCGTGCGTCATAATTCATAACACAGCGATCAAATGCTTCGATCCATGTGCCCGCTCTACGGATTTCATATGATGTAAAATCAGCCATTAGAATAAAAAGTATCGTTGTGCCATTGGCAGTTCTGTGGCGGGTTCGCAGGTTAATAATTCACCGTTTGCACGGACTTCATAGGTTTCGGGGTTCACTTCCATATGAGGTGTTGCAGAATTATGAATTAGATTGGATTTACCTATATTGCGGGTATTCTCGACAGCGACAGTTTTTTTTGACAACCCAAGCTTGTCACTGATTCTATCTTCTTGGGCTGCTGCAGATACGAAACAAACAGCAGAATGCTCAACAGATCTACCAAAAGCCCCAAACATGGGCCGAGAATAGACTGGTTGTGGTGTGGGAATTGAGGCATTTGGGTCGCCCATCTGTGCACAAACAATTGTACCTGCCATTAATACCATTTCGGGTTTTACGCCAAAAAATGCAGGGTTCCAAAGTACCAAGTCTGCACGTTTACCCTCTGTGATGCTGCCGATTTCAGAACTTATACCATGGGCAATTGCAGGATTAATTGTATATTTTGCGATGTAGCGGCGTACACGAAAATTATCGTTTTCACCAGTTTCCTCGTGAAGGCGCCCACGCTGTTTTTTCATTTTATCTGCTGTTTGCCATGTACGGATTAACACCTCTCCCACCCTGCCCATAGCTTGGCTATCAGACGCAATAATTGAAAATGCACCCATATCATGCAAGATATCCTCCGCTGCAATAGTCTCTCGGCGGATACGACTTTCGGCAAAGGCTACGTCTTCCGGGATGGATTTGTCTAAATGGTGACAAACCATCAACATATCCAGATGTTCTTCCAAAGTGTTGACCGTATATGGTCGTGTGGGGTTGGTAGAGGAGGGAAGCACGTGTTCTTCACCGCATATTTTGATGATATCAGGCGCGTGGCCACCTCCCGCTCCTTCTGTATGAAATGCGTGGATGGTGCGATTTTTCATGGCTGCTACGGTGGTTTCTACAAAGCCAGACTCATTTAAAGTGTCGGTGTGGATCATTACCTGGACGTCCATGTCGTCTGCGACCGAAAGACAGCAGTCGATGGCGGCTGGTGTAGTCCCCCAATCTTCATGTAGTTTCAGAGCGCAAGCACCGCCTTTAACCATTTCCACCAATGCATCTGGCTGGCTGGCATTACCTTTGCCTGCAAAGGCTAGATTCATTGGAAAGGCATCAGCGGCTTGTAGCATTCGCCCTATATGCCAAGGACCTGGGGTGCAGGTCGTTGCAAGAGTGCCATGCGCTGGTCCCGTACCACCGCCCAGCATTGTAGTTAGCCCAGAGTGTAGTGCATCTTCAATTTGTTGGGGGCAGATAAAATGAATATGGCTGTCAAAACCACCAGCGGTCAAGATTTTCCCTTCCCCTGCAATAGCTTCGGTTCCTGGACCTATAATTATGTCAATGCCTGGTTGCGTGTCAGGATTGCCTGCTTTGCCAATCTTATGAATTCGCCCATCGCGTAAGCCAACATCTGCTTTGTATATGCCGGCGTGATCAACAATCAAAGCATTGGTGATCACAGTGTCAACGGCTCCTGCTGCACGCGTTATTTGAGATTGCCCCATACCATCACGGATGACTTTACCGCCACCAAATTTAACTTCCTCTCCGTAGGTTAACCCTTTTTGGCCATTGGTGCGTTCTGCTGTCAAATCACGCTCGACCTCAATAATGAGATCCGTATCGGCAAGGCGAATCTTGTCGCCAACAGTTGGTCCAAACATGGCAGCGTAATCTGCGCGGCTGATTGAACTTGCCATCAAAGTTTTCCCATTATTTTTTTATTAAAACCAAATACACGACGTGCACCTGAAATCTCGATAAGGCTCACTTCTCGACGTTGGCCAGGCTCGAAGCGTACAGCGGTGCCGGGCGCAATATTGAGGCGATAACCATGCGCGGCACCCCGATTGAATTCCAGAGCTGCATTGCATTCTGCAAAGTGGTAATGGCTTCCGACTTGAACAGGTCGATCGCCTGTATTGGAAATCATTAAAATAATTTCTTTACGTCCTTCATTTAATTTTAACGCGCCATTAACAGGAAAAATTTCTCCGGGAACCATATTGCGCTCCTACCGTATTGGGTTGTGCACTGTGACGAGTTTTGTGCCATCGGGGAAGGTAGCTTCAACCTGAACGTCATGGATCATTTCAGAGATACCAATCATGCATTGGCTGCGAGTTATTATGTGGGCACCAGCTTCCATCATATCGGCAACGGAACGACCATCGCGAGCACCTTCTACTACTGCGTCCGTGATAATTGCTATTGCCTCTGGATAGTTGAGCTTAACCCCACGGCTCAAGCGCTTGCGAGCAACTTCAGCGGCCATTGCTATTAATAGTTTGTCTTTTTCTCTTGGGGTCATTTGCACAGGTCAGAGCCTCCAGTTTTTTGGTATTGCATTGTCGGTGAGCAAATTGAGTATCGGAACCAATGTACTTCGCATTTGGTAACTATCAGTGCTCAAAATTCGCATAACTAAGATTGTGTCAGTTAGAAGGCTGGCACCACCATTGGACGGCAGAAGACCTCGAACTGATTTAAGTAGTGATTTTGCGTGTAGGTCGATTAGTATAATGGAAGCCATGGCCCCTGCTTTGCTTCCCAAAGCTGCCCGGTTAAGCATTTTATTGATTTTGCCTTCCAGTTTGATACGGTCTAAATAACTTCGCTTTCCATCAATCCGGATGGATATAAGGTCATCCAACAAGCCAGTAGTCAATGTTTCACCAGAATCTCTACGGCCAAAAACAAGTGGTTCGACCATTAGAAATTTTGCGTTGCGATGCAGGTTGACATCAAAACGTCGTTCTAATCGAGCACCATCGAACAGGATTGTTTCTTGAGGTAACCAATAAAGTTGTGCGCTACTTTCTGCGTAAAGAGTAGTTTTTATTGTACCAGCTTTTTCATCTGCTGAGCGGTAAATACGTTCAGCAGCTTGGGTTGTTATACTAATCTGGGCTTTTTCATATGCTGTTATTGATGTAGAAAATTTATCCCCACCCGTTACACCACCTGCGGTATTTATGATCACTGCTTCGACACTGGTTCCAGTGGTTTTTGGAAAAATTGCGCGATACGAAGCCTGCTGGTGTAGATCTTTTAGTCGTGTAATGTCTTTTGGCGCGCGTGAGGCTGTTATGTTTAATATCCCTCGGGCGCGCTGAAGTACTGGCGCTAGTTTTATAGGGATAGGAGCTGTCACTTAAACCTCCAAACATGCTTTGGAATAGTTTTATTAAGTTCCTTTTAATGGGCAAGTTATCAGTATTGAGGAAGCGAAGAAAAAGACCCTTTTTTATTAATGATTAATTTTTATGCGAAAAAGTTTAAAAATTAAGCGTCAGTGATATTACGATATTTTACACAGATAGTGCCGTTTAATTGTAATTGTGATACGTACATGCTTTGGTACCTTACTAAGGCCCGTTATTTGGGAAGATAAATGACAGACCAATTAGGCATCTTTGTACTTCTGAGCGTAGCTTGGGTCATTTCATCTAGTCTAACGATTGGTTTAGTACTGCCATTGCAGCAAATGCTTTTTGTTAACTTTTCGATAAATATCGGACTCTGCTTTCTACCCCACGGAATTCGTATTTTAGCATTTTATTACTTTGGTTGGAGGGCAATTTTTTACCTGCTACCAGCAAGCTTTCTGATGATCATATTGTCAAATCAAATGGGGACGAGTTTGCATTTGCTAGCCCCAATTGTTTCATTGATATCCTGTTATGTAGGTTTCCATGTTGCATCATTGATTATTAACGCACAAACGCGGTTTCCATCAATCCGTTCGTGGAAGTTCCTTGTTTTTGCGGGAACTCTATCGTCATTGTTTAACGGATTGGTTTTGTCCGTCCTACACCATAATGATGCGTTGATCGCAACTGTAGTGGGTTACATCGTAGGAGACGTATTGGGGTTAATAATATGTTTATTGTTGTTAATGTACGGATTTCGGCTTTTTACGAATTTAAAGAATTACTGATCAGGTATTTTAAATAATTGAAATAAAATATTTATTGCGAGTGATCACAGAAATAACAGACATAAAAGGAATGATTTGAGCTTAATTTAATCGCTTGGTCGGGACCCAAATCATATAAAAAACATCAGTAAAATTGTGTAATCAAAGAAACAATGGAATTTTAAATTTGATAAACGATTTATATCTGGTTAAATAAGATTAAATTATTAAAAAGTCGCCTTGATGAAAACACCGCTTAAAAAACTAGCGAGCCTTCGCATGCTGCTATCCGAAATGGAGCAAGATTTGGGTATTAATGAGCTAGGGACTATAGAAACAGCAGTTTTACTTTCCGTAGCAGATTTAGAAACTACAAATCATAACGTAACAACTAAAGAGATTTTAGGACATACGTTGAATAGTAGATGTTCGAGACCCTCTCTCTTTCGGGCATTGAAAAGTCTTGAAAAGTATGGAAAAATTAAAAAAGTTGGTGATATTCGCGGCTATTATAGGGTGGTGTCTTAGACACAAGCATCGAACTATAATTTGTATAAAACCCTTGTAGAAAATGCATGATAGATGCCTATCATTCTATCTATAAATTTACTTAAAATGTCCACTTAGCTGTTAGATTAGTCTATACATAAAAAACTATTATATCTATATTTTTCGTGCTTGTTCTGAGCTTAAATCAGGCTTTATCTGATAGTCTAACTTGTAAATCTTTAGGTCCTCGAAATGCGAAGCCTTTAAAGCTTGTCCGATCTGGTTGTGCAATTTTAAGCTCTGGAAAACGGGTAAATAATTTAGGTAACGCAATTTGCGCAACTAAAAGTCTATAAACAGAGCCTCCAAGGCAGGCATGCGCGCCTTCACCGAAGGATTGATGAAGTTTTGTGTTTCGGTGAATGTTAAACCGTTCTGGTTCTGGTCCAAATTCTGAATCGTGATTGGCTGATCCTTGAACCGCCATTACGGTTTCACCCTCGGGAATATACAGGCCGCGCATCACCATCGCTTTTTTAACAATTCGTGGGCTCGCTTGAATAGGCGCGACCCAACGTAACCCTTCCTCACAAGCAATTGACCAGTTATTAGTATCTATGCAATATCGGAGTTGTTCAGGATTGTTCAGCAGGCCGTATAGTGTGGAAAGTAGCGCATCCCGGGTTTCAATTACTGCACCCCCAATACAGATTTTCATGTTTGTTCTGACTTGCGATAGTGCGATTGGACTTTGAGCATTCACCATGGCTGACAACACTGATTTATCAGGTGAAATCTGGTACTGTTCTATCATCTTGTCAAAGCATTCATCCATCTCTGTATTTGCCTGATCACTGTTGAAGAATATCTCAGGATCGTTGCCAGCATTCATAGCGCCTCGCACAAGTGCGTTGGCCCATTCAAACAGATGGCCTGAGCTTACGTCGTCTATGCCAAGAACGCATTTTAAGTAACCTACTGAAAGTGGCTTTGCAAAAGCTGACGCCAGATCGACGGTCTCCTGTGAAACTATTTTATCGAGAAGATTGTCGGTTATTTGTTTAAAAGCAGCAGACCAATTTTCTAAATATTCTGGCGTAAATGCAGGCTCCATTGCGTGGCGCTCGCGTAGGTGTTGACAGCCATCTTTCCGCATCAGTGTATGACCGCCAAAGGCACGTTGCATCGGGGTGGTGGTATCACTTGACCAGAAATGCTCTGCATCTGTTTTTACGCGGGTGACGTCTTTAGCCTTTGTAAAAATAATGCGCCCGCCCAAGGCTTTAAGCCGTACAATAGGCGTTGTTTTCCGAAGCCAAGCGTAAACTGCCACAGGGTTATCTTCCAACATCTCAAATGTTGTGAAGGCATCGAGAGGAACCTCCCCACCGGATATTGGGGTGTCAGCCATTTATAGCATCCATGGAAACGTTAACGTCGCAGTTCAAAGTGTTGCTTACTGTACATATAGCCTTTGCTTTGTTCATTATCTGGGTAGATATTGCGAAGTCATCTACCAAAACTCCGATTAATGTAATATCAATCATTGCGACACGCCCTGGCTCATTGAGCGCTTTGGTGCCTGTGACCTTTACTTTAAAAGGATGTGGTGTGACGTCGTAATCTTTAGCTGCCCAGATAACTGATACCACTATGCAATAGGCGAGTGAGGCTAACATCATATCAATTGGTGTGCCGTCAGGAGGATGTGCCGTCCGTTTGGATTTTTTGCTTGAGTAATTAACTTTTTTTGTACCATCAAAGTAGGCAAAAATAGGCCCAAATATTCTGGGTTTTGTGGTCTCTATCATAATTTTTTCGCTCCTTAAAAAAGCAGATTTGGGAGGAAAAGCGCTAGCACTGGAAACAGAGTAAGAATGCCAATCGCGCACAGATGGATTAGCCAATATGGTACGGTAGCATAGGCTACGCGGCCCAATGATACATCATTGTTAGTGAGCGCGGTCAGCACCGATAGATTCAGACCTACGGGCGGTGTTATTTGTCCGATTTCGATCACAATAGTGATAATTACACCAATCCAAATTGGGTCAAACCCAAGTCCGGTAAGTAGTGGAAACACAACGGGCAGCGTCATGATCATCAGGGATAGCCCGTCAAAGAAACACCCAAGGATCAGATAGATTAAGATTACGATAAGTAGAACGCTGTAGGTATCAAGACCACTTTCAGCAACGTTTTCCAAGATTTGTTGAGGCAGTCCGAGGATACTAACGGATTGGGCAAGGATCGTTGCGCCTAACACGAGGAAACCGATGGAGGAAAAAAGGAGTGCTGACTGGTAGATTGCCTCAAGTAGCTTTTTGAATGTTAAATCACCCCAAATATAACAAATGATTATGGCGAGTACCACGCCGACGCCTGCTGACTCTGTTGGTGTGGCTATACCACCAACAATGGAGCCTATTACGGCAGAGATCAGCACCAAAAGAGGCCAGATGTGATGAAAACCCTTAAAGATATCAATTATTGAGGATCGGTCAGGATCGCGAGGCGCAATCATAGGATTACGTATGCATTTAATCAGGAGGTACATCATAAACATTGTACCCACTAAAATGCCAGGAATGATGCCTGCAGCAAATAAGCGGCCTATGGAGGTTTCAGTTAATGCGCCATATATCAAAAAGGACAAACTAGGTGGAATAAGCAGGCCCAGTGTGCCACCGCCCGCAAGACTGCCCACAACTGTGTCCTTATCATAGCCTCGTTTGGACATTTCTGGATAGGCCACTGATCCAACAGCCGCGGCAGTTGATAAGCTAGATCCGCTGACTGCCCCAAATAATGTACAAACCGCAATATTGGTGTGTAGCAGCCCGCCTGGAACTCTGCGAAAAATTGGGGAAAAGGCAGAATATGCTCGCTCACTAATCCCACTACGCAATAAGATTTCACCAAGTACGATAAACATTGGTACAGCGCTAAGTGTGAAGGAATTAAATACATTCCAAATTGCGTCAATTGCGATGTAAGTCGCTCCATTAGAGTAAAAATGCAGGATACACAGCCCGGTCAATCCAAGTGCAGCACCCAGTGCAACGCCTGTGCTGGCTGTAGCGATGACACCGCCAACTAATGCAAACCAGAGGGACATTAAGGAGCCTCTCGTTTAATGGAAACCTTGAGGTTATTTTTTGTTTGATTGTCTATGAAACCCGTTAGTCGTGCAATTAATATTAGACCTGTTACAATTAAAGACAGCGGCATCAGCGCCATCCATGGATAAAGTAAGATGCGGGTGGTTTCTGTTTTTAAGCTGCGTTTAAAAGCAAATTCAAACCATGGAATTGTTTCCAAAATTAGCCACCCAAAAAACACGATACCTACGACCAGTCCTGCGGTTTGTAACACGGTTTTCGTTATCCCACTTACGTAAGTGGTTAAAAGTGAAACCTGCACGTGCTTGGTGCGAAATGTAACAATCGGTAGGCCTAAAAATAGCGTAACGCTCAAAAGTAGGCCAACGACTTCTTCAGTGATGTGAAGTGGGGTATTGGCGAATTTACGCATTATGACGCTAGTGGTAATGATTGCTATAATCGAAGTCAGTCCGATAGCTGCTAATGCAGCAAGTGCCAGGGCTAGATACTCTAGCCCCAGCGATACGGCGTTCTTCAACGTGCTTATCATTAGGTTTTAACGGCCTAATGCTGTTAAAACCCGATCTCGATAAGCTGGTGCGTTACCGCCTGCTTCCTCTGCCAACTCCGCCCAGATTTCAGTAACGGCACCGACAAATGCTGCGCGATCATCATCTGAATAATCATCGCCCCAAACAATTCCACCTGCCGTTAGCTTTTCGCGAGCATCAAGTTCACGCTGATAGTCGGCCTCATATTGGTTGGTGCGGTCCCATAAGTCATCAGCAGCGGTTTTGATCGCTGCCTTGATGGTATCATCTGTTGCATCCCAACGGTCCTGAGCAACGCCGATTACGTATGGACCAGAAGCCATTGGATAAAGGAAAGAGGCATATTTGGATACTTCCTGTAGGGAAACTGTGTGTGCATAAAGTGCAGGGTATAACGCACAATCGACCACACCAGTTTTCATGGCAACATACATTTCGTCTTGTGGAATAATTTGCGCGGAAACACCCAGACGAGTAAACGCCTCAACTTGATCGCGGGCCCAAACACGCAACTTTTTGGACTTAAGGTCTTCAATTGTTTGCACTGGGTCTTCTCGGCAAAAAACAGAGACGGACAACATTGGAATAGCGACATATCCCACAGAAGCCACATCCCATTCGGCAAATTCTTCTTCGTAGATTTCCTGTACTGTTGGAATTGCTTTTTCAAACTCCTCGATCGACCCTATCGTGCCTTGTACTACAACCGAGCTTAGCGCGGGTGCATCGCGGCCGAGGTAGTTTGCCCACATCAGGCTCATCTCTACTGCGCCCTTAGGCAGGAACCGAAGCGTATCTGTGTTGGGCAATCCAAGTGAGCCACCGCTATACAGTTTGAGCTCGGTTTTGCCTTGAAGCGCCTCATTTACCTCTGTCACAAACTGTTCAAGCTGCGCAGATTCGGGCCTGGTTTCTGGAAGAAAATTGTTGAAACGCCATTCTTCTGCAGTGGCTGTGGAAAAGTTAATGCCGACAAAAGCCACGCCAAACGCAACTCTTTGTAAGAGTTTATTCATAATTTTTACCCCTATTTAATTTACTGATTATTTTCACAATACAGTGGAATTAAAAGAAACGGATACCCTATTTGAAAAAAAAATTATATGCTGGATTTACTTAAAAAATTGATAAAAAATTCCAATAATGAGGTATTTTAAATTATATCTGTGTGGGTTTTTAGAAGTCTGCAGTTAGATTGTAGAAAAACATATCAATTAAAAATTAATTTTTATCATGTTAAGTGATTTGTAATGTCACTTGAGGGCTATTACCCATTATCTATTTCCAATAACTAAAAGGTTTTTGTCAGGAGATTTAGTTAAATGCCACAGTTGTTTTTTTCTAATATATTTAAAATTATGATGAGTGCAAAACGGCAATACAAACGACTGGTCACACTAGTAGTCTTTCTCATAAATTTTGGAGCTTGTGCAGCTATGGCTTATGAAGAACCGGAATACGATGTAGTACAAAAAAAACCGAGTTATGAAGTTCGTTATTACGGTGACCGCTTGGTTGCACAAACAGATCAAACCGGTAGCTCTAGTAGCGCATTTAGACGTCTCTTTAATTACATATCTGGTGCAAATACCACTTCTATTAAGCTTGAAATGACAGCCCCCGTTACGCAGTCAGAAAAAATAGAAATGACGGTTCCTGTAACATTTGAAAACAAAATGATGCGCTTTTTTCTACCTGCATCTTATACTATTGGCACGGCTCCTCGTCCAACTGATCCAAGTGTCGAATTAGCGACTGTGAAAGGGGGTTACTATGCCGTTCGAACTTATAGTGGCCGCGCGTCAGATCGTAACTTCAAATCTAATTCAGTTGAATTGCTTGCAGATTTAGAAAAGGATCAGGTGTCGGTGACGGGCCAACCTGTGCGTGCCACTTATAACGGGCCACTTACTCCGTTTTTTATGCGCAGGAACGAAGCTATGATCCGGATTGAATGGGAGTGATACAAATTATAATAATTGTATTAGGTAAAATATGCCACCTTCATTGTTTGAAATAGATGGCGAACTAAAAGCAATTTATCATAGTAAAAATATTGTTTGCATTTGGTTTTTACACAAGAGATGAAAGAAATACTTTCGTTGATGGAACTACCAGTAAGCTGAGAGCTGAACTGGAAAGCTATTACCAGAAACATTTTCATAAAAATTACAAACTGTGTAAATAGCAGAGGTGAAAATAAGTGAAATTTGTTTGTTAAACAAAATGTATTTTGAGAGGGAATAGGGTCTGGTCGTTTTTGGCGTCCAGTATTGGACAGTTAGATTTAAATTGCAGATCCACTCATAAAGAAATGTGTAACATTGGTTTGAGTACGATTTTGAATAAATTATCAATATAATACTTACTGATTTAGAAAAGGAGATTGGATTGTATTTACGAGATATAAAATCACTGGCATTGGCAGCTATTCTGACAATAAGCCTACAGTTGCTCACTGTTTTCGAGGCTAATGCACAGCAGTTTATGAGCCAAAAAGAATTATTAGCCACATTGCCAGGAAGCCAAATTTCATCAATTGATGACGAAGATAATAAATCTAAGTGGATCCAAGCTTACAGTAAAAATGATGGAAGCAAAAAAGGATTGGTTGCCGGCATATGGAAAAAAGAAAAGTACCAGTCCACTTGGTACGTTGAAGGAAATCAGTGGTGTGAAAAATGGGATAACGAAAAATGGGGCAGTGGTGAGACCTGCATGAAGTTTGTGCGTATCGGGCCCAAGCAATTGCTAAAATATAAAGATGGAGTGCCCTCGAAAAACTTTTGGATTATTAAGTAACTGATCGTTACTGAAAGAAAAGCTTGATGATCTCTAAATCGAATGCGAAAATGCATGTTTGAATTAATATTATTCTTATTTCTTTCGGTTTTCGTAGTTTTTCTACAGCGAAAGAAGAAGCATAGACGTAACCGTAATTTTACTGCCAGACTAATAAGCCGTTCATTCAGTAGAACCCCGTTTATTAAGAAGAAAAATTAGCTATCTTAGTTGTGCGGCTAGGCTCACTCCCCTCCCAAACAGAGAGCCTAGCGACCTAATCTCAAGCGCATGCTGGCATGTGCGAGACATTCTTTGTTTATAAAGTGATAAGTTATTAATCAGTAACCTGGCTCATTGCCGCATATTTAATACATGTATTGCAGTTACTTATGCATATTTTGCATGGCGGAAATGCAATATTGGTGATTGCTGCATCGCAGAATTGCAGGCATATCATACGCAACGGATGGTTCCTCCCTGAACATTTGTTTGTTTTGAAAATTCTTCCTCCCAGAAATTTTCAATGTTATGGCGGTACCTTCGGGTATCGCCTTTTTTTTGCTTACAAAGCTCTCAATAAAAAGTTTCTGAGTATGGTATTTTTATTTCATAACAGTATTTTTTAATGTCCAAACTCAAAATTAATTATTCTTTGTATAAGGTAATGGGGGACAACTTAAAATTTAGGCTTTGGATTTCTCAAAGATTTTGTCATGAGCGTCAATCAGGTTAAATCATACTTTCAGCCAGTTTAGTAACCGGTCATGATTGAAATAATGGATTTTTGATTTAGGATTCATGCGAAACTATTAAAGGAGTCAAAATGAAAACGCCTCTTATTACGACAACAATTGGCGCCTTTCCAAAGCCAAATTATGTCCCGGTGCGCGATTGGTTTGATTTATCCCGGGAAACAGGTGGAATGAATACCTCGGAGACGACCTATCAATATTCAAAGGATGTCGAAAAAAACAAAGATGCGCATGAAGATTTGTTTATCCGCGCAGCCCGAGAAGTTTTGGACATTCAGATCCGTTCAGGAATTTTAATTCCAACAGATGGCGAAGTGCGACGCGAAAATTACATCCACTACCATTGCCGGCACTTAAGTGGTTTTGACTTTAAAAATTTGGAACACCGCGTGCTTCGAGATGGAGCATATGAAACAGATTTACCAGCCATAAGGAGCCCAATTAGCCACTATAATAATAATTATAGTGTGCATGATTATTCAGCAAGCCAAAATGTCAGTTCAAGGCCTGTGAAATTTACGCTGCCTGGCCCTTTAACAATCATGGATACTACTGCTGATTGTTTCTACAATGACCGCCCCAAACTTAATGCAGCTCTTGCGAGCACGATTAATGAAGAAGTTTTGGCACTAGTAGAGGCCGGATGTAGACATATTCAAATTGACGAACCGTTGTTTGCCCGTTCAGTAGAAGATGCTCTAGATTTTGGTATGGAAGGTCTGGAAAGATGTTTTTATGGAGTACCAAAATCAGTTGCTCGAATTGTACATATGTGTTGCGGATATCCAGATCATTTAGACGATGATAATTATAAAAAAGCCGACCCTTCAAGCTATGATCAACTCAGTCAAGCTATTGATGAGGCTGCTTTTGATCAAATTTCAATTGAGGACAAGCATTGTTGTAATGATCTGAAATTATTGGAGAAATTTAAAAATAAAAGTGTTATCTTTGGATCGGTAGCAATTGCATCCAGCACCTTGGAAACAGTTGAGGAAGTTGTTGAAAGGTTGAGGTCTGCACTAAATCACATTGATAGAGATCGGCTAATTGTGGCGCCTGACTGCGGACTTGGTCTTTTACCAGCATCACTGGCGGAGGAAAAATTAACAGCCATGTGTAAAGCAGCTGCTGTAGTTTAGAATAAGCATCAGCGGTTTTTATTTAATATTGCAAATATAATTATCATCTTCCATTCAATTTAAGAGTGCATAACTCAAGGCTAATGTTGCAAAACATTCGCACTCGCGGGGTTGTTTCCAGCATGTAACTGGATATGTTTAAAGCAATACTGACAATAGAAAAAACTCATCAGGACCCATTATGACGCACGATGTCGATCCCTTTTTCCAACCGATTTCGGCAATGGAGCTTGCTCGTTTTGCTGGTGTGCCAACTTTCATGCGGCTCCCCTTTGTTAATCCAGAGCACCCTCGTTTTGATGAGGTAGATATAGGGTTATTGGGCATACCTTGGGATGGCGGTACAACAAATAGACCAGGTGCAAGACATGGGCCCCGGCAGCTGCGTGATCTTTCAACGATGATCAGGGCAATGAACCCGGTTACCAATGTTTCACCCTTTGCCAGAGCCAATTGCGCCGATCTGGGCGATGTGCCGCCAAACCCGGTAGATATTCAAGATAGCCTCAATCGTGTGACAGATTTTATTTCAGTCATGAAAGAAAAAAATATTGTCCCAATGACGGCAGGAGGTGATCATTTAGTCACGCTCCCTATTTTACGCGCATTGGCAAATGACAGACCAGTGGGCTTGATCCAATTTGATAGCCACACAGATTTATTTGATAGCTATTTTGGAGGCCATAAATTCACTCACGGCACCCCGTTTCGCCGAGCAATAGAAGAGGGCCTTGTCGATCCAAAACGCTTTGTACAAGTCGGCATTCGTGGCACCGCTTATAATTTTGATGATATTGAATGGGGTATGGATCAAGGTATCAGGATCATCCGCATTGAGGAATTATTTGAGCGTGGAGTTTCTAGCGTCATGGCCGAAGTTCGTGAGATTGTTGGGACGGCACCAACCTATTGCACTTATGATATTGATTTTGTTGACCCAACTTTTGCACCAGGAACCGGCACACCAGAAATTGGTGGACCTAATAGTTTTCAAGCGCAACAGGTGATACGTGGACTAAAAGGCGTAAACCTCATAGGCGCTGATTTAGTTGAAGTTTCCCCACCACTAGACCCTGCAGGCGGTACTGCTTGGTTAGCAATATCACTAGTTTTCGAATTAATGTGTGTTCTATCAGAAACGATTGAAAATTTAGTTCATTCTCAAAAATGAACTCAAAATTAGAGGATGTAAACTGAGCAAGGCCATAGATTATGCTAAGTCATTTACAAATAAACGCGTTGGATAACTCGTGATTGATCAACGCTTCCATGTAAACCAATTAAATATTATGTTGGCCTTCTTTAAAACATAACTAACCTTAATGCGCTGTTTAATATACGTTATTAAAGATTAATCCTTAAAATTTTATAAAATAAGGAGCATAATTCACACTAACTTCAAATATTTTGTTTGTTTTTTGAAAAATTGTGTGTTGGTCTCAACCAATGAAAAAGGAGGGAACTATGAACGAAGTTAAGAATCCCACTCAGAAAACTGCAAAAGCAGTTAAGAAGTTTAACCGCCGCACACTTTTAGCAAGTGGCGCAGCCTTCGCTTCACTTACACCAGTTGCACCAATGTTTGTAAAAAACGCATTTGCTGCCACAAGTGGTGAAGTAAACGTACTGATGTGGGGCGAATATTTGCCAGACTCAGTGATTGCTGATTTCAAAGCAAAAACAGGTATTAAAGTAAATCACACAAAAATTGGCGATAACGGCGAGATCATTTCAAAAATGAAAGCTGGTGGTGGTGCTGGTTATGATCTAGCAAGCCCAACAAATATGAGAGCGCTTCAGTGGGAAAACTTAGGCGTACTTCAACCATTTGACATGAACAAAGTAACAAACCTTGGTAATGTTAATCCCGGCATGGTCGCCGTTGGAGAGCGTGACTGGAACTTTGGGAATAAAGGGTCACACTGGCTGCCGCAACTTTGGGGTACAGAGTCTATCTCATGGCGAACTGACAAATGGACACCTGATGGGTTACCAAGTTTTGGAGATATATGGGAACCAAACCCAGGTATAGACGGTGCATTCATGATGGGCCGAACATATTCAATGATGACCGGTTGTGGAATATGGATGCATGCTGAAGGTAAGATGGATTTCTGGTCTTCCTATAAAGACGAAGAAACTATGAGAAAGAATTGGGAAATAATTACTGCCTATTGTATCTCTAAAAAGTCCAACTTGGTAAAATTCTGGTCAGGTGCAGATCCTCAGAAACAGGGCTTCACTTCTGATGGCGTTGTTGTGGGTCAAACATGGGACGGACCAATCGTATCTATGATGAAAGCAGGAGAGCCTGTTGCCTACCAAACAACTAAAGAGGGTGCACTCGCTTGGGTCGACGGAATAACAATGTCAGCAAAAGCAGAAAATATCGATGAAGCTTATGCGCTTATCAATTACAGTTTCACTCCAGAAGTAGGTGGTCTAACGATCAATGAAATTGGATATAACTCGGCTGTTATTGGTGCCTCGGATTATTATACCGATGAGACAAAGGCTATTTCGCAGGCAGTATATCCTGGGGATACAGCATCTAAGTTGAACCCATGGCCTCCTGAGCCACCGTGGTTTGCGGATGCACGGGCTGAATATGCAAATAAATTTGAAACAGCATAAAATTTTTAATTTGTAAAAATTAGAGCGCCTTGGATTATTCAGGGCGCTCTTTTTTCGACTGGGTTTTTTATATAATCGTTAGAGAGTGTTGCAAGGATTTGACCTATGAGTGCTGATGTAGAATTACAAAATGTGTCCGTATCTTTTGGAAACTTTTATGCTGCAAAAAATGTTAGTGTCAAAATTGAAAAAGGTGAGTTCTTTAGTTTCCTTGGTCCCTCTGGCTGTGGAAAAACAACTTTACTGCGCGCAATATCTGGCTTCTCCGACCCGTCTGATGGAAATATCCTTATTGGTGGTCAGAATATGGCCGGAATTGGACCAAATAAGAGACCAACATCACTGATATTTCAAAACCTTGCTTTGTTTCCATTGATGTCTGTGGCAGACAACATCGCATTTTCTTTAGAAGTCAGAGGATCTGGCAAGGCAGAAAGAAGAAAGCGCGCTGATGAACTTTTAGAACTGGTCGCCTTGAGTGGACAGGGCGATAAAAAGGTTCATGAACTATCTGGTGGACAGAGACAACGAGTGGCAATTGCGCGTGCATTGGCAATCGAACCGGAAGTTCTACTTTTAGATGAACCTCTATCCGCCTTGGATTTAAAACTGCGCCAAAAAATGAGAACAGAGTTGAGAGAGATCCAAAAAAGAGTTGGGATCACCTTCATATACATTACTCATGACCAAGGTGAAGCACTTACGATGTCAGATCGAATTGCAGTTATGAACCAAGGTGAGTTGGAACAAATTGGGTCATGTAATAGTGTTTACGAAGCGCCGAACACTCCATTTGTTGCAACATTTGTTGGCGAGAATAACGCGTTCTATGGAACTATAAGCGCTGTTGATGGTGACATGGTAAATGTATCGGCTATTGGAAATAATTTTTTAGCCAAGGCTGGTGATTTGGGCGAAGGCAGAAAACATACCTTTAAGAAAAATGATGAAGTAATAATGTTTGTACGCCCTGAGTCTATTTTTCTTAAAGATCAAAACAATCAGGCAGACAATATTTTTACCGCTGCGGTTAAAACTGTTGAGTTCGAGGGGAACTTAAAAAACATATATTTAAGCATCAATGAAAAACAGGATGTTCGTTGTAGCGTTTCTAATGCTGTGGATACTATGGACCTGTCAAACTCAAAGAATGTTGAATTGAAATTCTCCTCACGAGATGCAATTGTCCTCCCCGTAGGACCATTGGCTGTGGATTAGAGAGAGCCAGAATGAATTATTTCTTCAATAAAAATGGTCCCCTCATATCAACTTATCTACTGATATCTATTGGGTTTTGGATTGTCTTTCTTATTGTCATTCCTCAATTATATATGTTGGATCTATCATTCCGTCCTAACATACCCCCGCTGCTGAGAGGCGGCCCAGACGACGTTTATACATTAGTCCATTACAAACATTTTCTTTTTGGTTCTGAAACAAGTGGGGAAAGTTATAATTATGTAGATATCGGGGTTTTCTTAGATACGATCCTAACCGCCATTCTAATTACACTTATTAATCTTTGCTTCTGTTACCCTATCGCGTTTTACATCGCCAAAGTAGCATCGCCTAATACAGCAAGATTATTGATCGTTTCTTTAATAATTCCTTTCTGGATAAATGAACTTCTTCGCTCCTTCGCACTCCGTATTTTATTTGCTGGCGAGGGGTTTATTAACAATGTTCTCATTAAATTGGGCGTCATCGATACCGGAATAAATTTTATAGCCATGGATGTAGCTCTCTACACTGGCTTAAACTATGCTTATATTTTATTGATGATTTTCCCTCTCTACAATGCGTTAGAAACTCTGGACAAAAATCAGCTTGAGGCGGCTGAAGATTTGGGTTCATCGATGATTAGAACTCATTTCCGTATCGTTATTCCACACGCCAAGGCTGGGATTGCATCTGGTTGCACCATGGTTTTTATGTTGACCGCTGGTGCATTAGCTACTCCAGTAGTGCTTAGCAGCCCGAATACATTTTGGTTTACCCAATTAATTTATCAATGGTTTAATATGAATGATAATTGGCCAAGGGGAGCTGCCTATTCAATTGTATTACTATCAGTTTCAGTTGTTTTTGTGCTTCTAATGATGAGAATCTTTAAAGTAAAAATAGGCGAGATTGTCCGATGAAATCTCAACAAGCTTTAAATATCTTATTGGGTATTTATATTTTTATATTCTTTGCTTACCTATTTGGCCCGCTTGTCATAATGAGCATCACTGCTTTTAATTCCGCCGAATTCCCATCAGTAACCCCCTGGGAATGCTTCAGTCTGCGGTGGTTTAACGAAGGTAAAATTGCCTATGATGGACAACATCTTGCGGGATTGGCAACAGACTGGCGGCTACATGAAGGTTTAATTACATCGTTGCAAATTGGATTAGGCGTCGTTCTTCTATCAGTCCCAATAGGATTGTCGGCAGCTCTAGTTTTGACGCAAGTTCATAGTAGGTTTCGTACAGCCTTTTATTCGATATCTATAATGCCAGTGCTATTTCCAGGCGTTATTATTGGGATCTCTACGGTAGTTCTTTGGGACCGTATTGCCACCATGGGCGGTGGTGGCTTTGCCACTGAACTAGGAAGAAACGGGATTTTCTTGACTATATTGGCTCAGACCTGTTTTATTTCCACCTATTGTTTTTTAATTTTTGTAGCCAGATTACAAAGGTTCGATCAAACTCAAGAAGAAGCTGCGTTAGATCTTGGAGCGAGCCAAACTCAAGTTTTTTTCAAAATATTAATACCTTACTTGATGCCTGCGATTGCTTCGTCATGCGTAATAGCGTTTCTGGCTTCCTTTGAAAACTACAACACTACAGTTTTTAGTATTTTATCTGACCAAACTTTAACAACTGTTATTGCATCAAAAGTTCGCCTTGGCATAAGCCCAGCAATTAGTGCGCTTGCACTAGTGATTATCCTAATAACCTTAGCAGTAACAATAACATACGAAATTCTCAGAAGACGAGAAGACAAAAAGAAAAAGAAGCTTGCAGCAGAGGCTTTATTTGTCCAGACGCAAGATTCACGCCTCTTAAGAAATGGGAAAAGTACAAGTACGATCCCAAAATCAATCTTTGTTATAATATTTATCATCATAATTTGCATATTCGGCTTTAATAAATTGGTGGAGAAAGGGCTGTATGGATCCGTCTGTATTGCTGCTACAGAACAGGAAAAGCAGTCTAATTTTGCAGAGCAGTTAAAGCTATTACAAAATAACGCCGAAGTAGCTGGCCAAACATCGTCAGAAAATGGTGAGGCGGATGAGAAAAAAGAATATGATGATATTTTTGGAGATCCAAATCTATTCAAAAATTTTGGTGGATTTGATGCCAAGGAAGAGGAAGAACAGGAGACTTCTGATTGAAAATGAGGCTATTAAAACTGTACGAATTTTGTTTTAATAATGCGTACTCAGGCTATTTGTTCCCGCATTTTCAGTCACTGAATAAGACTAAACCCTTGGTAACATTGCTCTGGCAAAATCCATAAATATGCGAATGACTTTCACATCGCCGCGCTGGGTTAAATGAACAATGGATTCACTCATTAGGATATTGACGTCCCGAAGCTTCAGTTTTGTAAACCGGTCATCGCTGCCGTATTCAGCTTGGGAAACAAATCCGATACCCGCTCCGGAAGCAACAACTTCACGGACGGCCTCTCGCCCTTCCGCAACGATTGCAGGCTTTAGATTAATGCCATGTTTTTTGGCTTCGTCCACCAGTTTTTGACGTGTCTTTGATCCGCTTTCGCGAAAAATCAAAGGTAATTTGGAAAGGTCTTTAATCGTAATCGATCGTTTTGAATTTAATGGAAAGTCGTTTGCAGCAAACGCCGTAATTTCAGTCGATCCAAGATCTAAAATTTCCATATCTTTACCTTGTGGAACGGCACCAACGATGCCAATTTCAGCATTATAGGCACGTAAGTTCTCTAAAATACTTTCTGTATTTCCTGTGTTCAATGTCACGGAAACATGCGGATATTGTTTGCAAAATTTTCCAAGTAAAAACGTAATGTGGTGAGCAGAGTCAGCAACGATCCGGAGTTCCCCGTCTAAAACGGCGCTTGTTGCCGACAGGTATTCCTCAATTTTCTTTTCAACCTCAAAATACTGCTTAGTGTATCGAAATAATTGTTCACCTTCATTGGTAAGGCGGACCCGTTTTCGTTCTCTATGAAACAATAAAACATCATGATCCTGTTCTAATTTTCTAACCTGTTCGGAAATGGCGGGCTGGGTCAGAAAAAGAAATTCAGCCGCGCGTGAAAACCCACCCAAATAAGCCACATAGTGAAAAGCGCGTAGTTGACTGTGGCGCATTATTAGACCTCTGGGTTGTATAGGCTCAGCCTATATATTTATTGTTAATTACAATTTCACATATAGGACAGACTTCTGCAATGGTGCCTTTAAATTGGTACTTCTCGGAGATTCTTGATGACAATCCCAGACATCACTATTGAACCACCGCGTCTTGGCGAACCTTACTTATTAACGCCGGGTCCGCTAACCACGTCCTATGCCGTTAAAGAAGCGATGTTGCGTGATTGGGGCAGTTGGGACGATGACTTTCGCGGTATTACATTAGAAATCCGTACAAGGCTTCTGGACCTTCTTGGGGAAGGCAAAGAAGAATTTGATTGTGTACCCATGCAGGGTAGTGGCTCATTTTCCGTGGAAGCAATGCTGGCGTCATTCATACCACTTGACGGCAAAACATTGGTTTTGGCCAATGGAGCTTATGGTTTGAGATCTGCTCAGACTTTGAAGTATCTTGGACGAGATCACACTCTGCTGGATAAGGGTGATTATCTACCTCCACGTGGTGATGAAGTCGCTGAAATTCTGAAAGATGACCCTTCAATCTCACATGTAGTTGCTATTCACTGTGAGACGAGTTCAGGAATATTAAATCCAATTGAAGAGATTTCGGAAGCAGTTTATGCCGCCGGGTGCAAACTGTTGGTAGATAGCATGTCCGCGTTTGGAGCAATTGACCTGAAGCCAAGTGAAATTCGCTATGAGGCAATTGTCAGTTCGGCGAACAAATGCATCGAAGGTGTCCCGGGTTTTGGTTTTATCATCGCGCGCAAAGATGAATTAGAAGCTGCTAAAGGGAATAGTCATTCTCTTAGCCTCGATGTTCACGCCCAGTGGGCGCATATGAACAAAACGGGTCAGTGGCGTTTTACACCTCCAACGCACGTTGTTGCTGCATTCCTGGTAGCCTTGCGTTTGCACGAGGCAGAAGGTGGCGTCGTTGGTCGGGGTAATCGCTATTTTGAAAATCGCGATGTGGTAGTGTCTGGTATGCGTGAACTGGGGTTTGAAACGTTACTTAAAGACCGGTGGCTGTCTCCGATCATTGTGACTTTTTTTTGCCCGTCGGATGAGAATTTTATATTTGAAAAATTTTATGAACTGATGAAAAACAAGGGGTTCATAATTTATCCAGGCAAGCTAACTGCAGTAGATAGTTTCCGGGTTGGTTGCATTGGCCAAATGGATGAAAACGTAATGTTGCAGGTTGTTGCTGCGGCTAAAGGAACACTGGAAGAAATGGGCGTTACAAGCGCTGCTCCTCCAGCTATTGCACTTGAAGAGCGCGCCAAGCTGGCCGCCTGATCCAAACAAAGGAAGCACTTGATGACTATTAAATCACCCATCGTGGCCAATGGACGCGCCTATCCTGCTCCAAAGGTTTGTGCGATTTCGATTTGCCTTGATGGATGTGAGCCAGAATATCTGGACAAAGCTATTGCAGACGGCTTGATGCCGACATTACAGCGGATGCGTGAAACAGGCACTGATCGTCTGGCGCATTCTGTAATTCCATCCTTCACAAACCCTAATAATTTGTCGATCGCGACAGGCCGTCCGCCCGTCGTGCACGGTATTTGTGGCAACTACCTCTACGAACCGGAGACGGGCGAAGAGGTAATGATGAATGACGTCCGTTTTTTGCGAGCACCCACTTTGTTCAGTAAGTTTTATGAAGCTGGTGCTCGAGTTGCTATTGTGACTGCTAAAGATAAATTGCGTGCTTTACTTGGAGCAAGTTTGAAATTTGATGAAGACCGAGCGAAATGCTTTTCAGCGGAAAAATCTGATATAACCACTCAGGCGGAGCACGGCCAGGAAGTGGCAAGCGACTGGTTGGGTATGGAAAAACCGGATGTTTATTCTGCGGAACTGTCTGAATTTGTGTTTGCGGCAGGTGTTAAGCTGTTGCGTGAGTGGAAGCCGGACGTAATGTATTTGACAACGACGGATTATGTTCAACATAAATATGGGCCTGATCAAGCCGAGGCGAAATCGTTTTATCAAATGTTTGATAAGTATCTGGCAGAACTCGATGCTATGGGCGCGGCTATTGTGGTGACTGCCGATCATGGTATGAAACCCAAGCATCATGCGGATGGAAGTCCTTCTGTCGTTTATGTACAGGATTTATTGGACGAATGGCTGGGTGAGGCTGAAGCAAGGTTAATTCTGCCGATCACAGATCCATATGTTGTTCACCATGGTGCATTGGGCTCGTTCGCAACGGCCTATTTGCCTGAAAGTGCAAATCAGGGCGAAATTATTTCCAAGTTGCGTGCAACGGATGGTATAACTGATGTATTAACCAAGGCTGAAGCTGTCGCCCGATACGAACTTCCAGCCGATCGAATTGGTGACATTATTTTAGTTTCTGGTGAAAATATCTGCATTGGGACATCTGAGCACCGTCACGATCTCGCGGCATTGGATGAACCTTTGCGTAGCCATGGTGGTCTTACAGAACAGGAAGTACCGTTTATTGCAAACCGTGTACTGCCTTTGCCAGAGCGGCCTGTGCTTCGCAATTTTGATGCTTTCTTTTATGCCACAATAGCGGCAGCTTTATAATTATGGATGGAATAATGAGCAAACCAGAGATACGCCATGAAGGCATGCGGATTGGTGGAGAGATAGTCTTTACCGATAAAGTAGTTGAGGTGAAGTATCCATATACTGATGAAGTCATTGGTACCGTCCCAGCGGGAACTGCGGAGCATGCGGCCAAAGCTTTTGAGATCGCTGCGAACTATAAATCTTCACTTAGCCGCTATGAGCGAAGCCAAATTCTCCAACGGGCTGGCGAACTTATTGGAGAAAAGCGTGAGTTTCTAGCCAAATGGCTGACGTTAGAGTTGGGCATTTGTCACCAGCATGCCATTTATGAGACAAAACGTGCTCAGGACGTTTATCAATTCGCCGCTGCTCAGGCTTTGAATGATGACGGCGAAATCTTTTCATGCGATCTCACGCACAATGGAAAAGAGCGTAAGATCTTTACAAAGCGCGAACCAGTAAAAGCAATTTCGGCTATTACGCCCTTTAACCACCCACTAAATATGGTAAGCCACAAGATTGCTCCGTCGATTGCGACCAATAATTGCATGGTTTGTAAACCAACCGAATTAACGCCACTAACCGCGATTGCATTGGCAGACATTTTATATGAAGCTGGTCTTCCGCCAGAAATGTTCCAAATCGTAACGGGTTTGCCAGAAGATATCGGTGAGGAGATGATGTTGAATGAACATATCGATATCATCACGTTTACTGGTGGTGTACCGGTTGGGAAGTTAATCGCCTCTAAAGCCGGTTACAAACGCCAGGCATTGGAATTAGGTGGAAATGATCCACTGATTGTCTGTAACGACCTCACCGATACTGACCTGGAAAAAGCTGCAACAATAGCGGTTGCCGGAGCGACAGGAAATTCAGGCCAGCGCTGTACTGCGATAAAACGTATTCTTGTTCAGGAAAGCGTTGCTGACAAGTTTGTACCTATGGTTCTGGAAAAGGCAAAGGCGATTAAGTTTGGTGATCCACAGGATCCTGAAACGCAGCTTGGGTGCGTTATCCATGCTCAGGCGGCCGAGCTTTTTGAAAATCGCGTTTTTCAGGCGGAAAAAGAGGGTGCAGAGATCCTTTATCACCCTGGTCGAAAGGGTGCATTACTACCTCCAATTGTTGTGGATAAGGTTCCCCATGGTAGCGAATTGGTAATGGAAGAGACATTTGGACCAATTATTCCAATTGTACGCGTGCCTGATAATGATGAAGAGGTCATGGTTATCTCAAATTCAACAGAGTTTGGGCTGTCTTCCGGGGTGTGCACTAATGATTTGAACAGAGCCATTTCCTACATTAATGGCCTTGATGTTGGTACCTGTAATATATGGGAACAGCCGGGATACCGGATTGAAACATCTCCTTTCGGTGGGATTAAAGACAGCGGTAATGCCGTTAAAGAAGGTGTTACTGAGGCGATGAAATTCTTCACCAACGTAAAGACTTATTCGCTCCCTTGGCCGAACTAAGGGTACTCGATTACTGACTAAATCTACTCCAATGTGAAACCCATGATATAGGGTTTCACCTTTTTAAGTGAGGTAGCATGTCCCAGACACTTGTGCATACCGAAGGTGAGTCTAACACTTCATCGGCGCGAAAAAAATGGCTTGAGAAAACAAGTGGAGAGAAATCTAATCCGCTTTTGAAAAGAGATGCTGCAGTCTTTTTGCATCAAAGCCTGTCTAGTCCCTGCGTAAGTACAATCGCTAAAGCAGAAGGGATCTGGATCGAAGATCTGGATGGGCGTCGCCACATGGATTTCCATGGTAATTCAGTACATCATATCGGCTGGGGTCATCCCAAATTAATTGAGGCTATTAAATCTCAATTAGATGATTTACCCTTTGCACCGCGCCGTTTTACCAATGAACCTGCAGTGGAGCTAGCGGAGAAGCTGGCTGGTATTGCCCCAGGAAATCTTGGGAAGACCCTATTCACAACGGGTGGGTCTGATGCAAATGAGGTGGCCCTGAAAATTGCTCGCGCAGCTACGGGTCGATTTAAAACAGTCAGTTTTTGGGATGCGTATCACGGCGCTGGTTTTGGAGCAGCAAGTGTTGGAGGTGAAGCAACTTTCCGCAGTCACATTGCAGGTCCTTTGTTGCCAGGGGCCGAGCATGTTGCACCTTTTGCCTGCTATCGTTGCCCTTATAATCATGCAGGTCCGGAAACTTGTGGACTGGCCTGTGCAAATATGGTTGATTATGTCCTTGGGCGTGAAGGTGACGTTGCTGCAGTGATTGCGGAACCGATGCGTGCTGTGCCTTATGTGCCGCCCGTAGGTTTCTGGAAAGCCGTTCGAGAGGCATGCAATCGACATGGTGCTTTGCTTATTATGGACGAAATTCCAACAGGTTTGGGAAAAACTGGAAAGATGTTCGCGTTTGAACATGATGACATCATTCCAGATATAGTTACGATAGGTAAAGCTTTGGGTGGTGGCGTGCTTCCCATTGCGGCCTGCATTGCAAGGACCGAGCTGGATGTATGTGGTGATTTTGCTATCGGTCATTATACGCATGAGAAAAACCCAGTAACCGCCCGCGCGGCTTTAACGACTATCGAAATTATTGAGGAAGAAGGTTTGGTAGCGCGTTCGGAAGAATTAGGCACTTACGCTATGAGCCAGCTTCAGGACCGTTTGGATGATCTTGCAATCGTAGGGGATATTCGAGGACGCGGTTTAATGTTTGGTGTCGAGATTGTTCTGGATCGCATTGACAAAACGCCTGGTAACGATCTTGCAGAAAAAATTTATTATGCGTGTTTGAGTGCTGGGTTAAGCTTTAAGATATCTCAGGGCAGCGTTCTGACACTTTCGCCGCCACTGACCATTTCACGTACTGATCTGGATAGGGCACTTGATATTGTGGTGAACGCGATACGAGAGGTTGCGTGACCTTAGCCATAGGTCTTTTGGTACTTTCCGCGGCTTTATTGCATGCAGTTTGGAATGCCTTGGTAAAGGGGTCTGATGATAAGGCCATTGTTCTTGGTTTAATTTCTCTTGGCCATGTCATACCGGGGCTTTTTATCGTGATGGTGGTTCCGCTACCACCCATAGAGTCGGTCCCTTACATCATCGCATCAACGATCATTCACTGGGTTTATTATTTCCTGTTGAATACTGCCTATCGTATTGGCGATTTTAGTTTAATTTATCCAATAGCAAGGGGGTTGGCACCCGTTTTAATAGCGCTGGGTTCACAAATCTGGATAGGTGAAAAACTTCCTGTTTTAGCATGGACTGGAATTTTGACCGTGTCCGGTGGAATAATGATATTAACGCGTGGCAGTTTTAGTGGTGCAATACCGCCTAGTGCTATAGTTGCTGCTGTCGGTGTCGCCTTAGCTGTGACAGCATATTCACTGGTTGATGGAGTAGGTATCAGGATTTCAGGTAATGCTCTGAGTTACATTGGTTGGCTCTTTGTTAATGAGATTTTTGTGGCTGCGTTTATTTTCTCTTCACAATTTAGACGACTTCGTGTCGTATCAGTACGAACTCTTTACATAGGCTTTGCAGGAGGAGTGATTTCTGGGTTGGCTTACGCAATGGTTCTTTATGCAAAGACACTTGCTCCACTTGGAATTATTTCTGCACTTCGTGAAACATCTGTTATATTTGCAGCAATAATTGGGGTAATCTGGTTTAAGGAAGGCCCCAGAAACCAGCGTCTTTTTGCGGCCTTAATTGTTGTTGTTGGAATTGGACTTATAGCGGTGTCAGCATGATAAGTGGGATTTTGAATAACTTGGATGGGCAGCATTTTGATGTGGCTATTATTGGTGCAGGCATAAATGGAGCCAGTGCCGCTCAACATATAAGTGCTGCCGGATACCGCGTTTTAATCGTGGATCAAGAAGATTTTGCGAATGGGGCTAGCAGTCGGTCCAGCCGTTTGTTGCATTGTGGTTTGCGTCATCTGGCAAATGGATCAAGCGTTTATGAAATCCTAATGCGGCCGGATAAGCTGCTTCGTTCGTTGAAAACTGTACGCGATGATATGGTTGCGCGTGACGAAATTGTCCAAACTATTCCTGATCGCGTCAAAGCGATAAATTTTTGTTTGCCAATCTATCAGAGTGACACGTATGCGCCATGGCATTTGGATTCTGCATTCGCAATGTTGCGTCTATCCAGCCCTGCAGGTGTTCCGCTTGATTATCGTCGTTACAGTGCAAATCAATTGGATCAAGTTCCAATTGCCCCGTGGTTTAGGGATGTTGAACAGTTGCGCAGTGTTGTAGTATTTCGCGAATATATATTTGATTGGCCGGAACGGATTGCCTTGGATGCGTTATTTGATGCCCGTCGTATGGGGGCGGAAGTCCACAATTACGTAAAAGTTGTATCACTGCGGCAAGACATCTCTAAAGACATCTGGAAATTAAAACTCCAAGATGTGTCCAAAAAGGACAATGTGCAGGAAGTGACCTCCACTCTTGTGCTCAATCTATCAGGGGCTTGGGTTGACACCGTCGTTGGTAGTACCGGGCAAAATACATCACAAAAATGTATGGGTATAAAGGGGATCCACATTGCAGTGCAATTACCGCCTGAGTTTATCGATTGGGGTATATTCACTTATAACAGTCTTGGTGAGCCACTTTATTGCTTGCCTTGGCGCGGCATCCATTATGTTGGTCTGACCCGCACGCCCCATATGGGTGATGCAAGTGGAGTTTTCGCCACTGATCAAGAAATAGACTGGATGCTCAGAGAAACCAATCGTTGCTTGCCCGCTTTAGGTCTGACGCGCACGGATATTCTTTATAGCTGGGCGGGTGTGAACCCGCTAACCTATGACGTTGAAGAGCCCATGGGCAGCCGTGAGATCAAAATTCATGATTCTTCCGGCGATGGTTTAAAAGGGATGTTGACTCTCACTGGTGGTGCAATTTCGACCCACCGGCGCGTGGCTAACCGTTTATTGGATCGCGTGCGAGCAGTGCTGCCACCCTCAGGCTCTGGCCAAGAAATTTGTTATCAATCTGCGTATCGCTCGGCTATTTCCAAGGGGACAAACAGTTCTGGTCATATTGGAAAAGAATTGCTTGATGAAATAACGCGGTCAGTTCAGGATGAAAATCCAGCAAATCTTTCAGATCTATTGTTACGGCGTCTTGGGGTTGGATGGGATGCCGATCAGGGTCGAGAACTGGTCGATCAAATTGCAGCTCACGCTGCGCTGGACTTCGGTTGGTCTGACGCTCAGATCAAAAGTGAAATTAATTCCTACCATAAGATACTGGCAAAAAATCGTAGGACTCCCAGCGCTCGTTAGATTAAATTTGTCTTCCACAGAAGTGCAAAATTATTTTGGGGCAAGTCAAACTCATGATCTGCATTCAGGCGTCTTTAAGCAAATTAAGGATTTCATTATGAAGTTCTGGCGTCGCGGCTGAAACCATGGCTCTAGTACCAGAACTTAACCCTAGCGAATTACCGTTCCAGTCTGTTGCAACTCCGCCAGCCGCTTTAACCACCGTGGATACCGCGAGATAATCGTAAGGCTGAAGGTCATAATCAATAACAGCATCCACATGCCCCATTGCAACAAGCGCATGAGGATAACAGTCATATGCAAAACGCCGGGTTTGCCCGCTGTTCATTAGGCGCTCGAAAATTTCAGGATGAATTTTATAAATTTTATCGCCTTCATTTACATAAAGAATGGCCTGATCCAGAGACTTTTGCGAGGATACTTGAACGGGCTTTTTGTTTAAGCTTGCTCCTTTGCCACGGTGCCCAATGAGCGTCTCGTTCAGAGCTGGCATGGCGATTACACCCAATTCGGGAACACCCGCTTTTAGGCGCGCCAGTAAAAAGCCAAACGTTGGATGGCCTGACAGGAACGAACGCGTGCCATCAATAGGATCAACAACCCAAACATTTTCACGCTCGACACCCTCAGTGCCAAATTCTTCTCCAAATATTCCATCCTGAGGAAAGTGTTTCGCCAGATATTGACGAACGAGTTTCTCAGCTTCCAGGTCTGCTTTTGTCACAGGACTTTCGTCGGACTTGAATTCTACTTCTAAAAGATTTCGAAAACTCCCTAGAACAGATTGTTTTACCAAGTTGGTAATGGACGCAACATGGTCGTCAAATTGATCAGACATTGGCTCACTTTTCTTGTCTAAAGTACATTCACTGTTAAGTTCGGCTTTGACAAAGACCAGAAAGGTGAGCCAATGCAGAAGCGCGCAAATGTTCTATTTATCATTCTAGATCAGCTACGCGCTGATTGTGTTTTTGGCAATCTTGCACAGCATGTTAATTTACCAAATATTCAGAGATTGGCAGAAGATAGCGTCAGCTTTCTGCAGCATTTTTCTGTAACCAATCCATGCGGACCCTCGCGCGCCTCTATTTTGACTGGGCAATATGCCATGAACCATCGTTCTGTGCGCAATGGAACACCACTGCGGTATGATACTCCCAATCTGGCAACAGAAATTCGCAAGGCTGGATATGTTCCGATGCTGTTTGGGTATACAGACACGTCTCAAGATCCACGAGTTCATGATGCAGACGACCCAGCCCTTAAAAGTTGCGAATACCCGATGACTGGCTTTCATGAAGTGGTCGAGATGCGTCAGGGTATGTCATATCCTTGGCGGTCACATCTATTGGACTGTGGTTATAATTTCTCTAATTATCAGAATATTTTTCATCCGGTGTCAAAAACTGGAGGAACGCCTAAAATTAATGACCCGGCTTTTTACTCTGCAGAGCATAGCGATACGGCGTTTCTCACTGACCGGTTTCTTGCAGAAATACCAAATTATGCGGATGAAAGTTGGTTCGCACACTTAACTTATATTCGCCCCCATCCGCCACTTGTTGCGCCATCTCCGTACAACACAATGTATGACCCATCAAAACTCCCACTTCCAACCCGTTTGACAACAAAAGAAGATGAAGAGGCTGTACATCCTTTTTTTGGACCGTTGCATATAAAGGATCCGGTTTCTAAATTTGTCACTGGCTTCCCGCAGCTTTCGGCAACGGATGAAAATGTTCAGGTTCTTCGTTCAATTTACTTAGGTCTTGCAACAGAAGTTGATTTCCATATTGGACGCGTTATCCAGTTTCTTAAGGATAATGACCAATATGATGATACCATGATTATTCTGACTTCAGACCATGGTGAAATGCTTGGTGATCGACATTCTTGGGGGAAATTGAGTGTTTATGATGCTGCGTATCAGACACCCTTGATTATCCGGGTCCCCGAGTTGGGAGATCAAGCGGGCAAAAAAATTGAGATGATATCAGAGTCTGTCGATATCACTCCCACTATTCTTGACTGGGTAATGCAAAGCGTCCCTAATTCGATGGATGGAAGATCTTTAATTCCCATACTGCATGGAGAGCGACCAACCGATTGGCGAAAGTACTCATTTTCAGAGCTTGATTTTGCCTTACCAACTGCTCCAACAGTTTGGGAGCAGATCCTTGGCCTTAATACAAAGAATGGTAATCTGTCCATTATTCGAGAAGAACAATTTACACTTGTACAATTTGCTGCGGACTTGCCCCCACTACTATTTGATCACTCACGACAGGGTGAAATGGTCGATGTTTCAAAGGCCCCAGAGTACCAAGAGACTTTATATGAAATGACACTGCGCCTTTTACGTCATCGGATGAAATATACAGAACAAACACTTTCTGAGACTATTATTACCTCTGAAGGGGCTAAGACCCAATACAGAATTCCTTAACAATCATATTGCTAGTCTTAATACTTAACCGACGAATGGACAAATTAAATCAAATTCTACAACATCAAATTGATCTGATTCAAACTGATCAATTCCTTATTTGATATTCTGCTTTGCAAAGGCTCAGCCTATATATTCATTATTATTTACAATTTCAAATATAGTATAAACTTCTGCAATGGTGCTTTGGAATTGGCGCTTCCTAGGGATTATTGATGACAATCCTAGACATCTTTTGCATGGAGCTTGGTAATGGTCAGAAAGAGTATACCAGATAGAGCGCAACACTTAATTATTGGCGGTGGTATAGTTGGATGTTCAGTCGCTTATCATTTAGCAAAGATGGGCCACCAAGATGTCGTTTTACTGGAGCAAGGACAATTAAGTTGTGGAACGACCTGGCATGCCGCTGGTCTAGTGGGGCAGCTTCGAAGTCAGCCTGCCATGACAAATCTGATCCGTTATTCCACTCAGTTATATGAGCAGTTGAATTCTGAAACGGGTCTTGAAACCGGATGGAAAGAGTGTGGGTCTGTAACAGTTGCGCGCAGCGATGACCGGATGAAAATGTTGCAACGCACGGCGGCTGCAGCGAGGGTTCAAGGGGTAGATGTTGACGTGATCACTGGCGCAGAGGCGCAGGAAAAATGGCCTATTATGCAGGTAGAAGACGTGAAAGGCGGGTTGTGGATGCCGGGTGATGGTAAGGCTAACCCAACCGATCTCACACAGTCTCTTGCGAAGGGAGCGCGTATGAAAGGGGCAAATATCATAGAAGACGTAAAGGTAACAGATATTTTAACCAAAGAAGGCGTGGTCACAGGAGTAGTCACTGATCATGGAACAATTCTTGCTGAAGTTGTGGTCAATTGCGGCGGCCAGTGGGCCCGTAAACTAGGGCAAATGTGTGGTGTTGATGTGCCACTTCATTCAGCAGAGCACATGTACATTGTAACTGAGAAAATTGAAGGTATTACCCCAGATCTACCTGTGCTGCGTGATCCTGATGGGTACATTTACTTTAAAGAAGAAACAGGTGGTCTGGTAATGGGTGGTTTTGAACCCGAGGCAAAACCTTGGGCCATGGACGGCATTCCTGAAAAATTCTTTTTCCAACTTTTGCCTGATGATTGGGATCAGTTTGAGGTATTGCTTGAAAACGCGCTCATCCGAGTGCCACAAATGGCTGAAACCGGCGTGCGTCAATTCTATAATGGACCGGAAAGTTTTACTCCTGATAACAATTACCTTTTGGGTGAAGCGCCTGAGTTAAAGAATTTTTTTATTGGTGCAGGCTTCAACTCCATGGGAATCGCCAGTGCTGGTGGAGCGGGCCGAGCTTTGGCTGAGTGGATTGTTGAGGGAGCTCCTACCTCGGATCTGTTTGCCGTTGATATTCGGCGTTTTGCAAATTTTAACAACAACCCAAGCTGGCTGCACGATCGTGTTAAAGAAACTCTGGGATTGCATTATGCGATGCCGTGGCCCAACCGGGAACTGGATACTGCGCGACCCTTTCGTAGATCAGCACTGTTTGATCGTCTTGCTGCCAAAAATGCAGTATTCGGATCTAAAATGGGATGGGAACGGCCAAATTTTTTTGCAACCAATGGCCAAAGTGCAGAAATCGAATATAGTTTTGGGCGTCAGAATTGGCATGATGCGGTTGCCGCTGAACACAAACATACCAGAGAAGCTGTTTCAGTTTTTGACCAAAGTTCCTTTGCAAAGTTTCTGGTACAGGGACGTGACGCGTGTGCACAGTTAAACAGAATTTGTGCTGGGAACGTCGATGTTGAAGTTGGAAAGACTGTCTACACCGGCTTGTTAAACCAGCGTGGTGGTTATGAAAGTGATCTTACTGTCCTAAGACTGAAGACGCAGGAATTCATGTTGATTACAGGTTCTGCTCAAGCTGTGCGGGATGCAGATTGGATAGGCAGAAACGTTGATACTGAAGCTCATATTTTTCTAACAGATGTAACTTCTGCATGGTCTGTATTGGCTTTGATGGGGCCAAGATCGCGTGATGTACTCAAAAAACTAACCAAAGTAGATTTGTCTAATAAGGCGTTCCCATTCGCATCATGGCAACAAATAGATCTTGGGTACGCGACGGTTATTGCTAATCGGATGACCTATGTCGGCGAACTTGGCTGGGAACTTGTCGTACCAGTCGAATTTACCGTCGGAGTTTATGAAGATCTAATGCTGGCAGGCGCTGATAGTGGTATTCGTGATGCGGGATATTACGCTCTGGAAGGCTTGCGTTTGGAAAAGGGTTTTCGTGCATGGAGCCGTGAACTGACGCCTGACATTTCGCCATTTCAGGCTGGCCTTGGCTTTACCGTCGATTTTGAGAAGCCATGCGGGTTTGTAGGTAAAGAGGCGCTGCTTTTAGCAAAAGTTAATCCTGAACATATGAGGACCCGAGTAGTTCAATTAGTCCTTGATGATGATGGCCCTCAGCTTTGGGGTGGTGAGGCTGTACTTTGTGATGGTATCGAAATCGGTGAAGTTCGTTCTGCAGCCTACGGACACTCTTTGGGGGCTTGTGTTGCTCTGTGTCATTTGAATGCGAAAGAGAGAATCACAATGGATTTTCTCAAAATGCATAAATTTGAAATAGACTTGGCTGGTGTTAAACTCTCTGCGAAGGTTTGTCTTAAATCGCCTTATGATCCAGCAAGTGAGAGACCGAAGGCAGATGGTTGAGGGTCAGCTTGATTTAATTAGTGTTATGAATTTGTGAAAAAAGTGATAGGTTGAAGATCGTCAACTTTTTGAAATCAGACAATAAATAAGTTATGATCAGATTAAAGGTTGTAATTTAAATTGTTTTGGAGATATTTTGCGTCGGGGCAGAACAAAATGAATATTTCATCATAAGCTAAATTAATGACTTAGTAGGTTTTATCGACTTTTCTTGCTGATTTAATCTGCCACAGTGCACGAGTTTATGAAAACTTGTCACAACTTTTTTACAGTCAATTCAATATAACTTATATGAAGACAATCCGACAAAGATCATGAAAGACCAACAGAGGAGAAAAAAATGAAACTGAGCACCAAGAATATTACATCAGTAGTCGTCGGCGCGATGATGGCTACTTCTGCAGCTGCGGAGACAGAACTGACTGTCTATACGGCTGTTGAGGCTGAAGATCTCGCGCGTTATGCCGAAACATTTAATGAAAGCAACCCGGATATCAAAATTAACTGGGTACGTGATTCAACGGGTATCATCACTGCAAAATTACTAGCTGAACGCGATAACCCACAAGCAGACGTTATCTGGGGCCTAGCTGCGACATCATTGTTGTTGTTGAAATCCGAAGGCATGCTGGACGCTTATGCTCCCGCTGGAGTCGATAAACTTGACGCAAAGTTTGTTGATGGAGACAATCCGCCAGCTTGGGTTGGTATGGACGCCTGGGTTGCTTCTGTGTGTTATAACACCGTTGAGGCAGGAAAAGCAGGGTTGACGCCGCCAACATCCTGGAAAGATCTAACTGATCCACAATATGCTGGTCATCTTATTATGCCAAACCCAAATTCATCTGGCACAGGCTTTCTTGATGTTTCAAGCTGGTTGCAGATATTTGGTGAAGACGGTGGTTGGGAGTACATGGATGCATTGCATGAAAATATTGCACGTTATACACACTCTGGTTCCAAACCTTGTAAATTGGCGGCAGCAGGCGAGATTCCAATTGGTATTTCATTCGCATTCCGCGGTGCAAAATCTAAAGCCGCTGGTGCGCCTATTGAAATCATCGTGCCATCTGAGGGCGTAGGCTGGGATATGGAAGCGACTGCGATTGTTGCAGGCACTGCAAATCTGGATGCTGCTAAAAAACTGGTAGATTTCACAGTCACAAAACAAGCTAACGAAATGTACAATACCGGTTACGCTGTTGTTGCATATCCTGGTGTTGCCAAGCCTGTTGAGTTCTTCCCTGAAGGGTTGCTTGACGCGATGATCGACAATGACTTTGAGTTTGCAGCAAATAATCGTGCTGCTATTTTGAAGGAATGGCAGAGCCGCTATGACGGTAAGTCAGATCCTAAATAATACTTAATTGCGAGGGGCAAAGTTTGTTCCTCGCAATTTCCAAATGCCCCCGCCTAATATTGCTCACTATTCTCGACAACTGTCGGATTGATTGTGCATAAGCGCCAATACGATGACGTAAGGACCAATCCCGTGACGCAAGAAAACGCTTCAAGCGAAATATATCTTAGCATTGATAACCTTTGGAAAGTTTTTGGAAGTTTCATCGCGCTCAAAGATATCACACTTGATATAAACGAAGGAGAGTTTGTCTGTTTTCTAGGCCCTTCGGGTTGCGGTAAAACAACATTGCTACGGGCGATTGCAGGACTTGACCTGCAGACTAAGGGCACGGTCATGCAAGATGGCAAGGACGTGTCAAACTTGCCACCCTCAGAGCGTGATTTTGGAATTGTATTCCAATCCTATGCTTTGTTTCCAAACCTGACGATTAATAAAAATATTGCTTTTGGCTTGGAAAATGCAGGCCGAAGTAAATTAGAAATTACAGATCGTGTTAGAGAACTTTTACAATTAGTGGGATTGCCCGATCAGGGTCAGAAATACCCGGCACAGCTTTCTGGAGGTCAACAACAACGCATTGCACTGGCGAGAGCTATAGCGACAAACCCTGGATTGTTGTTGCTGGATGAACCACTATCCGCTTTAGACGCAAAGGTACGGGTCCATTTGCGGCATGAAATCAAGGAGCTTCAACGCAAGCTTGGCGTTACCACTGTGATGGTGACACATGACCAGGAAGAGGCTCTGTCGATGGCAGACCGAATTGTAGTTATGAACCATGGTATAATCGAACAAGTTGGTTCCCCAACTGAAATTTACCGTGAACCGGCAAACCTGTTTGTTGCCGACTTCATTGGAGAAATGAATCAAATTAAATCTACTGTGTTAAACGGCAGCCGTTTGAGTATTGGTGAGACAACATTTGCCTGTCATAGCCACAATTTTGATGATGATATGCTGGTTGTGGCAGCTATCCGACCCGAAGATATTATACCACATGAAGAGGGTTATGTATCGGATGCAGAGAACGGCAATTGCATTGAGGTTCTCTTGCAAGAAATGGAATTTCTTGGATCATTTTGGCGGTGTCACCTTCAGAATAATAAGTTTGGAATATCCGGACTTATGGCTGATTTTTCGATTAACGCGATCCGCCGCCTTAAACTTTTAAAAGGCAAGGATATGGTGATTGAACTGCCGGCTGATCGTTTGATGGCCTTCGATCGTCCGGAGGTAGACTAATGCCGGCCTCCTCAGCTAATTTGTCTGAATTACCAGCAGGACCAAACGTAAAAGGCAAACTCAGTCGAGATGATCTGATCATGCGTGGTGGTATGGCAGTCATCGCACTTTACTTAATTGTGACGCTGGCATTACCGCTTTACACTATGCTTTCTAAGTCATTTTCGACTTATCAATTCCAGCTATCGCAATATGAATTTCAGGTTAGTGATGAAGATGGCATATTTGATGGTACCATCGTTTCAGGAACAGATCTGAACAATAAAACAGGTGCCTATGAGCTGACTGATTTAAGTACTGGCTCCGATGGACGGCTTGGTGTTACAGCTTTCTTTCTTGATTTTAGCTTTCGTAGCCCAGTCCATTATCAATTGCGTAATACTGTTGAAGGTGGGCGCTTTTTGGTGGGATCGACCCTTTATGACGATACTCAGTGGTTAGAGTTGGACTCAAACACATTTAGACGGGTTCAACTCCGACCTGTTCAAGCGAGGGGAATTGATAATTTTATCAACTATTTCTCGACGCCTGCATTGTTCAATTCAATTAAGAACTCACTCTGGATTTCGCTTTTAAGTACGTTGGTTACTGTTTCACTTGCTTTCTGGTTTGCCTATGCACTGAACCGAAGCTGCATGAGATTTAAGGGTCTATTTCGACTGATTGCTATGGCGCCCATACTCGTTCCTTCCCTTTTGCCGGGTATTGCGCTTGTTTACTTGTTTGGTAACCAAGGCATGCTCAAGGAACTATTATTTGGTGCCAGTATTTATGGTCCGATTGGCATTGTGATTGGCTCGGTATTTTTTACCTTTCCGCATGCGTTCCTTATTATCACCACTGCATTGGCTATATCTGATGGACGTCTTTATGAAGCGGCCAGTAGTTTAAGAGCCTCTCCTTGGCGCACATTCTGGACGGTGACTATCCCTGGCGCACGCTATGGTTTAATTTCTGCCGCTTTTGTTGTGTTCAATCTAGTCATCACTGACTTTGGATTACCAAAGGTAATAGGAGGCCAGTTCAATGTTCTGGCTGTTGATATTTACAAACAGGTCATTGGTCAGCAGAATTTTGAAATGGGCGCTGTTGTGTCCGTTATCCTTATTATTCCTGCTATCTTTGCTTTTATTATTGATCGTTTGGTGCAATCTAAACAGATATCATCTCTAACGGCGCGGTCTGTTCCCTATCAGCCAAAGCCTGATCGGCGGACGGACGCGATATTTTTGATTTATTGCAGCTTTGTAGGCCTTTTCATTATTGGAATGCTTGCCGTTTGTCAGTTTGCAGCGTTGGTCAAGTTTTGGCCCTATGACCTGAGCCTGAGTTTGAACAATTATCAATTTGACAAAATGGATGGTGGAGGATGGGGCGCTTATTTCAATTCCATCAAGCTCGGCCTTCTGACTGCTGTAGCAGGTACAGCAATAGTGTTTTTTGGTGCTTACCTAGTTGAAAAATCAAATGGTTTCTTTCTTGGTCGGGCAGCATTTCAGATGATTGCAATGTTGCCGATGGCAATTCCGGGCATGGTTTTAGGATTGGCTTACATCTTCTTTTTCAATAATCCCTCCAACCCATTGCATGCAATTTATGGAACAATGGCTATCCTAGTGGTCTGCACGGTGACCCATTTCTACACGGTATCACACTTGACTGCTGTAACTGCTCTCAAGCAAATGGATCGAGAGTTTGAGTCTGTCTCCGCATCTCTCAAACAGCCTACTCTCAAACTCTTTAGCCGGGTTACTGTTCCGGTTTGTTTGCCCTCAGTACTTGATATATCGATCTATCTTTTCATCAATGCAATGACGACAGTTTCTGCGGTCGTTTTTTTATACTCTCCAAAAACGGCACTCGCGTCGATTGCAGTTTTAAATATGGATGACGCTGGCGATATTGCTCCAGCTGCTGCGATGGGCATGATGATTTTTTATACAAATGCGGCTGCGCGAATTATCCATTTGTTTATTTCGAAAGGTGTTCTGGCTCGTACACAAGCGTGGCGCACTCGTTGATGAGATCCTGTAAGTTAATTATTTAATGGAAAACCATTCAATTTAATTTGCTCATAAAAGAGGGCTTATACTCATTTATAAATCGTATAAATTTAAGTTAAATAATCGGACATGCTGCCGCTTGTGTGGAGCTGGTAGCTGTTTTTGACAGGCTCATGTAATTGCAACCACATGCGCTAAGACAATACATAAATTGATCAGTCTTTAATTCACTCTTCACTGAGAGAGAAGAAGCTAGGCGGCCTAAGGTTGGATCAGAGCTTGCATGAACGACTGATTTTTCTGCGGTAACGCAGCACCGAGCTTAATGCGATGGCACCATTTTCCTGCTGCGAGCGCGTGCAGCACGAATTTGACATATCGGTTGAGGCTCATTGCGGCCATTGCGATTTCACTGAACCGTAGCAAGATCGACGTGGTGAAATAAAAAGAAGGCAATTCATGGCGCAATAAGAAGCACCATTACGGTAATCATCAGAAGAGGCTCCAACCCTTTCTCGCTGAGTGTAGGTTGTTGAATAGCGATACAAACCGCTATTTGGCAATCGCAGTCCCTTCACGTCCCGCCACAGAGGGCTCAATACTATCTGTGGAAAGTGGCTATTTGTACATGATCCAGCATCGGTCTCTTTGGCTCGAAGCAGCCGTTCGCTGCAAGTTGCATCAATGGCCGCATTGGCTCAATCTTACTTGTACAAAAAAGTATCTGATTATTTCAGTTTAAAAGCGCCTTCTTAAGTCTTTGACTGTATGACAAAGCACTCCCAGCCTAATCATTAAATGACAAAGTGGTCCTGCGGCTAGGTTTGGTAAGCACGAAATTTTATGCAATAATTACAAATATTTCAATGTGATTTGCGGTGCCCAGAAGAGGACGTCGAACTTTTTATAATTGTGTTTAATTACAACTACTTAATTTCATTCTGAAATATAAAAGCGGTCCTGTTTGTGCGTCACATCAGGGTGACTTTGTGGTTTGCACCCAAAACTGAACATTAACAGTGGCAATGCCTGAGGTCTGCTATACGGATAAAGTTTGCTTTCGCTGTGCATCGTATGAAGGGTCAGGGCCTGATTGCGTTATCTCGAAACATCAGGCCTCCAAGAGCAAACCTAAGAACACTTTCTATCGTTTCTCTCGAAACACCTTCCCTTTGCATACGCATCGCGCCACTGTGTTGCATGTCGAGCAATAGAGCAGCGATATCTGTTGGTATCTTTATGCACTCACCGCGCAACTTCGCCCGCTCTATCCAAGCTGAGTAGGCGGCTAAAATATCATGGCGAACTTTGTTCAGTTTATCACATGTCGACGGCCCAAGATGTTCAGATTGCGCCCGCATCATCACAAACAAACATCCCTGTGGAATATCAAGGGCCATACGATCTTGGGTCATAAAACCTATGAGGGCGTCGATGGCGTCCGTCGTCGGTTGATTTTTTTCAAGAATATCAATCACAGGCTGGATTGCGAGATCGTGATACACCTCTAAAACGGCCTTTTTTAGCCCATCATCACTGCCAAATTCCCGATAAACACCCGGCTTGGACGCTCCGGTTAAATTGCAGATGTCACTGATCGAGACATTTGCTGGCCCCTTTGACCAGTACTGTGTCAAAGCGGTTTGCAAAACCCGATCGCGGTCAAACGTTTTTGGGCGACCACGTGCAGGATTAGGTTTTTTACTCATTATCGTACCCTAGAGTATTTTATTATTGACCGCGTCTTTCCGTACCTCTAATTACATTAATTATTCTTTAAATACTAACCCTGAAGGAAACGACATGCCAAAAGATCCAATTGGGGTACTCGGTCGATTGAATGCGGTCAGCTTGATGATGATAACACCTGAGTTTTACAAGCTTTGGTCAAAACGCGCGAAGGGTGCAGGCAAGATCAATCATGATCTTTCAAACTTTACCATCAAGCCCGCGAATTTGCAGCTAGATGGCCTGAAAATCCGCTACGCGACGGGTGGTAATTCAGACGGGCCAACGGTTTTGTTCCTCAGTCCTCTTCCTCAAAGTATCCTATGTTACGATGCGACGTGGTCAGCGCTCTCTACCAATACTAATTTGGTCGCATTGGATTTGCCGGGGTTTGGGCAGAGTGAGGGTAACATAAGCTACATGACATTCGCTGCGCAAAGCGCCTTCCTACAAAAGTTTATCAGCGAACTTGGACTGTCTGACGTTCATATTGTTGCACCAGATGTTGGGATGCCTGTAGCGCTCCATTATGTTTTACACCGTGACCACAAAGCCAAAAGCATCTTGGTTGGCGCTGGCCCGAGCGTTCAACCGTCCGCAGATGGAAGCCTCGTCCAGAAGATGATTGGTTCAGGATTTTGGCGCCTTGTTTTCACAATTACGGGCGCACCGGCGTTCATCAGTGGGGCAAACCAGTTGGGATACTTAAATTATAGTCCTTCCGCCGAGGAGGTCGCTGATTATGTTGCGTCTTATTCTGGTAGGGTTGGCCCGGTCACGAAGTGGTTCAAAGGCTACCCTGAAGGTTTAAAAGACATTGATCCTCATTTGGAAACTTTAAATGTACCGGTTCACGTATTTTGGGGTGATCAAGACGCGTTCTTGACAGCAGACAACGCTGTACGCCTGCACAAACGGCTTCCTAAAAGTGCTTTGACCATCTTTGAGAGGTGTGGCCATTTTTGCTATCAGGATAAGGAAGTAGAATTTACCGAATTGGTGCGAACATGGGTCAACAAAGGTCACAAGTTGGGCTAAACCCCGATTTCCAATTGAGGCACCCAGTACCCGAAATTTGAAATGAAAGTGTAAGATATGAACGATCTCTTAGCTCCTTTTCTTGTCCAAGGCCGCTCCATGATATTCGTCCAACTCACGGGGCTTTCTGCGCTACTTCTCATAGCGACATTAATATGGGGTCAACTTGATCAACGCACCCTAGATGGCGTACCGGTTTGGGTGAAACCCACAAAATTCGCGGTATCATTTCTCGTTCATTTTGCTACGCTCGCCATTATTGTCGCCTTGATGTCTCCAGAAAACGCAGAGATGCGTATGGTTGCAGGTGTGGGTTGGGTATTGGCAGTGGTGTTCGTTGCTGAAATGTCATATCTGGTTTTTCAGGCGGCGCAGGTGCAGCACAGTCATTTTAACGACACGACTTCGTTTCACAGCACGATGTATTCTTTGATGGGGGTGGGTGCGGTTGTGTTAATTGCCTTGCCAGTCGTCATTGCCTGGCTTGCAAAGGGCGACATTGCATTTGGCCCAGCAACTCAATCGGGCATTTGGTGGGGCGCGATCATAAGTTTCATACTGACGGTGATCATCGGAGGTTACCTTGGTGGCAACGGCAGTCACTTTGTTGGAGAACAAAGCAATCCAGAACTCGTTCTGCCATTCTTTGGCTGGTCAACCGAAGTGGGTGACTTGCGACCTGCACATTTTCTGTCGCTTCATGCATTGCAGGTTTTGCCCCTGATTGGACTATGGGCAGACAAAACAGATCAAGGCATCACCACAATTTGGGTTGCTGGCTTTATCTATTCAGCGTTAACAGTCGCGCTCTTCATTCAAGCGCTTTTTGGCCAACCGCTCATACGCATATGATGCTAAATCTTTATGAAAACGGACAGCCAATTTTACGATACTGAAGGCGCTGTCAGATTTAACTTGCTGGAAGTGGGCAGGGCTAATTTGTAACCATGCCGAATGACAAAACACTCGCCATTTTGTCACGGATTGACAAAGTGGACCAGAAAGTGGTCCTGCGGCTGGGTTTCGCAGGCACCACAAGTCTTGCTACATAATAATTACAATAATTAAAATATTTTTTGTGGTGCCCAGAAGAGGACTCGAACCTCCACGTCCTTGCGGACACTAGCACCTGAAGCTAGCGCGTCTACCATTCCGCCATCTGGGCACGGACATAGGGTGTGTTTATTATCCCAGTGCGCTGAGGT
>CAJQRC010000050.1 GCA_905480645.1 uncultured Tateyamaria sp.
GTGAACCTGATCACCTATCCTTTCCAAAAAAGCTACGTCACGCGGCATTAAACCATCAATATTTATACCTCTTACAGCACGCACAAACCGACCATCAAATTCTCCAGGTGTTGTTGTTCTTCTTTGCGCTTCAAGTGCTGGCATAATGATATCCGGCGCTTCAGCAGCCATCAAAGCCACTGGCACCAAACGGCGCGGACCTAGCGTCACACCACCACTTAGACCTTCACTTACAAAATGTACTTCGCTATCACCACCTAAACCAGTTGTACGCATCGCAACTGCTTCAACCATCGTACGGTAAGGTCCAACCCTTGCCCCATCCGGATCAATAACAGGGCGGCCATCTTTTAATATAGCGACATCGGTTGTTGTACCACCAATATCACTCACAAGAGCGTGGGTAATTCCAGTCAACCATCTTGCTCCAACGATTGATGCAGCAGGCCCACTTAAAATTGTCTCAATTGGGCGATCACGCGCTTGACCTGAAGACATCAAAGCACCGTCACCACGCACTACCATCATTGGAGCAGAAATACCTATCTCACGCAGCACAGTCTCAGCCCGTCCAATTAACGCATCAATCATTCCAACTAAACGTGCGTTCAATAATGCTGTTAATGCCCGCTTTGGGCCGCCCAGTTTAGCTGATAGCTGGTGCGAAGCAGAAACAGGTTTTGCAGTGATCTGACGAACTAAGTCAATAGTTCGATTTTCATGTGCAGGATTGCGTGTAGCAAATTGAGCTGCAACAGCAAAGCTACTCACATCGTCTTTATGTTTTTGTAAAAAGGCTATTAGAGGTCGCTCGTCCAATTGACTTGCCTCAAGGCCATCGTGCAAGTGACCACCCTCTAACACGCAAACCGGATCACCTTTCAATGCATCTAACAAACCATGAGCTTTCAAATCTGATGCTGAAAACCCTACATAAATTAGCGCAACACGACCCCCCTGTCCTTCGACCAAAGCGTTGGTTGCAAGAGTTGTCGAAAGTGATGCCAAGGAAATGACAGATGCGTCAATAGAGGCCTCTGACAAAACCATGCGGACGGCAGCACCAACCCCTATCGCTAAATCCTGACGCGTCGTCAAAGCCTTTGCTCTAGCCAAAATATCAGTATCATCTTTAATTAAAACAGCATCAGTATAGGTACCACCAGTATCGATACCCAACGAAATTGCCATGCTCATTCCCTCATGTCAGCTTGATTTCTTAACTGCTTTAATACCAATTGAACCCAATTGCACCACAGCCCAACAGGCCGCATCAGATACAGCTGGGTCCAAATCATTTACCAATGACTGAGCTGCTGAACGCAAACTGATATCATTCGAATTTCCAATGGCGTAAAGAACATTACGTATAAACCGATTACGCCCAATTCTTTTAATTGGAGATCCCGAGAAACGCGTCCGAAAATCTGTATCATTCAAAGTAACCAACTCAGCCAAGGCAGGTGCACCCGTAACACTATGATAACGCATATCGCTAGCCTCAACAGCAAACTTGTTCCATGGGCAAACAGCAAGACAATCATCACAGCCGTAGATCCGGTTCCCCAAGGCAGGACGCAGTGTCTCATCCACGGGGCCTTTATGTTCAATCGTTAAATAAGAAATACAGAGCCGTGCATCTAACCGATACGGCGCCGGAAAAGCGCCTGTTGGACAGATATCCAAACAGGCCTGGCAAGAACCACAATGATCAACTTCTTGCATATCAGGCTCAAGCTCTAGAGTTGTAAAAATAGAACCTAAAAAAGCCCAGTTACCCCAATCACGACTTACAACATTTGTATGTTTTCCTTGCCACCCAAGGCCGGCCGCATGAGCAAGAGCTTTCTCTGGAACAGGAGCCGTATCAACAAAGACTTTAATTTCACCACCAGCTTCTTCAATCAACCAGCGACCAAGCCTTTTCAGACGTTTTTTAACAATATCATGATAATCACGGCCCTGAGCATAAACAGATACCGCACCCAAATTAGGAAACTTCAAAATTGATAGTGGATCATTTTTTGGAGCATAACTTTCAGCTAGCATCAAGACAGAGCGGGCTTCAGGCCATAATGCGGATGGATCACCTCGCCATGCCATCCGCTCAGCCATCCAATCCATTTGCCCATGGAAACCATCTGAAACAAACGCCGCCAATCGATCAGCAACTTCTGGTACTGCGTCAGGGCGACAAACACGAGCTGATACAAACCCTTCTTCAAGAGCGCGGGCCAAAATGCGGTTTTTCAACTCAGACATATTTTATTGCGATTAAAAACAGCCACAGCCTTGGGCAAAAAATCTGTTTTATGACATACTCAAAAATCAAGATCATTGTAATGACGCGGTGGGGGAAAACCTGGCACTTGATCTGCCAAAATTGAGCGAAAAGCAGGACGAGACTTTATCTTGGCATACCAGTCTTTAACAGTATCAGATCTATTCCAATCAACATCAGAAATGTAATCAAGTGACGACAAATGAGCAGCAGCCGCAAAATCAGCCAACGTCATAACATCACCTGCAAGCCAGCGTCTTTGGTCCAATAACCATGCCATATAGTCAAGATGATACTTAATCGCTTTTGCACCATCCTTGACGTTTCGACTGTCTGGAAAGCCGTGTCCCATAACTTTTTTATTCACACGTTCATATAGGAGTTTCGACGTTACTTCATTGTGAAATTTATCATCAAACCAACCAACCAGCCGCCGCACTTCCAATTTTTGAATTGGATCACTCGGCATCAAAGAGGGATCCGGCCGGGTATCTTCAATGTATTCACATATCGCCGCACTCTCACTCATCATAACTTCATCAAGGCGAATTACTGGAACTTTTGCCGCTGGATTACGTCGCAAAAAATCTGGATTAGGTTCCCAATAACGCTCCTCCACCAGCTCAACCTCAATCTTTTTCTCAGCTAAGCTCAACCGAACTTTCCGGCAAAAAGGTGATAGAGGGACATGAAACAAACGAGCCATTCAGGAATTCCTAATTAACAAAAGAAACTAGTAAAACATTCATGACCGCCTACACACAGTTTTTCAACTCTGGAAACACTGCGCGCGACCATCAATACGAATTGTCGCCGCTCCATCTATTATTTGTGCTGCTCGTTTGCGCACATAGGGCGATGGGTTACTCGCAGAGCGCGTTTTCGGAGATGGGAGAATGGCGGCAAGACGAGCTGCTTGAACTGAAGTTAAAGCCTCAGGAATAACACCAAAATAGTGATTTGCAGCTGCGTTAACTCCAAATACTCCCTCATCAAATTCAGCAACATTAAGGTACATTTCAAGTATCCGTTTTTTAGACCACAATGCTTCAACCAAAGGCGTCATTGCAGCTTCTAATGCTTTGCGCACCCAACTTCTGCCCTGCCAGAGGAAAACGTTCTTAACAACTTGTTGGCTAATTGTTGAGGCACCCCGATTAGAGCCTTCATCAATGACACGTCGGATAGCCACGATATCCAGTCCCCAGTGTAAGCAAAAATTGGCATCCTCAGCAGCAACGACTGCACGCGGCATTATCGGTGCAATTTTTTCTATTGGCACCCACTGATAATTCACAGACCCTAAACGGTTGTTTTCTTGTATCATATAAAGAGTGGTTGGCGGGTTAAGGACAGACCAAAGTAAAGTGCCAAAAACAGCAAAAATAACCAAAGCTGCTGATACACGAACGGTCCACCTAATCAACCAACGCATTGGGCGAAATTGTGTTTTAGCCTTTATGCTTTTCTTGATTGGTTTGCGGCTCTTTTTTACCATGGCACATCTATAAAGCGACTGGAGGGAACTGTGAACTACTGAAGCAGCGCATTAGCTAAAAAGGTACCAATTAGGCGGGTGCCCCTTGAGGATGGATGGATACCATCAAGAGCAAACAAACTTCGATCATTATTATCAATAGCAAACTCACTATCAACAAATAGGAAGTTTGATGTCTGTTTTGCCAATTTTTCAATTCGTGCATCATACTCAATAAGATAGGGCCGACAACCTGCGAACCGACCCGATCGATAGCTGGCATAATACCCCATCCAGACAACCTGCACTCCATCACTTCGAACTCTATTTATAAATTCAGGTACTGCACCCTTGAGATTCTTATCAATTAAAAGATTCAAAATCGCGTCACAGTCTCGACAACGACATCCTGCAAGAAGATCATTAGCCCCACCATCCATCAAGACAATATCCCACGGACCCGATTGGTACTGTGTTTGAACAGTCCTACGACCACTTTGCGAAAAGTCTAAAAAACGCGCACGAGGCACTGCTGCATTTTTAACCTTAGTACCGAGAGCCCTGCCCATCTCAGATGGAATATCCCGACCAGTCCATTTATGCCAAGCAAGAACACTGTCTCCAACAGCAAGAATACCCGATGGTTCTGCATTTGCAGAATTTACGCAAAGCAACAAACATATCAAAAAAAGTCGCATGGATTGATAGATAAAGCCCACAGTGAGTCTGACTAAGATTACATACATTAAAAAATAAAAATAAACGAGTCAGTACTATTTAAACTTACTTCAATTCAAACTGCTGAAGCTAAATTGTGAGACAAAGAGTAAACTTTGCCTCACACTCAGGTTAATTTCTACTCAGCGGGAATTGCATCATTTTCAAGGCTGAGTGGTTCTGACAAATGTACCAACATTTCTGTTGGACAGACTTGTAAGAAGTTACGCTGTTCAGTTTCCCAATGCTGCAAAATGTCTTTTGCTTTAAGGCTATCTGTTTCTTGTAAATGCGACACCAGCAAAGATTTGAGTTGATGCTGCCAATGCGGTACGGTTACGGGGCAGGTGATCAAAGTTTCCATATTCAAAAGTTCCTGCACTTTACCAACAGGATCGTAGAGATAGGCCATTCCACCTGTCATTCCAGCCCCAAAATTAGCGCCAATATCGCCAAGAATTACTGCAACGCCACCGGTCATGTACTCACAACCGTTTGAGCCACATCCTTCTACAACTACGCTGGCACCAGAGTTACGCACTGCAAATCTTTCACCAGCACGACCTGCTGCAAAAAGATATCCACCAGTCGCTCCATAAAGTACTGTATTACCAATAATAGTATTTTCAGCAGCAATAATCAGAGACGACATTGGTGGCCGCACTACAATCGTACCACCAGACAAGCCTTTGCCAACATAATCGTTCGCGTCACCCAATACTTCTATCTTCAAACCAGGAGCAGCAAATGCGCCAAGAGATTGCCCTGCAGAGCCAGTCAATTTTATTGTCAAATGATCTGGTTGTAGAGAATTGCGCATTCCAAACTTACGGACGATATGACTAGAAGTCCGTGTTCCAACTGTCCGGTGTGTGTTTTGTACTGCATAGCTTAACTGCATCTTTTCGCCATATTCAAGAAACCGAGCAGCATCCCGAACGATTTGAGCATCCAGCGTATCGGGCACAGCATTCCGCTCTTTATCACGATTATAAACAATGTCTGATGCACCATCCACTGTGATCAACATCGGATTAAGGTCAAGATCGTCTAAATGGGCTGACCCACGACTTACCTGAGCCAAAAGATCAGCGCGCCCGATGATTTCGTCCATGCTGCGCGCACCAATCGATGCCAATAACTCACGTACTTCTTGCGCATAAAACGTGATTAGATTTACCACTTTATCGGCATTACCAGTAAATTTCGCACGCAGATCTTCGTTTTGAGTACAAACGCCAACTGGACAAGTGTTTGACTGACACTGACGCACCATGATGCAACCCATTGCAATCAAGGCCGCCGTTCCAATACCATATTCTTCGGCACCGAGCATCGCTGCCATTACAATGTCGCGTCCCGTGCGCAGACCACCATCTGTCCGCAAAGTCACACGCTCACGAAGGTTATTCATCGAGAGTACTTGGTGGGCCTCAGTAAGGCCCATTTCCCAGGGCAGGCCTGCGTATTTAATTGAAGTTGCAGGTGAAGCACCTGTACCACCATTATGACCTGAGATTAAAATCACATCAGCCTTAGCCTTTGCCACACCGGCAGCAATCGTGCCCACACCGCTTGATGCTACTAATTTCACTGTAACTTTACACTTCGGGTTAATCTGCTTGAGATCATAGATAAGTTGCGCAAGGTCCTCGATTGAATAGATATCATGATGAGGTGGGGGCGAAATAAGCGTCACGCCCTTAGTCGAATGTCTCAGACGTGCAATTAAATCGGTGACCTTCATACCAGGCAATTGTCCACCTTCACCAGGCTTGGCTCCCTGAGCGACTTTAATCTCAAGTTCTTCACATTGGTTTAGATACTCGGCTGTTACGCCGAAACGCCCCGATGCAACCTGTTTGATTTTAGCGGATGGATTATCACCATTGGCCTCTGGGTGAAAATGTGCAGGATCTTCCCCGCCTTCGCCACTATCTGATTTTGCACCAATACGGTTCATCGCCACATTGAGCGTTTTATGCGCTTCTGGCGAAAGCGCACCAAGGGACATGCCGGGCGTGACAAAACGTTTACGTATTGATGTGACGCTCTCAACTTCTTCAATTGGAATGGCATTACCCAATGGTTTTATATCCATTAGGTCGCGAAGGTGTATCGGTGGGGCAGAAAGCATCTTTGCACTATACTGTTTCCACATCCCAAAAGAGGCATTGTTACATGCCATCTGCAACATATGCATACTTGAAGCTTCCCATGCGTGGGTCTCCCCTTGTACACGGGATTTATAAAAGCCACCAATTGGCAATACTTTTGAGCCTGACCAACCTAACGTGTGAACTTCTTCAGCTTTGGACTGAATACCGGTAACACCAAGACCACTTATACGGCTAAGCATACCGGGGAAAAATTCAGCAACCATGGCGCGGCTTAAACCAACAGCTTCAAAGTTCAATCCACCGCGATAAGAGGATACAATAGAAATACCCATCTTAGCCATAATCTTTAGAAGGCCCTGATCGATAGCACTTCGGTAGCGAGTGACCGCATCTGTCAAATTACCATCAATCAGGCCGCGCTCTAACCGATCAGCCAATGAATCCTCAGCCAGATATGCGTTTACCACGGTAGCACCACATCCAATAAGAACTGCAAAATAGTGTGGATCAATACATTCTGCTGACCGAACGTTCAGCGAACAAAAAGTGCGCAAACCTTTACGGGTTAGATGCGAATGAACTGCACTGGTTGCAAGGATCATTGGCATGCTCACACGAGATTCGTTTGAGTGTTGATCAGTCAAGACGATATGACCGGCACCAGATCGCACAGCGTCCTCTGCTTCAGCTCTAATACGGGCTAGACCAACATTTAACGCCCCTGAATTTGGCTCAAAAGTACAGTCGATTTCAATCAATTGCGCATTGAACGCTGATACAACCTGTTCCCACTGGGCGTTACCAACAAAAGGACTATTGAGTGTGAAAATTTCTGTTTGAGCACCACTTTCATCCAGCACGTTTTTAAGGTTTCCAAAACGTGTTTTAAGACTCATTACGCGAAATTCGCGCAAGCTATCAATCGGTGGATTTGTTACCTGGCTAAAGTTTTGACGAAAGAAATGACTTAACGGCCGATATTTTTTTGATAGTACTGCGCTAGGCGTATCGTCACCCATAGATGCTAATGTCTCTTTACCGTCCTCAGCCATTGGAGCAAGAATGCTTTCCAGTTCTTCAACAGAGTACCCCGCAGCGATCTGACGGCGACGCAGTTCGTCACCCTTAAAAACTGGAAATTCTGTAACTGATTCTAATTCAGAATCCAGTTCTGTGATCTTCTCAACCCACTCACTGAAAGGTTGGCTCGCCGCCAGTCTGTCCTTGATTTCAGTATCATGGAACATTTTTCCTTCGACCATATCAACAGCAAGAATTTGCCCTGGGCCCAGTGCTCCTTTTTCGATCACGTTAGCCTCTTCCAAGGGCACCATGCCTGTTTCTGAACCAGCAATCACCATTCCATCACTCGTTACGACATAACGCATCGGACGAAGTCCGTTGCGATCAAGACCAGCACAAACCCAACGGCCATCAGTCATGGCGAGTGCAGCCGGACCGTCCCAAGGTTCGATAACCGAGTTGCAATAAGAGTACATGTCACGCCAGGCTTGTGGTAATTCGATAGCCTGCTTAGACCAAGTTTCAGGCACCAGCATTGTCTTAGCCATAGGTGCGCTACGCCCCGCCCGAACGAGCATTTCAAACACGGCGTCTAAAGCAGCAGAATCAGATGATCCACTGGCGACAATCGGTTTGATGTCCTCAGCCATATCGCCAAAAGCGCTTGATGCCATGCGAATTTCATGGCTTTTCATCCAGTTCAAGTTCCCCTTGAGAGTATTAATTTCACCATTATGAGCCAACATTCGAAATGGCTGGGCCAGCCACCACTGCGGGAAGGTATTAGTTGAATACCGCTGATGGTATATCGCAAACGCTGATTGAAAGCGCATGTCCATAAGGTCTGGATAAAATTCAGCAACCTGCTCTGCCAGCATCATACCTTTATAGATAATGGAGCGACACGACAGCGATGCTATGTAAAGGCTTGGAACTTGCGCAGCTAAAGCAGCTTTTTCGATACGGCGGCGGATAACATATAACTCACGCTCAAAGGTTTCCTCATCAACACCCTTGGCATTTGAAATTAGAATTTGTTCAATTTCAGGGCGCGTCGCATTAGCTTTTTCACCCAAACATTCCACAGTGACCGGCACATGACGCCACCCATAAATATAATGACCCATACGCAAGACTTCAGTTTCCACAATTGTCCGGCATGTTTCTTGAGCACCAAAATCCGTACGCGGAAGAAACACCTGACCCACTGCCATTAATTCATCACGATTAGGTGTGTGCCCAGTGCGTTCAATCTGATCGTAGAAAAACTCAACCGGGATTTGTACGTGAATGCCAGCACCGTCACCAGTTTTGCCGTCAGCATCCACTGCGCCACGATGCCAGATTGCTTTTAGCGCCTTGATGCCATTTTCAACAACACTACGGCTGGGAGTTCCGTCAACCGACACAACAAAGCCAACACCGCATGATGAATGCTCTTCAGATTCAGAATATAGACCATTCTCGGCTAGAAATGTGCGTTTAGCTTCTTCACGGCGCACCCAGTCTGCATCATATTTAGTCATCGGTTAAATCCTTCTTGAATAGGCGCATATTGTGCAAGTGACGCCTCACACTCATATAAAGGTGTTTTCGTGAAAAAACCTGGCTCTCCCGGATAGATAAACTTAATAGGAGTGTGGTCTCGATCTTCTACGTCATCACCTTGAGTTAATGTCGCAATGCCTGAGAAAAAACGTCGATGCTTAACCGATACATACTCATAGCCATTTACGTATAAGTCTTCGTCAACAGTACTTTGATAGCGAACATTATATTCCGTTCCCAATAATTGTTCGCCATCAATTATAACGTCTGTGCCCGTTAATTGGTCGAACCCAACGATACGGGTCATTTTCTGCCCACTGGTCTGAACAAAATCAAAAGTATCAATACCGGAGTTAAAAAGTTCTGTTAGATTAGCGGGATCAACAGCCGGCAAACGCAATACATCAGGTTCTTCTGAAAAGGGGTCGTAGCTTTCCAGCCATTGTGCTTGATAGTCAATCTTGGAGGAAAACGCAGGACCTTCACGATCAAACATCACACGCCAACTCTCACCAGGATTGTCTTGTTCGCACTTATAAATATTATTTACAACACAGCCACGGTTCTGCGTGGTCAACACACCAAAACACCCGGCAGGCGGATAATATCTGTCGGCATTCTGCGCTATTGCATTGTTTGGCATCAGGTAGACCCCGACTATTATCAAAGCCATCCACATCATTAATTTAAATTCGCATAGGGTTTAGACGATACAGCTGTGGGGTAAAAAAAATATTTCTGATCTCCACGGTTATGAGGAAAAAAAATATCAGAAACTGCACTGGCATAGATAAGTACAGTGCCATGCATATATCCTTTATTTGTATTCATCATTAATCTCCAAATATTTCAACAATTCTGGCGTTCTTCGAAAAATAATCGCGCTTTTCTGATATTTTTCCTGAGAGCTTCTTCTTTAACTGGTACTAGTAGTAATTTACTCCGCAGCCATTACTTCAGCAGCAGCGCCAAACTTATCTAAAATCGCTTCAGCACAGTCACGGCCATCACGAATAGCCCACACAACAAGCGATGCCCCACGGACGATATCGCCAACTGCATAAACGCCATCTAATTCAGTCTGCCCAGTTGTAAATGCTGCCCTGATGGTACCCCAGCCGGTAACTTCTAACTCAGGAGTATTCCATAAGGTTGGTAAATCTTCAGGTTCAAAACCTAGTGCTTTGATAACCAGATCAGCTTCTTCCACATAGTCCGCACCTTCAATCACTTCGGGTGCTTGACGACCGGTCGCATCCGGAGCACCCAAACGCATCTTTTGCACCATTACGCCAGCGATACTTTCATCTTTGGTTGTAAATCCCTTAGGGGCACATAACCACTCAAATACTACACCTTCTTCTTCTGCGTTAAGCACCTCTCGCTGACTACCTGGCATATTGGCACGATCGCGACGGTAAAGGCATTTTACACTTTTAGCTCCTTGGCGGATCGAGGTACGAACACAATCCATTGCAGTATCACCACCACCGATGACCACAACACGTTTGCCTTTGGCATTCATCTCACCACCATCAAATTCTGGCACATCATCACCAAAGCTCTTGCGGTTACTCGCAGTAAGGAAATCAATTGCCTTTTTCACACCAGCAACCTCACTGTTCGGCATTGAAATACTGCGGCTTTTATAAACACCCGTAGCAATAATAACTGCATCGTGAGAGGCGCGAATATCATCAAACGTTATGTCAGTACCGACATTACAATTTTGTTTAAACTTTACACCGCCTAAAGCCAGCTGCTCATTGCGCCGCATCACGACGTCTTTTTCAAGTTTAAAGCCTGGTATGCCATAGGTCAGTAAACCACCCGCTCTATCATAACGATCATAAATTGTGACCTGAATGCCCTGACGACGCAATACATCTGCAGCTGCTAATCCCCCAGGGCCGGCTCCAATAATACCAATACTTTCGGACCGTTCATGTACTGGTTTGATCGGCAGTACCCAACCTTCTTCCCATGCTGTATCGGTAATGTACTTTTCCACCGATCCAATTGTTACCGTACCATGGCCGGATTGCTCGATAACACAATTACCCTCACACAAACGGTCTTGGGGGCAAATCCGACCACAAATTTCAGGAAATGTATTAGTCATTTGGCTCACTTCATACGCTTCTTGTAGGCGACCTTCAGCAGTCAACCTGAGCCAATCAGGAATATTATTGTGCAATGGACAATGGGACTGACAATAAGGAACACCACATTGACTACATCGCGAAGCTTGTTCTTCGGCCTTGGCACCAGCATATTCCGCATAAATCTCGTTAAAATCCTCGCGACGGATTTTCGCCTCACGCTTTGAAGGCATGTCGCGGTCAATCTTTACAAATTTTAGCATCGGTTGCTCGGCCATACCTTGTATCCCTTCAGAACAGACAGTCAGCAGACTTTAAAGTGCATTTGTGAAAAATAAAAGGCAGTAATTCTGTCCTTTATATAGAAAAATCATATAAAATATCAAAAATTATATGAAACAATACATAAATTATGTCCGATTCGGTTCTAAAATCAGGCTTTGCGCTCGGAATCAAAGACTTGTACTCATGAAAGAGGATGAGGGAATTTCGTATATGACTTTATTTCAGTTGTTGATTGTTGCCATTATTCAAGGGTTAACGGAATTTTTACCAATTTCGTCATCTGGTCATCTCGCCTTATTGCCGCAAGTCACCGGCACACAGGATCAAGGGTTAGCAATCGATGTCGCCGTTCACGTAGGCACTCTGCTGGCCGTTATCATTTATTTTTGGCAAGATGTGCAGGTAGCAATTATCGGCGTCTTTCGCTTGGCACGAGGAAAAATTGATACTCAAGGCGCGTTTCTCGCTCTTTGTTTAATTTTAGGAACTGTCCCAGTGCTGCTTGTGGGTCTAATTATTAAACTAACAGGACTTGATGAATTAATGCGTTCAGTCACAGTGATCGGTTGGACGATGTTGATTTTCGGTCTAGTGCTTTACTGGGCTGACCGAACAGGCGACACTACAAAAACATCAGATCGTTGGACGCTGAAAGATGCCGTAATCATGGGTCTGGCACAGTGCCTGGCTTTAATCCCAGGCACTTCACGATCAGGAATAACAATCACCGCAGCGCGCAAATTAGGGTATGAGCGCCAAGGAGCAGCAAAACTGAGCATGCTTATGTCGATACCCGTGATTATCGCATCAGGGGCTATTGAAAGTATCGAAATAATTAACAGCGCAAACTGGGATTTGATGCGCAGTGCAATGTTTGCTGCGTTTTTTGCATTCCTTGCTGCGCTTTTGGCACTTTCAATAATGATGAGGCTGCTACGCAGTGTCAGTTTTACGCCCTATGTTATATATCGAGTAGTTTTAGGGGTAGGACTTTTAATCTGGGCATATTCTTAATTACGCAGGTTCTTAGCACTTTCTTTGATCGCATCGTATTGGCCCGAGGGACGAAAGCGCCATAAATACTCTGGCAAAATAGATTCAAGCGTTGCGGGTTCAATTCCTAGTTCTTGAAAACCCTTCGCATTATCACTCACAATATTATCATTACGAAGATTATGTACCTGGTCTCTCGTAATTTGAGCAGGTAGTAAGCCCATCGTTACTTTATTGGCCAAATCGAAACCTAAACCCATTATACTTGCTACAAAAAATGGAATATTTATTACCGCACGGCGTCTGCGGATAACACCAAGCATTGTTGCCATCAGTGAACGGAAATCACGCACATCAGGACCCCCAAGCTCATAAACTCCCGAATCAACATCAGCGGTCAACGCCAGTTCCGCTGCATGAGCAACGTCATCAACGTAAACTGGTTGAAATTTTGTATTCGCGCCAACAACTGGTAATATCGGACCCAGACGGGACATTGATGCAAATCGATTAAAGAACTGGTCTTCCGATCCAAAAATAATAGACGGCCGTAAAATGACAGCGTCTGGCATGTACTCAAGCACGCCAGCCTCCCCTGCCGCCTTAGACCTAGAATATTCACTCTCGCTGGCAGCATTCGCACCAATCGCTGAAATATGCACCATTTTAGTAATCGCCTGAGACTGGGCAATACGTGCAACGCGAGCAGCACCTTCCGACTGCACAGCTTCAAACGTGTTTTTACCGTCAAGAGCCAAAATACCGATACAATTCACGACTGCATCAGCACCTATCATTGCTGACGCCACTGACGCTTCATCACGAATGTTACAAAGCACCGGTTCAACCTGACCAACTACACCATAAGGCTTCACAAAGATTGCTTCATTTGGCCGACGTACTGCTACACGCACGCGCCAACCCACTTTGGCCATACGACGCGCAATATACCGACCGACGAAACCTGACCCACCATAGATTGTGACCAGTTTGGACATATTATGCTCCTAACGCACTACTATTTCATGGGTCTACCTCTCCAACAACATCCATTCAAGACGCCAAATTCACTCGCCTATGTTTTCCCATCAACCTCCTAAAAACATATGAAGGCGGTGATAGTTCTGCTTATGTCTATTAATAAATTCACATTGACACCTCAGCGCACTGGGATAATAAACACACCCTATGTCCGTGCCCAGATGGCGGAATGGTAGACGCGCTAGCTTCAGGTGCTAGTGTCCGCAAGGACGTGGAGGTTCGAGTCCTCTTCTGGG
>CAJQRC010000051.1 GCA_905480645.1 uncultured Tateyamaria sp.
CAGCTTCTAATACCCATGATCTGTGCGTCGTTGAGTCTTCAGTTCTTCTGTAATAGTGATTACTATCAGTGTATTATGATATTTTTCTTACACCTTGCTAAGGCCTTCAGTAGTAGTGTTTCACTGAGACCAGTCAGGGGGGCGTTTATCTATAAAAGCGTTTATCCCTTCTTTGGTCTCCAGCTCCAACATATTTTCGACCATAACGTTCCCAGTATATGAATATGCGTCGGCTATCGGCATCTGTAATTGTCTGTAAAACGCTTCTTTACCAATTTTAACGGCCACTGCTAGTTTAGCGCCAATTTGTTCCGCTAAAGCCTGAGTTTCTGTCGCTAAATCATTGTGCGAGACTGATCGGTTGATTAATCCCAGTGATACGGCACGATCAGCCTCTATAAACTCCCCGGTCGTTAGCATTTCAAACGCTTGTTTGCGTGGGATGTTTCGGCTTAGAGCAACCATAGGCGTTGAGCAAAATAACCCAATGTTTACACCATTTACTCCAAAACGCGTACCTTGTGCAGCAACAGCCAAATCACAAGTGGCAACCAGCTGGCAGCCAGCTGCTGTTGCGACGCCATGTACCTGAGCAATTACCGGTTGTGGCAGTGATTGAACCCTTGCCATCATACTTGAACATCGATCAAATAAATCTTTGAAGTATGTACGCCCACCATCGTTAGCATTTCGTTTAGAGGTCATTTGTTTTAGATCGTGGCCTGCACAAAAAGCCTTTCCAGCTCCAGAGAGAATTACGACGCGAATATTTTTATCGTCTGCGATTTCATCTAGCGCGTTGTGCAAAGTTGCGATCATTTCGTCCGAAAGCGCGTTCAGGCGTTCGGGTGAGTTCATTTGTAGATGTGCTACACCTTCTGTAATTGTGCGTTCCAGAATTGTCATTTTAACCTCCGTTGAGTTACTGGAGTATTCTAAAACAGTGTTGAAGAGAGGGAAAGCATGACTTTAGCAATGAACAAGGCGCTAATGAATACGTTTCTAGCGTCAGTTTTTCAAGAGGTTTCAAATGAATTTCATGTTGAAGATGTTTGTGAGGGTAAGGTAACGTTGCGCCTTTTGGTTAATGAAAAACATTTGCGTCCAGGTGGTACGGTGTCGGGACCCGCAATGTTTAGCTTAGCGGATGTTACAGCTTACATGCTGACCTTGGCACATATCGGACCTCGCGCATTAGCAGTTACAACAAATTGTTCAATTGATTTCATGCGAAAGCCATCTTCTGGTGTTGATTTAATTGCCTTTGGTCGACTTCTGAAGATTGGCAAGACTTTGTCCGTATGTGATGTGTTTATTCACTCTGAAGGTTGTGAAAAGGTTGTGGCAAGAGCTAGTTTAACTTACTCTATTCCACCCACTGGCGTTGAACTAACAAACTAAGGCAACGTAATCATTGTAATATTGTGTAAATTATTTAAAAAATGTTTTACCACTGATCTTACAAGCCTATCATTGGTTCTGCCTATTAAAACCGTTTCCCTACCCGTAGACACGTGCGGGCTCTCTTGACACTTCCTGTAAATTCATCGAGCCACAAGGTTTTAAAGTGAATGACTTAAGGCCATAAATTGAGAGATCATTCTCTCAATAAAAAATTACTGATTTACGGTTTTCATAGTAAAGAGCTGTATTTTATTTTGTTTTAAATGCCATATTTTTGTTTATTTGACCTCAATATAAAAGTTTACACCTCAATATTAATTGTTCTTTTGCACGAAGAAATGGGGATAGGTCAAAAAATCGTTAAAAACTACTCCGAGTAATTCGCACCCGAAACCAACCAATTTAACCTCGTAATTCGTTTTATTGTCAGGTTGAAACGAATAGTGCTGGTGGGGGAGCCTGATTTTTTAGGCGAAGAGATTTGATTGAAATTAACCAAATTAGTAAATTGTGAATATTTTATACAAAATACAAAATTAGATATCATTTTAAATTTTAGAAATTAATAAAGATCAAGTTTCGTATAATATAACATAGCAACTTTTTCTATAGGTTTAGCGTTTAATCAATCTTACAAAAGTATCAAAATAAAAATTAAGGTATTTTAATACCCCATAATTAACTACATGAAATTTATTAGTTTTTTCATTGACTGATCTAAATGTTGCTATATAAGGACATCGATGAAATCATTATACCATTTGGACGAAACATTATGAAAACCTTTACCGCAACACCTGCGGATATAGACAAAAAATGGATCATTATCGATGCCGAAGGCATTGTATTAGGTCGACTTGCCTCGATCGTCGCAATGCGACTTCGTGGCAAACATAAAGCATCATTCACGCCGCACATGGATTGTGGCGATAATGTTATTATAGTAAATGCAGAGAAGATTCAGTTGACTGGAAATAAACGGCAGGAACAGCATTACTGGCACACGGGTCATCCAGGAGGGATCAAATCCCGATCAAAGGAAGATATTCTGGAGGGCAAACATCCAGAGCGTGTCTTAACCTTAGCGGTAAAACGTATGCTTCCTGGTAATCGTTTAAGTCGTCAAATTATGACTAACCTGCGTGTCTACGCAGGCTCTAACCATCCCCATGAGGCGCAAAGCCCCGAAGTCTTGGATGTTGCATCCATGAACCCGAAAAACACACGGAGCGCATGAGCATGTCTGATGAAATCAACACACTTGAAGACTTACAAGCTGTGGCTGGTAGCGGTGCTGCTACAATAGAAGTAGACTTAGCAACTAGAGAACCAGTTCGTGACGAACTTGGTCGGTCTTATGCTACAGGTAAACGCAAAGATGCTATTGCAAGAGTTTGGATTAAACCAGGCTCGGGTAAAGTTACAGTGAATGGTAAAGATATGAATGTGTATTTTGCCCGTCCAGTTTTGCAAATGATACTAGCTCAACCGTTTACAGTTGCTGGGGTTGAGGGTGAATTTGACGTAACTGCTACTGTTAAGGGTGGAGGGCTGTCTGGCCAAGCTGGTGCTGTCAAGCATGGTGTATCCAAGGCGCTGCAATTATATAACCCCAGCTTGCGTGGTGCTTTGAAAGCAGCGGGTTTCCTTACTCGCGATAGTAGGGTCGTAGAGCGTAAAAAGTATGGTAAGGCAAAGGCTCGTAAAAGCTTCCAGTTTTCGAAACGATAACTTCTATACTCTGTATAATAGATCACAAATAAAAGGCTGCGTTATTCGCAGCCTTTTTGCTATATATATAATTATTGTATTAGACAAAGCCCTCAAACAATGCTGCTATTGATAGCTTAAAAACTTGAGTCACAATTCTATAAATCATAATTTGGCCCAAAAGTTTAATTTTTCGAATTTACTATTTGCAGACTTAACTGATCGAAAAGAGTGAGAAGTAATGAAAATATCGGAATCTTCTGTAGATGACACTCGCCCTCGCGTCCGTATGCGGCCCAAAACTGATGCGCGTCGTATTCGCTTTGGCTACCCATGGTGCTATGCGAATGAAATAGTAACTGATCGCCGTACTAAAGCATTAACCCCCGGCTCTTTGGTCATTTTAGAAGATGAAAATCGCAATCCTCTAGGTCTGGCTGCGGTCAACCCTATATCCAAAATTTTTGCGCGGCTTATTGATCTAGATCCAGCGGCCGATGTAAATCAAGAGTGGTTTGCACATCGGATCAATAAAGCTCTTTCATTACGTGATCAATTGTTTAATGAGCCTTATTATAGGTTAGTTCACGCAGAGGCGGATGGTCTGCCGGGTATCGTTATCGATCGCTTTGGCGATACGTTAGTTATACAACCTAACGCGGCTTGGGCTGACCAGAGGATAAAAATGTTGACGGCTGCCGCAGTTGAAGTGACCGGCGCAGAATGTGTTGTTAAGAATTCAAGTGGGCGAGCACGTAACTTGGAAGCGCTTGACGATGTCACAACAATTGTATTCGGAAAGCTACCCCCAATGCCTGTTAAAGTTCCCATGAACGGAGCTATCTATATGGCAGACCTAATGGGTGGGCAAAAAACTGGGCTTTATTATGATCAACGACCTAATCACAGATTTGTGCAAGACTTGGCAAACGGTGCGCGAGTGTTGGACGTATTCTCTCATGTAGGTGGATTTGGTCTTGCTGCCTTGGCTGGAGGCGCTGAGTCGCTGATTTGCGTTGACTCGTCAGAACCGAGTCTGGAACTTGCGGCGCAAGCCGCTGAAGCAATGGGTGTTAAAGAAATATTTAATATCCGCCACGGTGATGCTTTTTCAGTATTATCTACGCTAAATGACGAACGAGAACTATTCGATCTAGTAGTTTGCGATCCACCAGCTTTTGCACCTGCGCGTCAGTCACTTGATGCTGGTTTACGTGCTTATGAACGTATTGCGCGATTATCTGCCACCTTAGTTGCTGAAAATGGGATTTTAGTTCTATGCAGTTGCTCTCATGCGGCTGACCTAGAAAAATTTCGTGGAGCCAGTTTGCGTGGTATAGGACGAGCAGGGCGTAAACCTGTATTAATACACACTAGCTTTGCTGGTCCTGATCATCCTTTGTTGCCTCAGTTGGCTGAAAGCGGGTATCTTAAAGCCTTATTTTTTCGTCTATGAAAATTCTAATTGATGCGAACGTTCTATACCCCACAGTTATGCGGGAGGTTGTTTTAGGTGTGGCTCGGGTAGGGTTATTTGAACCACGATGGTCAGCACGTATTCTCGAAGAGTGGGCTCGAGCTGCGGGGCGACTTGGGCCTGATGTTGAGGCTCAAGCACGTGGAGAAATCGTAATGCTGCAAGCAGCATGGCCACAAGCGGAAATTCGGTATCTGTCAGAGCTTGAGGCCCGGTTATGGTTGCCAGACTCAAACGATATACATGTTTTAGCGGCAGCAGTTTCTGGCTCAGTTGATGCAATAATGACCGCAAATTTTAAAGATTTTCCACGAAATATTTTAGCGGAAGAAGGTCTGATACGATTTGGGCCGGACAATTATTTAAAAGGTTGCGCTGAATCTAATATAACGGCAGTCTTTCCAGTGGCCAGTGCAGTTCTTTCTGAAGCAAGACGTCTTTCCGGTGAGGATTGGACCATGCGTAAGCTTATGAAAAAAGCGCGCTTGCCCCTTTTTGGGAAGGCTATCGAACGTTTATCTTGTTAGACTGAGCATTCCCATTTATCGCGCAAGTTTTTTAATGCTTGCACTCGTTTTGGAGTGATAGGATGACTTAGCAACCATGCAGGCGCTTGATTTGGACCCGCCTTTGTCAAAGCTTCAAGTTTTTCAAATAATGTAATTTGTGGCTCAATTCCTATACCCGCTTTTACCAACAAAGCAGCTGCATAAGCATCCGCTTCGTACTCATCACTGCGAGAAAGCCCTGCTGCAAGCAGTTTTGTGAACCCATTAGCTATCCATACGCCTCCTCCAGGGATGAACCGCGACAAAACCATTGCTAGAACCGTGCGCAGTGCGTTTTGGCTGGAAAAGTCGATCATTCGTCTTCTGCTGTGGCCTAAAGCCACATGTCCTAATTCATGTGCAATGACGCTAGCCATTTCTGCTGCCGAAACGGTTCCTTCTCGAAATTTATTGTAAAATCCACGAGTTATAAAAATACGTCCATCAGGCGCCGCTAGGCCATTAACTGGTTTGATTTCGTAAATGTAAACTCGAACTCTTTTAATATCTAGCGCAGCTGCGAGTTGGTCGCACATTTGACGCAACATTGGATCTGTCAGTTCAGTTGATTTTTGATTCAATTCGCGTGCAGTGCGCCAAATGGAAAGGCGGTACATTACTAATCCATAGGCCAGCGCAAGAAGAATCGGGATGAGTTTGATCATAGACCTGATATGGGACTGACAATGCTTTGGAGCAAGCTAAATTGAAAGAAATCCTTCTAAATAAATAGAAATAAACAAGCAATAAATATTTTTAATGGTAAATGTGGTCATTAAGAGATTGTTTTTCTGAGTCCAAGTGAACAATGGAAATACTGTATTAAACTAAAATACCAAGTCGTTTGATTTATTTTTAAAAGAGCATTTCTTTTAATTGGTTTGTCTAACAATTCTAAACAATAGATTGCTGTAAAGAGATGAAAATAAGTAAAGGGTTAGTCTCGTCTCTATATAATCAACGGGTAAGAGTTTTTATACCAGTATTAAGTCCAGCTAGTGTCATTGGTACCATCAATTCGGGTCCAAATATTTCTTGTATCATTTTAATTGAGTGAGTGTAATTCCAATATTTTTCGGGCATTGGGTTAATCCACAGATTAGATTGCCACTGATCTCGTGCACGTTTTAGCCAGACTTGACCTGCCTCTGCGTTCCAGTGCTCGTTTGCTCCGCCAGGGTAGGCAATCTCATAAGGAGACATGCTGGCATCGCCTACGAAAATACATTTATAATCGGGACCGTATTTCTGCAAAATATCGTGTGTGCGCGTTTGTGCATCCCAGCGGCGATGATTGTCTTTCCACACTCCCTCATAGAGGCAGTTGTGAAAATAAAAATATTCCAAATGTTTGAATTCAGATTTTGCAGCGGAAAATAACTCTTCAACCACTTTTATATGAGAATCCATACTGCCACCAACATCTAAAAAGAGTAATACTTTTATGGCATTACGTCGTTCGGGTCGGGTTTTGACATCCAAGTAACCCTGTTCTGCTGTTGCACGAATGGTACCGTTTAGGTCTAACTCTTGAGTTGCACCGTCGCGAGCCCATTGGCGCAATCGTTTAAGGGCAACTTTGATGTTACGTGTACCGAGTTCGACTGTATCATCTAAATTTTTAAATTCTCGCTTATCCCAAACCTTAGTTGCGCGTTGATGTTTAGATTCATTTTGACCAATTCGTACGCCCTCGGGATTATAACCATAAGCGCCAAAGGGGGAGGTGCCGGCAGTGCCTATCCACTTACTACCGCCTTGATGACGTCCTTTTTGCTCCTCAAGCCTTTTTTTCAATGTTTCCATTAACTTATCAAAGCCACCCAATGCTTCAATTTCAGCACGCTCTTTTGAGTTTAGATGCTTTTCAGCAAGTTTTTCTAGCCATTCCTTTGGGAGATTAATGACATCCAGTACCTGCTCAGTTGTGATTTGTTCAATTCCATCAAATGTTGCGGCGAACGCTCTGTCAAATTTATCGATGTTACGTTCATCTTTAACCATGCTCACCCGTGCAAGGTAATAAAAAGCTTCCATGTCATATGTTGCCAACCCAAACTTCATTCCTTTTAGAAAAATCAAAAATTCGCGCAAACTTACTGGCACATCATTTTTCCGTAAATTTTCAAAAAAAGGCAAAAACATTTCAGCTGCTTAAAATTCGATCAATTACAATTGTTGAAATTAATCCAACAACAATAAAAGCTAATGAGTAGCCCGCTGCATATTGTGCAATATCCAAGCGATTACCACCTCTTTTCTTTGCTGTTATTCCGCCGGTAATCGCCCCGGTTAGTGCCGCTAGTATAACGATCATTTCACAGCCTTTCAAAAGCTTATAACTTGGTTCAAATTGTATAGCGGAGTAATTTAAATATTTTACAGATTAAATAATCAAGTCAATTGACGAACAGGCAGTAATGTTTACTGCTTGTGTTGTCCACTCTGACAATTTCCTAGCATTAAGTTAATTAGTGTTTTCGCAGATTTGCTTTTAATTAAAGTACAATGATAGGCCATATATTTTTTTGGATAATTAACGTTGCCCCCGCGCTATAAATGCAAGCCGTTCAAACAAGTGAACATCCTGTTCGTTTTTCAACAGAGCGCCGTGAAGTTTTGGTAAAGATTGCGCACCATCCATTTTTAGATCAGCTACTGTGAGTTCTTCAGAAAGTAGTAATTTTAGCCAATCGAGCACTTCAGAAGTAGATGGCTTCTTTTTTAATCCTTGTTGATCACGAATTTCAAAGAATTGTGTTAGCGCAGTGGACAATAAATTTTCTTTAATATCAGGGTAATGGACTGTAACAATTTTTTTCATTGTATCCATGTCGGGAAAGCGAATGTAGTGAAAGAAACACCGTCTTAAGAAGGCGTCAGGCAGTTCCTTTTCGTTATTAGATGTTATTATCACAATCGGGCGGTTCAGAGCTTTAACGGTTTCACCTGTCTCGTAGACATAAAACTCCATTTTATCTATTTCTTGCAATAGATCATTAGGAAACTCTATATCCGCTTTATCAACTTCATCAATTAGAAGAACGACTTTTTCTTTTGAAGAAAAAGCTTCCCAAAGTTTTCCTTTTTTAATGTAGTTACTAACATCATGAACTTTATCCTCACCAAGCTGACTGTCGCGTAATCGACTTACAGCGTCATATTCATATAGCCCTTGTTGAGCTCTTGTGGTTGATTTTATATTCCATTCTATCAAACGAACACCGAGTGAGCGCGCAACTTGCTGTGCTAACTCCGTTTTGCCGGTGCCTGGTTCACCCTTCACTAAAAGGGGACGCTCGAGTGTCACCGCTGCATTTACTGCAATTGTGAGGTCGTGAGTAGCTACGTAAACATCTGTACCTTGAAACTTCATTTTAATTCACCTTAATGCGGTCTTTTGATCCCTTGGTTACTTTTAGCCAGTTTGATGCTGGATTGTGTAGTGACAATGTTAAGGAGCTTCGATACACGCTGCAAAATAATGTCGACTTGGGCACTGCAAAATGGGTAATTGCATGAACAAAGTTAGCTAAAAAAAGGGAGTGCGCATGAAACAGGAAGTTTTTCTACCGGATAACTACAGCCCGGCTGAAAACGAGCCGTTCATGAATGAACTGCAAGTAGAGTATTTTAGGCGTAAACTTTTGACGTGGAAATCCGAACTTCTTGCTGGAAGCAAAGACACAATAGAAGGGCTTCAGGATGGCACTCGCAATATTCCAGATGTTACAGATCGGGCAAGTGAAGAGACCGATCGTGCTTTGGAATTGCGCACCCGAGACCGGCAACGAAAATTGGTATCAAAAATTGATGGGGCCTTGCGTCGTATTGAAGAAGGTGAATTTGGTTATTGTACTGTGACTGGAGAGCCAATTTCACTTAAACGTCTTGATGCTCGACCCATTGCTACAATGAGCTTGGAAGCACAGGAGCGGCACGAACGTCGCGAGAAAGTTCATCGAGACGAATAACTGTTCGTCTGCGATCTATAAATCGTTGTAAACTTGTCCGTTGATTTTTACAATTAAAACCGAAATATTCTCATTCAGAGTTTATTTAAAGAGCACAAATTTCACTTCTTTCGGGTTATTATAGAATTTATTTTACTAATTTAATATGGTCTAGAGACGATGAATTACTCACTGTCTAGCCTAAAAGCTTTTGATAATTCATCAGTTCTCTCTAAGGACGTAGCCTACAGATAGTCTTTAAGTAGTGAGAACTTAATATTAGCGCTTTCGAAGCGCCAATAGCCAAAATCCTGCAAGAATAATTGACAGTAAAACGTTCCATCCTGCCATGCTGATGCCTGCAAATTGCCACGCAATATCATCACAACGAACTACTGGTGATTTCATTATTTGATTAAATAAATCCTCAGTAGTCATGCCTTCTATTGAGGAAGATGTGCATGAAACTGGTCCTTGCCACCATCTGGATTCCACACCCACATGGTACAAGCCAATACCCGCAGATACCAAAACAGTTAGTGAACCTAGAATGATAAAGGTGGAATTTGGTCTGCGTAATGCTACCAAACTCATAGCTATCGCAACTACGTGTGGATAGCGTTGCCAAATGCAAAGTTTGCAAGGCACTAAATTTTCCCAATACTGAAATATGATTGCACTTAGAAGCAAGCTAACGGAACCGCCAGCCGCTAATAGAATCCAATATTTTTGCTTCACAACGCTCTCACCGTAATTAGGCCGCCAATAAGAAGCATGATAAACAAAATGAAAACAAGCCCCAAGCGTTGTTCAATAAAGCAACGAATTGGTTTTCCATATTTCCATAATAACGCAGCCACAATAAAAAAACGAATTCCACGAGCAATAATAGATGTAATGATAAAAGTGGTCAGCGGCATCGCTGTCCATCCTGACATTATTGTAATGACCTTAAATGGGAAAGGTGTAATACCAGCAGTTAAAACAGCCAAAAAACCAAAATTGTTAAAGCGACTATTGAACTCATACATTGCATCAGTTTTACCCAGTGCTGTTAAAATGGGCTGCCCTAGGCTTTCAAAAGCAATAGCACCAATTAAATATCCTAGAATTCCGCCTAATACAGATGATATACATGCAACCGTTGCTATCAACCAGGCGCGCTTTGGAGCAGCCAAAATCATTGGGATCATCAATACATCGGGTGGAATCGGGAAAATGGAACTTTCGATAAATGCTATAAAAGCTAAAACCCACAAGGCGCGGGGGTGATCCGCCCAACCCATTGTCCAATTGTATAATTGTCTAATCATATTGTTGGAAAAACACGGGTTGGAGTACAGGTCAAGATGTTTAGGCTTGCCCACTGAGCAAACAAGCCTTAACACATCGATTTGTGCCCAAGTGGCGGAATGGTAGACGCAGGGGATTCAAAATCCCCCGTCCTAACGGATGTGCCGGTTCGAGTCCGGCCTTGGGTACCACACTTACCTCCGCAAACCTTATATTTTTAAAGAATAAAAATAAATTAGAATTTACGGGATAATTCACGTAGACTTTTGATGGCCTTTTTCTGTTCTAAAGTTAAAATAGTTTTTATTTATGGCATCATTTTTGGATTGAAACGATGACAAAACAATGCGTTACTTCTGTGTTATTTTTTTTTACATTTTCGTGCTGTTCACCTGCCAGAGCAGAGTGGACGGAATTAGGTTATAATAATTTGGGGACTATTTTCTATTTGGATTTTAGTGAAATTAAATTGCGAGGAAATTATGTTTATTACTGGCTCCTGTCAGACTTCATAGATCCAAGCCCCCATGGAGATTTTTCTGCTAAAATCCTTTATGAATTGGATTGTGGTACCCCCATTAAGCAAAGGGCGTCCCAAGCAACTTATTATACAGCATCTATGGCAGAAGGAGTTTCGAGTGCGGTTGATAATAGTGGGAAGGACTGGGAATATACTATTGCTGGCAGTGTTGGAGACACGATAACGAAAATAGTATGTAGTCATATATTTTAAACTGATTGCGATGATCCAATACTGATATTAAAAATATAAACCTATTGGCGTTCTCTTCTAGTTAAATAAATGAATTAGAGAACAATTTACAATTCATGCTTGACTGCTTTGTTTGGAATTTATGTCGTAAAGATATAATATTTTATCCGTGTATTAGGGCACTCTATAATCGTGGATAATCTGAAAATTTGGCGTAAAATGGTAAGCTTTTCAATTATTATTGTTTTATCCACTGATTGGATCACAAAGATTAATAACTGGAGAAAAACTATGATTAATAAAAAATGGATTCCTATCACAGCCCTTGCTGCCTTGGCGGCTTGTGCAACTACTGCGGAAAATGATGATTTTGATGTGTTACCAAAATCGAGTGCGACTTTTGTAGAGTGGGGGGAGGCTGAAGGCTGGGACATTCTGGTAGATACAAGCCGTGGTACATGTCTTATTGAGCGTGTTGACACTAGTGGGACCGTTGTTCAAATGGGTCTAACATCGAATGCTGAATTTGGGTATTTAGGCGTATTTACCCAAGCAGATGTAAGTCCAAAAGACAATTTGGTGCATGTATCACTTGATGGAAAACAATATTACGGCGATGCGGAAGCACAAACTTCGAAATTAAAGAACGGTTATAAAGGTGGTTATATTTTGGCCAATAACCAGAACTTCGTGAATGATGTGATGAAAAAGTATGTCATGTCAGTTTACCCGGAAGACGCCAACACTTTCGATGTGAGCCTGGATGGTACAAACGAAGCGATTAAACAAGCGCGTCAATGTAATGCTGAACAAACAAGCTAATAAATTTGAAGGTCAATTGGCGCTTACACGCGCCAATTGACACCATTTATTACAACTATCCGTTACGATAATTCTCTTAATTTCAAATTGCTGTCTTTTAAGATCGCTATTGAAGTGACTTGGCTGCTGACCCAAGTGAGAAAAATGCCAGACCTGATGATATCATATTTATGCCAATCATCAATCCAATAGCCCATTCTGCCGTGCTTGGGAGACCTAGAATTATTAATACTCCTGCCAATACACCAACAAGGCCTGAGAACATCATCCATCCCCATCCGCTGTTTGGTCGCAGGTTGTTTGCCATTATAGCCTCTAAGGTGCCATGTGCGATGAAAGTAATGGCCAAGAGAACCGTCAGTCCGATAATTCCTGCAAATAGATCAAAAGCTAACCAACAACCTGCAACCAAGTATAAAATTCCAATCAGTAGGTTCCAAAAAAAGCCACCCCACTGACGGATTGAAAACGATTGCCATATTTGAAATGCACCTGTGATGATAAATAGCCAGCCAATAAAGACCTTGAAAACAATGGTTACAGCCAACGGAAAGAGTATCGTTATCAATCCAAGGATTATGAAGGCAATCCCTAACCACGTTAGCCCCTTAGCGAAGTGGCCATCTGTGGCGCCATTTTCTTGAGTATTGTCCATTTTTAACCTTTTATAATTTACTTCGGTTGGCACTCCATAAGTGACGTGCCTAAAATTAAATGAGACTTTCTCACAATTTAAATCAAGTTAAAAATAATTATCTGGGATTAAAAATAACTATGCGGAGCTATACAGAATTATTGGAAATAAAGCCAAAAAACTAATTGCAAATAGGGAGAACTAAAGGTGTCTGGCTTGGTAAAGATTGCCTCCATTGGTTAATTATTGGCTGAAGTGTTTCTTTAGGCCAAAATTTTGGTGAGCCTATTGCTGTAAGACAATTTTTGTTCCAGTAAAGCCCTGCGTTTCTCAAAGGTATTCCCTTATTAATTGCTTTTCTGATGGCGTCGATGTCTTTGGACTCCGGATAGATATATAACGTTGTCGGTTTTTCTTTTACAATTTTCAGGATTTTTTTAGAGTCAGGTATCGACCATGTTGTGCATCCATTACTACGACCACCGGTATAATTCACCAAATTTCCATAAGGGACATAACCGTCGTCATCCGCATGAGGGCTGTCTTTATTTTTAAAGCGACACTTCCACTTAAGAAAAATTGCGGGATGCCCCCCAATGGCGCGTTCTCGAGCATTGCTTGTTTCACCTTCACCGTCAAACAACAAAAACGTTCGGAAAAAAGGTATTTTATGACCAGATTGGGTATAAAAACCCTTAAAAGACGTGCGTGTTTCTGCTGTAGTATAAGAGCCTCCCGCAGTTAGCTTTGAACCTTCTGCATTACTAAAGTTTTTTGCACATTGTCGTCCGTTGGAAAAATTATTATTTTTTAGTTTTCGTCCATTTCCATAACCAGAAGAAACGGTAGAAAAAGACCGTGTTTTCTCGCAAATAACGTAAAATCTCGGCGCCGGGTTGCCGTTTATCGAACTACTTGGCTTGGTTGCATCCATAGCAAGGTAACAAGGATTGTTAACTAGGCCTTGGCGTTTCTTTTTTTGATATAGGTCCCGCGCTCTTTCAAGAATTATTGGCGCAATCTTTCCATCATTTAAACCCACATGCTTCTGCAGCCATATTGGAATTTTCGTCAGTGAGCTGTCAGCGCTTACCGTTTGTGGATATATTAAGATAACTATGACTAAGGCAATTAGAATTGAACGAATTGTATCCTTTATCATTTAAAACTCCTTATTAGATAGTCATGCGTTTAAATACAAAAAAATTCTGTCTGTACGACCTTCAAAAATGTCAAACAGCAATATGATAGTTTTGTTTTTCGATTAAAAGTTTTCATCACTATTATTTTAAAACAATCGCTAATGATGCCCAAGTTCGAATTTTTTTTGCAATTTTAAAACTACGAGCGGGAGAAAATTACTTTGCATATAAACTGCATCACATTGTTGTTTTTATCGTTTTTTACGGAAACCAAACTTGTGACTACCCCAATCTCTGGCCGACTATTTGAAGGCTTTGTATCAGTAACCTCCATTTCCACCGAAAGGGTATCACCAGGGCAAACTGGGAGAAGCCATCTTAAGTTATCAATACCTGGCGAGCCCAGAGATCGGCCGTGCATATTCATTTGCTTTACCATCATTGACATTGTCATGGCACATGTGTGCCAGCCACTAGCACATAGTCCACCAAACAACGATGATTTAGCGGCTTCTTCGTCTAAATGAAAAAATTGTGGATCGTATTTTTTGGCAAATTCTATTATTTCATTTTTAGTTACTTTATATGCGCCAAAATTTTGTTTTTGGCCAACCTTGAAACTCTCAAAAGGGATAAAATTTACTTCTTTTGATATTATAGTCATTTCAGACTTTCCTGCTGTTTACGGTTAATGGGTTAGTTATTTGCTATTCTGGATGAATTCTCTAACAATCTATTATTCGGTGAATATAACAAACTTAATAACGAAAAATACACTGGGTCTTTGGATTGGATGATACTTGATATTTGGTTATTATTCGCTGGGGGTAGGGTGAAACATTTAAATAAGGCGCGCGCGCTTTTGTTTGAACTCAAAGTATTTTTTGGTTTGTCATATATTGCTGTAATGGACCAATCCGTGTAATATTCTTTCAGTGGTTGAGTGGGGCTGTCTTTCCTCCCTCGGTTTGATTCTTAGTTAATGCTTCGTTGCTCAGGGTAAAAGATTTTTTATTTATTATAAGTGTATGTTTGCAATAGATAATAAAGCGTCACTTTAAAAACTTTAATAAAGATGAAAAAAGGTCTTGCGGGTATTGGATAGTGACTTTAGAAGCC
>CAJQRC010000052.1 GCA_905480645.1 uncultured Tateyamaria sp.
AAATTGGATGTCATAGCCCGAGTAAGTGGCTTTATTGATAAGATTTTTATCAATGATGGTGATTTAGTGAAAAAGGGTGAACAGCTTTTTCAGGTGGAAGCCGATGCCTATGAGGCGACGTTGGAAGCACGAAATGCTGATTTAGCACAAGCCAATGCAAATTTAGATCTGACAACAGTTGAATTAAAACGGAAAACTGAGCTTTACAGACGTCAAGTAGGCACCCAAGAAGACCGCGATATCGCATTTGCCAATAATCAGAACGCCATTGCACAGGTTGCAATGGCCAAAGCTGCAATTAAGATGGCTCAGTTGGACGTGGACTATACGCAGATTTATGCCCCATTTGACGGGCGAATTGGTAAGTCTGCAGTAAGCGTGGGCCAGTTGGTTGGCCCAACTTCTGCGCCTCTCATCAATCTGGTAAGCATTACACCGATCTATGTTGAATTTTCGCTAACTGAGCAACAATTTGTTGGAATTCTGGAAACTCACGATATCTCGCCTAATGATCTGATTAACGCGCCTAAGGCTCCAAAAGTATTTGTTATCTTACCTAATGGCGATGAATTGGATGAAGCTGGAAAAGTTGTTTTTATAGATAATCGTATTGATCCAACAACTGGAACTATAATGGTGCGGGCACAGTTTGCGAATAATCGAAATCTAATTTTAGATGGATCATTTTTGAACATTCGTGTCCAGTCAATAGAGCCCACTAAGGCGTTGATTATCCCTCAGGCGTCAGTTCAGCGAGACCAAAGAGGCAGTTTCGTTTTAGTAGTTGGTAAACAGCAAACCGTTGAGCAACGTTATATCACGTTGGGGCGTCAAATTGAAACGGCAGTAATCGTAGAAAATGGCTTGCAAGAGGGTGAGACCGTTATTGTTGACGGTTTGCAACGCGTACGGCCCGGAGTTGCAGTAGATCCAGTGCTCGCTGGCAAAGCAGCAGGAGATTGAAGCCTAATGTTTTCTTCGATTTTCATTGCACGACCCAAAACTGCGATCGTCATTTCGTTGGTACTGACAATCATGGGTGTAATCGGCTATTCAGTTTTACCGGTCGAACAATTTCCTGAAATTACGCCGCCTGTCGTTTCAGTTACTGCAAATTATATCGGGGCAAATGCTGAAACAGTAGAAAACACTGTAGCAGCGCCAATAGAGACGCAGGTAAACGGGGTCGATGACATGCTTTACATGTCATCGGACAGTACTGATAACGGGTCTTACAATCTCTCAGTCACTTTTGCAGTCGGCACAGACCCGGATATTGCATCTGTGAATGTTCAAAATCGCGTGGCTCAAGCATTTGCGTCATTACCTTCAGAAGTAACGGCATCTGGTGTTGTGACAAAAAAATCTTCTACCAACATGTTGTTACTGGTTACTTTATCATCCCCAAATGAAACCTATGATGAGGTATTTTTGTCAAACTATGCCTCAATAAATCTCAAAGATGCACTTGCTCGGGTTCCAGGTGTTGGTGAAGCAGAGGTGATGACTGATTACGAATACTCGATGCGAATGTGGATGGATCCTAACCGTATGGCGGGGTTAGGCCTGACACCAGCAGACCTCATCAAGTCGATACGCGAACAGAACCTGGAGGTCTCCGCCGGCCAAATAGGGACCCCCCCGATTCCAAAAGGCCAACAATTTCAATATACAATCAAAGCTCAAGGACGACTTACTACCGTCCAAGAATTCGAAAATATTGTACTTAGAACCGGTAATTCTGGCAGTATTGTACGAATTCGAGATGTCGCACGGGTCGAATTGGGAGCAGACTATTATAATGCATCTGGTCGCTTCTCAGGAAAACCGGCAACTGTTCTTGCAATTTATCAGGCCCCAGGGGCAAATGCACTTGCTGTCGCAGACGGCGTTAAATCGGAACTGAAACGCCTCTCCACTGTATTTCCAGATGATATCGTTTACGATGTTCCATTCGATTCTACTCTATTTGTTGAACAATCTTTGAACGATGTCGTAACCACACTAATGCAAACCTTTACGCTGGTAATTGCAGTTGTCTTCATTTTTCTTGGCAGCTTCAGAGCAACGCTAATACCAGCAATTGCTATCCCAGTGTCATTAATCGGTACATTTGCTTTTTTGCTATTATTTGGGATGTCGCTGAACACAATCTCTTTATTTGCGCTTGTCCTAGCGATTGGTATAGTAGTTGACGATGCAATCGTAGTGGTCGAAAACGTAGAGCGTATAATTGCTGAGGAGGGGCTAAGTCCCCGAGATGCAACGCGCAAAGCCATGGGCCAGATTACTGGTCCAGTCATCGCAACCACACTAGTATTATTAGCTGTGTTTGTGCCTGTCACTTTCATGCCCGGCATTGTTGGACGTCTTTATTCGCAGTTTGCCATTACAATCTCTGTAGCAGTAGTAATCTCTTCAATAAATGCTTTGACTCTTTCACCGGCACTTTGCTCATTAATTCTAAAAGCTCGATCTGGTCCGCCAACTGGCATTCTCAAAGTTTTCGAACAAAGCATTGGTGGTGCAAGAAATGGATATGTTGGGATTGTTAAAAGGCTAGTACGCCTGCCTTTTCTAGCGCTGATCATTCTTGGAAGTATTTTCTTAGGATCTAATTTTTTGTTAAAAGGTATTCCATCTGGGTTCCTTCCAACAGAAGATAATGGATACCTTTTCGTTGATGTACAATTGCCAGATGCAGCCTCGCTCGAACGTACTGAGAAAGTCACAACCCACATCAGTAATCAGATTCTTGCAATCCCGGGGGTTGCTTCGACCGTAGTAGTCAATGGCTACAGTCTACTTAGTGGTGGAAGTTCAAATGGAGCGATGATCGTTACGAACCTAGAACCGTGGGACGATCGACAGACCGATAGTTTAAGCGCCCAAGGCATTTTGCAACGAATACGAGAAATAACAAACCAAGAAATAAGGGCGAGCGTTATAGCATTTAACCCCCCACCAATTTCAGGATTAGGTTTAAGTGCAGGCGTTGAAATGAAAGTACAGCAAACTGGTGGCGGTACTGCTCAAGATTTATCTTCTGCCGTTGGCTCACTGGTCTACGCAGCCAACCAAAAGTCAGCTATTGGACAAGCTTACTCAACTTTTCGTGCCAACGTACCCAAGGTCTTTATCGACCTTGATCGCGAAAAAGCAGAGTCTATGGATGTAGCTGTTTCAGACGTTTTTCTTACATTGCAGGCCTATATGGGCTCTTATTACGTTAACGACTTTAACCTGTTTGGGCGAGTATATAAGGTTATGGTGCAAGCAGACAGTGAACATCGCACAAAGGTTGAAGATTTAAACAAAATCTATGTTCGGTCACAAACTGACGAAATGGTACCCCTTGGCACTCTGATAAAGGTCAGTAATGAACTTGGACCAGTTTCTTTAAATCGATATAATATGTTTAGGGCAGCAACCGTTACTGGTGTGCCCGCAACAGGGTTATCAACTGGCGATGCTATAAAAGTTTTAGAAGAAGTATCCACTTCAGCCTTACCTCCAGGCTACTCCTATGAATGGACAGGGACTGCACAGCAACAACAGGCCTCTGGCGGATTAGTTTTCATTATTCTTGTAATGGCGGTCGTCTTTGGATATCTATTTTTAGTTGCACAATACGAAAGCTGGACAATGCCTGTGGGGATTTTACTCTCAGTAACAGTGGCATTATTTGGTGCTTTAGTCGGAGTAGCCGTTTGGGGTGGAGACATAAATCTTTACACCCAAATCGGAATGATAATGTTAATTGGTCTTGCATCTAAAAATGCAATTCTAATTGTTGAATTTGCAATGGAAAGACGCGCCAGCGGTTTGTCAATCCGCGAAGCTGCTATGGAGGCCGCAAGACAACGTTTTCGGGCAGTTATGATGACTGCTCTGTCATTTCTTTTAGGGGTTGTACCCCTCTTGCTGGCCAGCGGTGCTGGCGCTGCAAGCCAACAAGCCATAGGTATTGCAGTTTTTGGCGGTATGCTCGCCGCAACTGTTCTAGGAGTTATCATTGTGCCAGTGCTTTATGTATTAATGCAGCAAATGCGCGAGTGGGCCAAAAGAAAGCGCATACCGCGAGCTTCTAACAGCTCTCAAGAAGGCTGACTGGAGACAATGAAGCCTATTAGCCTTTTTACTGGCTTTTTGACCGTAGGTTTTTGGACCCTGGCGTCCCGTATGCTTGGCTTTGTTCGAGAAATCATGCTGCTATCATTAATTGGGCCTGGTCCGGTAATGGATGCTTTCGTTGCAGCTTTTAGGTTACCTAACATGTTCCGTCGTTTTTTTGCCGAAGGTGCTTTTAACGCAGCCTTTGTTCCAATGTTCTCGTCTAAGCTAGAAGATGGAGAAGATGCAGCTAAATTTGGCAATGATGCTCTGCACCTTTTGGCCGTAGTAACCATGACACTTACTGCTTTGGCCATGGTATTCATGCCAACACTCGTTTGGTTTACCGCTGGAGGGTTTAACCCCGAACGCTTCAATATGACCATCGAATTTGGTAGGATTGTTTTTCCCTACATTTTTTTTATGTCTCTTTCTGCATTTTTTTCTGGTGTCTTAAATGCAAAAGGACGCTTTGTCGCCGCCGCTGCCGCACCTGTATTGCTAAATATACTTATTATCGCCTCATTAATGCTGGCATGGATTACAGGTGGGCCAATTGTCATTTGGTTAATCTGGACGATTCCAGTCGCAGGGATCGCACAATTAGCACTGACTTGGCGTGCAGCAGTAAATGCAGGTTTTAAAATTAGTTTTGGGATACCAAAATGGACACCTGATATTATCAAAATGCTCAGAACAGCTGTACCGGCTGCTCTAGCGACAGGGGTAATGCAAATAAACTTAGTCGTTGGCCAGCTTGTCGCCAGCCAACATGATAGCGCGGTCAGCTGGCTTTTTGCTGCGGATAGACTGTACCAACTGCCGTTGGGAGTTGTTGGGATTGCAATAGGCATTGTGCTTTTACCTGATTTATCCCGTCGCCTCACAGCTAAAGATTTTGCAGGAGCACGCAATGCTTACTCGCGTGCAACTGAGTTTTCTATGGCTTTGACGATCCCGTCAGCAGTTGCGCTCATGGTTGTGCCCTTACCATTGGTATCCGTGTTATTTGAGAGAGGACAAACAAATGCAGATGATGTGAAATCTATAGCTTTGGCTGTCTCAATATATGGTCTTGGACTCCCAGCATTCGTTTTACAAAAAGTTCTTCAGCCACAATATTTTGCACGCGGGGATACAAATAGCCCATTTAAATTTGCTCTTGTATCCATGATAATAAATGCAGTTATTGCAATAGGACTTGCTCCATTTGTGGGATGGGTAGCACCTGCCATTGCCACAACCGTTGCTGGATGGACTATGCTTGCTCAGCTGTATTGGGGTGTTCGCAACATGGGCGATGCAACACAAGTTGATAGCCGATATAAGAAGCGGCTTCCTAAGATTATAGTGTCAGCTATAATTATGGGGGCTGCAATGTGGTTTATATCTCTTTTATTAACAGGATTATTGGAAACTCCTTATCTGAGATATGTGGCTCTAATCATTTTGCTTATCGTTGGTTTTTTAAGTTATTTTGGTATGGCTCAAATCACTGGAGCGTTGCGTATTAAAGATCTTCGGCAGGCGACAAAGCGTTAGCTGCGACGTAATGCTGACAATAGGCGCCGAATGCCACCAGGCACAACAAACGCTATCAATCCAAAACCAGCAATGAACCCGGATAATTCAGCGACCCATAAATAACCGATCTGGAAAAAAATACCAAATACAAGCTGAATGCCCATTAGAAATCCAATAAGTGTAAATGCCTGCGCTTGTTGCCCACCTGTTGTTACTAATTGTTGCCACAACAAGAAGGTGTAAGCTCCGATCAAACCATAAACACAAGGGTAAGCACCAACCATCCACGCTTGGTCTGTAACTAGTCCAAATGTAACTGCGCCACAGATGCCGCTAAAGAAAAAACAAAAAACAACTGCCCAGCCGCCGATCAAATCCCCCACCATTTTACCTATGGCTAACAAAATGGCTCCGGCGAATAACATTGAGGTAAAATTATCAAATACAAAAGGGTAAGTTACAAACCGCAGCATTTGTTTGGGTAACAGACGACCATTCTCAACCATGAAGTCAAATGCTCGTCCAGAAAAACCAAAGTCTGTAATTCCTATCAGACGCCAGCCAATAGCACCTGGGCCACCAATTAAACCAAATTCTCCTAAGCTAAAAATGCATTCGATCACAAACATTATAAAGAATAGTAGCCAAACAGCTATAGGCACTGAGTTAAACGGACTCGGATCATTGTTGTAAGACATAGCTGGTCCTCCTTGACGCTGCGGATGCTCATGGGTAAGCCAGCGACGCAGATTTGCCCAGAGGTCCAGATGTCAGAAACACCAAATACAACCAGCACAGTCTTCACCCCTCGCGTGTTTTCCGGAATTCAGCCATCAGGCGGACTGACACTTGGTAACTACCTGGGCGCAATTAAACGTTTTGTCAGCATGCAAGAGGCAGCGTTTGAAACAATATATTGCATGGTAGACCTGCACGCGATCACGGTTTGGCAAGACCCTAAAGAACTCGTGCACAATACTCGAGAATTAGCGGCAGGTTTTATTGCCTCGGGTATCAGTCCAGAAAAGTCAATTCTAATCAATCAATCACAAGTGCCCGAGCATGCGCAACTAGGGTGGATCTTCAACTGTGTCGCCCGCATGGGTTGGATGCAACGGATGACTCAATTCAAGGACAAGGCAGGTAAAAATGCCCAGAACGCCTCACTCGGTTTATTTGGTTATCCAGCACTAATGGCTGCAGATATTCTTGTTTATCATGCAACTCATGTGCCTGTAGGAGAAGATCAAAAACAGCATCTCGAACTAACACGCGATATTGCTGCAAAATTCAATCACGACTATGAAACTAATTTTTTCCCCATGACAGAACCCGTAATTGAGGGTGCTGCTACTAGAGTGATGTCTTTACGCGATGGCTCCAAAAAGATGTCAAAATCTGATCCATCAGATGCATCTCGAATAAACATGACAGACACTGCTGACACCATAGCTAAAAAAATTCGCAAAGCCAAAACCGATCCTGACGGATTACCTTCTGAAGCTAAAGGCTTAGAATTGCGCCCAGAAGCTCGAAATCTAATCAATATCTACGCAGCGCTATCAGATCAAAGTGTAAATCAGGTCTTGACGGAATATGGAGGAGCGCAATTTGGAACTTTTAAACCGGCGTTAGCAGATTTAGCTGTTGCTAAGCTATCCCCTATCTCTGATGAAATGGCACGTCTTATGAACGAACCAGCAGAAATTGATAAAATACTTGCACGTGGAGCACAGCAAGCCCGCGAAATAACAGTACCTATTTTGAAAAAAGCTTACGATATAGTTGGCATGATTAGAGCATAAGTATTGTAAATCGCCGACTCGGAAATCGGACTAATCAGCATCCTTTTATCTGATTTAACACTTCTACTTTCTCTCGTTGTGAGACGCATTGCATCAGATATTTTCTACTTACTTATCCAAGCTGATATACTATTTATCGAAATGGCCGGTACTTAATTCCAAAATAAGTTTGTTAATGGCGCAAAATGGGCAGAATAATTATTATTTATATAATATTGTAATGAAAATTGAGAAAATAAGTTTGAGAGATATAATGAGACAAATAATAAAATCGTTCTTCACTTCCATCAGCATTATAATAGTGATGAGCACTTATGGGTTGGCGCAACAAGCTGTAATAATTGATGCAGATGATAATAATACTGCGGATAGCTGGAGTTTTGAGGGTGATATTTATGGTTGGGTAGCTGGGATTGAGGCTGAATCGCCTGGTGGTGGTAAAGTTAAAGTTTCAACCTCTGATATTTTAAATAATCTCGATATGGCATTCATGGGCAGCATTATTGCTCGCAAAGGCAAGCTATCAATTTTTTCAGATCTTATTTATCTGAATATGGGTGCTAAAGAAAAAACAACTGTAAATGCTGTTGGACAGTCTACTAAAGTACGGACTAAATTCACAATAAAAAACTGGATAAATACAACTGGAGTGGGTTATTCTTTAATCGACAATGGTTCTACGCAATTGTCCGGTCACGCAGGCTTTCGGTATCTTAAATTCAAAGAGAAAATTAGCTTGGATATAGGACAATTTGGACGCAGCAAAAGCGGTGATACAGATTTCTTTGATGGCATAGTCGGTTTCCGAGGTACAACAGAACTAAACGACCGACTGTATTTGAGCTATTATGCAGATATAGGGACTGGTCAGAGCGATATGACATACCAGCTATTTGCAGGGCTGAACTACCGATTTAATAAGTGGGACGCCGTTGTCGGTTACAGATATATGAATTGGGATTTAGGAAATGACGGTTTCGTTGAAGATTTAACTGTTAGTGGTCCTCTTATAGGAGCACGCTTCCGCTTCTAGGCTTAAGGTCTTTATTTAAAGCCAATGAGCTCGACGCCTAATTTATGTGTCGAGCCAGTATAACTTTGTTACACCACCAGCCTTTTTATTAATCCTGTCCTCTCCTACTCACCAAATCCTTCCGCCTTAAGCTTCCCTACTTTGGCCTGCCACGGAATTACTGCAATTAAAACAAATCTATCAAACCGAATTGAGTGCTACAACGAAATGCAATGGAAGTTATAATAATCAATTTGTCACTTGGTGTTTTTGATTAAGCTTATATCATTTGATTTCGATAATAATTATAACTTTAATGGCTCAGTAAGTCTGGCCTTTAAACACTTAGAAAACCACCTGCACTCCCGCTCCTAAAATTGCCACAACACCGACATATACGCAAACTTCTCTATTAATCTTGATACATGACAATCAGCTCAAAATCAGCCTATTCTTCGGTTCAATTTAATCTGTTAGGGTTTTTGATTAAAGGAGCTAATAATGACTACCGGTTTTTATTGGGATGAACGAACATTTTGGCATGGCGGTGGGAATTATACTTATACTTTACCGATCGGTGGCTTAGTTCAGCCCTTGGCCTCAGGTGGACTACCAGAAAACCCAGAGACCAAGCGCCGCCTCAAAAATTTGATGGATGTGACAGGATTGATCGAGGAACTTGACGTATCTTCTGCTCCCTTCGCTACAAAAGAACAGCTACTACGTATTCATCCAGAATATTACTTAAAAGAATTCAAACGACTTTCTGATGCAAACGGTGGCGAACTTGGTCGACGAACACCTTTTGCATCGGGCGGTTATGAGTTATCAGCACTGTCAGCAGGCCTTTCGATTGCGGCTGTTAAATCGGTTATAGATGGTACTCATGAAAATGCCTACGCCTTAAGTCGCCCACCAGGTCACCATTGTTTACCAGATTTCCCAAATGGATTTTGTCTTCTAGCAAATATTGCAATTGCCATTGAGACTGCGCAAGTCACATGTCCTAATCTGAAAGTTGCTGTTTTGGATTGGGACGTCCATCATGGAAATGGTACAGAAGCGATCTTTTACAATAGAAACGATGTACTAACTATCTCTCTACATCAAGAGGGCAACTATCCTCTTGATACTGGTAAAATCAAAGATCGCGGAGAAGGTTCTGGCGAGGGTTTTAACATAAATTTACCGCTTCCGGCCGGCGCAGGTCACACGGCCTACCTTCACGCGTTGAAGCAAGTAGCTATTCCAGCAATAGAAAATTTTTCTCCTGATCTCATTATTGTCGCCTGCGGTTATGATGCCAGCGCCATTGATCCTATGGCTCGCATGCTAGCCACCGCCAAAACATTCAAACAAATGACACAACAAATAAAAGACCTATCAAAACGTATATGTCGTGGTAAATTAGTGCTTGTACATGAAGGCGGTTATTCAGAAGCCTATGTTCCTTTTTGCGGGCATGCAACAATACAAGCGCTGTCTGGCAGCGCTATTACCGCCCCCGATCCCTTTGCAGAAACATTTAACGTCAGACAACCCAGTCCACGGTTTGACGCATTCTTACTTAATGAAATTGACCGCATGGCTCAAATTCTAGATCTTTAACCCCAAGAAACGTATTAAAAAGTAGAGAAGTTGTAGAAGATGCCCACACCAAGTCCAGAAACCTTAAAATTTATGTTAACTCGTCGATCTCGTCCTGCCAAAACGCTAATAGCTCCATCACCGAATCGGGCTGAACTAAAGCAAATATTAACAGCGGCTGCTCGCACACCGGATCATGGTAAACTTGAGCCATGGCGTTTTATGGTTATAGAAAAAGCGGCCATGCTCCGGCTCGCTGAGATTGCCGAAAAACGGGGGGTGGCACTCAGTCTTGACCCAGAACAAATCATAAAAGGTCGTGCTCAATTTGATCAAGGCTTACTTGCAGTTGCTGTCATAGAAGTACAAAAATTTTCCGTTAAAATTCCAGCTATAGAGCAAACTTATTCAACCGGCGCAGTATGCTTGGCCTTGTTGAATGCGGCGTTAGCAGCAGGATGGGGCGCTAATTGGCTAAGTGGTTGGCCAAGCCACGATCGAGACTTCATGATTCAGGCTCTCAATCTAACAGATAACGAACGGATTGCAGGTTTTATCCACATAGCAACAGAAAAAAGCATCCCATCAGAGCGACCTCGTCCTGATTTAAAAGCTATTACACAATGGGTTGAAAAATGATCCTCACGTCATTTTTTTCAGCACTTGGTCAGATGGGGGATGCAAAATTTCGTAGGGTACTGTTACGCGGAATTTTTTGGGCAATTGCTTTATTAATTACAACAAGCTTTGGGTTGATTTGGCTCATTGGGACTTTAACAGCTGATAGTACCAGTATTCCGTGGGTCGGTGAGATCACTTGGTTTGATGAGGTCATCAGTTGGGGTGCATTCTTTTTATTTTTTGTTTCATCTGTTTTTTTGATGATGCCAGTTGCAACGATAATAACCTCGATGTTTCTTGACGAGGTAGCACAGGCGGTTGAAAATAAACATTATCCCACCCTACCAGCAGCCCCAAAAGTTTCTTTTTTTGATACAGTGATAGAGTCATTCAACTTTTTAGGTGTACTAATAATTACAAATATTCTGGCCCTAATCTTTTACGCATTGTTCCCTCCCGCTACGATTTTTATATTCTGGGGACTAAATGGTTTCCTTCTCGGCAGAGAATATTTTACTCTTGCGGCAACGCGCCGCACCAGTTCAAGTAACGCAAAAAAATTACGTAAGGCTCATGCTGGGTCAATTTGGTTGGCAGGTACATTAATGGCAATTCCACTTTCGATACCATTGATCAATTTATTAATTCCAATCATTGGAGCAGCCACTTTTACACATCTTTTTCACAAAATCACAGCGGTGGCAGAGCTCGATCAAACCAGCTTAAATCGCTAAGAGATATCCATCCTGACAAAATAACTCCTGCAATAAGTACCCAGAGTACTGCCGCAACCCAAGTCACAACCCATGCCTTACGTTTCAAATTGTGGACTTGTGGGGCACCCGCGTGGGTACCAGGCTCAATTTTGCCCAGATCACCTTGAGTTTGGACTTTAACTGGCAATGAAATTAGAAAACACATCCACCAAATCACAGCGTAAAGAACTAAGGCAGAGGTAATACCCATTTCAAATCTGCTCCAATTCAACAAGACAGCCATTAAAGTCCTTAGGGTGTAAAAACAGAACCGGCTTACCATGAGCACCAATCCTTGGTTCCCCAGTGCCCAAAACGCGCGCACCCGTTGCCTTCAGATGATCACGGGCCATCAGAATATCTTCCACCTCATAACATAGATGATGAATCCCACCAGACGGGTTTTTTTCCAAAAATCCATTAATGGGACTATTTTCACCGAGCGGAGAAAGTAATTCTATTTTTGTGTTTGGCAGCTCAACAAATATTACCGTGACACCGTGACTGGGCTCGTTCTGAGGCGAACCAACCGTTGCCCCTAATGCACCACGATACTGCTCGGCAGCCGTCTCAAGATCAGGTACTGCAATGGCAACATGGTTCAATCGTCCAATCATAGTGATCCCCTAGTTATAAGTTTTGTTTGGTAAATATAAAGACAAGTCGACCATTCAAAGATACATTTTAACGGTATATTATTCATCAAAATAAAGTAATTCACGCTACTACAAACAAAAAGCAAAAGAAATTCATTCCAAAATATTACTGTAGTGATAACAAAATATTCTTTGAGGGCCTTTACCACAAACGGATAAAGTTTGTTAAAAATTTCAAATATGCATTAAAAAACTGTAAAACTCATACCAAGATAAGCTATCGTTCCAAAGCTTGCAGCGTAGATTCCATTTAAAATTTTGGACACAAGTAATCAACTCGTAAAGTTCTTATTGATCGAAATATCTCATCTCCTGTTTTCTGTTTACTCTTGCGGAACCACACGGAGCCCTAATTCCATCAATTGATCACTCGTCGGGTAAGATGGTGCATCCATCATTTGATCTTCTGCACGTTGGTTCATTGGAAACATAATAACTTCGCGAATGTTCTGTTCGCCCGCCAACAACATGACAATTCGGTCAATGCCAGCAGCACAACCACCATGAGGCGGCGCACCATATTGAAATGCGTTGACCATACCTCCAAAGCGTTTGCGTACTTCATCGTTATCGTATCCAGCAATCTCGAATGCTTTAAACATAATTTCAAGACTGTGGTTTCGGATTGCACCGGAGACTAGTTCATACCCGTTGCATGCCAGATCATACTGATAACCTAATACTTTCAGCGGGTCGCCTTGCAAAGCTTCCATGCCACCCTGAGGCATAGAAAATGGGTTATGTTCAAAGTCAATTTTACCGCTTTCTTCATCCTTTTCAAAAATTGGAAAATCAACGATCCAAGCAAAGGCAAAGCGGTTCTTATCCGTAATACCAAGCTCTTCGCCAATTACGCTGCGTGCACGGCCTGCTATGGCTTCGAATGATTTAGGTTTGCCACCTAAGAAAAAAGCTGCGTCGCCAACATTAAGACCAAGTTGCAGGCGGATTGCTTCAGTACGTTCGGGACCAATATTCTTCGCCAGCGGACCTGCTGCTTCCATACCGCCAATTACTTCACCATCAGCCAGCTTCACCCTTGCCTCTTTTACGGTTATACCAAACTCTTGCGCAACAGAGTCTGCTGTCTTTTCGCGCCAGAATATGTATCCCATTCCCGGCAAACCTTCCTTCTGAGCATAAGCATTCATCCGATCACAGAATTTTCTGCTACCGCCAGAAGGAGCCGGAATAGCACGAATTTGAGTGCCTTCCTGTTCTAACAATTTTGCAAAAATTGCAAACCCAGACCCTTTAAAATGGTCACTCACCACTTGCATCTTAATTGGATTTCGTAAATCGGGTTTATCAGAACCATACCAAAGTGCTGCATCGCGATAGCTTATTTGTGGCCATTCTGTATCCACAATTTGGCCATCACCAAATTTGCTAAAAAGAGCTATCAACACTGGCTGGATCATATCAAAAACGTCTTGCTGAGTAACAAAGCTCATTTCCAGATCAAGCTGGTAAAAGTCGGTTGGCGACCGATCCGCACGCGGGTCTTCATCACGAAAACAGGGGGCAATCTGGAAATATTTGTCAAAACCAGACATCATTAGAAGCTGTTTGAACTGCTGAGGAGCTTGGGGTAGTGCATAAAATTTACCTGGGTGAAGACGCGAAGGTATCAAGAAGTCACGTGCACCCTCAGGAGACGAGGCCGTAATAATCGGTGTTTGATATTCTCGAAAACCCTGATCCCACATTTGCATGCGGATTGACGACACGACATCAGATCTTAATTTCATATTGGATTGCATCTTTTCACGACGCAAATCCAAGTAACGGTATTTCAGCCGAGTTTCTTCTGGGTACTCTTGCTCACCAAAAACCATCAGTGGTAGTTCATCAGCAGGACCAAGAACCTCAAGTTCTCGAACATAAACCTCGATTTCACCAGTAGGAAGTTTAGGATTGATAAGGTTTACATCACGTGCTTTTACCGTACCATCGATACGAATACACCATTCACTGCGCAATTTTTCAACTTCAGAAAATACAGCACTATCACCATCACAAAGCACTTGGGTCACACCATAGTGATCACGCAAATCAATGAAGAGCACACCACCATGATCCCGTACACGGTGAACCCAGCCAGATAGGCGAACGGTATCGCCAATATTCTCGAGGGTTAGCGCAGCGCAAGTATGAGTGCGGTAAACATGCATGTTTTATTCCCTATCATGGTCTAAGCGTCATCCAGCTTAAATATTGGCGCAGGTACAACGCCCGTGACAGAAAAAGTCAAGGCAACAACAGGTGTTTGCCTACAAAATGCTAAACTTGTTGCGAGAGCCACGAAGTAGAGCAATTAGAATACTGCTGATAAATTTTTAGCACCCCATCCCTTTGGTTTAAGAGTTAAATGCGTTGGTGAGTAACACGGACTAAAAAGTCCATGTTACTTAAACAATTATATTCTTTTAAGCGATGTCAAACCTATCCAGCTCCATAACTTTGGCCCAAGCAGCAACAAAATCTAAAACGAATTTTTCTGACGCGTCATCTTGTGCATATGATTCCGAAAGCGCCCGCAACTGAGAATTTGAACCGAATACAAGATCAACACGCGTACCAGTTCGCACAATTTCACCTGATACACGATCACGCGCTTCAAATATATTAGCATCACCTGACGTTTTCTCCCAGACTATACTCATATCCATAGTAGCCCGAAAGAAATCGTTGCTTAACGTGCCTGGGTTATCGGTCCAAACTCCGAGAGGGGTACTGCCTGTATTCGCACCAAGAACGCGTAGGCCCCCTACCAACACAGTCATTTCAGGTGCCGATAGAGTCAGTAACTGGGCACGATCTACAAGAAGTTCTTCCGCAGACATCGAAAAATCATTCTGAAGATAGTTACGAAAACCATCTGCCCTTGGTTCCAGAACTCCAAATGAAACTACATCCGTCTGTCCTTGGGAGGAATCTCCACGGCCGGCAGTAAATGGGACTACTACATCGTGACCACCTCGATTAGCAGCAGCCTCAATTGCAGCCCCTCCAGCTAGAACTATTAGATCAGAAATTGATACTTTTTTTCCACTTTTCGCGTCAAAGCGTTCTTTAATATCCTCCAAAACGGCAAGAACTTTGGTCAATTGGAGCGGTTCATTCACATCCCAATCTTTTTGTGGTGCAAGGCGAATGCGGCCACCATTGGCACCTCCTCGCTTATCTGATCCACGATAAGTAGAGGCTGAAGCCCATGCAGTAGAGACCAAATCAGCCGTACTCAAACCAGACCCAAGGACCTCTTTTTTTAGAATTGCAGCATCAGTAGCATCTATCAATTGGTGATCAGAAACAGGAATTGGATCCTGCCAAATTAATTCCTCCGAAGGCACTTCAGAACCTTTATAGCACTGTACGGGTCCCATATCACGATGGGTCAGTTTGAACCATGCGCGGGCAAAGGCATCTGCAAATTTATCAGGGTTTGCATGAAAATCTCTGCTGATCTTTTCATAAGCAGGATCCATGCGCATCGCCATATCAGCCGTAGTCATCATAAGTTTAACATTACCACGACCATCTACTTGTGGAGCATGATCACTTTTTGAAAGCTCTTTAGCCTGCCACTGATTGGCACCAGCAGGACTTTTAGTAAGTTCCCAGTCATAGCCAAAAAGCACATCAAAATAGCTCATATCCCAAGTGGTAGGCGTAGGAGTCCAAGGGCCTTCTATACCACTTGTTATTGCATCGACACCTTTCCCAGATTTGTATGTCGACAACCAACCCAGTCCGACTGCCTCCAATGCCCCACTTTCAGGTTCAACGCCAACATGAGCTGCATCACCGGCACCATGAGCCTTGCCAAAAGTGTGGCCACCCGCAACTAATGCCACGGTCTCTTCATCGTTCATTGCCATTCGCGCAAAGGTCTCGCGAATATCATATCCAGAAGCTAGCGGATCAGGGTTTCCATCTGGACCTTCTGGGTTCACATAAATCAAACCCATCTGAACAGCTGCCAACGGATTTTCTAGATCACGCTCACCAGAATAACGACTGTTTTGTTTATCACTAGTCGCCAGCCACTCTGTCTCAGCACCCCAGTAAATATCTTCCTCAGGTTCCCACACATCAGCACGACCACCCCCAAAGCCAAAAGTTTGAAAACCCATTGACTCCAGTGCGCAATTACCTGCTAATATCATAAGATCGGCCCAAGAAATCTGATTGCCATATTTCTGTTTAATCGGCCACAACAGCCGCCGAGCTTTATCAAGATTGCCGTTATCTGGCCAAGAATTCAGCGGAGCAAAACGCTGTGTCCCTGATGTAGCACCGCCACGACCGTCCGTCGTTCTGTATGTTCCAGCTGAGTGCCAAGCCATACGAATAAAAAAGGGGCCATAATGACCATAATCAGCTGGCCACCAGTCTTGACTATCCGTCATAAGGTCGACCAAGTCTTGTTTTAGAGACTTAAGATTTAGCTTTGAAAATTCGGCCGCATAATCAAAGCCTGCATCCATTGGATTGGATTCAACATTATGCTGATGCAATATTCTCAGGTTCAGCTGATTTGGCCACCAATCACGGACAGACCGCGCTCCGAGGGTGGTGTGCTGGCTGCCGGCGTGAATTACTGGACACTTGCCACCGCCAATATCGTTTCCGTCCATGGTAATCTCCAATTCTTAACCAATTATAAGATAATTTAGCTAGGCACTTAACCTCCCTAGATATCTCTGAATTTTATTAGATTTAATAAGTGAACTTTAATCTGAGAACCTTCAAACTAAAACACTCATAAAATTTATCCACCGTTTATTTTTCCAGACCTTTCCAATAGTATCAAGCAATATTGATAAGATTAAGTTGCATTTTTTATCTTATTCACAGGATTCACCGACGAATGAATCTCATTTACACAGTTCTTCTATTTTAGTGCACTCACTCATTAGTCGTACTTCGGACGCGCTGCAGACGTATGTCCGATTTCTCAACCGGATTTATCTGTTCAAATTTAAGAACTGAAAGGCACATAGGGTATAGCCTTGTTTGAACGTGGGCCAAGATTTGTAAGGCTTACAACACTTGGCGAGAAATTTAGCCAACGTGTAAACATCATTTCACGAGCGGTCGATAAACTTAGCGGCCTAGCTCGTGATGCGCAAACTGGACTTGGAAAGACCATCAGATTGTTATCATACCGACTAGTGCACCGTATTTATTGCCCAGCCCAATTAGAACACTGGCACATTATCAACCAGAGCTCGAGATACTATTGGCAAAACAGATACTTCATGTATTACCAAGAAGTTACAACCTGGCAAGATTTAAACAGCTATTTTATCATAATCAATTTATGATCATTCACTTTTGGAAACCGAGCTCTGTACTAAGGATCTTGTTCTAGCTTGCCAGACGAAGGACGCCAACTTACCAATACCTAGCCAGAAAGGATTACACGGTATGCGGCTTATGCTGCTGGAAGAAGGACACTACTTTCGAGGTCAAACACTGGCATTTTGCAATGTCAGCAACATTGGGTACGCACCGATTTAGACCGCACGTCCTGAGCTGATATGGTGCAAATGGGTAGAGTAGGGATTAGACTTACTCTTATTCTCGGGATGGCTATCAAAATAAAAATAAAATCAGCACCTTTGAGCATAACACGTTTTCGAAAGACACGACCAACCCGTACAGTAGGGACGCATTGGCGCAAGAATAATCCGTTAGGTGGCCAATTTTTTCAGCTCGGGAAGGCTATTCAGAATTGCACAAACCATCATAAAGGCGATACAGTTCCAACGTTACTCTATTAAATAGACTGCCAAGATGTGGTGTGTTTAAAACTGTTTTTGATATACAATCTGTTCTACCACACTGATATAAAATGAATAACGGCGATGGTTCTGGCTTTTTATTATTACTTAGTACCAGATTGAATTCTGCGTAATACCAGAATAGTAATCTTGAATGGCCCTACCAGTAGAAACCTTTTTTCTCACACCCAATCATCAGGGTACTCTGCAAAGCCAGGTACAACAAATGATTGCACACGGCATCCTATCAGGCCGCTTTGACGCTGGAGAAAAACTACCTTCGACCCGTAAATTGGCGCATCACCTTGGTATTAGCAGAATTACCGTCACGTTAGCCTACACAGAGCTTGTTGCATCAGACTACTTAACTGCACGTGACCGTTCGGGCTATTTCGTCTCAACAAATGCGCCTGTGCCACCAATTTATAATCCACAGCAAACGACCAACGACGTTGTGGATTGGAGCCGCGCTATTGGTCAAAAGTTTTCCGGTGGGCAAGTTTTGAACAAACCAGCAGACTGGGCCCAATTTCGTTATCCATTTATTTACGGTCAGACTGACCCAAAATTGTTTGATCATGCGAACTGGCGGCAATGTGCCATTCAGGCGTTAGGGCAGCGCAACTTTACTGCACTTACGTCAGACTACTACGATCAGGACGACCCCCAGCTCATCGAATTCATTCAACGCAATACTCTCCCAAGGCGCGGCATTACAGCAAATGCTAATCAAATTCTGATTACGTTGGGTGCCCAAAATGCACTTTGGTTAACCGCACAAGTACTTTTAACTCAGCGTCGCACTGCAGCCTTTGAGGACCCATGTTACCCTGCGCTGCGTGAGGTGTTAACGCAATCGCGCTGTCACATGGCACCGGTACGTGTTGACCGCGATGGACTACCAACAGACGCCATTCCTCCAAACACAGATGTTATTTTTACCACCCCAAGTCATCAATGCCCAACTACTGCAACAATGCCTATGGAGCGTAGACAGGAACTCTTAGACAAAGCGCATAATCTTGACGCATTAATTGTTGAGGATGATTACGAGTTCGAAATGTCTTTTCTCGAGCCACCCTCTCCCGCCCTCAAATCAATGGATGTAGACGGGAGGGTAATATACGTGGGCAGCTTTTCGAAATCATTATTCCCTGGGATGCGGCTAGGTTATTTAGTAGGATCAGAGCCTTTTGTCCGTGAGGCCCGTGCATTGCGTACATCAGTTTTACGCCATCCGCCCGGACACATTCAAAGAACGGCAGCCTATTTTTTATCAATGGGACACTACGATGCACAAATCCGGAAGATGAGTGCTGCAATGCATACACGTCGCGAGGAAATGCAGACTGCCATCACAACATATGGATTGGAAATTGCCGGGCAAGGCGCGTTCGGTGGATCCTCATATTGGATGCGAGCCCCAGCCCGCATTGATACGAGAACACTCGCCTCAAAGCTCAAAACAAATGGTGTTTTAATTGAACCTGGTCACGCTTTCTTTACTAACCCTGAAGATACAAGAAGCTACTACCGATTAGGTTACTCCTCGATCCAAACTGACCGTATTAACCCAGGAATTGCTCTTATAGCGGAGCAAATTAGATCTTGAGCTGGACTTAATTTGCTTTCGCATCTGGCCCTAACCGTGCAAGGCGGGTGCATATAAATAATGGTCAGAACACAAGGGCGATTCGAAGCCCAAAATTTCCGGAGAGCTGCCAAAATGAAAATGACCACTGAAGAAGCTTTTGTAAAAACACTACAGATGCACGGTATTAGTAATGCATTTGGAATCATTGGCTCAGCCATGATGCCAATTTCAGACATATTTCCTGATGCGGGAATCAAATTCTGGGACTGTGCTCACGAAACTTCTGGCGGTATGATGGCAGATGGGTTCACCCGCGCTACTGGAAAAATGTGCATGATGATTGCTCAAAATGGTCCTGGTATCACAAATTTTGTTACAGCTGTGAAAACGGCATACTGGAACCACACACCGGTTTTACTGGTCACGCCACAAGCCGCAAACAAAACCATCGGCCAAGGTGGCTTTCAAGAGATGGAACAAATGAACTTGTTCAAAGATTGCGTAGCATATCAAGAAGAAGTCCGTGATCCTACTCGGATCGCCGAAACGCTAAACCGAGTAATTATGCAAGCCAAACGCGCTTCTGCGCCTGCCCAAATCAACGTTCCACGTGACTTCTGGACTCAAGTAGTCGATATTGAGCTTCCGGTGATTGTTGATTTTGAATTACCTCAAGGCGGGGATACAGCAGTGACAGAAGCTGCAAAAATCCTGAGTGAGGCAAAGTTTCCTGTTATTCTCAACGGGGCTGGTGCAGTGTTATCTAAAGGGGGTATCGAAGCCTCTCGCGTTTTAGCTGAGCGGCTCGACGCACCTGTATGCGTCGGCTATCAGCACAATGATGCATTCCCAGGAAGTCATCCCCTTTTTGCTGGCCCTCTCGGTTATAATGGCTCCAAAGCAGGCATGCAGCTAATAAGTAAAGCAGACGTGGTTCTGTGTCTTGGCACACGTCTCAATCCATTTTCCACCTTACCCGGTTATGGTATAGAATACTGGCCATCAGATGCAAAAATCATCCAGGTGGATTTGAACCCCGATCGCATCGGTTTAACAAAGAAGGTGACTGTAGGCATTGTCGGCGACGCAGCAAAAGTGGCGACTGGCATAGTCGCAAAACTAGCAGACCACGCGGGCGATACTGATCGTTCCGAGCGAAAGAATACAATCGCAACAACCAAGTCAGCATGGGCGCAAGAACTTACTTCTATGACAGAAGAGCAAGATGACGCTGGAACTGACTGGAATGTTCGCGCACGTGCGGCGAAGCCAGACTGGATGGCCCCTCGCATGGCCTGGCGCGCCATCCAAGCCGCACTTCCCAATGACGCTATTATTTCTTCAGATATTGGCAACAACTGTGCCATCGGAAACGCCTATCCATCATTTAATGAAAGCCGTAAATATCTGGCGCCAGGGCTCTTTGGCCCATGTGGATATGGTCTACCGTCAATTGTTGGTGCAAAAATTGGACAACCAAATGTTCCAGTCGTGGGCTTTGCTGGCGACGGTGCTTTTGGCATTTCAGTAAATGAATTGACTGCTATAGGCCGTGGCGATTGGCCAGCCATTACCCAGATTGTCTTCCGTAATTATCAATGGGGTGCGGAAAAGCGCAATACAACACTCTGGTTTGACGACAACTTTGTTGGAACTGAGCTGAACGAAGGTGTCTCATATGCCGGTATAGCTTCAGCTTGTGGCTTAAAAGGTATCGTTGCACGCACTCAAGACGAGCTGACTGAAGCACTTTCCCAAGCTATAAAAGATCAGATGGAAAACGGCATCACTACACTAATTGAAGCAATGATTAACCAAGAATTGGGTGAGCCATTCCGGCGTGACGCGATGAAAACGCCTGTTGCTGTCGCTGGAATTAATAAAAGTGATATGCAAAGCCAGATCGGCTTATAATCTGCATGTATCAAAAGATACATTTGGGATGGGCATCATGAATATACTGGAGGGTCTTCAGTCTCGTGCTGCTGCCCATCCCGCACATATCGTTTTGAGCGAAGGCCAGGACATTCGCATAGCAACTGCTGCTATCAAAGCAGTTGCTGCTGGCTTCGGTCGGCTAACTTTGTTAGGCCAGAAAACAAAGATCGCTAAACTCATTGATGATGCCGGTGGCGCGCTCTCTAAAAATTTGCAGACCATAAACCCAGTCAACCATCCACTAGAAAACGAGGTAATAACAGCTTTCTTCGAATTGCGAAAACATAAAGGCATTACATTAGATCAAGCGAAAACACTCACACATGATCCACTTATTTTTGCTGCTATGTTAGTCCGTCTAGGATATGCTGACGGTACTTTAGGAGGGGCCGTATCAACTACGTCTGATACAGTTCGGGCTGCACTGCAGGTAATCGGCAAAGCTCCAGAAGCCAAGTTGGTCTCTAGTTGCTTTTTAATGATATTGCCTGACAACCATCAATCAGGCCGGCACGCCATGATTTTTTCTGATTGTGGGTTAGTAATTGACCCTTCTGCTCCTGAAATAGCATCAATTGCTGCACAATCAGCACTTTCATGCAAAGCGCTTATTGCCGAAACTCCTAAGATCGCACTTTTATCTTTTTCTACGAAAGGCAGCGCTACCCATCACAATGTAGACAAGGTCTCTAAGGCAGCTGAAATCCTTTTAGATCAGTACCCCAACCTTTCTAGCGATGGTGAATTACAATTTGATGCCGCCTTCTCTCCTGATATCAGTGCATCAAAAGCTAAAGGCTCCAATGTTGCAGGTCATGCCAACGTTATGATTTTTCCTAACCTTGACGCTGGAAATATAGGCTACAAGATCGCGCAACGCGTTGGCGGTTGCAAAGCTATTGGTCCTATCATCCAAGGCCTTGCTCAACCCGCCAATGACCTCAGCCGTGGTTGTACCACAGATGATGTTTTAAACATGATCGCTGTGACAGTCCTGCAATTTGCAGCCCAGAAAGGGACAATATGAACCAGCCTAAACTCGATCTGTCGCCCAAAGTCTCTGACGAGGTTCGCAAAACAACATGCTACATGTGCGCATGTCGTTGCGGGATCAACGTGCACCTAAAAGATGGAAAAGTGGCATATATCGAAGGCAATAAAGATCATCCAGTCAATAAAGGTGTACTTTGCGCCAAGGGATCTGCCGGCATCATGCAAGTAAATGCGCCCTCCCGACTTCGAGCCCCACTCAAACGAATAGGTCCACGTGGTTCCGGTAAATTTCAAGAGATTAGCTGGGAAGAAGCTTTAAATCTTGCGGCTCAAAGACTGGAACCAATTCGCAAGAATGATCCCTCAAAACTTGCCTTTTTCACTGGCCGCGATCAATCTCAAAGCTTTACCTCATTCTGGGCACAAAACTTTGGCACCCCGAACTATGCTGCCCATGGCGGTTTTTGTTCTGTAAACATGGCTGCGGCTGGTATTTACACAATGGGTGGTGCTTTTTGGGAATTCGGACAACCTGACTGGGATCATACTAAACTATTTATGCTATTCGGTGTTGCTGAAGACCACGACAGCAACCCGATCAAAATGGGCATTAGCAAACTGAAAGCCCGCGGCGCCCGCATTATTGGCGTAAATCCCATCCGAACTGGATATAATGCAGTAGCAGATGATTGGGTTGGTATCACACCAGGAACAGACGGATTATTTATTTTATCCTTGATTCATTGCCTAATGAAAGCCGGTAAAATCGATATCAATTATCTTGCCCGTTACACAAATGCATCTTGCTTGGTAAATGGAGATGAAAAATCATCAGAATTTGGCCTACTCCTTCGAGATATTAATGGTAAAGAATTAGTCATCGATCGCGCATCAGGTAAACCAGTACCGTTCGACAAAAAAGGTGTTAAACCAGATTTAACTGCCACGCATCGAGCCGCAGGCGTAACAAATCGTACAGTTATGCACTATATGGCTGACCGCTATCTTAGTGACACTTATGCGCCAGAGGCAGTAGAAAAACGCACCGGAATCTCCGCCAAACGTATTCGCTCAATAGCTACCGAAATAGCGCGGGTTGCATTTGACGAAGCTATAGAGATTGACGTTGAATGGACAGATTTTCGTGGTGAAACGCATCAAAAAATGCAAGGACGACCGGTAAGTTTCCACTCAATGCGTGGGATTTCTGCTCATGCGAATGGCTTTCAAACTTGTCGAGCACTCCATGTGTTACAAATTATTTTAGGAACTGTCGAAGTCCCTGGAGGCTTTCGTTTTAAGCCACCCTATCCCAAACCAGCAACAGCACACCCCAAACCACACTGCAAAGTAACACCAGGCGCGCCACTAGACGGACCACATTTAGGATTTGTTCATGGCCCAGACGATCTTGCGTTGAGAGATGACGGCACTCCTGCCCGTATAGATAAAGCCTTCACTTGGGAGAATCCAATGTCATCACATGGCCTGATGCATATGGTAATTTCAAATGCGCATGCCGGTGATCCTTATAAAATAGACACTCTATTTATGTATATGGCTAATATGTCTTGGAATTCATCTATGAACACTCGTGGTGTTATGGATATGCTTACGGACAAAGACGAGAATGGAAATTACGTAATTCCATATATTATCTATTCAGATGCATATAGCTCCGAAATGGTGGCTTATGCTGATCTCATTTTGCCTGATACAACCTATCTCGAACGACACGATTGCATTTCGTTACTTGACCGTCCTATTAGTGAAGCAGATGCCGCCGCCGATGCCATCCGCTGGCCCGTGATTGAGCCTGATCGCGATGTTCGTGGATTTCAGTCAGTCCTTTGTGAGCTCGGTGCAAAACTAAATCTACCTGGCTTTGTGAATGGAGACGGCAGCCAAAAATATGCTGACTATGGCGACTACATCGTAAACCACATACGCAAACCTGGTATTGGACCATTAGCGGGCTTCAGAGGTGACGGCACTCAGTCGGGCAGAGGTGACGTGAACCCCAATCAGCTTGATAAATATATAGAAAATGGCGGTTTTTTTGTGGAACATATCCCCGTTGGGGCTAATTATTTCAAACCATGGAATATAGACTACCAAAACTGGGCGGTAAGTATGGGCCTTTATGATAGTCCTCAGCCCTACCTGTTTTCCCTTTATGTGGAGCCAATGCGAAAGTTCCAACTCGCTGCCGAAGGTCATGGCAATCGTCAGCCTCCAGATCATCTGCGTGAGCGAATTAAGGCTACTTTGGATCCATTGCCTATCTGGTATGATCCTACTCCCAAAAATAATGCTGATGATTTTCCAATTACTGCTCTCACACAGCGACCAATGGCAATGTACCATTCTTGGGGCTCGCAAAACGCCTGGCTAAGACAAATTCATGGATTTAATCCGCTCTACCTTCCGACAAAGTTAATGAACCATAATAAACTGACTGACGGAGATTGGGTGAAGGTGACATCGCCACATGGCGAAATAACCGTTCCAGTTATGGAGATGTCTGCACTAAATGAAAATACAATATGGACATGGAATGCGATTGGAAAAAGAAAAGGGGCCTGGGCACTTGAGGATAATGCCCCGGAAAGTACAAAAGGATTTTTACTCAATCACTTGATTCATGAATTACTGCCACCAAAAGGTGATGGTTTGCGTTGGGCAAATTCTGATCCAATCACTGGTCAGGCTGCCTGGTTTGATTTAAAAGTTCGATTAGAAAAAGTTCACACACTTGATGAAAGTCAACCTGCCATGCCAGCAATTAGATCACCGGTTGGAGTAGGGCCGAAGACACTCTCTTGGAAGATTGGAAAATGACACAACTCCCTCAAACTACTACAAAGAAATTAGGTCTTGTTATCGATCTTGATACCTGTGTCGGCTGTCATGCGTGCGTGATTTCTTGCAAGGGTTGGAACACAGAAAATTATGGCGCACCATTGTCAGATACAGATGCCTACGGCTCAGATCCATCTGGTACTTTTCTAAATAGGGTGCATAGCTATGAAGTTCAGCCAGATCAGGGGCCTGCACAACTTATTCATTTTCCTAAATCCTGCTTACATTGCGAAGACGCTCCATGCGTAACTGTTTGCCCTACTGGAGCCAGCTATAAACGGTCTGAGGATGGCATTGTTCTGGTCAACGAAAATGATTGTATAGGTTGTGGACTGTGTGCTTGGGCTTGTCCCTACGGCGCACGAGAAATGGATGCTGTTGAGAAGGTGATGAAAAAATGTACGCTCTGCGTAGATCGTATTTATAATGAAAATCTACCAGAAGAGGACCGTGAACCAGCTTGTGTTCGCACCTGTCCCTCCAATGCACGGCATTTTGGTGATTTCTCTGATCCAGAAAGCAATGTTTCTAGGTTGACTGCAGAACGTGGAGGCATGGACCTAATGCCAGAACAAAACACTAAACCAGTCAATAAATATTTACCACCACGACCTAAAGATACCCTGTCAAAGACTTCTGATGATATTGATGTATTAGCACCTTATTTAGAACCCATTGCACAAGAAACTTCCGGGTTTTTAGGCTGGATTGACAGAACGCTGGAGAAAATCTGATGCACCCTGCTCCATCCGTTATTTTTTTCACCGTTTTTAGTGGAATAGGCTTCGGCCTTCTTACATTTATGGGCTTGGGATTCCCCAATGTATTCGGATGGAGTGCATTTACATTTTTCGTAATTGCATATCTCTGCAGCGTTGGTGGCTTAATTGCATCGACCTTTCACCTTGGCCACCCAGAACGGGCATTAAAGGCCTTCACACAGTGGCGATCATCGTGGTTGAGCCGAGAGGGATGGTGCGCAGTAACTGCACTATGCATTATGGCGATTTACGCCTTAGGGCTTGTTTTCTTTAAAGAACGCTGGGCGTTTTTAGGCATTATTGGTGCAATTCTCTCGATGTTGACCGTATTCACAACGTCAATGATCTACACGCAACTTAAGACTGTTCCCCGCTGGCATACACCCTTTACACCGATAATATTCTTAATCTTTTCCTTAGCATCAGGAGCGCTACTTTCGGGGGAAGCGCTATTAGCGAGCATTTTAATTGCAATTGCAGGTAGCACGCAGATAGTCGCCTGGGTGGTTGGAGATAGAGTATTTAAAATCTCTGGCACAACTATGGCGACCGCTACTGGATTGGGCACTATCGGCTCTGTACGGGCGTTCGAACCCCCCCATACCGGAACAAACTATTTGCTAAAAGAGTTTGCTTTTGTTGTTGGGCGTAAGCATGGTATTAAATTGCGATTAATATCAATCGGGCTTCTGGCAGTAATACCAATATTTCTGCTCATTGCACCATTTTCTCACTTGTTGGCCGTGTTAGCTGTGATTAGTCACGTGGCTGGTGCATTTATCGTACGCTGGTTATTTTTTGCAGAGGCTGAACACGTGGTGGGACTTTACTACGGCAAACGTTAAAGTTTTGCCATGGTCAAGAAACCCTGGCATTAAGCTTTACTTAATATCCGCATGCAACAAAGCGGCATCAACCAATGCTTTAGTATCTTCAGATAAACAAGTTAGAGGCAACCGAACTTCTGGAGAGCAAATGCCTAACTGAGACATAGCATATTTAACACCAACCAACCCTGGTTCAGTAAATATCGCCTTATGCAAAGGCATCAGTTTATCTTGGATTTCAAGCGCTAAACTGTATTTACCCATTGCACACGCTAATTGCATTTGACTGAGCAATTTGGGAGCCACATTTGCAGTCACTGAAATGGCTCCGACACCTCCACAAGCGTTAAAGGCATGCGCTGTAGCATCTTCACCAGTTAATTGAACAAAATCAGTCCCGCAGGTGATACGAGTGTCTCCTACACGTGACAAGTCACCTGTAGCATCTTTCACACCTACAATGCGGGGGAGTTTGGCTAGTTCACCCATAGTCTCTGGCGTCATGTCAATAACAGAACGACTGGGGATGTTATATATGATTATCGGTATATCCGCACAATCATGGAGAGCTGTAAAATGCTGAATCAAACCACGCTGTGTTGGCTTGTTGTAATAAGGGGTCACTACAAGCGCTCCACTAGCCCCAATTTTCTCTGCAAATTGAACAAAGCGTATCGCTTCAATGGTATTATTAGAACCAGCACCGGCTATCACTGGTACTCGTCCAGCAGTGGCTTGAACTACTGTTTCGATTACAGTCTCATGCTCCTGATGCGTCAAAGTTGGGCTTTCACCAGTAGTGCCAACAGGAACCAACCCATTTGTACCTTCGTTAATATGCCACTCGACCAAATTCCTAAGTGTTTCCAGATCCAAAGCGCCGTTAGAAAACGGCGTGATGAGGGCGGTCATAGAACCTCTGAACATTCTCCCACACTCCTTTTTTACAATTTGCTGACAAACAGCCTAGGATAACTTTTAAATATATCGTTATCGTGAGTTGAAACCCAGCGATTCAAGGATATGCTATAAGCCTCTATCCTTGGGAAGACAGGAAATGCAATAGATGAGAAGCTTCTCTATCGCCTTAATTCTACTTTTTATGTGCTCACTTACCGCACTAGCAGAACGCCCTCGCCCTTTAGGCTGGGCGCTTAAAGCCATGCGGAGTGGAGACTGGGATGCCGCCACGCAACTTGCATACCGTGATGGCCCCGTAGCCATCGACATTATTGAGTGGCATAAGTTGCGTGCCGGTCTGGGTAGCTACGAAGATATTATCACCTTCTTAGATCGACGCCCTAACTGGCCTGGCGAAGCTTATCTACGCCGTAAGTCCGAGGCAATTATCTTAAATCAAAACGATGATAAAATTCTATCTTTCTTCGCACAGAACATTGCGCAAACGCCTGAAGGTGTGCTCGGCCATGCACAAGCACTCGCACGCGCAGGCTCAAATGATTTAGCTGAAGCGAACCTTATTTTGGAATGGCGTACCGTTGCAATGGAGAGTGCTACCCAAAAACAATATCTCGAAAATTATGCAGAATTACTGTCTCCCCACCACGTGGCTCGCCTTAATGCAATGCTCTGGTCCGGAAATAATCCTAGTGCAAAACGCATGCTTGATCTAGTCCCAGCAGAGCAAAAGGTATTGGCAGAGGCCCGTTTAGCCCTAAAATCCCAATCTGATTCTGTTGATGCTTTAATTAAAGCAGTACCAAAAACTCTTAGAGACAACTCAGGTTTAGCTCATGATCGCTTTGAATGGCGTGTTCGAAAAGGTCGTTGGGCAGACGCAAAGACACTATTACATGAGCGGTCAACATCTACCGAAAGCCTAGGAAAACCAAGTGCTTGGGCGCAACGCAGACGGGCGTTGGCACGTGACGAAATGCGTGACGGCGATTCCACACTAGCCTATGAGCTCGCCGCACGACATTTCTTATCAGAAGGCCCGTCCTACGCCGATTTGGAATGGCTGGCGGGTTACATAGCGCTGCGTAAACTTAATGAACCCAAAACAGCGCTGGTTCACTTTCAAAATCATCGTTCCGTAATCAAGTCCCCGATTTCACGCGGTCGTGCAGCATATTGGACAGGGCGAGCTTATGAGGAACTAGGGGATGAGGCAGCCGCATCACAGGCCTACACCGATGGTGCTAAATTTCAAACTTCCTTTTATGGACTATTGTCAGCGGAACGCGGCAATGAACTCGTTGATCCGTATCTGAGTGGAGCCGAAATCTTTGAAGATTGGAAAATATCCAATTTAACCAATCTCGATCTTTTCGAAGCCGGTATGCTTTTACAAGCATCAGGGGAATTGAGTATAGCCGAAAGATTTTGGACTCACCTAGCCGAAAGTCTTGATCGCGAAGAGGCTGGTCAATTAGGGCAAGCCACTCTTGAAATGGAACAGCCACATCTCGCAGTCATGATATCTAAACGTGCCGCACGACGTGGAATTGTACTTCATGCGTCTTATTATCCATTACACCCACTTATTCGAATTGACTTGCCAATGGCTCCAGAAATGAATCTTGCAATTGCTCGGCGTGAGAGCGAGTTCGATCCATCGGTTCAAAGCGGCGCTGGTGCGCGCGGCCTGATGCAAATTATGCCAACCACTGCAAGTGAAGTAGCCGACTCGTTGGACCGCGCAGGGGAACACACAACCGAAAGATTGATCTCGGATCCTGAGTATAATGCTAAGTTAGGTGCAGCATTCCTGTCGCAACTCTCTGGACGCTTTAATGGCAATGTCGTTTTAATGTCGGCAGCTTACAACGCAGGTCCAAGTAGAGTTGATAAGTGGGTCAATTTGCTTGGAGACCCACGCCAAGGAAAAGACAAATTTGACGTAATTGACTGGATCGAACATATCCCATATCGCGAAACTCGGAATTACGTCATGCGCGTTACTGAAAGCCTACCAATTTACCGTGCAAGGTTAGGCAAAAGTCCCTTACCAGTGCCTTTTAGCACGGAACTGACAGGTTCAACCTTGCTGCCGTTCGCGCCAAAGGGTGAATAAACCTGCCGCAACAACAATTCCAGCACCGACTAAAACGTTTATCTTAAGGCTTTCACTAAATACAAAAATACCAACTATTGCAGCAAATACCATCTGGAAATAAGCAAACGGCTGGACCGCACTTGCTTCAGCAACCTCATAGCAACGAATTAAGAGCCAATGCCCCAGAGCTCCAGTCATACAAAGTAAACCCATCCAAGCCCAATCGAGACCTATCATCGGCTGCCAAAACCATACTCCAACTACAGTCATTGCCAACGCACCAACTGTACCTGTCCAGAAAAAACTAGTCTCCGTCGCGTCATATCGGGCGACATACCGAGTTAGCAATCCATAGGTAGCAAACAAAACGGCTGCAATAAGCGGAACAACCACCGCAGGATTAAACACCCCAAAGCCTGGTTTTAGAATAAACAATACGCCGATAAACCCGATAGCAATCGCAAGCCATCGCCGCCACCCCACACGTTCCCCTAATATTGGCCCTGATAACGCCGCCACGAGCAATGGATATGCCGCAAATACAGCATGGCTCTCAACCAGCCCTAATAGAGTGAACCCAGTCACCATCACGCAAATTTCAACGGCCAATAGTAAGCCACGAAAAATTTGGACCATTGGCCGCGATGAACTTGCGACCGCCACTACACCGCCAGCCTTACGCGAAGCAATAGTGATAACAAAAATCGCAAAAAACCAATACCGGATCATAACAATCATGTAGACATTATATTCAGCAGCTAGATGGCGGGAGATCCCATCTTGTCCAGCAAACACGATTGACGTTGCGATCATTAATGCAATACCAAGCTGTGTATTATTTCCCACACTCATCCAAGGAACGCCCGCGTCATATGCCGTTTACGGCCATATCCTGGAACACGCTCTACAATGAACCCCGCATCCTCTAACCCACGTCGAACAAACCCAGCAGCAGTATAAGTAGCAGCTGTTCCTTTTGGTTTCGTATGCGCCGCCACCTGCCGCATAAGATCAACGCCCCAAAGCTCAGGATTTTTAACTGGTGAAAACCCATCTAAAAACCAAGCGTCTGCTTTTTCTGTCCATATTGGCAAGGTTATGCGGGCATCTCCATGTATTAGTTTTAATTCGACGTCACCAAAATCAAAAACTACGCTGCCACTTATTTGTGCGTTCGTTAACTTCTTTGTGAAATTTTTTAAGGTTGGGAAACTCTGTAATGCAATATTCATATCCGTTGAAGACATAGGATATGCCTCAAAGCTGGAGAAATATAATTTACCAAATATATCTGCCTCCCGCCACGCTTGCCATGTCGTAAGAAAGTTCAACCCAGTACCAAAACCCAATTCAGCAACATGAAACCCGTCTTGAAAGCGCGCAGGCAGAAAGTTACCATCTAGAAACACATGCTTTGTTTCAGCCAATCCGTTATCGAGGCTAAAATAGGGATCATCAAATTGAACTGATATCGGTACCATACCATCTCGCCATTTTAACTGAGTCCGCTGGTCCTGCATCCTGTCCCCCTGTATAACCTTACTCACGGCGCGACATTGGCGGAAGGAATACGCATTGGCAACGATAGAGATTACAGTCCTTGGGGCGGGTATATTTGGATTATCGATAGCTTGGGAACTGACACGCCGCGGTGCAAATGTTCAGGTAGTAGATCCGCATGGGCCAGCAACTGGTGCAAGTGGTGGTATAGTTGGTGCTTTGGCTCCCCACGTTCCAGAAAACTGGAATTCAAAGAAGCAATTTCAACTTGAAAGCCTGCTGATGGCACGAGGTTTTTGGCATGAAGTTCAAGCTGTCAGTGGACATTGTGTTGGATATGCAAGATTGGGTCGGGTTCAACCAATCGCTGATGACGCTGCTCTAAAACTGGCACAAGCACGCGCAATGACTGCACAAGATTTTTGGGGTACAGCCGCAGAATGGCAAGTCCGATCTGCATCTTCATCTAACTGGTTCGCGACAAGCCCGACTGGAATGGAAATCTTTGATACTTTAAGCGCCCGCATACACCCTAGAAAGGCATGCCTAGCATTGGTCGCAGCACTGAAGGCAAAAGGTGTTTCAATGCAACTGAAACCCTCCAAAACTGAGCTCACAGTTCACGCCACTGGCGTGATGGGGCTCAACACATTAAATTCGATCCATACTCGGTCAGTTGGAACAGGGATTAAAGGGCAAGCAATTTTACTTGATCACGCCGTTCCCAATTCCCCTCAGATTTTTGTCGACGGTTTACATTTTATCCCCCATGCAGATGGAACAACCGCAATTGGATCCACATCAGAACGGAATTATGAACATGCAACAAAAACCGATAACCACCTTGATAAAATTTTAGCACAAGCGATATGCGCAGTTCCCAAGCTTAAGCAAGCGCAAGTGCTTGCGCGTTGGGCTGGCCTACGCCCTCGCAGCCGTAGCCGTGCGCCCATGCTTGGCCCATGGCCAAACAGACCTGGGCATTTTATTGCGAATGGCGGTTTTAAGATCGGATTCGGTATGGCACCAAAAGTGGCACAAACGATGGCTGATCTAATTTTAGATGGCCGTAATACAATCCCTAAAGGTTTTGAGGTCTCAGCATCTTTTTAACGTTAGCGTTTAGGTTCACTCACTGAAAGCTGTCATACACTGCCGCCCATCGGGCCCACGGATCCAAAAACGATACCCCTTGCGGCAAAGAGTTGCAGTTTCAAAATGCATCAACGGTGCGGTAGCACGAAACGAGAAATCAGATAACAATCCCTGAAATACCTCCGCCATCAATATCAACTTCTGGGCTAACAAAGGGCCATGCACGACTAAACCGCTATAGCCTTCGACTGATTTAGCATATGGCTCATCATAATGAATGCGATGCCCATTAAAGGTCAACGCAGAATAACGAAATAATAACGTTGTATCAAAATTGCACTGGACGCTTTCATCTTCATCTGTTGACGCCATTGTTAAAGCTGGTTTAGAACGCGTGGTCCTCAGATCTTGACCATACACTAACTCTTGCCACTCCGTAACGCATTTGACGCCCTTTTGGATTATTTCATGACGAAGTGTCACAAAAGCCAACATACCCGTTCGCCCTTCCGATGTTTTGACACTTTCACAAAAAGACATGCGCTCAGCTGGAAATCCTAAAAGGAGTGGTGCAAAAAATTTGATCCGCCCACCGGCCCACATGCGTTTGGGCAGACCCACATCTGGTATAAGACCACCGACTTTTGGGTGACCGTCTCGACCCAAATCCTGAGGTGGTGCCGGTATCCAAAAATATAACTGATGAAAGAAAGGGGGAAGTCGGTCACCAACGTCAAGGGTTCCCGGCAGACCAAGCGCAACCTGCATGGCTCGAGCACGCGCTGGATCAAGGACATCCCTCTGATTAACAGAATGCGACTTTGTTTTCTTCATATACCTACTATGACCTAATCATGAGAGAGATAGTATCACACCTTACTTGTGGTACTGAATCAATAAGGAGAAGTCAGCCGATAAGGGGTTTCAATATAATGGATGCAAAGGAAAATTAGTAAAAACTAAGCAACAGTTACTAAGACTTAATTCATAGAGACGAAAGTAGTAACAGCTATCCACCGCATAACCATCTTACCTTAAATGTTTATTTAATCTGAGAAGAAGAATTTTGAAAATTCAAATTCAAACGGCCTCTACTGTTGATGCCTTTTTAGCATTAGATTTTCGGCCAAGTTTTTTGGTAACTGATTTACCTTTTTCAATAAGGCTATCGAATGCCTCTCGAACATCTGCGGAGTCAAAATTTTCAAAATCCCCACCAGCCTCAAAATGCCTACGCACAATATGTCCAACCGCGTAGGTTGATGCACCAGACAAGATAGACGAAGCGCAAGCTCCTACTGACCACCCAATGACCGGAATGGACTGAACAAGAGAAAAGAAAGGAAGCGC
>CAJQRC010000053.1 GCA_905480645.1 uncultured Tateyamaria sp.
AGAGAGTGTTTCTGGCTCATCGTAACCAGTGAGAGTGGGAGCCAAGACAGGCCAGTAAGGGCCATGGCGAGATGCTTGTTAAAGACATCAATCGAGCAATCAGCAAACGGTATTCTTTGGAAGAGAAGATCCGCATAGGTCTGTCCAGCCCCCAATATATGTACTATTTTTCAATAGAGTATCTGGAACTGGTGGTTTCATATTCAAGGCTTGGTGAGGGCGGATGTGATTGTACTGTTTTAGCCATAGATTGATGGCCGTTTGGGCTTGTTTATTGCGCCCATCTTTCTCGTCCCTCAATTGGTCCTACCCTTAATGTGGTGTATGATGGAATGTGCTGACACAAGGTGACAAAACAATATATTTATAAACAACGGCTTAGGTATTTTGGCCCAATTAAATAAGGGTTTGAGGCTTCATATCATGTAAGCCTCAATCATCGGACGTAGATTTACATGTGCTCGTAGTTTAGTGGCCATAAGATACATACCGCCGATTTTACGGTGTAAAAATAATGTAGCTGCGGGTGGTATGTGTGCGAGCTCCCGTTCTTTACCAATATTCAAGCCCATATCGCGTAATTGTTCTAAAAGTTCGTTATTCCCAAAGTTAAAAGGAGTTTCCTGTTTTAAGGGTGATACTGCTAACTTGAACATAGACAGGATCAAATCTTTATGGTGTTGAGCGGTGTTTGAATCAAAATATCCAATGCGCTGCATTGCAGAACGCATCTCTTCTTCTTCACCATTCAACGCTATTCGCGCAAGGGTGCGAAAATTAGCGCTGAGTTCCGGTGCAATTGGTTGGACTGCCCCAAAATCAAGTAGTACTACACGCTTGGTTTTTGAGTTGTATCTAAAATTTGCAAGATTAGGATCAGTTTGCATAACATTGAAAACAAACAATTCTTTGAGGACTAAATCAATCAAGGATGTTGCCACCTCATCGCGGACGGTTTGGTTGGCGTCTTCCAAGGTTTCGAGCGGCTTGCCCTCGAGATAGTCCATCGCCAATATTTGCGATGTGCAAAAGTCGTCATGTACCTCCGGAACAGTGAAGGAATTAGACTTTGTAAGTAGCCTCCCGAAAGAAGAAAGGTGCTGAGCCTCTGCTGAGTAATCGGCCTCCGTGTGTAACTGTCGTTTGGCCTCGGACAGTAGCGGCTTCAAGTTCATTTTTTTAGGAACAAGACCGGGCAGGCGCATAAGTGCAGCAATGTTGTCTACATCGCTATCGATACTAGCCCTGACGCCTGGATATTGAACTTTAATCGCCATCGCTCGCCCATCATGTGTTTTAGCAAAGTGGACTTGTCCGATTGAGGCAGCGGCAAAAGGTCTCACATCAAACCTTGAGAAACGGCTATACCAACCTGCACCCCATTCAGAATTGAGCACGTTTTGTAACTGCTTGGGTGGCATATGTCGCGCATTATTACGCAACTGGGAAAGGATAGTGGTCAGCTCATCAGAAAGCACCAACCCGCTATCCATTGATAGCATTTGTCCGAGTTTTAATGCTGCCCCTCGCATGTGCGAAAGGCCACTGGTGAAACGTAAGGTATTTGTAGGCGTCAATAAGAGCTGCGCCATGTTGGGTCGCTTACCGTTCGCAATTGTACGCACTCCATCGATTGCCACGTTACCGGCAATTCCTGTTGCTATACTCCCAATCTTTAGCAATCTCTCAACGCGCCCAGTTGGTACGACTGCTGACATTTCATCATAATTCTGCGATTGGACAAAGACAGGTTTCATTTGGTATTAGATTCGGCTTGTTTACGCATTCTTTGCAAGTGCCATCTATAGATTAAGGGTGCTAAGATGTAGTCATAGCATGCTGACGCTATTTGACGGGCGCCCTGTAATCCTACCAGTCTGGCCAGCCATTTGTATTTTGGCATTTGTGCCCAAAGCACTAGAAAGGCTGGAACTCCTGATGACAGCTGCCCATCATGCAATACATAAAGTCGCCGCGCAGCTGTATCAGCGTCGAGCCCCCACGCGGTCAATGCGCTGGAATTTAGATCATGAAACTTGATGGGTAAGTTACTTTGATCTGCATATTTTTTATAGTGCGTTATTTCAAAATTACATACTGGGCAATTAGCGTTGTAGAGCACTTTAGTAGATATTTTTTTTACCATGAAAAAGAAGTAGACTACCTCAAAACGAATTCAATATTTACTGAGATATAGACTGCGTAAAAAGCGCAATTTCATACGTATCCTTGAATACTTGCTGTAACTTTAGTCACTGGTGTAACATGAAAATATTTTTGAATCTGTTGTTTAGTGCAGGAGCCAAAGATCATGTAAATTTTGTATAGGCTTTTATGGCAATCAGTTGGCAAGCTATTTAGATACACTTAAGCATTGATTTAGATACTTTCTTGAATTTTAACATTACAAAAAAATCATTTAATTATTCAACAACAATGGCGGCTTATTGCAGTTGTAGAAAAAGTATAGCTAAGTGTAGTTGGAGATAATAAACATGCATCACGTCCAGCTCATTTATTCATCACAGCCGTTCGGTTTTGACGAGGCGATTTTGAATGGTATCCTTCTAGATGCCAGGAGATGTAACAACCGCGATGGTATAACAGGTGCACTTGTTTGCAGACGTGATATTTATCTTCAGCTACTTGAAGGGCCAGATGCCGAAGTCCAATCAGCGTTTAACCGAATTATTCGTGATGATAGGCACGTTAATATACAAAAATTGTTATGTCGTCCCGTGACTGATCGCTTATTTGCTGCTTGGGATATGTTTCATGACCCGGCACAGTCTTTTCATTGGACGGGTGAACAGATTTCTGAAGGTGTCCTCGATAATGCAAATGAGGATGATGTTCTAAATGTCTTTATAGAATTAGCTTATCGATTAGATGAAAAATGATGATGGTGAATAAAAAAGGTGATTGCATAACAATATGCCGCCAGTGAAGGGGTCAACAGCGCGTTTGGAATGGGCAAAAGTAATCCTTAAATTTTCCGGTTCAATCTACATAAAAGTACTTAGTTTAAGATTGGAAAATTCTCTATGGTATTGCATCAACCATAAAAGAAAAAAATTAATCCAACATTAATTTCAAATCACTTGAGCTTCATATTGTAGACACCATCCCAATTTATTGAGGGGGGGGTAGCAATAAAAGTGCGGCAGCGGGCGATAAAGGTATCCACAATAATACGGTTGGATGTGGTGCCACGGTGTGCCTCGAGAGCAACTAGGGCTTTATTCCATGATCTCGCCCTGTAAAGAGCGTAGCAAAGGGCCCAGTTTTTGGCTTCTCTGAGCTTTTCAGAATTTGGAAAAAATTCAGATGTTTCGCTGGCAATGCCCAAAAGTTCGAAAATTTTTATTGGTTTACTTGTTCCGGCAGGCGATACTATGTCCAGCTCACTAAAAAGGAAAATATCAGGTACTTGCGAAACGACATCTTCAGAAACAAGGATCTGTGTGCCGTAAAGCTTGTTTAAATTTTCTATTCGCGAGGCAAGATTCACTACCGCGCCAAGAGCCGTGTATTGCATGCGAGATAACGACCCAACATTACCAACAATGACTTGTCCTGTGTGTAGGCCAATCCGTGTATGCAATGGCAGTAGTGGCGAACTACCATTATTATTAATGTTATCTTCTGCCTGCAAACAAGCCAAAGCCGCTCTACATGCATTTTCAGTATGTTTGGTGTCTTTTACTGGCGCATTCCACATAGCCATGATTGCATCTCCGATGTATTTGTCAACGTTCCCACCGGTAGCCGCAATTTCAATTTCCATAGTCTCAAAATAGTGAGAGAGTGCTGGCATAAGTTCTTCTGGGTTAAGATTTTCTGTACGCGAAGTGAAATCCTGCAAATCAGAGAATAACAACGTCACTTCGCGCGAGATGCCACCCACACCGGCCATTTCGCCCTTTGAAACAATGGATCGTACTAGGTCTTGTGGGACATAAGCACCAAAACTGGCAAGGCCGGTTTTCATGCTGGAAATTGCAGACTCCAGCTCGAAGACTTCCTTTATTTTTGAACCAAGCGGTAAGTCATCGGTAAGTTGAAAATTACTGATACGGCGGGCTTCTTCGGCTACCTGCCTTAAACTGAAGCTTAATAGTCGGGCTATTAAAACCGTAAAACCAATTGAAATCAGCAAAATCAAGCCACTGATTTGCAGCACCCGTATGGTTGTCTGTTTTATCTCACCCACAAACTCAGATTCTGGCACAGCAAGCCCGAGGATCGGACTGATGCCTATAATCTCGGGTATAGGAGCAACAGAAGCGATGTAGTTTTCACCAGTATCTGGAGACTTGAAACGAAAGAAAGTCTCACCATCAGTTTGCCAATTCAAGATTGCCGTTTTGACAATTTTACTTTGGATTTCCAAACTCGCCTCAGATCTTGTTGTTGGAAAATGTGATCTGCTGCCCTCTGAGCGCTTGCCCGAATAGAAAAAAAGCTCATCAGCATGATCCAGCACAAAAACAACACCATCTTCTCCAATCCTAGTTTCATTAAGAATTGTAGCAAATGTTGACAATGTCATATCAATGCCTGCTACACCGATTGATGTGCCAACGGCATCCACAATATTTTTAGCGAAAGTGATGCCAGGATTGCCCGTGCTTTCAAATATATATGGCAAGGTAAAGTATACTTTGCTAGTTTCCATCGCTCCCTTATACCAGGGACGCCCGCGAGGATCGTAGGTGGTTGGTTGCTCATAAAAAAATTGTGGTTCACCGGTTTGTTTAGACCAGAAATAAGCTTCTCTGCGACCGTCAGGGTAGGAATTGGTAAGGCGTAAAACTCGTTTTGTTTTGTCAGGTACTGGTGTTGCTTTGGGTCCAAATGTGTTCAATCCTTCAGGTAGAAAGATGTTTTGATAAAAAGCACCAGACGCCTGCATGCCAAAAAATATTCCATAATAATGCTCTCTTTTATTTGCCAGAGCATTAAGGACATTTAGACCATCAAATGATTGAGCTTTTTCAGGAAATTGACCTATAAAACTGGCTGCAGAAGATACGTCTTGAACAGCGTCTTTGATCGTTATCAGCATATTATCGACAGACCGCTCTCGAGCTTTGATCATTTGATCGTGTGCTGTATTCAGCGCAATTTCTCGATTACCAAAATAAAGTATTGCAACTACGGTGCCGACAAGAATTACCGCTAAAACTGTGAAAACACCTGCGACTCCAATTTGGAGACGTATTTTCATCGCTCACCTGATATATTTTTTAGCTTTTTGCTCATATTTAAGTATTAACCGAAAATTTTGGTAATGTTGGTAGTTAAATTGTTCCCATATTCAAACCACTATCAAGAAAGTCAAACTCTATTTTTGTTGATTTATTTATAGTTAAAATTTTACTGCTTCTGCATCTACTTCATCAATATACGGCACTTTACCTTTTAAAAGATCCACTGCCTTTAAGTTCGGTAATCTATCGTAAATTTTAGCGTCTGTTAAGGTCTTTGGAAGCTCACGGAAATGATAATTTTGTTCTCTACTAGCAATAAATACAGAATTATGACTAGTTCTGTTTATACCCCTGCAGGGTTCTCAACATCGCGACCTAATCTAGCTAAATCCGAGTATCTGTCGCCTATACGATGGTGGGGGCGCCCTCGGGTGGCTGCACCCAATGCAACAACTAGTTCGTTCACATCAGGCGCATCATAGATTGAAAACTGTACTGTCAAATAATGCGAACGTCGGCCTGTATCATGTTTGTCCATCAGTGGAATTTGAATTTGTGTATTGGCTGGACCCCGCGTGTTTGTGAAACCCAAGTAACTTTTAGCGTCAACTGCCTCACGATAGAAGTTACCAAATTGCAAGGTATGAATTAAAGCAGAGGCATGCTCGATTTCACAGCTCGTGCCTGCTATGCAGGCTTTCCCATATGCTTCTATAGCTTTTCCAGATCCTGCCAGCTTGATTAAACGATCTGATAATATTTTTCCTAAAATAGGTGCCATACGTTGAATTTCTGGCTGTAAATCTTCCACATAACCGCGATTTGCCCAAGGGTTTGCAACTACAGCTGCCACTCCTATCATGCGCAGTGTAGGATTTGATGGCCGACCGCCTTCAGAATGAATATCTTCATCAAATGTGATTACTTTGCGCAATTCGGGAAGCATTATTTTCTCCTGTTAGATTTGGTATTTGTGGTTTCCAGCGAGGGTGTGAACCACTCCTTCCACCTCTGTTCCATGGTAAATGCCAAAGGTGCCATAACGATTTTCTTTTGCGTATCTTTGCAGTAGCGACCGTTCGGCATCATCAACAACTTTATCAAGAGGCAGTGCATTGAGGTCGTAAAATCTCAATCCATTGATTGCATTGCCTTCCGCCTCTCCGTGATAAATAATTCGTTGCGCACCTGTCGATGTTACTTGGTATACGGCATAGAGCTGATTTATCGCTGACTTAAGCCCTTTATTGATCAAGGCTTGGCTAAGGGCACCTACTGAGTGGGCATTTGGCAAAGTTATACTACCGTCTGACTTTTCAACAAGCAGTAATGTATTTTTGTATGCTAAAACTGCACCTATGGTGACATTGCCAGTTGTCGCCGCATCCGTCACTGCGCGATCTAATCCAATATCAAAATAAGCCCCTTTGTAGTAGCCTAGTGGTTTGCCATCAGTCATCTCAAGGTCAATCACTCTCCCAATTAGTATGATGTGATCGCCAGCGTCTACAAGCCTGTGTTGCGCACAACTAAAATTTGCTAAAGCACCATCAATTAGGGGTACATTTTGTTCATTGTAATGCCACGCGGCGTTATCAAATTTATCTGCTGAACGTGACGCAAAAAGACCAGAAATTTCTCGTTGATCATCTGCAAGAATGTTGATTGCAAAGTATTTGGCTTTGATGAAGCTCTCACAGGATAAAGCAGTTTTACTAATACAAACTAGTAAAAGTGGAGGATCAAGTGATACAGACGTAAAGGAATTTGCTGTGAATCCACGAGGTATACTATCATCTTGGCGGGTTGTAACAACTGTGACACCTGTGGCAAACCGACCAAAAGCATCCCGTAAGTTTTTTATCGTTTTAGGATCTATTGGCTTGGTTGGGATAAGTTCGTCGAGTATTTGGGCGTCAGCACCTAAGACTGGTGGCGCTGTTAGCTCGCCATGATTATGTGCTCCGAAGCGCAATGGATTAGCTGCAACGATCCAAGGCTTTTCATTTGGAAACGGAGTATTAATCTTTGCCAGCATTTTTCGAGCCGCTGTGTGTGGGTCACGTTTTATATCGGCAATAGTGTTCAATGGACCAAAGGGCACTTTTCCACCTAGGGTCTTTGTTAGTTCACTTTTACTCCGTTTCGATGACCATGCAGAAACAATTTCATCTACAACGGTAGCATTTGTAGCACGATTTGCCCTTGTCGCAAAGCGGGGGTCCGCAGCAAGTTCTGGATGATCCATCAGTTTTGCGAGCTTTTGCCAGAAAGCATCGTCTACAATACCAAGCGCAATGTAACCGTCTGAGGCAGGATAAAGCCCAAAAGGACTAAGAAAGGGGTGACCGTTGCCTTCCGGCCCTGGAACTTGCTTTGTGATGTCATGTTGATACACCATGCGCTCACAAAGTGAGATCATCGCATCATACATTGCCACATCAACAAATTGACCTTTCCCAGTTGCCTCAGCTTCACGAAGTGCCGCCATGATACCAAAAGCCATCATCATACCGGCAAATATATCACCCACACCGGGGCCTGTTTTTGTTGGGCTATTTGCATCGGCTCCTGTAATTGACATTAGGCCACCTATAGCCTGAGCGACGACATCATATGACGGCCAATCGGCATATGGACTTTTACCAGAACGCGGGTCGCCATATCCGCGTATTGCAGCGTAGACGAGTCTGGGGTTGTCGGCTGCGAGCATTTCATATGCCAGTCCCAGTCGGTCCATCACGCCAGGACGAAAGTTTTCAACAATAACATCCGCTGTTGCTGCCAAAGCTCGAAATTGAGTTCGACCAAGGTCGGACTTGAGGTCAATTTGGATACTTTTTTTACCCCGATTTAAACTAATAAAATAGCCGGCCCAGTCTTGATCTGTGTCATCTTCTCTGAACGGACCGTTACCGCGACTTGTATCACCCGAACTACTTTCAATCTTTATTACTTCTGCTCCATGATCGGCCAGATGCATTGTACAATATGGCCCTGATAACATGCGGCTTAAATCAATTACGCGTAGGCCTTTGAGGATTTTTGTGCTCATTTAGTGGTTATCAGTTCACTTAAAAAATTGGTCAGGGGCCTATTAATAGCTTTTGGGTCCTCGGCAAGTGCCATATGACGTAGTCTTGGTAATATTACTAATCGCGACCCGGTAATTTCAGAGGCTATCGCCTGCGACATTTCGGGGCCATTACCATGATCCTCGGTCCCGGTAATTACCAATGTGGGGCAGGAAATTGGCGGTGATGGTGCTACAATCTCATCAATACCATCAGCGAGAACTTGGTAGGCCTTATGATATGTGGTAATGTCATTGGCGGTTACCCAACCTCTTACTGTATCCATCATTTGCGGATTGTCTTGCCTGAATTGGTCAGTAAACCATCGGTCTAATGCAGCCTCAACGGTTGATTGCGGCCCCTCATGCCTGGCTTGCGCAACACGTTTGAGAATTGCTCGTTGTGCTTCAAGGGTTCTTCTATGCGGTGAGTGAAGGATAATTAGCGCATCTGTTTTTTTGGGAAAATCTTGTGCAAAACGCCGTGCAATCATGCCGCCCAATGAAAATCCCAAAATCGTGGCCGTTTGTATATTACAATAGTCAAGCATCTCAACTAGCTGTTTCGAAAATAATGACAGGCTGGGGTTGCTAGGAGGTGATATAGTTAGACCATGGCCATAAAGGTCATATGTTAAAACTCGGTATTTTTGGGCTAAAGTAGGACTGGTCCACTGCCAGCAATCCTGGTTCAAACCTAATCCGTGAATCATGACAACAACTGGCCCATCAGATGGACCTATAAATTTAAATGCTGTTCCATTCAGATCCTTAAACATCGGCAATGGGGTGGTATGCGATCACTTCTACCTCGACGCGAACATCTACCAACAGATCGCTAATAACTGCGGAACGAGTAGGTGGCTCAACTGGAAAGTATTCTCCATAAATTAAATTAAAACCAGGAAAATCATTTCGGTCACGAAGCCAAACCATCGACTTTATGACGTCGTCGCGCGTGCATCCAGCAAGTTCTAAAGTTGCGGTGATATCATCTAACACTGCTCGCGTCTGATCTTCTACAGAGCCATCGGTCATGGGCGCACCGTCTCTCATTGGAATTTGACCCGTAAGGTATACAAAATCACCTGCTCGGATGGCTCGGGAAAGGGATAATATCCGTCCGCCAATCTCTAATGATCCACCAATAATTTGTTTTTTGTTCACCAATGTTTTTTCTCCAATAATATGAACCTGCCCTTATCACAGATGGCAGATTGTGGATTTTTCGACACACGATGTCGTATTTTCTGGTACGTGCTGAATGAAAGCGGACATGAATGGAAAAATTACAAACGAGGAGTCTCGCCAAGTGACTGACGTTACAAGCTACAAAATGCTGATTAATGGAGATTGGGTTGATGCTGCTGATGGACGCTTTTTTGAAAGCGTTAACCCGTCAGATGGAAGAATATGGTGTCGCGTTCCAGAGGCAACAGAGGAAGATGTAAACCGTGCAGTTATTGCAGCGCACGACGCGTTCAGTGTTGGGCCATGGGCTTCTATGACACCCACAGAGCGCGGCAAGAAGTTGCGCGCACTAGGTGACTTATTGGCTGAATACTCCGAGAGCTTAGGGCGGACAGAGTCGCTCGATACAGGAAAAATGTTGAAAGAAACTCGCTGGCAAGCCCAATACATTGCTGAGTTTTTCCATTTTTTTGCTGGCTGCGCTGACAAAGTTAGCGGTGAGACTCTACCCATCGATAAACCTGACATGTTTGTTTTTACCAAGCGAGAACCCTTAGGAGTGGTTGCTGCTGTGGTGCCTTGGAATTCACAACTATTTTTGGTGGCAGTGAAAATTGGTCCAGCCTTGGCGGCAGGAAACACAGTGGTTCTCAAGGCGTCTGAGCATGCCAGTGCCGCGATGCTGGAATTTGGCAAGTTAATTGAAAAAGCGGGTATTCCGCCTGGGGTCGTCAATATTGTTACTGGTCATGGAGAGCCTTGTGGGCGCGCTTTGACTGGACATCCATTAGTTGCCCGTGTTTCTTTTACAGGTGGCCCAAATGCGGCGCGGCATGTTTTGGAAAACGTGAAACGTAACTTTGCAGAGGTTTCTCTTGAATTGGGGGGTAAGTCTCCATTCATAGTTTTCGATGATGCTAATATCGAAAGCGCAGTTAATGCATCTATAGCAGGAATATTTGGCGCGACAGGGCAAAGTTGTGTTGCTGGTTCTCGCCTATACTTACACGAAAGTATTGCAGATAATTTTTTGGAACAGATGATTACACTGACGAATAAAATTGTGCTCGGTAACCCATTAACTGATGAAACTCAAATGGGGCCGCTATGTACGTTGGCTCAATTAGAACATATTGAACGGGAAGTAGCCTATGCACAGGAACAGGGGGGTAGGGTACTAGTTGGTGGCAAACAACCGGAAGGCCTATCGGGTCTGTTCTATGAGCCCACGATTATTGAATGTCCACGTCAAGATTTACGGATTGTAAATACAGAGTTGTTTGGACCAGTCCTATCAGTCCAGCGTTTTAAAACTGAAGACGAGGTGCTTGCTCTTGCCAATGACAATGAGCATGGTTTAGCAGCGGGCATTTTTACAAAAGATTCCGCTCGCTCCCTGAGAATGGCTAATTGTGTACGAGCAGGTATTGTTTGGGTAAATACGTATAGAGTGGTTTCTCCCATTGCTGAATTTGGTGGTGTCAAAGGCTCAGGATATGGTCGTGAAAGTGGTTTTCAAGCCATTTATGACTACACTCGGCCTAAAACTATCTGGATGAATACTTCTGATGAACCGATGGCTAATCCTTTTGTAATGCGATGAGTTTTGTAAGTCCAAAATCTAAACTTGGCCGTGATGTCGTAACTATTTTTGTGGTAACCAATGTTATTTTTTATCTTGGAAAATTACGGCAATTATGCATCGCTATGCTGAAAAATTTTTGTAATTCTGTAATAATAATACGCGAAAGGATTTTGATATGAAATTCCAACTTGCTGTTAATATGGAGCGTATTGACGATAGTCTGGATATGCAGGATGTAGCCCGCCACACGCTTGAAATGGTGCAAATTGCTGAAGATAGTGGTTTTGATATTGTTTGGGCTGCTGAGCACCATGCTCTTGAAATGACCATCGCTCCAAACCCATTTCAATTACTAACATGGTGGGCAGCTGAGACCAGCCGTATTCGTCTTGGAACGGCAGTTGCTACAGCGGCTTATTGGCACCCAATTAACCTTGCGGGTGAGGCGGCTTTCACTGATCTAATCACAGGTGGAAGGTTGGAATTTGGTATCGGTTCGGGCGCGTATCAGCGAGAGTTTGACCGAATGAAGCCTGGTTTGAGACAATCTGATGGCTGGCGTTACATGCAGGAAATGCTGCCTGCCGTGCGTGAGCTATGGAAAGGCGACTACGCTCATGATGGAGAATTCTGGCAGTTTCCAGCGTCTACTTCGGTTCCCAAGCCACTTCAAAAAGAAGTTCCTGTTTGGGTTTCTGCTCGCTCGCCGATCACATATGATTATGCTATGCGCGAGCGATGTCATGTGAATTGTTGGCCCTTTACAAGACCATTTTCCGAAGCAGAGCTATACAAGCAGCAGTTGGATGACGCTATTACTAAAGCAGACAATGGCTGGACGCCGCGGTTTGCTATGATGCGGCATTCCTGCATTTATGATAATTTAGAGGATGGGGAAAACGCAATGAATGCTATCCGACGTTTGCTCAGCCAATTCGAAAATCTTTATCGTAATTTAGGTGATGTTAAAAATGGCTTTCCTGCATCCATTCCCCTTGAGGATCTAGAGGGCCGTGAGCAGTATGACCCTGTGATGCTTGAGGAGAATTTAATGTTTGGTTCACCTGACCAAGCTATAAAAAAATTGAAACGTTATCAGGCGTTGGGAGTGGATGAATATATTTATTATGCATCCATGGGGCTTGATCATGCGTCGCAGCAAAAATCATTACGAATGTTTGCAAACGAAGTTATGCCTGAATTTAAAGAAGGATAGGGAAATGTCAGACGGCGTAAAAGTTCACCGCGAAGGTCATGTTTTGGAAGTAGTTTTGGATCGTGGTAAGGTGAACGCTATTGACGTATCCACGTCTCAGGCTTTGGCCGCTGCGTTTCAGGAGCTTCATGAAGATAAAGATTTGCGATGCGCTATTCTGACTGGTGGTGGTGAAAAGATTTTCTCAGCTGGATGGGATCTGAAGGCGCTGAACAACGGTGAGATGCAACTTGATAATTGGTGGGAAGCTGATGAATACGGTTTCGGTGGATTTACAGGACTAACTGAAAATTGGAGCCTAAACAAACCTGTCATTGCGGCAATTAATGGATTGGCAATTGGCGGAGGCTTTGAAATGGCAATGAGTTGTGATCTGTTGATTGCAGCCGATCATGTAGAATTTGGTCTGCCTGAAATGCCTTTGGGGATAGTTCCTGATGCAGGCGCTCTGCAACGTTTGCCACGCCGTATTCCGCATAATATTGCAATGGAGATGTTTTTACTTGGTCGTCGTATGACAGCGATAGAGGCTGCGCATTACGGGCTCGTTAATAAGGTGGTACCCAAAGAACAATTAATGGATGCTGCAAGGGAGTGGGCGGCGTCTATTTCTTGGTCTGCTCCTTTGGCGATGCAATCAGTAAAAGAAGTTCAGCGCGAGATTGACTGTGTTCCGCTTGAGGCTGCTTTTCAAAAAATGCGTACTGACCCGATGCCAATTTACCGTAAGATGCTAAAATCTGCTGATGCTGCAGAAGGTGTTGCTGCATTTATTGAGAAGCGCGAACCAAATTTCAAAGGTGAATGATGTATTCTGATCCCTCTAAAATTAGGCGTGTTACAAGCATTGGTGCGGGTCCTATTGGTGCGGGCTGGGCAGCGCATTTTCTGGCGCGTGGGTATGATGTCACCGCATATCTTCATGACACTTCTGAGACAAAAGCGTTCAATTTAATTCTTAAAACTGCATGGGTCAGTCTTACAAAATTGGGGCTGGCTGAGGGAGCTTCTCTTGCTCGTCTAAGCATTGTTACTGATCTTGAAACCGCATTGGATAATGCTGATTTTGTGCAGGAAAGTGCTCCTGAGCGATTAAATATCAAACAGGATTTGTACAAAAAGATGGGGGATATTTTACCTGAATCCGTGGTGATTGGTTCTTCTACATCCGGTCTAACTATGACGGAAATTCAGGCATCATGTGCCTCACCTGAACGCTGCGTTATTGGTCATCCATTTAACCCCCCATATTTGTTACCGTTAGTGGAAATTGTAGGCGGCGATAAAACTGCAATTGAAGCGGTGTCATGGGCGGGAAAATTTTATGAAATTGCGGGCAAAGCGCCCTTGATAATGAAAAAAGAAATTCCTGGTTTTGTAGCTACTCGATTACAAGAAGCATTATGGCGAGAGGCTTTGCATATGGTGGCCAATGGTGAAGCCACGCCAAAGGATATAGATATTGCTCTGATGAACGGTCCAGCCCCACGAATGGTCAGTCAAGGCCAGTGTCTAGCTTTCCACGTCGCGTGTGGGGCTGGGGGAATGGCCACCAATTTGGATCAGTTTGGACCAGCGCTCAAATTACCATGGACCAGATTGGAGGCTCCTGAATTAACCAGCGAACTACGCAATCGTATGGTAGATGGATGTAACGCTATTGCAGGAGAACATTCTTTTGAAGATATGGCTGCTCAGAGAGATCGTGAGATTGTGGCCGTGCTCAGTGCTCTGCGTCAGTCACGGCTTGGCTGAACATGCTTGGAGTTCTTTTTTAACGTTGATAGAAAATCAGAAAGAGATCCTGGCCAACTGGGCGCAGTTTCATTTACTGGCCAAGCTTCGCGATACTCAGAGGGGCGACGACCAAAAAATTTTCCAAATGAAAATGCGAAATGAGAAAGAGTGTTAAACCCAGAAGCAGTTGCAATCTCTCGCACTGTTAGGCTGGTTGAGATCAACAGTAATCTGGCATTTTGTAATCTCCTTAGAAGCCCGAATTGTACCACTGTGCAACCCACATGCTTCTTAAATTGGCGTTCTAGCTGTCGTTGGGAAACTTCGAGAGTTTTTGCGAGTTCTGGGACGCTTAAAGGTTCCTCTATATTTTCTTCGATCATAGTCATAGCCTCACGGACTAATGGCAACATTGTTTTAGTGCTGCGTCCCATTGTGCTGCGTTGCGGAGAGTTGGCGTTACGAATTGGATGATGTAGCATCTGGTCTGCTATTTCACCTGAAAAGCTGCTGCCATGCGTTTTCTCTATTAGACGTAGCATTAAATCGACACCAGCCAACCCGCCTGAACAGGTTATAATTTTACCTTTTATAGTAAACAGGCTCTCTTGCACGTCTACTCGATCAAAGGACTCTCGAAAACCGCTTAGCCATGACCAATGAGTTGTTGCAGGTTTACGATCGAGTAGGCCTGCACGGGCTATAATGTAGCATCCAAGCTCAACGCCACAGATACTTTCACCAGCTCGAGCGCGTTTCCGTAACCAAGCCGTTAAGGATCGGTTGTCGTAGTGTTCGGTCCCCCAACTTCCTAAAACGAATATAAAGTCAGCCGATGGCAGGTTTTCTAGGTCCGTCCTGACTATAGTTTTCATGCCGTTACTTGCTATGATCGTTTCGTTGTCAAAAGAGATGATATCCCATGAAAAAATGGGTTCAGACGCCAGATAGTTTGCGATGCGCATCGTCTCAATCATAGTTATTAGAGTGGTGACATTAAAGCGTGGCACGACAACGAAGATAGCATGATTGGCGGCGCGTGTTATCTGGTGGGTGGTGTCAATTTGCATTGCTAAATTCCAATGAAAGAAGTGCGTTTTTTCGCCACTGTAAGCACAAATACGTCGTATAATCGATAACTTTTTTGATGGAATCCGCGCCAATCTGGAAAAAAAGGAGACTGCACCTGATGAACTACGACGTAGTGCTTACCTGTGCTGTTACTGGAGCGGGTGACACTGCAGGCAAAAGCCCACATGTTCCTGTTACGCCGAAAGAGATAGCGGACGCGGCAATTAATTCTGCTAAAGTGGGTGCAACAGCTGTACATATCCATGCACGCGATCCTGAAACAGGTTTAGGATCGCGTGATCCCAAACTTTTCAAAGAAATCGTTGATCGCATACGTGATAGTGACACGGATGTTATCATTAATGTCACTGCCGGTATGGGGGGCGATTGGGTGTCAATCCCTGATAACCCCGCCATGCCCGGTCCTGGTACCGATATGATCGGACCCGAAGAACGGTTAATTCATGTTAGAGAATGCATGCCAGATATTTGCTCTCTTGATTGTGGAACGTTGAACTTTTCAGACACAGATATGATCTATATTTCCACCCCACCAACGCTTCGTAAAATGGCTAAATTGGTGCAAGAATGGGGCGTAAAGCCCGAGCTTGAAGTTTTTGATTTGGGTCACATTCGTTTTGCAAAGGCGATGATAGATGAAGGCCTTATTGATGCACCGCCGATGTTTCAAATTTGCCTTGGAATTCCTTGGGGCGCTGAGCAAACGGTTGAAACTATGGCTGCCATGAAAGCACAATTACCCGCCGGTGCAAGCTGGGCTAGTTTTGGCATTGGGCGTGGACAAATGCCGATGGCGGCGGCTTCGGTCGTGTTGGGCGGTAATGTGCGCGTTGGATTAGAGGACAACATTTATTTGGAGCGCGGTGTGCTGGCTTCCAATGCGCAATTGGTTGTAAAAGTACGTGAAATAATCGAGCGTATAGGGGGTCGTATCATGAGCCCACAAGAAGCACGAAATAAACTGAAACTGCGGGGTGCTAATGGCTGAACCATTAGAGATAGGCAGTTTACAGATTCGCAATGTTTCAAAGATTTTTGGGACTTTTAAAGCGGTAAGTGATGTAAGCTTAAACGTCCAAAAGGGCGAATTTTTAACGCTTTTAGGGCCGTCTGGTTCCGGCAAAACCACGCTGTTGATGATGCTTGCAGGTTTTTTGGATGTTTCTGAGGGAGATATAGCGCTAGACGGGGCTTCTATAGCGGGAGTGCCAGCAGAAAAGCGTAACTTTGGCATGGTTTTTCAAGGCTATGCTTTATTTCCACATATGAATGTCCGTGATAATATTGGCTATGCCTTAAGTGTGCGGAATCGGGCTGTTGCGGAGATCGAAGCTTGTGTGGATGAAATGCTTGATCTGGTGCAATTGCAGCAATTTGCGGACCGCAAGCCCGGGCAGTTGTCCGGTGGTCAACAACAGCGTGTCGCATTGGCGCGAGCGTTATGTTTTGCACCACCAGTCTTATTATTGGACGAACCACTTGGTGCATTGGATAAAAAGCTTCGAGTCGAGGTGCAGGAGCAGCTTAAGGTCATTCACCGACGGATTGGAACAACGTTCATTTACGTTACCCATGATCAAGAAGAAGCTCTTTCGATGTCTGATCGTATAGTGATTATGCGTGATGGTGCTATCGAACAAGTCGGGACGCCAAAGGAATTGTACGAACGGCCAAAAAACAAATTCACTGCTAGCTTTCTTGGAAAATCGAATTTCATCCACCACAACGATAAAGTTTATGCATTGCGCCCTGAAAAAATTGATCTCATTGTGGGTGTTGATCACCAAGATGCTCGGATGAATGGGACAGTGAGCTCCATCACCTATTTTGGCTCTATGCAGCGGGTTATTGTAGACACAAAAGAAGGTCAAAAAATAGAGATTGATATTGATGTCTGGCGCAACGCTAATGAAGTAAAGCTTGGTGATGCTGTTGATTTACTTTGGGCAGATGAAGCTGCCGTCGAATTACAGATGGGGTGAATGCCCTAAATGAAGAGCGCTCTAAGGCGTCACACCAAAGAAGCGGGAAAGTTCCCGAACCCAATAGGAGAAATGAAATGCACGATAAACAATTCATGAAAGAGACACTGCAAGACAGTGCAAAGGCCTATCAAGAAGGCCGTCTGGATCGCCGCACGTTTCTAGCGCTTTGCGGTGCCTCAGGTATTGCGTTGACTGCGGTAATGGCAGGTGATGCTGAAGCCGCCGCGGATCATGTTGTGATGTGGAATTGGGGTGGTCAGTCTGAAGAATGCCATAGCTCTGCGATTGGTGATGCATTTACTGCTAATACTGGTAAAGGCTTGAAGTTTGATACCTCTGGTCCTCTTGAAGGTAAGATTAAAGAGATGGTCGACAGTGGAAATGTTACAGCTGATGTTGCAGATGGAGATCTCTTTAATGCAGTATCTCTTGGGCCAACAGGCCACCTCGAACCGATCGATTATTCTGTTGTGTCTAGAGATAAAACACTGCCGGGGTATGCGTTGGAATTTGGAGTATCTATTATTCTTTATGGTTACGCGTTTGTTTATGACACAAAAGCTTACGGTGATAATCCACCGCAAAATTGGGCAGATTTCTTCGATACGGCTAAGTTTCCGGGTATGCGCTCGCTTTATAAATGGGCTAACGGTTCTCTAGAAGCTGCATTGATGGCCGATGGTGTTGCGGGTGATGCGCTTTATCCGCTTGATATGGACCGCGCTTTAACCAAAATTCAATCCATTAAAGAGGATAGTCTCTATTGGGGCTCTGGATCTGAGGCGCACTCCATGGTTGTCAATGGTGAGGTGTCTATGGGCATGATTTGGCAAAACCGTGGCCGTAACATCGAAAATGACACAGATGGTCGGTACAAGCTTGTTAACAATCAAGCCATGGCAATGCCTGGAGCGTACATTGTACCAAAGGGCAACCCGGCTGGATCCTCCGTTATGCAGTTCATTGCAACAGCGCAAGAAGTGCCTGCTCAACTGGCCTTGCTTGATTGTCTTGGAATGACACCATCTAATCCAGAAGCGTTTGGTCAAATTCCTGAAGATCAACAGGATTATGCGATTACTTCAGCCAAAAATATCGATAAAATTGTATATAATGATCCTGAGTGGTGGGGGAAAAATGGCGGTGATGCAGTGAACGCGTTTCTAGACGCTATCAGTTAATCTCGCTATCTGGCTGCGTTGTATTAACGCGCAGCCAGAAATTTCATAATGGGATCTCTATGCAAACGTTTAACCGAAGTATTCATCCTGGATGGTTGATTATAGCGCCTCTTTTGGTGCTGGTTGTGACATTGTACTTGGGCCCAATCATGAACATCCTATGGTTGAGTTTCACTGACCCTGAGCCGGGTCTGGGTAATTACGCCAAATTAGGAGAAAGTGACGCACTTTTGCGTATCGTTTGGACTACGGTTCGCATTTGCATTGTCACTACTTTATTTAGCGTCGGGCTAGGGTATTCAATTGCTTATGCTATGGTGCATTGTGACCAGCGTCAAAAAAATTATATGCTGACGCTGTTACTTGTGTCGTTTTGGATTTCTATTCTAGTGCGGACCTTTTCTTGGCTGATGCTGCTGGGACGTAAAGGATTGGTCAACGGGACACTTGAGAATATCGGCCTAATAGCTGAACCCATCGCATTCATGCGCAATGAATTAGGTGTATTGATTGGCATGATCCATTACATGATACCCTATGCGGTGCTTCCTTTGCTTGTGTCGATGCAGTCTATCGATACCCGTATTATGGATGCTTCGCGTAACTTAGGGGCGAGTGGCAGTCAATCTTTCTTGCGCATTTACTTGCCATTAACCCTCCCAGGGTTGGTTGCGTCGACGCTTCTTGTTTTCATCCTCAGCCTTGGGTTTTACGTCACGCCTGCAGTTTTAGGTGGCGGCAAAGTATTAATGGTCGCTGAGTACATCTCGGTACAACTTCTGGTTACGCTTAAATGGGGTACAGCAGCTATGTTAGCTGCGCTAATGCTTTTCGGTGTGCTAGCGATGCTGTGGCTGATGTCAAAGTTTATGAAATTAAGTACTGTATTCGGAGGAACGACCAGATGACCTCGGGTTTTTTCTTTAAATTTAACCGTGTGGGCGCATGGATACTGATGCTTTTTCTAGTGACGCCCGCGTTGATTTCAATTCCTGTATCCTTAACGCCTAAGCGTTTTTTGTCGATGCCTAAGGGTGAATTGTCTTTGCGGCATTTTGAAAAGTTGTTTACGTCTGAACAGTGGCTCTCCAGTTTTTTTCAGAGTGGAGTGATTGCTGTTTCAACTTCCTTATTGGCAACTTTTCTAGGTACGATTTGCGCGATTGGCCTTTGGCGAGTATCTTCAAAACTTTCAGAACTAGTACGAGCTTTTCTTTTATTACCCCTGATTATTCCACAGATTATTTCAGCTATGGCTTTTTACCGTCTTTGGATACCTCTAGGTTTGCTTGACAGTTATGCAGGGTTAATCATCGCGCATACAATACTTGCTGCTCCTATGGTTTTGATCACGGTCAGCGCATCTCTTGCCTCCTTCGATCCCAAGCTAGAGCAAGCTTCGAAAAACCTTGGAGCGTCCAATTGGACCACCATGCATCGCGTGATACTACCATCAATTAAACCGGGTGTTTTTGCTGGCGCACTATTCGCATTCATCCTCAGCTGGGACGAGATTGTTGTGACGCTGTTTATTTCAAAATATAGCGTCTACACTCTCCCGCGCCGGATGTGGAACGGTATTCGCGAAAATACTGACCCAACTGTTGCTGCGGCTGCCGTTGTGTTGATTGCGATCACCATTATCGCCTTCATGATCTTTGTGATCCTGTCCCGTCGCAATACTAGATCTAAGGACGCATAGAAGAGGCTTAAAATGAATATGGAAACCAGTCACGAAACCGACTTGTTAATCAGTACCGTCCACCACTTTGTGAAGACAGAGATGTATCCACATGAAGATGAGGTAGACCGTTTAGGCTACGTCCCTGAGGAGATTGGCCTAAGCATACAAGCAAAGGCGCATGAGTTGGGCTTGTACGCTTGTAATTTGCCCGCAGAAGTTGGTGGTGGAGGTCTTGACATTGCGCAGATGTCCCTGATTGAACGCGAATATGGCAAGACCAGTCATGCATTACAAAGTTGGGCTGCGCGGCCGACTGAATTGTTGATGGCCTGTGACGTTGAGCAGCGAGAAAAATATCTTTTTCCGGCGGTGCGTGGAGAAAAGCGAGAGTTATTTGCCCTTACTGAACCTAACGCTGGGTCAGATGTCATGGGAATGAAAACCAACGCCCAGCAGGATGGGGATGACTGGATACTGAATGGTTCTAAACATTTTATATCTGGTCCCTGCATGCCTGATTTCGCTATTGTTTTTGCCGCTACAGGGATGAATGAAACGTCACGTGGACCACGTAAACGTGTGACAGCTTTCTTGGTCGACGTTGGTGCAAAAGGGTTTGACTGCCGCGAAGGAACAAAATGTGTAAGTTATCGTGGATATAAAACTTTTGAACTACACTTCGATAATGTACGGCTTGGCGCTTGCCAGGTTCTTGGCGAAGAGGGCAAAGGTCTTGAGCTATCTGACAAATGGCTTGGAATGGGTCGCATCTGGGTTGGTGCAACTTGCTGCGGTAAGGCTGAGCGAATTTTGGAAATGGCTACTGAATGGGCGGCCTCCCGTAAGCAATTTGGTAAACCTATCGGAACGTTTCAAGCTACCGGTTTTCGGCTGGCTGATGGAGCAATTCAACTACGTGCAGCCAATCTTATGGTTCAGGATGCGGTGGAGCGAGCAAAAAAGGGTATAATGAATGACTCTGACGCGGCAATGATCAAAGTGTTTTGCTCGGAAATGTTGGGTAAAATAGCTGATGATGCTGTGCAGATTTATGGTGGTATGGGGTTGATGGAAGAGTTGCCTATTCAGCGGTTTTGGCGGGATAGCAGACTTGAGCGTATATGGGACGGGACATCTGAAATACAACGTCATATCATCACACGTTCTATTCTACGGCCCCTCGGTGCATGACGCCTGAACGCACTGTAAATTTAAAAAGGCTACTTAAGCCCCGTCATATTGCTTTCATAGGTGGTCGAGATGCTGCAATCGCAATTCGCGAGGCACGCAGGCGTGGCTTTACAGGCTGCATGTGGGCAGTAAATCCTAAAAGGACTGATCTTGAAGGAGTGCAATGTGTACCTTCAATTTCTGATTTGCCAGATGCCCCTGATGCAGTCTATTTGGCAATTCCAGCTGATGGTGTAGTGGTGGCACTACGCGAATTGGCTGAGATCGGTGCTGGTGGTGTCGTCTGTTTTTCAGCTGGATTTAAAGAAATTGGTAATATCGAGGCCGAAAACTCTCTTAAAGAAGCAACTGGCGATATGGCCTTAATTGGCCCTAATTGTTATGGTTTGATCAACTACATCGATAATACTGCGCTTTGGTCTTTTGAGCATGGTGGATGGTCTCCCGGATATGGGACGGCCATTGTTACGCAGTCTGGTATGTTTTCATCAGATATTACGATGAGTGCACGCTCTTTACCCATGGCTTACATGGTTTCAGCGGGAAACCAATCAGTACTGGGATTAGAGGATTTTCTTAATTATTTTGCAGATGATCCAGCTGTACGCACAATAGGTCTTCATATTGAAGGATTGCAGGATATCCCTGCTTTCGAAAAAGCTGCTGTAAAAGCAATTAAAAAAGGTGTTGCTGTAGTAGCACTTAAAACAGGCAGTTCAGCAATCGGGTCGACACTGACAGTAAGTCATACTGGCTCTCTCTCGGGTTCCAATGAACTTTATGAAGCACTTTTTAAACGTTGTGGGGTCATCAGTGTAAATAACCCTGCGCAATTTTTAGAGACGCTGAAATATCTTTCCGTGGTGGATGCGCCAACAGATCCGAGCGTTGTCGGTTTTACCTGTTCTGGCGGTGGGGCTACGATGTTAGCAGATCATGCAGAAAAGATCGGACTGACTTTTCCCAAGGTTGGCGTTAATGGGCATAAAGCGCTTCGCAGCCTATTGCCTGATATAGCAACTGTATCGAACCCACTGGATTATACTACTCCAATTTGGGGTCAGCCAGAACGGACTTATCCTGTATTTTCTGGGGCCATGGAAAAGGTTGCCGCCGCGGCTGCATTATTGGTACAAGATTATCCTGCTGCGGGATTAGACGCCTCAAAAATATACTATCAAAATGACGCTAACACTTTCGCTAAAGCAGCTCAAGAGATGAGGATTCCTGCAGCTATTTGTTCAACGTTGCCCGAAAACCTTGATGAAGAAACACGTAGGTATTTGATCTCCTTGGGGATTGCTCCGATGCAAGGTATTCATGAAGCTTTAAACGCAATACTAGCCGCTGCAACTTGGTCAGGGTGCCGGGAAAGAATTATTGCTAACCAGCCAAAAGAATTATTGCCTAGTTTTACTGCTGACGAGCTGGATATGTTGACGGAAGATGAGGGAAAAAAGTGGCTTGCATTGCATAATATCAATGTCCCTAGAGGCCGTTCTATTTCTGCCAGACACGTGCAAGATGCTGCTATAGAAATTGGCTATCCAGTTGTTCTCAAGATGATGTCTAAAGAACTTATACACAAAACTGAGGCTGGAGCGGTAACTTTAGGCATTAAAAATACAAAGGCTCTGCATGACGCTATAGATGTTATGAAGCATTGCGTTGCGGAGTATGATGCAAAGGCGCTTACTGACAATTTTTTGGTAGAAGCTATGTCACCACCTCCCTTGGCTGAATTAATCGTAAACTTGCGATCAGATCGGCAATTCGGTGCATCATTAGTGCTAGGTAGCGGCGGGACATTAACCGAATTAGTAAGCGACGTAATTACGCTTTTATTGCCTGTCACGCCTACCGATATTGCACAAGCACTCCAATGTTTGAGGGCTGGGCAGTTGTTAAATGGTTTTCGAGGTCGTGGTATTGCAGATATAAATAAAGTTTCGCTTGAGCTATATTCTCTTTCTGAAGCTTTCATCCAAAATCGAGATCAGGTTGCTGAAATTGAGATAAACCCAATGTTTATCTATCCGGACCATGTAATTGCGGTAGATGCTTTGGTTGGAAGGATTTTGCGATGAGACCACATCAAATCATTATAAACCCGGACCTTGCCGTTGGCCCAGATAACAAACAGCGCTGGAACCAGCCGGCTCACAGACGTCACGGTTTTCACAATGCGCATAATTTGTTTCGGCGCTCTAAAATGGTACGATCGCGGAATGTATTGGTTTTAGAGCCTGCCAGTAAGCAACTTACGCAGCAGGTTCCTGAACTGAGTGATTTTTTAGATCACTCGGCATTCTCTGCTTTTTGCTGTTTGCGTGCAGGACAAATACTTATGGAGGTTGCGGCATCGGATTTTTCGGTGACGCAACCACATTCCATTCAATCAGTTACAAAATTGCACATTCATATTATAATTGGCAAATTGCTAAAACAGGGATTGCTGTCGCTCGATGCAAAGGTTTCGAAGTATTTACCAGATATTGGTAGCGGATATCGCGATGCGACCATTCAAGCTCTGTTGGATATGGCTGTGACCAACGATTTTACTGAAGATTACGATGATCCAAATGCCGATTGTTATAATGAAGAAATTGCTTTGGGATGGCGTTTGCCAGAGCAGGGGCGGGAGGAAGTGACGTTACAAGCATTTGTTTCTAGTGTTTCTGGTTTTAAACCAAGTAAGGATCGTAAAGAGGCTGAGTATAAATCGGCGAATACGGACGTACTTACATTGATAGCTGCAAAAGTTTCCCCAATCCCTTTAATGATACAAGTTGAACAGATTGCAGATGCTATTGGTTATGAAGGAGCCTTCCACATCAGTAGTAGTAAAGATGGGCATCCTGCATTTTCGGGTGGAGGTTGCTTAAGTGCGCGAGACCTAGCGCGTCTTGGTTTGTTTTTTGTACGCGGTGGTCGCGATCTTTTTGGTCAAGAAGTGGGAAATGAGCGATTCCTTGATGATAGTTTGATTAGGGCGGCACCCAAGCTTACTTCACCTAAGGACTGGCTGCGTTATTCTAATCAGACTATGACAGATGGACATGTGATGGGGCACGCTGGTTATGGTGGCCAATTTTTGATGTTTAACATGACTACAGGTATTTCCTGCGCTTTTCTAAGCGTACTAGAGAATGGTTCAGGTTATGATGACGCTTATATGAATAAATTGGCGAGAGTTTTGAGGCTTATCTGCTGTAATGTTGGTTAGCGGTTAGTGACTTTTATTGAAATTGCGCTCTAGTAAGTCTTTAAGAATCTTTTCTCAAGAAAACAAGGAATTAGTAAATTGAATGGTATTTTAAAACATCCAGATCTTTCTTCTGTTTCGCCGATCATGGAGGACTTGAACGGATGGACTGTGACAGCAGGAAATCCAACGATGAAAACATGGGTGCTAAATACTAGTAATGATGGCAGCATGATATCCGGATATTGGGAGGCAACTCCTGGAACTTATTATGCGGTCTACACTGAGTATGAATTCGTACATGTGATTGAAGGAAAAGTGATTATAACACCTGATGACGGTGAACCTGTAAAAATAGGCGCTGGTGATGCTTTTGTGGTTGAAGCTGGCTTTAAAGGAACATGGGAAATTATCGAAACTGTTCGAAAGCACTTCGATATTAAACTTTCCTAACAGATGCCATGGAGATTTATGTGTCAGCACCCTACATCAGGTTTAATCACGGTACAGTTTGTGGCATGACTGGCATGTTGCTCCTAAAGATTTCATCGCGGAGTTTAGGTCTTTTTTTGTAAGTATGGTAACAGATAGCTCTACCGCTAAATCCTCTAAATGATTGGATTTGATGGTAAAATCTGAGAAATTATCCCAAATTATAGCTTTTGCCTCTGATTTTGGGTCATCTTCCTCGGGTTCAAATAATTTCGGTGTATCCCCTGCATGTTTTGCAATCTCTGCTGCGGCTAATCTAGCCGTCGCGCTATCGAAAGGAGTTACACCCTTAGCCATTTTTCCTAATGTCTTCATTTGCTGTGCTATTGCACTCATCGCATCCATTCTAGCTTTTACACTAGAGTTCATGACGCCTTTATGAGCGAGTGCAGAGCCAGCGAACATAATAGTAATTACTAGAAATATTTGTGTTTTTTTCAAAGTCTGGAACCAAAGTTATTAGAATTAGTTACTTATTGAATTTTTAGTATATCGATTTATACATGGCACTACATGGTACATGGTAACATTTTTTCAATGCCTGAAACATTTTAATTTTTCAGACTTAAGTCTGCTTCAGAAAATCTCGAAAGAACGCTAATTTTGATTCTTCTATATGACACGGCATACTGTATATTTTGCAGATAGAGTTCGATCGAGTTAATTCTGGCTCAAGTATACCAAATAATAAGTCGGTGTTTGCGCCATTTATGTCTTTTTCTGTAAAAGATAATGAAAAAAATGCATTACAAATTGAAAAATCTAAGATTGAATGTTGACGCAAATGCAAAAAATATTCATCATAGTAAAATTAACATTCCTTCTTTGTTGGATAGAAAGATTTAACTATGGCGCGAGGTGACCGAAAGGGTATTGGGAAATCTTGCAATGACCGTAGTCGTCAGTTGAATGCTGTGGAACCTGAAGGCAACCGCCCGCTGCATCCCCAAAACCTTTGTGTAGTTGGAGCTGAACCGGGCAGCTTATCGTGCCTGATAATTCGGCGCGTGTCTGTTGAAATTAAGGCGTGCTCAGATTTCTCTGTATTCAAAGATATGGTTTTTGTGCCATTCATACACGTCAAGGCCGCAACCAGAGTAATTAAAAACCTTTTTGTTATTCTATATGCTCTCCCCAAATTCAAGTTCTCGGCAATAAGTGTCGAGTCGGTAATGCAAATAGCAGCTGAGTAATCATTCTGCCAAATTTAATAGGACTGAAATAAATGGCTTATAAAACCGACATACAAATAGCCCGTGAAGCACAAAAGAAGCCAATCCAAGAAATTGGCGCTAAACTTGGCATTGAGAGTAAGGATTTACTTCCTTACGGTCATGATAAAGCAAAGGTGAGCCAGGCATTTATTAATTCGGTGCAAGATCGTGACGACGGTAAACTAATTTTAGTTACGGCCATCAACCCGACACCTGCTGGTGAAGGTAAAACTACCACTACAGTTGGCCTTGGTGATGGTCTCAATCGTATTGGAAAAAATGCTTGCGTTTGTATTCGTGAAGCTTCGCTGGGTCCTAATTTTGGAATGAAAGGTGGAGCTGCAGGCGGTGGTTATGCCCAGATTGTGCCGATGGAAGAAATGAATCTACATTTCACTGGTGATTTTCATGCGATCACCTCAGCCCACTCACTGTTGTCTGCAATGATAGATAACCACATTTATTGGGGCAATGCCCTAGAGATTGATACCCGTCGTGTTGTTTGGCGCCGCGTGGTGGATATGAATGATCGCGCATTGCGCCAAATTACAGCAAGCCTTGGAGGTGTTACTAACGGTTTCCCTCGTGAAGCAGGGTTTGACATAACTGTTGCCTCTGAAGTGATGGCTATATTGTGTTTAGCCAAGGATCTGAAAGACCTACAAAATCGTCTTGGTGACATGATTGTTGCTTATCGCCGAGATCGTAGTCCAATTTTCGCCCGTGATATTAAAGCAGATGGTGCTATGACTGTTTTATTGAAGGATGCTATGCAGCCCAATATTGTGCAAACTTTGGAAAATAACCCAGCTTTTGTGCATGGTGGTCCATTTGCTAACATTGCACACGGTTGTAATTCAGTAATAGCCACCACTACAGCGCTTAAATTAGCTGACTATGTCGTTACAGAAGCGGGTTTTGGCGCAGATCTTGGCGCCGAAAAGTTTATGAATATTAAATGCCGCAAAGCAGGCCTTTCACCCTCTGTTGTTGTTTGCGTCGCCACGGTTCGTGCTATGAAAATGAATGGTGGGATCGCTAAGGCTGATCTTGGGTCAGAGAACGTCGAAGCGGTTAAAGCAGGTTGTCCAAACTTAGGTCGTCACATTGAGAACCTAAAATCCTTTGGTGTGCCGGTAGTTGTAGCCATTAATCACTTCGTCACGGACACGGATTCTGAAGTGCAGGCAGTTAAAGATTTTGTAATTGAACAGGGAGCGGAGGCTATACTTTCGCGGCACTGGGAATTGGGTTCTGAGGGCTCCGCTGATCTTGCTACTAAAGTGGCGGAACTGGCTGACGCGAATATTGCAAATTTTGCCCCTATCTACCCCGACGATATGCCACTTGCAGAAAAAATTCAGACTATTGCTAAGCGGATCTATCGCGCTGATGAGGCTCTAATGGATCAAAAGATCCTTGATCAGCTTAAATTGTGGGAAGAGCAGGGTTACGGCAAATTACCAGTTTGCATGGCTAAGACGCAATATTCTTTTTCTACGGACCCTAACTTGCGCGGAGCACCGACAGGACACTCTGTTCCTGTACGAGAGGTTCGTTTGTCGGCTGGTGCAGGCTTTGTAGTCGCTGTTTGTGGGGAAATAATGACGATGCCGGGTTTGCCGCGTGTGCCGTCTGCTGAAAATATCCACCTTAACGAGGATGGCCAAATTGAGGGCCTTTTCTGAATAAAATCCGATATTCACTGCGGGCACAGTGATATGCTGTGCCTGTAAAACAATTAAATCAATTTGAAAGGGCGCAGTATGAGTGCCACTATAATAGACGGAAAGGTATTTGCCGCAAAAGTGCGTGGCTTGGTCAGTGAAAGTGTTGCCAAGCTAAAAGCAGAACACGGTATAAAACCTGGACTTGCAGTAGTTCTCGTAGGCGAAGATCCAGCCAGCCAAGTTTATGTACGCTCTAAGGGTAAAATGACAGTCGAAGTTGGTATGAATAGTGTTGAACACAAGCTAAACGCTGATACCTCTGAAGTAGACTTATTAAAACTTATAGATGAACTGAATAACGATTCATCCATTCATGGCATTCTTGTACAGTTACCTCTGCCCAGTCATCTAAATGAAGATTTAGTTATAAACTCAATTAATCCTGCCAAAGATGTTGATGGCTTTCATATTTCCAATGTTGGCTTATTGGGTACAGGGCAAAAATCAATGGTGCCCTGTACACCGTTGGGTTGTTTGATGATGTTGCGAGATTATCATGGATCTTTATCAGGATTGAATGCAGTTGTAGTCGGAAGGTCTAATATTGTGGGCAAGCCTATGGCGCAGTTATTACTCGGTGATAGCTGTACTGTGACTATAGCTCACTCGCGAACAAAGGATATTCAGTCTGTTACTCGTAGAGCTGATATTGTGATTGCCGCTGTCGGTCGTCCTGAAATGGTTACTGGTGAGTGGATCAAGCCTGGTGCCACTGTGATTGATGTGGGCATTAACCGGATTGACGCACCTGAAAAAGGTGAAGGAAAAACTCGGCTAGTTGGGGATTGCGACTACGTAAGTTGTGCTAATGTTGCCGGAGCGATTACACCTGTTCCTGGTGGAGTTGGCCCTATGACTATTGCTTGTTTGCTTGCAAACACCGTTACGGCGTGTTGTAGGGCGCACAGATTGACAGAACCTAACGGACTTACTGCGTGAATTTTCATTTTTGAACCATTGGCATAGCATGTGTGAGCCGTCAGGGTATCAAGACCTCCAGAAAGATAAAGTTATACAAGAAGAGTTCCAAGTATTGGTTCAGTAAATGGATAATTATCCGAATATTGTAAGCATAATATTACCCAGCTTTCGTTTCAAAGTATTTACGTTACGAAGATGTTTTGAGCAATGCCCACCTGATGGGACAAGCCTTCATTAGAGCGGATATTATCGACATATATTTTGACATTTATTAAGCTGAGCCTGCAAACAAAAAAACAAAATTGATAAAGAATTTCAGGATTAATAGTGTAAAAGTTTTGACTGGTTGGATTATACCATTGTCCAGCGTTTTACCGCTGTGGCTGGTACAGTTCGAAAACATAAGCGCGTAGTAACTGGCTCAAGTAAATTAGATGCAGGATGAAGAGATTGATTTTATACCGCAAGGTAGCCCACCCCTAAAAATGCTACTGCGCAACCTGCCCACTGCGACTTTGTCATTCTTTCTCTCAAGAAGATCCATGCTAGTATGATTGTGAGCATCCCAAATAGCGAAGAAGCTACTGACGCATATTTCGCGTCTGGTAAAGCTCCTGCTGACAGAACACACATTAATGCAATGCCGTCTGCTAATCCCATAGCTATAAGCCAGGGTAAAGACTGTCTGTTAGGCCAAATAGGTTGCTTGAGTAAGATTAGGATCGTTGCAAGAAACAAAAAAGCGGTCAAACGCGTTACAAGGGTGTTTGGCATATCATCACTCAGGGCAGATGCACTCTGGCCCAATGCAAAAGTACCAGCAAATCCAATGGCGGCAATAATCGAAAATACAATAGTGAGCCCAATGGGTGGAATGTCATCGTCACTGGAATCTGAAAGAACAGCTACGATGGATACACCGGCTACAATTATGATTACTGCGAGCCATTGAAACCCTGAGACTGGGTCACCTAAAAAAACTGCCCATCCAACAGAAATAATAGGATAGCCGGCGATTAGCGGTGAAACCAGTCGGACGGGCCCACGTTGGAATGCATAGTAAAGCCCAAACGTGGCAATAACAAAGAAGATTCCTGAACCTATTGAAAGGTATACAGCACTTTTTGGCATAGGTTCTATTGTGCTGGTAGTAAGTGTAAGAACCGAATGAAATATCAATCCAATCAATAGTACAGTAAACATACAGGAGCTAATAGCTGTTCTCTGGCTAAGAAATCTGGCGCAGACATCATGAAAGCCCCAACACAAAGCTGCAACTAAACCGAAAGCTAGTGCACTCATTTGTCTTTCCGAAAGAAGGGGATCATGAAAATTAAGCAAGCCAATAAAAAGAAAACTGAGCCAAACATAGCCCAAAAATTACCTACGGATGCGATACAAAATCCAATAGCGGATAGAACAAACAGGATCCAGCCGATAAAATTGATGCCGTTATTACTCATTTGTCCGATTTTGTTTGCTGATTGGATATACTTATGTATTCTTAAGATTAAACATTTATTCCGTTCATGCAACACATCAAAGGGAATATTAAAGTGCTTGACGACTATCCTAGTGTAAGGCCGGGCCCACCGAAGGCTAGCTCGATTATAATGCCACAAGTTTTTTCGTTACCAAAAGGTACTGAGCGTTATGTTGTTGAAGGGCAAGGCGCTGCTTTAATTCCTATCGATGCTGGTGATCGAATTACCATTATTAATGATGAGGGTGGTCAGCACTGTGAGATTATTGTCGCTGACGAAGCTGGCATGGCGGACGCCGGAATAATTGGTGGAAGAGCAAATGGAGAAGGGAAGGGCATTCAAGCACTTCTCGTATCTGGTGATAAATCTTTACACGGTTTGAAAATGGGCCTTATTGCGAGAGGAGTCGATCTAAGTCGTGCAAATGCCATTCAACTTTTTGAGAATACGACACCGGCTAAAACAGAAGTGGAATTTACAGCGGTCCGGTCTGGTATAATTGTTGTAGCTGCTCCGGCTGGAATAATGGACTTCGACCAGCAGAATACAGCTACCTCTCTGACCGTAATAATAAGACGTGCTAAGATAAAATTAAGCGAGCAGTTTTTGCTTCCAGACCCATTGGCGGACCCTTTGACAGATGTCCGCATACATAGTCAGACTGCCGAAGCGTATTTTGTGAAGGCAGGTGATTATATTCAGATCCTAGACGTAGATGGAAGACAGTGTACCGATTTCGAATGTTTTTCTGCGCGTAAATTGGATAAAGGAATTGAGCATGCACTTGATGTGACCACGACCCGAACTTTGATGGGCCATGCTTATCCAATGCCTGGCTTGCATGCTAAATACTATGATCAGGAAATGACCCCGTTGATTGAGGTTGTGCAAGATACATGCGGTCGCCATGACGCCTTTGCTCTCGCTTGTTCAGCAAAGTATTATGATGACATTGGATATCCAGGCCACGTCAATTGTTCAGATAATTTTAATAAAACTCTTGCAAATTTTAATGTTGCCCCGCGGCCTGGTTGGATGGCCATCAATTTTTTCTTCAACACGTTTCTCGATGATCATGGCATTATGTATGCAGACGAACCTTGGAGCCGGCCGGGTGATTATGTATTACTTCGTGCTTTGACTGATATAGTTTGTGTTTCAAGCGCATGCCCTGACGATACAACAGCAGCAAATGGTTGGTACCCAACCGACATTCATGTTCGCACTTATAGCGGTAAGGAAACATTTCAAAAGGCTGTTGCCACGCGTGTAACTCCAGATTCAGAGGTTAAGATGACAAAGCAAACTGGTTTTCACGGAAGTTTTTCTACTCACACACGAAATTTTATTGAGTATAATGGCTATTGGTTGGCAAATTGTTTTGCCACCGCCGGGCCTGTTGCTGAATATCAAGCCTGCCGTGAGAAAGCAGTAATTCTTGACCTTTCACCTCTGCGTAAATTTGAGATTACTGGCCCTGATGCTGAGGCATTGTGCCAATATGCATTTACTCGGAATATGAAAACTCTTCCAGTTGGCGGCGTCGTCTATACAGCAATGTGTTATGAACATGGTGGGATGATTGACGATGGTACTGTTTACCGTCTGGGTAAAGATAACTTTCGTTGGGTTGGTGGAGCTGATTATGGTGGTGAATGGCTGCGACAATTGGCTGAAGATAATGCTTTGAAGGTCTTGGTGCGATCATCCACTGATCAAATGCATAATATTGCGATTCAAGGCCCAGAAAGTAGAAATTTACTTAATAAAATTGTTTGGACTGCGCCGCACAACCCGGAGTTTAATCAGTTGGATTGGTTCCGCTTTACACCAGCCAGGTTGCACACTGAAGCAGGAACTCCTTTTGTCGTGAGCCGTACAGGATATACTGGTGAATTAGGATATGAAGTTTTCTGCCATCCCAAGGATTGTAAAGAAATTTTTGACGTAATCTGGGCGGTTGGCCAAAATCATGGTTTGAAACCAATGGGTTTGGAAGCACTCGACATGGTCCGAATTGAAGCAGGACTTATTTTTGCTGGTTATGATTTTTCTGATCAAACAGATCCTTTTGAGGCAGGCATTGGGTTTACTTGCCCCTTAAAATCAAAAACTGATGACTTTGTTGGCCGTGATGCCTTAATTCGACGAAAAGAACATCCTATGCGTCAGCTTGTTGGTCTTGAGATTGATAGTAATGTTGATGTGGTTCACGGTGACTGTATTCATATTGGACGTGCGCAGATTGGGGAGGTGACCTCATCTATGCGGTCCCCGTTACTCAATAAGAATATTGCAATGGCCCGTATAGATGTTATGCATACTAAAGTTGGTACTGAAGTCGAAATAGGAAAGCTGGATGGACATCAAATGCGTCTACCAGCAAAAGTAGCGGAGAACCTTGCCGCATTTGATCCTAAAAAAGAACGCCCGCGTTCATGATACGTTTTTTGATAGCTTTGCTGATTTGTTCCAGTACTGTAAAAGCACAATCCATAAAGTTGGAAGGGGCTGAAATTAAGTCACTTTTGAGTGGAAATACTGCCGTCGGCGTGCGGGACGGAGTGCAGTATAGGCAATATTTTGCTCTGAATGGAAATACATCTCTACTGACTAATGGTGGGTCATTACTGCTGGGAAAGTGGCGCGTAAAAGCAGCAGAACTTCAAAGTCAGATGCCTAGTGGAGCAAGTTGGCGGGGTTGGTTTGTAATGCAATATGCTGGTGATTGGTTTTGGGTTAGTAAGACGACCCCGCCTACAATTTTTCAGGTAATAGAGGGTAAAAAACTAGGTATTAATTAAAACTAATTTTGAGTTCGATACATTTCAAAGATTTTAAATTATGGACTATTTGCGAACATTATGGTGCTTAAAAAAGACACTTCGGAATTATCAAAGTATGTAAAATGTATAACCTATCAAGATTTATAAAGTGAATTATTTTGAGAACTTTCCCTAATTTATCACTAATTGTATCGAAGGAGATTTCTATGAGTATAACTGTATAATTTCTAACATTTAAAAGTTACAATTTTTGTGAGAAGTATATCGATGCTTAGGCCTAAGATGCGTATTTCAGGCCCCATAATTTAGTATGCAGGTCTGAAATAGTTAGTTTTTAGATTTGCATTGAATGTTCTTAGTTACCTTAATTTTTTAAATATACATCAAGACTGTCATCCAACGCATCTTTCCACGGGGTGTGATGGACGGGTGCCATCGTTTTCGTGATCACTGATCTGTATGAGTTATCACGAAACGTCATAATATTTTTCTTTTTATGCCCTTTCCATTCCTTAAATGCCTGGCATGCTCCTTCAATATCGAAGTCGGGGTAGTCAGTTTCATCGATCAGTTCTTTGGTATAACCGCCTTGATACCATATGCACGCGTAGTCGTCTTCTAATTTAGCCTCAGTTTTTTTTCGTTCCGCAACGTCTGCAAGCATTGCAGCATGGCTTGGTAAGGAAATCTGACCCATAATCACGTCTCTAACCCACCAAGATTGAGCATCAAACATATTGAAGGTAAACCACTGATCTTGCATACCTAAATAAAATAAGCTTGGCGCGTGTACGTAGGTTGTGCCTTTATAAAGATCATCAGCGGCTAACACGTTGGGCGTTTTCAGGCGCAAGCTGTCTGGTAAAAATGGAAAGTGATGTTTATAGCCAGTGCATAAGATTATAGCGTCAACTTTAGTTTGTGTACCATCTTTGAAGTGTGCCGTATCACCTTCTACTTTGATGAGTAGTGGTACTTCTTTCCAATTTTCAGGCCATTCGTATCCCATTGGAGCAGTCCGATGGCTCACTGTGATACTTTTTGCACCGTATTTCCAAAGTTGTGATCCAATGTCTTCAGCAGAATATGAAGTTCCAACAATAAGAATGTTCTTATCTGAAAACTCCATGGCATCACGAAAATCGTGTGCATGCAATATCCGGCCTTTAAAACTATCAAACCCTTCAAACTGTGGCATGTTAGGAGTGCTAAAATGCCCTGTTGCTACTATCACGTTATCAAAATGTTCTGTGTATGTACGATCACTTGGAAGGTTACATACTGTGACATCAAAGCCGTTTTCTGTTTTTTCTACCCACCTCACAACTGTTTCAAAACGAATCCAGTCGCGGACGCCAGCTTTTGTTACTCTTCCTTGAATATAATCAAACAAGACAGCACGTGGTGGATAAGAGGCAATCTGTTTGCCAAAATGCTCTTCAAAGCTGTAATCTGCAAATTCGAGGCCTTCTTTTGGACCGTTCGACCAAAGATAACGGTACATAGATCCGTGGACTGGTTCTCCATATTGATCTAATCCGGTGCGCCATGTGTAGTTCCACAGGCCGCCCCAGTTAGCTTGTTTTTCAAAGCAAACGACCTCAGGGATATCGGCACCTTTTGCTTGAGCGGATTGGAATGCCCGTAATTGGGCAAGCCCTGAGGGTCCAGCGCCAAAAATAGCAACTCGCTTTGTCATTTTACAGGCTCCTTACTTAATTTTATATTAGCTGATTGCATAGAAAGTAATCTTTTAAGTCAATAAATTTCCTTATTGGAATATTTTTGTATATTTAGGAATTAAGTATGATCGCAAAAGGGATTTCTGCAATGATAAACAAAAAACCACATTTTAGTTTTTGGGTTTTTGTTGGAGCCGGATTATTATGGAATTTAATGGGGTGTCTCAATTACATTACGCAATCTAATCCCGAGACTGTCGCTGAAATGCCTGAAGTTTATCAGATAATTATTGATGGACGCCCAGTTTGGGCAACTTCTGCTTTCGCCATTGGTGTTTTTAGCGGTGCCGTTGGATGTATTTTATTGCTGTTAAAGAAAAATGTCGCCACGACGGCTTTATTGCTATCTGGCGTTGGTGTTCTGGTAAACGCCTTTTTCGAAATTAAGGTTATTGGGTATATGCCTTTTACAATACTTTCTTTGCTCGTTGCAATTGCGCTAATTTGGTATGCAATGATATTAAAACGCTTAGGATGGTTAGATTAACCATCCTTAGAGCTGGCCATAAATCATATAATAGCGTAAATGCTATTTTTCAAATATCCAGTGTATTGGCTTTTTCCCAGTCGGAAAAATGTGAGACGTAGTCATTCCATTCTTCGTGCTTCATTTTTAGATAGGCTGCTGAAAATTCAATGCCCATTGCTTGCTTTAAGCTTTTATCTTTATCAAATTCGCGCAGCGCGTCTAGCATGTTTAATGGTAGTTTGGGAGCGCCTTTGACTTTGTGCCCTTCAGCATACATGTCAATGTCATGGCGCTTTCCCGGATCTGCTTTAGAACGAATACCGGACAGACCTGCCGCAATAATTACTGCCTGCAACAGATAGGGGTTTACAGCACCATCGGGTAGCCGTAGCTCAAACCTACCAGGCCCTGGCACACGAACCATATGTGTTCGATTGTTGCCTGTCCATGTGACTGTATTCGGTGCCCATGTTGCGCCTGACGTCGTCCGTGGCGCGTTTATTCTTTTGTAGCTGTTGACTGTTGGATTGGTAATTGCCGCTAAAGCACTGGCGTGTTTCATTATTCCGCCTAGAAAATGCTTACCCCGCTCGGAAAGACCTAACTCTCCAGTTTGACCTTCGCCGGCACCTGCAAATACGTTATTTTTTGCGGCGGCCCCAGGTGCATCCCAGACCGAAATGTGCGCATGGCAGCCGTTACCTGTCAGGCCCTCGACAGGTTTAGGCATGAAAGTAGCACGATACCCATGCTTTTCAGCTACGCATTTCGCCATAAATTTAAAGAAAGAATGTTTGTCTGCTGTGCTTAGTGCATCGTCAAAATCCCAGTTCATTTCCCATTGACCATTCGCATCCTCATGGTCATTTTGATAAGGATTCCAGCCTAGTTCTAACATATAGTCTGATATTTCGCGGATCACGTCTAAGCGGCGCATGAAAGCTTGTTGATCATAGCAGGGCTTCGCTGCTGTGTCATACTCATCTGAAATTTGGTCACCGGTGGGAGTTAACAAGAAAAACTCAGCTTCAATTCCGGTTTTAACGTGCATTCCTTCTTCAGCAGCTTGGTCAATTAATTTGCGTAAGACATTGCGGGGCGCCTGTGCGACGTCTTTTCCTTCCATTACGCAATTACCAGGAACCCACGCAATTTCTTTGTTCCAAGGAAGAATAATCACTGCTTCTGGGTCAGGCACGGCCAGCATGTCAGGATGTGCAGGGGTCAGATCTAGCCATGTCGCAAATCCTGCAAATCCTGCACCATCTTCTTGCATATCAGATATTGCGCGAGCAGGGACCAGTTTTGCTCTCTGACCTCCAAATAAGTCAGTGAATGAAATCATAAAATACTTCACACCATTTTTTTCAGCGAATTTTTCTAGATCAATTGCCATTGTGCGTTTCCCTATAGTCTAATAAATAAGGCGCTATTTATAATAGGCTGCGCCATTGTTTTGTTTAGAAAGAGTTGCCGGACTTGCCAGGGTACCAGTTGGTTCCAGCTAAAGGAACCTGTGCCATAGCGGCGGCTTCCATTGTTAATGCTACTAGATCTTCCGGTTCGAGATTGTGTAGATGGTTTTTACCACATGCTCGAGCTATTGTCTGGGCTTCAAGTGTCATGACTTTTAGATAGTTGCGTAGGCGGCGACCACCTTCAACTGGATCAAATCGTGCCATTAAATCGGGATCTTGCGTTGTTATACCGGCAGGATCCTGACCTTCATGCCAATCATCGTAAGCTCCGGCAGTGGTGCCAAGAGCATTGTACTCTGTCTCCCACTTAGGATCATTGTCCCCTAGGGCAATCAATGCAGCCGTTCCAATGGCTACAGCATCCGCGCCAAGGGCCATCGCTTTTGCAACATCTGCACCTGATCTAATGCCGCCTGAAAGTATTAATTGAACTTTCCTGTGCATCCCTAGGTCTTGTAGGGCTTGTACTGCTGGTCGCACAATCGCAAGGGTTGGTTGGCCAACATGTTCGATAAAGACATCTTGTGTTGCCGCTGTCCCACCTTGCATGCCGTCAAGAACTACTGCGTCAGCACCTGCCTTGATCGCTAGCGTCGTGTCGTAGTAGGGACGTGCGCCAGCAACCTTTACGTATATAGGTACTTTCCAACCTGTGAGCTCACGAAGTTCAAGGATTTTTATTTCAAGGTCATCAGGGCCAGTCCAATCTGGATGACGGCAGGCGGAACGTTGATCAATTCCTTTGGGAAGATTGCGCATCTCTGCTACGCGATCTGAAATTTTTTGACCCAGAAGCATACCGCCACCGCCTGGTTTAGCACCCTGTCCAACCACGATTTCAATTGCATCTGCCTTCCGCAAATCATTAGGATTCATTCCATACCGAGAAGGTAGATACTGATAGACCAACTTGCTTGAATGACCGCGCTCTTCAGGTGTCATGCCGCCATCGCCAGTAGTTGTTGAAGTTCCAGCGGCAGATGCGCCGCGGCCCAATGCCTCTTTCGCTGGCCCGGACAGAGCTCCAAATGACATGCCTGCGATTGTAATGGGGATGTCTAATTCGATTGGGTTCTCTGCATTTAGTCCACCGATTGTGACTGTAGTTTCACACTTTTCCCGGTAACCTTCGAGCGGGTAACGTGAGATTGACGCGCCCAAAAATAATAGGTCATCAAATGATGGAACTTTTCGCTTCGCCCCGCCGCCACGAATGTCATAAATACCGGTAGCTGCAGCTCTGCGGATGTCACTATTTATGTCATGCGTAAAAGTTGCAGACTGCCGGGGCGTAGTGTGGGGAATACCCTGAGGATCAAGTTTATTCATTTTAGGTGTCCTTAATATGCGCCAGCATTATCGACGTCAAAGTTATAAAGAGTGCGAGCCGATCCGTAGCGGGTAAATTCTGTTGGGTCAGCATCTATGCCGGCCTCATCTAGCAATTGTTGCAATAGAGCTAGATGTTCTTCGCGCATTTCTTTTTTCTCACAATCTGCGCCCAAGCTCTTTACTTCGCCACGAATAAAAAAGCGCGCCTCATAACAGCTGTCTCCAAGCGCATCTCCGGCATCTCCGCAGACCACAAGGTTGCCGGATTGGCCCATGAAGGCAGACATATGACCAACATTGCCTTGAACTACGATATTTACGCCTTTCATAGAAATCCCACAACGCGAAGACGCGTTGCCTTTTACAACGATCATACCTCCATGCCCTGTTGCACCAAGATACTGGCTAGCATCGCCTTCAATGACGATTTTTCCAGACATAATATTCTCGCCAGTTCCCGGACCTGCGGAACCATGAATATTCACTGTGGCTTGTTGATTCATTCCCGCGCAGTAATATCCTGTAGAACCTTTTACGGTTACTTCTATTGGGGCGTCCAATCCACAGGCAATAGCATGTGATCCTTTCGGGTTCACAATTTCCCATGTGGTTTGGTTTGTATGTTCCGACTGTCCGTGAAGCATTTTGTTCATTGCACGTAACCCGGTTTCAGATAAATCAATCTTTTGCATCAGGCCGCTTTCTCTGTGGCTGAGGGAGTTTCTTTGTGGTTCCAGAAATAAACAGTTGCGGGCTCTGGTTCCCAAACTCGCGCATCTTCGATCCCAGGCAAATTAACAAGGGCTCGGTATTCAGAACCAAACGCCACATACTGTTTAGTTTCGGCCATTACTGCGGGCTTGCAAGCGATTGGATCACGTACAACCCCGAACCCATCTTTAGTGCCTACAACAAAAGTGAAAAATCCATCAAGATCATCAAGACTGTTGGTCAACGCTTCTCCTAAAGTTGCGCCATTCTGCATTTGCCAAGTTAAATAGGCGGCACCGACCTCGGTATCGTTCTCTGTTTCAATATGAATACCTTCACGGCGAAGCTTGCGTCTTAAAGAGTTATGATTGGAGAGAGAGCCATTGTGTACCAAGCACTGATCTTCACCGGTATTGAATGGGTGCGCCCCCATGGTTGTAACGGCTGATTCTGTGGCCATGCGGGTATGGCCTATGCCGTGGCTGCCAGACATGGTTGTAATATCGAATTGAGCAGCCACATCTTGTGGAAGTCCTACTTCTTTATAAATTTCCAGATTGTTGCCGCGACTCATAACGCGAATTCCCAGTTTTGTAAGCTCACTGCGTACATCTTCTGTTGATCCAGTTGGGACATCAAGTATCGCGTGAGTGCTTCTTACTTGCATTGAAACGGATGCAGAAATCGCTTCACTCAAGGCGGTATCTAAATCTTTAAATGCAGTTTCAGGCGCGTCTGACTGCACAGTCATCTTTGCCCTTCCTATTGTTTCTTCTGAATAAATTGCGATACCCGCGCTGTCTGGGCCACGGTCAGTCATAGTTATTAACATCTCTGTGAGCATTTTGCCCAGCTTTGGTTCTAATGATTTGTCTTTAAGAAAAAGACCAACGATTCCACACATCATTTTGCTCCCGACTCAGAGTAGTTGGCTTAGATCAGCCTTCCCCTGCAAAGCTATCATCAAAATTTAAAAACTCAACCGTCAGGAAACTTTTTTTCTTAAAATGCAAATTTTGCTATGCAGATTGGTTAAAATATGCTTATTTTGTGACAGCGTCTCCGGGCGTCCTTAGACCGACTAACAAACTGCAAAAGCGACAAAGGAGAAATACCTTGGAAGAACAACTAGCAGAACTCGCCGCCAAGATAGCCGATTTAGAGGCGGCAGGGGGTGGCGCAGTCGTCACAAACACTATGTTTGCGGAAACTTTTTATTACCTAACTATTCCGCTAATGATCATTATTCACGCAGGGTTCCTTGCATATGAAATGGGTGCATCTCGCCTTAAGAATGTTCTTTCATCAGGCGTTAAAAACTTGTTGGCATTCGCTTTTATGATCCCAACTTTTTATTTTTTCGGTTGGTGGGTCTACTGGGGATTTCCTACAGGATTGCCAGGTGCGCCAGGACCAGCAGGAATTTCAGGCGTCGAATATGCTAATAGTATTGCGTGGGGCTGGGGTGAAAGTGCTCAGTATATGGGGCCAAACATAGCTGATCAAGCATCTGGAGTTTTTTTTGGTGCGTTTGCGATGTTTGCAGCCACAACTGCATCTATAATGTCCGGCGCAGTAATTGAACGTATTCAGACTGTTGGTTTTATAATTCTTGCAGTTGTTCTAGGTTCATTTGCCTGGGTTGTCGCTGCGGCTTGGGGTTGGCATGCTGATGGCTGGCTGGTCACTCAATTTGGTGTGCATGATTTTGGCGCAGCAGGTTTAGTTCACGCTGTAGCTGGATTTTTTGCTCTTGGCGTATTGATCAACCTTGGCCCTCGGATTGGCAAGTTTAATCCAGACGGGACTGCAAATCATATTCCTGGACACAATATGCCGCTGACAGTCGTTGGCTTAATGTTAATTATTGTTGGTTTCTGGGGCTTTCTGATGGCTTGTGTGATTGTGCCGGGTGAAGCGTGGTCTTGGTTTGGTGATAAACCTTCGACAATTTATGGCACTCCGATAACGTTGTCCGCTTTGTCGTTTAACATTTTGATGGCGATTGCTGGTGGTATTATCGGCGCATGGCTATTTACTCGGGATCCATTCTGGATGATGTCCGGGGCACTTGCTGGTATAATCTCGACTGCTTCTGGGCTAGATATCTACTTTCCTGCTTTAGCCTTTATCATTGCTTTCTCGGCTGGTGTGATATTGAAACCCTGTGCTGACTGGTTAGAAAACCGAGGTATTGATGACGCAGTTGGTGCTGTGACAGTTCATGGTACAATAGGACTATATGGTGTTGTGATGTTGGGCATATGGGGATCTGGTTACCCTGCTCTTCAGGGTGCAGCAGGTGAAGTGCCCACGATTTCTTTGATGGGTCAGATCATTGGCGCACTTGTATTCTTTTTGTGCGGTTTTGTGCCTGGTTACATCGTGTCACTTATACTTAAGGTCCTCGGAATGTTGCGAGTTCCTGAAGGTGCAGAGCTTGCAGGAATGGATATCGTTAAAGTGCCTGCGTCTGGTTATCCAGAGTGGGGCGGCGATGCACCTGTTACTCCAGCACATCCAGCAGAATAATTAAATTAAAAGGAGAAAATTATGTTTCCATACGAAGAAGCAAGCTGGTCTGTTGTCGATGGTGCGATGTTTATGGGATGGGGTAGCTCTCTGCCAGGCATCACAACTTTGATAGCAGCCATTATTTGTGTCCTCGTTCTTGTGATTGGACAGAAATCCGAAGCCGCTAAGGCTCGGGCTTTTAAAAAATGATCTATCAGTAATCCAATGTGTAGGGCCGCCGGAGTGCGGCCCTTTCCAATTTTATTGCCTTACAGGAAAAAAAGTTGAATATGAATATTGCTTTTTCAGATAGGCTAAGGCTCAATAAGCCACTTATCGAGAATCAAAATTGAGGAATTTACAACATGGCAATCTTATGGAGATCTTCTGCGTTAGCACATCGCCACGCAGAAATAGGTGGCGAGCTGGAGGACTGGAACGGGATGGGGACTGCCTGGTTTTATGATCATACACCCGAGCGCGCCAAAGCTGATTATGAAGCTGTGCGAACTAAGGCAGGTTTGATGGACGTATCAGGATTGAAAAAAGTCCATGTGGTTGGTGCTGACGCAGCATATGTAATTGATCGAGTAACAACTCGGAACGTTGAAAAAATTGCACCAGGCCGAGCTACATATGCGTCAATTTTAAATTCTGAAGGTAAATTTATCGATGACTGTGTCATTTATCATATAGCGGTAAATTCATGGTTAGTTGTACATGGTACTGGTGCCGGCATGGAGCAACTTGCCGCTGCTGCAGCTGGTAAAAACTGCGAAATTCTCATGGATGACGATCTTCATGACATGTCGTTACAGGGCCCCGTTTCGGTTGATTTACTGGCGCAAGAAATTCCATCAATCCGTGATCTTGCTTATTTTGGATTGATGCAGACCCGCCTGTATGGTCGTGATGTTATGATTTCGCGCACAGGATACACGGGTGAGCGTGGCTATGAAATTTTCTGTAGTGGGAAAGATGCAACTCACCTCTGGGATAATATTCTAAATGCTGGCAAAGATATGGGCGTACGCCCGGTACAGTTTTCGACGCTAGATATGTTGCGTATTGAGAGTTATTTGTTGTTTTATCCGGGTGACAATTCAGAGACTTTCCCTTTTGCGGATGAGACTTGTGGCGACACTCTTTGGGAACTTGGTTTAGAATTCACTGTTTCGCCGGGAAAAGAAGGTTTTGTAGGAGCGGAAAATCACTATGCATCCGAAGGGAAAGAAAGATTCAAGATTTTTGGTGTTCAATTAAGCGACAGTATGGATCAAATGGAAATGCACGCGAGAGTATTGCAAAATGGTAAAAATGTAGGTGTTATAACTTACGGGTTATCGTCTGAATTGAACGACTACAGCGTTGCGATTGCTCGTCTTGATCCGTCGGTCGCTAAAGCCGGAACATCGTTAATTGTGAAACAGCCTGATGGAACGGAACTAGCTGCAACAGCAGAAGAAATGCCGTTTTATGATAAAGATAAAACTATAAGAAGCGCTAAAGGTTAATAAATTTGGGTGCTGTTGAAGGAGCAGCACTCTACTACTTTTTAAAGGAGTAAGATGTCGAAATTTACCTTCCCTGAAAGTATTAAAAGCCGCCCTGTCTATGGAACACTGGCAATGCGTGACGGACCGGCTCATTTATTGGTTGCAGATGGTCATGGTGCTGAGGCCATACTTGATGTGGCTACTCCAATTATGATGACAAAAGCGCATATTATCTACCTTCCTAAGGGCGAAAAATTTGCAAACAGGCTGCGCTCACTTAATCCAATTTCGTTTTATTCAGGTCCAAGTTATTCCGCCGCAACATCGCGTTTGGTCAAAGTACTTTCTGATGCAAAAATGGGATTACAAGTATACTTAGCGGGTACTGAGGGTTTAATAGGTCAGGCCCAAAACGCAGCTATGGAGGCTGGTATTCCGCACAATGCTATTCAGACAGAGCATCGTGGCAGTATCGCACGGCGTATGCAGTGTGTTCACTGTAAAGGTATTACCGAAGACGTGGAAATAGATCCTTTTATTTGTGAACACTGTGGTCTCAGCTTGTTTGTACGCGATCATTACTCTCGTCGCCTCGCAGCTTATCAGGGGGTTTGCATTGATGCAGAAGACCCAGGCAATATACCGAAATCCAAGGGGATTTACGAATGAGTGGGATAGAGAAGATACAAGTAGTGGTTACAAATATTGTGCGATTGAATGAGCTTGTCACTCGGTTTGAGTTCAAACGAACCGATGGAAAACTATTGCCAACATTTTCTGGCGGCGCTCATACGGTTGTGGAAATGCAAGATGGTGAAATCACTCGATTGAATCCCTATTCTCTGATGTCAGATCCGATGTGTCAGCGTGCTTATGCCATTTCTGTTCGGCGTGATGACGAGGGACGGGGTGGTTCGCTTTTTATGCACAATAAAGTCTCGGTTGGGGACAATATGGTAATCTCATATCCGATAAACCTTTTTAGTCTTGATCTGCGAGCAAAAAAACATCTCTTCATAGCTGGTGGAATTGGGATTACCCCGTTTCTTGCACAAATCAAACAATTAGACCGTTTTAACGGTTACTGGAATCTTCATTATTCCTGTCGGTCTGAAAGCTTGGGGTCATATGTAGACGAGCTTACTGATCAACATCCTAATGAAACGCATGTTTATTATGATGACAAAGATCAACAAATTGATTTGGTTAAACTATTAGAGGGACAACCTTTAGGGACACATGTTTATGTCTGTGGCCCTAAAGGCATGATTGATTGGGTGTGCAATACAGCTTCAAAAGAAGGCTGGCCTCGTGAAGCAATTCACTACGAAGAATTCCTTGCCCCAAAACCTGGCAAACCTTTTGAGGTTAAGCTGGCGGTTTCAGGAAAAGTTATTCAAGTAGGTGAGCAAGAAAGCCTTTTAGAAGCTATTGAGCGTGAAGGCATCGATGCACCTTATCTTTGCAGGGGTGGCGCTTGTGGGCAATGTGAAACCGCAGTGATCGACTATGCTGGAAATTTCATTCACCGTGATCATTGGTTGGGTGAAGATGAACATAAGAGCGGTCAAAAAATTATGCCTTGTGTAAGCCGATTTGAAGGAAAAATTTTGGTTTTGGACCGTTAGTACAGCGGTAGGAGAAACAATAATGACCATTCAATTTAATGATGAAACATTCCGAGATGATTACTCTTTTTTTAACTCTGAGAGAGCAATTAAAAGATTTCCGTTTCCGTTCCATGAAGACAGTTACATGTATTCAGTTAATATGGAGCAGCATCGTGGCGGGCCAGTTGATTCCATCTATGAAAAACGTTTTGATGTTGACGAACATTACGTAGCTGAAATGCGTGATAGAGCTTTAGTTTTGGCAGACGATCCACTGCGCTGTCAATCACTGCCGCATATGACGCTTGCGGGGTGGGATTTGCTTGAATTGATTATGGTGACAAAATCTGAAGATTATCCAGATCTTTTTAAGCTTCATCGCGATGGCAATAAATGGCGCTGGGTAAATAAACCTCTGGGCATAGATGATAAATTTGTTTTTCTGGATGAAACAACTCTCCCGTATGGTCCGATGGAATATATCACTCGGCAAGCACAAGGTGATTTTTGCGTTTTGGATCAGCGTGATGATAATCTGTGGATGGATGCAGGAATGGTAACCACCCAAGCAGACTGGTCATTAGATTTTGACATTGGAATGAATTTTTTTGAGTGGCACGCACCTGTACCTCTAGCCCATGAAAAGGGTATATTTGTCCGTGCTTTGAAATTTTTGTTAAATATTCAGCAAGGCGCACCTGCGCGTCGGTTGAATTGGACAATGACCGTCAATCCCCTTTTAGATACAAGCCCTGAAAACTATCATAAATGGGGAATTCAAAAAACCACACTGACGCCAAAAAACATTGGAGCAAAGCAACACTTGCGCGTGGAGCTACAAACCTTCTTTCGTCTCCCGCGGTCTAATGGGTTAGTTTTTCCGATTAGGTGCTATTTGTGCAGCTTTCAGGACATTATGACAGTTCCAAAATGGGGTCGTCGTTTGCACCGTGTTATCCGAGATCTGCCGGAAGAGCTTGCAACGTATAAAGGTTTTATCGATAATCGGCCAATGATGCTGGAATATTTGAAAAATTTTGATGATGGTCTTCCAACATCTCTTGGTATTTGGCCTGAAATCGACACTGAACCAAAACTCCAAAAATGATCAATTTCGTGGGCTAGATAAGCTGATTAAGTCAAATTACCTGAAATTTCTGTTTTAGGAATTGGTGGTCAAACGTAGAGTGTGCATAGTTTTAAGCATTCAGAACTATATCTCGTTCTCTATGGTCAATAATGATACGCACTGATGGTTTTATTAGCCGTCCTGAGGATAGCTAATTATAGACAAGTATCGCGCTGGCAGCGAGATAAGATTTTCTGGGCCATGTGGTGCATCGGCGTCAAAAAACAGCGTATCGCCTGGTCGCAAGTTATAAACATTATCACCATGTCGATATTCTACTTCTCCATCCAACATGTAGATCGTTTCTATACCCGCGTGTTGGAAAGTTGGAAAAACGTCAGATTTATCCGAAAGTGTTATAAGGTATGGTTCCACCATCACCCCACTAGCATTAGATCCGATGTGACCAAGTAAGTTGTACTGATGATTTGCTCGAGTTCCTTCTCGTTCTAATTCCACACCAGCTCCTGCCTTTGTATGAACAGCTGTGCGAGTTTCTTCAAAACGTCGAAAAAAGTTTGTTAACGGCACAGATAACGCATTAGCAAGGCTCTGTAATGTTGTGAGCGATGGGGAAGTGTTGCCATTTTCAATTTTTGATAACATTCCAATCGAAATACCAGTGATTGAGGATAGCTCGGCCACTGTAATTTCTCTTTTGCGGCGATAGGTGCGAACTTCTCGACCAATAGCGACTTCAAGAACCTTCTCACGATTTTCATCTATGCGGTGAGGATCTTGTTTTAAAACAGTGTTTGCCATTACCACTTTCGAATTTTCTATGTTCATAATTAAAATGCTTCGCTTTGGGCTAGTGTGCCGATTCCAATTGTTCGAAATCTAAATACTAGTATACCATGAATTTTTCCTGATAGGATAATTATATGTATGCTCATGAAAAAAAAGACATAGGATTTTTAATTTTTCCTGGCTTTCCTATGGCCTGCCTCACATCAATGATTGAGCCGTTACGTGCAGCAAACGAAATTGTGGGATATGAAGTTTTCCGTTGGTCTCTTGTTTCTGAGGATGGAGGTCGCACCGAAGCTAGCGCACGTGTTTCATTTGAGCCTGATAAATCTTTGTGCGAAATAGATAAAGTTGACCAGATTTATTTATTAAGTGATCCGTCTTCAAATTTCAAAAGTTCTAAAAGATCGCACGGACATTTGCGTAAATTAGCAAAGCATGGTGCTATACTTGGAGCAGTAAGCGGAGGAGTTTTCCCTTTGGCCCGTTCGGGCCTCTTGACTGGATATATTGCGTCAGTGCACTGGTGTTATGAAGGAGCCTTTGGGGAAGAGTTCCCAGAGCTGAAAACTTCAAAAGATGTGATCACTATCGATAGCTGTCGTATTACTGCTTCGGGAGCTGCCGCCGCATTTGATCTTTCCTTGCATATGATTGAGGAGGCCTTTGGGGCTGATGTTGCGACGGAGGTCGCCTGTTGGTTTCAACATCCATTAGTGCGAGGGCAGGGGGTGTCACAGCAAAAGCCAACCTTTGCTAACGAAAGTACAAATGACATGTTGCCATCAAGTGTCCGTGATGCTGTGACGATGTTTTCAAATCACTTAGATGATCCATTAAATATTTCTGACGTAGCGCGTGAGGTTGGCGTTTCTGTACGGCAACTTGAGCGTCTTTTCCAAAAAACAACAGGTAGAACTCCGCTTATTTACTATCGCTCTTTGCGGATGCACAAAGCTCGTCAATTACTAGTTTATGGTACATATTCAATAGCACAGATCGCGGCGGCTGTTGGCTACTCCTCTTCATTTACATTAAATAAAAATTATTTAGAAGTTTTTGGTATTCTCCCCAGAGAAGAACGCAAAAAGGTCAACATGTTTCGAGTAAGTCAAGAGCATTAGGGTCCAACAAGTTAAGCACACGATTTTGCAGCTATCATAAATGCATGATGTAATGTTGCAGCGGAAGCACGTGGGCCGAAAATACGTATGTGTGTTTGATATTTCAGACATAATACAAAACAGCTTAATTGGTGTATAGTTGTTCGTCGTGCTTCCCCGACTTCCATTTTTCGAATGGGAGCGGCGCAAAGCCTTTCCATGACTTCTGAAACTCCAGAGCCGGTTAGATCAAAACATACCCAAGCCCCTGATTGTTCAGTAATTGAAGCAGTATTTAAAAAAAATGATTTAAGATTATTGGCAAGAAGCTCATGTGTACTTTTAGGAGCTTTGATCATCCACTGGTCAGGAGAAATCCAAAAACCGACCTCTGTATTATCTAAAGTTGCTTGCCCTGGCTTTGGTATGTCACCAAGTATTTTTTTGATTTTGTCACGGCAATCATTTTCGTATCCTTTTCGCGCGGCTACTGATGCCAGCGCTAAATCATCATTTTCGGTTATGATTATGCGCTCAAATTTATCAATGCGAGTTTCTAGCCCGCCAAGAGCAGTAATTGGTTGAAGATCATGCACGGAGACGCTCTCCTTCTGGATCTAAAAAGTGAGGACTGACTATCTCTATCTTAGTTTCAACTTTTGTTAGTGGACTAACTAGCCTCATGTGCTCTCCAATCCGCTCCGTCCCGTTTTTAAGAAAGCCAAGAGCAATCGCATGTCCAAGATTAGGTGAATAGCATGATGATGTTATATAACCTTGATCATGAACAGCAGTTATTGGTCCAGTAATATTCATTAAGTGAGCGCCTGCTGGGATGGATGCTTCAGAAAAAATTGGCTTGATTCCAATCTGACGCAAATCACTGGTAGTATTCAGACCCTCGCGTTCAGATAATATCGATCCAATACTATCTTTTTTCTTTGAAATCATCCGCCCCATACCTAAGTTTTGCGCTGTTGTAGTACCATTAAGCTCATTACCAGCGGCGTGGCCTTTTTCAATACGCATGACGCCCAGAGCTTCAGTCCCATATGGCGTGATGTTAAATTCTGCTCCAACTTGCATTATCTTTCGCATTAGAGCATCACCATATGCGGTCGGAACAGCAATTTCATACGCAAGCTCTCCGCTAAAAGAAATGCGAAATAATCGCGCTCTTAAACCACCACACACGGTGATATTAGCACAAGCCATAAATGGGAAAGCGTCGTTTGAAATATCTTGATCGACAATCTTCCGCAAAACTGACCGACTGTTAGGGCCTGCTACTGCATATTGTGCCCATGCCTCAGTTGTTGAGATTAATTGTACGTCTATGTCAGGAAAAAGGCATTGGCGTACGAATTCCATGTGCCGATACACAGGGAGAGCATTGGCTGTGGTTGTCGTAACTACAAAGTGGTCTTCAAACAATCTTGCGGCAGTTCCATCATCCATAGCAATGCCGTCTTCACGCAGCATTAATCCGTAACGCGTTTTTCCAACTGCAAGCTTTGCAAACCCATTACAATAGATTTTATTCAAAAAATCAGCGGCCTCTGTACCCTGAACGTCAATCTTTCCGAGGGTAGTAACATCACAGACCCCAACCGACTTTCGTGTAGCCAAAACTTCGCGATCCACGCTTTCTCGCCATGTTGTCTCTCCGTCGCGTGGAAACCACTGAGCACGAAGCCAATTGCCGACTTCAACAAAGACAGCGTTATGTTCTGTGGCCCACTGATGGCTGGGGGTTAGACGTTTAGGATGGAAATCTTGTCCACGATGGCGTCCACCAAAGGCACCTATTGCGGTAGGTGTGTAGGGCGGACGAAAAATAGTAGTTCCTGTTTCTGGGATAGATTTTCCAGAAAGCTCCGCCATAATGGCTAAACCGCCCATATTTGATGTTTTGCCTTGGTCCGTTGCCATGCCTAAAGTTGTATATCTTTTGAGATGTTCAACGGAGCGGAAACCCTCCTGATAGCTTAGTTTGACGTCTTTCACTGTCACGTCGTTTTGTTGGTCAAGCCATGCGCGCGAGCAACCCTCTACATACCAAAATGGAGTAAGATTTATGGTGGCGTCTTCTGCTGTTGGCAAATTGAAGCTAGTTTTTTTCAAGTTGAGCGCCTCAATAGCCGCTGTCTGCCCACCTCGTAGAGCTCCGGCAGTAGAAAAGTCCCCATTAGCCGCACCGGCAACAGTCATTCCGGGGGGCAAGTCATGTCCTGGGACGAATGCTGCTAAATCCTTATTCCACTGAGGACGCCCTCGTTGATGGCAGGTCATATGTACATTTGGGTTCCATCCACCCGACATACCTATTGCTCCACATTTGATCGACTTAACTGATCCATCTTTCAGCCGCACCTCCGCAAATGTTAAGCCGAGCCTTCCTTTGGTGTTGATAATTTCACCATGCAAAACTTCGTAATCCAAACTGGTGGGCGCATCTGACCGCACATCAACGACAGCAGCGATTTTTACACCTTTGTTATGAAGATCAACGGCAGTGCGGTGGCCGTCATCATTATTAGTAAAAATTGCAACTCGTTTGTCAGCTGTTACAGAAAAGCGATTGGCGTAAGTTCGCAAAGCAGAAGCAAGCATAATTCCGGGACGATCATTATTCTCAAATGCGATAGGCCGTTCAATTGCTCCACCTGCTAAAATTGTTCTTTGGGTATATATGCGCCACAAAATTTGTCGGGGCTTATCAATCTCAGGTTGTAAGACATGATCGCTGATGCGTTCGACGGCTCCATAGGTCCCATGGTCAAAAGCGCCTATCACTGTAGTGCGTGACATGACCCGAACATTTGGCATGTTTTTCAATTCACCAACGATTTTAATAGCCCATTCCGAGCCACTAATGTCTTCAAGCAAAAACGTCTCACTATTTAGGCGTCCGCCCATGCAGAAGTCTTCGTCAGCTATAATCACTTGTGCTCCTGATCGAGCAGCGGTTATGGCAGCAGCCAAGCCAGAAGGGCCTGCTCCAATAATTAACAAATCACAGTGTAGAAATCCTTTGTCATAAACATCTGGATCATCTTTCAGGGACAGTGATCCAAGGCCTGCAGCATTGCGAATAATAGGCTCATAAATTTTTTCCCAAAATGCTGCTGGCCACATAAATGTTTTATAATAAAATCCTGCAGTCAAAAAGTTTGATAGACGATCGTTGATGGCCAATAGATCAAAACGCAAAGAGCCCAATCGGTTTTGGCTTTTTGCAACCAGTCCATCATACAGTTCAGCTGTTGTTGCTCGTGTGTTTGGCTCTTGTCTGTCTCCCGCTCTCAATTCAACAATTGCATTTGGCTCTTCAGAGCCGGCGGTCAGCAAGCCACGTGGGCGGTGATATTTAAACGAACGTCCCATGAGGCGCACGCGATTTGCTAATAATGCTGATGCAAGCGTATCACCTGCGTGACCTTTGTATCGTTTACCATCAAATATGAACTGGTGAGATGTGTCCCTTTGGATTTGCCCACCTGTAGAAAATCTATTTGTTTGGGTCATTTGCTTCGTCCCCGTTCGCGCGCGACATTCTGGGCAAGTTCAACTGAGGAAATTTCGTGGGTGACAGTATTACGAGTAACAACTAACCAAGATCTATCGCCAGCTTCGTGGAACCAAAGTTCTTTATGCCAGCCCGCTGGATTGTCGCGTAAATAACCATAGTTATAGAAATCCTCTGCGGCTGTTTCAGACTGCCAATTTGGACGATCTATTAGTTTAGCATCCCCCAGATAGGTAAATTCTGCCGCATCTCTTGAACCTAGAAGTGGATGTTCGATAATCATGACACGCGTCCTCTCAGTGCAGGTTGGGTTGATTGCCCATACCTTTTTCATCTATCATTAAACCTTTTTCAAAGCGATCAAAGCGATAGGCCTTAGCGGTGGGATGAGGTTCGTCTTTGGCTAATAAATGCGCAAAGCAAAATCCGCTGGCTGGCGTAGCTTTAAATCCTCCATAACACCAGCCCCCATTGAAATAGAGACCTGTAATATGTGTACGGTCTATTATCGGAGAACCATCCATCGACATATCCATAATGCCGCCCCACATGCGCAGTAATCGTGCACGCCCAAATGCTGGAAAAATGGCCATTCCTCCCTCGCACACGTCTTCTACTGTTGGTAGGTTGCCGCGTTGTGCATACGAATTGTAGCCATCTAAATCACCGCCAAAGACCAGGCCACCTTTATCGGATTGACTTACATAAAAATGGCCAGCTCCAAATGTAACGACACCAGGTAAAACAGGTTTCAAACCTTCGGATACAAATGCTTGCAATACGTGGCTTTCCATCGGTAGGCGCATTTCTGCTTTTGCCATCAATCTCCCTGACGATCCTGCAACAGCACAACCCACTTTTTTAGAGCCTACAAACCCTCGTGAGGTTTCAACACCAAGGCACTTGCCATTTTTTATTCGAAAACCAGTAACTTCACAATTTTGAATAATGTCAACGCCATGGCTGTCGGCTCCCCGCGCATAACCCCACGCGACAGCGTCATGGCGTACGGTCCCGCCGCGGTGTTGGGCTAAACCGCCTTTAATTGGAAAGCGTGCGTCTTTTGTATTGAGGAACGGGTAACGTGCTTTTATTTGTTCGGTTGATA
>CAJQRC010000054.1 GCA_905480645.1 uncultured Tateyamaria sp.
AAATGATAACTTGTAGGCCAAACTATAATTTTTGTTTTTGGTAGCCTTTGGATAATTTAATTTTCTCTTTACGGTCTTGTTGCAAGGTACGGGACCTTGTTTTTAGGCATTAGCTTCGTTACCTCAACAGTAAAATAAATGAGGATAAAGCCATGTTCACAGGCATTATTACAGATATTGGTTTAATAGATGACTTGACCCAAGAGGGTGATCTTCGTGCTCGTATTAAAACGAGTTATGAGACAACTGAAATTGATATGGGTGCGTCAATTGCTTCTGATGGAGTATGTTTAACAGTCATTGCTATTGGTCCTGACTGGTATGACGTTCAGATTAGCGCAGAAACAGTTTCTAAAACTAATATTTCAGGATGGTCCATAAGTAAAAAAGTGAACCTTGAAAGGGCATTGCGCGTTGGTGACGAGTTGGGTGGCCATATTGTATCGGGCCACGTGGATGGTGTTGCTGAGGTGGTCTCTGTGGTGGATGAGGGTGATAGCACACGAGTTCAATTGCGCGCGCCAGAAGAGCTTGCTCGATTTATTGCGTCTAAAGGATCGGTAGCTTTAAATGGAACATCATTGACAGTAAACGAGGTGTCGGGTGCAATTTTTGGCGTCAATTTTATTCCACATACCAAAGAATTCACTACATGGGGCGAGGTCGCTATAGGCGATGCTGTAAACTTGGAAATTGATACATTGGCACGCTATGTCGCGCGCTTGGCAGAGGTGGATTGAACCTAAGTAGTAATTAATGCATAAATAATTTATCAAGTTAGATAATGAACCTCATCTGGCCAACTTGAATTTTATTTTAAATTTCATTTGTATATAATTTAAGTTCTTGGTGTTAAATTTTAACAATTGTATGTTATTGTGCTTGAGCCTGGCGTGTCTCTGGTATTGAGAGTTTGCATCCTTTATGTCGCAAGAAATGTTTTAAGGTGCCGTTATGAGCTTTGAGAATTCAAGACCGGTTGAGAATAATTTGGTAAATGCCATTTCTCCTATTGAAGAGATTATTGAGGATGCCCGTATTGGCAAGATGTTCATTCTGGTAGACCATGAAGATCGCGAAAATGAAGGTGATCTTTTTATTCCTGCCAATTTTGCCACGCCAGAGGCTGTGAACTTTATGGCCACGTATGGACGCGGATTGATTTGCCTTACGCTACCTGCTGATCGTGTGGAAAGCCTTGGATTAACAATGATGGCAACGCATAATTCTTCGCGACATGAAACTGCTTTTACAGTTTCGATAGAAGCTCGCGATGGAGTTTCAACTGGTATTTCTGCTGCTGATCGAGCGCTTACAATAGCCACGGCAATTAACCCACAAGCAAAAAGTGCAGACATAGCGACGCCAGGCCATGTTTTTCCATTGCGGGCCCGTAAGGGTGGAGTGCTTGTTCGTGCCGGACACACTGAGGCTGGTTGTGACGTGGCTAGGTTGGCAGGACATTATCCATCAAGCATGATTTGTGAAATCATGAAAGAAGATGGTGAAATGGCTCGACTGCCGGATCTTGTTAAATACGCAAAAATGCATGGTCTGAAAATAGGGACTATTTCAGACCTGATTTCCTATCGACGTCGTTATGACAATCTTGTGGTTGAAACCATTGCACGTACTGTAAACTCACAGCATGGCGGCGCATGGCATATGCGTATTTTTACAGATCAGACACATGGAATTGAACATGTAACTTTGTCGAAGGGTGATTTGTCTTCAGATGCGCCTGTGTTGGTAAGGGCGCATGCTTTAACAGAAGTGACTGATATTTTAGGTTTAAGCGATAAGCCGGTTGGGGAACTGCCTCGCGCGATGAATATTATTGCTGAGGAAGGGCGTGGCGTCGTCTGCCTTTTTCGTGAACCGCGTAGTGCTTTATTTGCAGATGAAGAGGATGGACCTAGAATTGTCAAAAACACTGGTCTTGGGGCACAGATGCTTTCGAATTTGGGGCTTAGCCGTTTGATACTGCTTACGGATAGTGCTGATACAACCTATATGGGGCTTGATGCTTATGGCTTGGAAATTGTAGGGACCAGACCGATTCTGGGAGGTGGCTGATGGCTTCCATTAAGCATCATGTACTTGATCGCCCTCACTTTGATATTCCAACGAAACTGCTAATTGTAGTTTCGCCTTACTATAAGGAAGTTGCTGCTGATATGGTCTTAGGCGCGAAGGCTGAGATTGAAGGTGCAAGTGCTACTTGGGAGCTGATTGAAATTCCTGGTGCTTTGGAAATTCCAACAGCTATTGGCATTTCGGAGCGAATGGCAAACTTTGATGGTTATGTTGCCTTAGGCTGCGTAATCCGCGGCGAAACAACGCATTATGACACTGTTTGCAAGGATAGTAGCCGAGCCTTGCAGTTGCTTGGTTTGCAAGGTTTGTGCATTGGCAATGGTATTTTAACTGTTGAAACAATAGAGCAAGCAGAAGTACGTGCTGACCCCGATAGACAAAATAAAGGTGGAGCCGCCGCCGCCGCCGCTCTGCATCTCATCGCAATTAGTCGTAAGTGGGGAAATCATGGCAAGGATATTGGCTTTAAAACCACATTGAATGAAAATCAGTTGACCAGTAAAGCAGGATTTACGACCACATGACCGTTTCTGGAAACCAAAAGCGCAAAATGCGGTCAGCGGCACGGCTTTATGCTGTACAGGCACTTTTCCAGATGGAGCAGTCTGCGCAGACGGTTGACCAAGTTAAAGTTGAATTCATGGATCATCGATTCGGTGCGATCTACGAAGGAAATGAGATGGCCGAAGGAGATCCAAGCCACTTTGCCTGTGTAATGGACGTCGCAGTAAATTATCAGGCACAAATTGACCAGATGACAGATCGTGCTTTGGTGGCAAAGTGGCCGATTGCGCGTATTGATCCAACCTTGCGCGCGGTATTCCGCGCGGCGGGTGCCGAGTTTTGGGATAACGGCACACCACCAAAGGTTGTAATCAATGAATATGTGGAAGTTGTACGTGCATTTTTTCCAGATGGGAAAGAGACAAAATTTGTAAACGCTGTACTTGATCACATGGCGCGAGAAGCGCGGCCCGATGCTTTCAGCGCCTCTTGATCTTCAAACAGGATTTTTAAGATAGTTAAATAATTTTGAATTTGTAACTTTGACAAAATTCAGGTTGATAACGGATCCGTTGTCATGGACGTAAGTGCGCGGTTTTGTGTAATTTAACATGAAATTCAGGTCGCTTGTATGTTGAGATAGTGGATTTGAGATCACTTATTGTTTTGAGATGAGGATATTGGTTCCTCGATTTTTTCTGCACACTGAGATATCTTAAACATTAAAGAAATGGAGAAAGATCAATGCGTGCAATGCAAATCACAGAGTTAGGCAAACCTTTAGAGATGCGTAATGTTGTGATGCCTAAACCCTCTGGGGATGAGGTCCTAGTACGGACGCAGACTTGTGGGTTGAACTTTGGCGATCTGCTGGTTGTAAAAGGGACTTATCAAGAAAAACCCACACTGCCAGCCACGATTGGAATGGAACTGTGTGGTGTGATAGAAGACGTTGGACCAAATGTAAAAGGACTTTCGGTTGGACAAAGAGTGGCTGCATATAGTGGTTTTGGAGGATTGGCCGAATATGTAACTTTGCCCACTAAAATTTGTGTACCCATCCCAGATTTGATGACTTCGGTGGATGCGGCGGCATTTTTGGTTGCTTATGGTACCAGTCATGTGGGGTTGGATTATAAAGCAAATTTAAAGCGAGGCGAGCGACTATTGGTTTTAGGCGCATCTGGAGGTGTTGGATTGACCGCAGTGGAGCTTGGAAAGTTGATGGGCGCCGAGGTCATTGCATGTGCACGGGGCGCAGATAAGTTAGCGGTCGCTAAGGCTGTAGGAGCAGATCATTTATTAGATACCGAACATGTTGATTTGCGATCAGCTGTAAAAGCTCTTGGTGGTGCAGATGTAGTATATGATCCAGTTGGTGGTGATTTGTTCAATGCGGCCCTGCGGGGTTGTAACCCGGAAGCACGTTTGCTTCCACTTGGATTTGCCAGTGGAGCCGTACCACAGATTCCAGCAAATATTTTGTTAGTTAAAAATCTTACGGTACTGGGATTTTACTGGGGAGGTTATATGCGTGTAAACCCCAAGGTTTTAACTGATAGTTTTGCAGTACTTTTCGAATGGTATATTCAGGGGAAACTGAAACCTCATGTCAGCCATTTACTGCCTTTTGAGCAAGCAAATGAAGGGTTGGAATTACTGCGGAGCCGTAAAGCTACTGGCAAGGTTGTCATCCAGATCCAAAGCTGAATATTTTTTGTGGAAAATATTTAACCTCAATTGCATTAATGCCGTGATTTAATAAAGCCCAGCGCAACAAAACGCGCTTTTTTACGCTCTCTAACAAAAACAAATAGCCCAGCCCCAAGGATAAGTGAGATTCCAATCCAGATTTCAAGAACTGGGAAATCTCCAAACATAAGAAAGCCCCAGATTACGGCAAGTGGTAATCCAACGTATTCAAATGGTGCGACCGTTGCTGCGTCTGCCAGCCGGTAAGCCTGGCTTAAGCAATACCCTACGATTGCAGAGTTTAAACCTAACCCTGCAAAAATCCAGATATCATTATCTGTGGGCCAAACCCACGCTCTCAATAAAAAGATAGCTGAATCATTTGTTAGGCTTTCGGTAAATCTGCCGTCACCCGCCACCAGATAGAAAAGGATAGAAACAACGATAAATGTTGCTTGAATGTAAACTGCCATAGCGCTGGCTTTGCTGTCTACTCCAAGCTTGCGTGTCAGTAATTGGTTCATGGCGTACGTTAGCGCTGCGAGAACAGGTAAAAGCAAGATAATTCGGCTTACCTCCAAATTACTTGCCCATGGTCGTTGCATGATGAGAACGCCCACAAAACCGACAACAACAGCACCCAACCGCATCAGTCCTACTTTTTCGCCAAGAACTGGTATCGATAATATTGTTATGAATAATGGGGCGGCGAAAAACAAAGCTGTTGCATCCGCCAATGGTAACACAGCAAGTGCTAGAAAAAATGTCATATTTGCTATAACAATTAGTATGCCTCGCATAGTGTGCAACCAGGGACGACTGGTACGCAAAATGCTCCATCCACCTTCAAGCTGAACTATAATTAAAGTTAGAAAAAGACCGATAACTGACCGTACAAATACAATTTGGTATAATGGATAACCGTCGGATAGTTGCTTAATCATCAAGTCGTTTATGGAAAGACAAAATACTCCAATCAATATAAATAGGATTCCAAGACTTGGAATATTTTGACGGTTATTAGACATTATCAAGCACTATCATGGTCTGTGTAACTGTCACGTATAATCTTAAGTGGTTTATGGTTTTATCCTGCGTTAGTACGGATGAAGTCACTATGGGAGTTCCAATATGAAAATGTCTGATACCCGCCAAATTGCAGCCACGCCATCGCAAGTATATGCGGCATTACTAAATCCTGAAGTTCTGAAGGCCTGCGTGCCAGGTGCAACAGAGGTCACTGGTGATCCAAAAAACGGGTTTGAAGCTACAGTTGTGCAAAAAGTTGGTCCTGTTAAAGCTACATTTAAAGGTCAGGTCACCCTATCTGAAATGATGGAAAATGAATGCCTTACAATAAGTGGTGAAGGTAAAGGCGGAGCTGCAGGTTTTGCGAAAGGCGGCGCAGTGGTTAAAATGTCTGTTTCCAATGAGGGTGGTACAACTTTGAGCTATGATGTAGAGGCAAAAGTGGGTGGAAAAATAGCGCAACTAGGTAGCCGTATTATTGATGGTTTTTCCAAGCGGATGGCTGATCAATTCTTTTCTAACTTGAAAGAGACATTGGAAAGTCCACCTGAAGTAGCATCAGAGGGGGTAATGGATAAATTCGCTAAAAAGAGTTGGCTCGGTCGTTTGACTGGTAAAGGGTGAAGAACGGACTATTCGTTCAAGCGGTTAATACAGTTGGTCTCGCTGTTCAAACAATAACAAGAGGGCACAAAAGCGCTGGAGGGCGGATGTCTACTATTTTGAGCATTAAAAATCTGCGCAAACAATATGAAGATGGGTTTGAAGCATTAAAAACCATTTCGCTTGATATAAATGAAGGTGAAATTATTGCCCTGCTAGGCCCAAATGGTGCTGGCAAAACGACGCTCATTTCTACTGTCTGCGGGATCACTAAGCCAACTGCTGGGACTGTGACAGTTGCTGGTTTTGATATTATTAAAGAATATCGTTCTGCTCGAAGCTTGATAGGCCTTGTCCCTCAGGAAATCGCTCTTGAACCTTTTGGGCGCGTTATAAGCACGGTTCAGTTTTCGCGGGGGTTGTTTGGTAAGTCGCGTAATGATGCTGTTATTGAGGATATACTCAGAAGGCTCTCTCTTTGGGATAAACGTAACAGCCAAATTCGTGAATTATCGGGTGGTATGAAGCGGCGAGTTTTAATTGCTAAGGCTCTGGCTCACGAACCACGTATTCTATTTCTTGATGAACCCACGGCGGGAGTAGATGTTGAGTTGCGCAAAGATATGTGGGCGGTTGTCAGGAAATTGCGTGCGGACGGAGTGACTACAATTTTAACGACGCATTATATAGAAGAAGCTGAGGCTATTGCGGATCGTATTGGAATTATTTCTGAAGGAGAAATTTTATTAGTTGAAGAGAAGAACAACCTCATGGCGCGTATGGGGCAAAAACAACTTGAGGTTCAATTGACAGCACGACTTAGCGACATTCCAATTTCATTAGCCAATTACGAGCTGGGTATTGCTGACGAGGGTTGGACGCTGATCTATCGCTATGATCTCAAGGCAGATCGTACGGGTATTACGAAACTACTAACAGATGTTTCGGCGGCTGGCTTGCAGTTGCGTGATGTAGTAACTCGTCAGTCTAGCCTTGAAGATATTTTTGTTTCACTTGTGCGCAAAGACGTGGAGAAAGTGACATGAATTGGACAGCTATATGGGCGATCTATACTTTCGAGATGGCCCGTTTTTTTAGAACTATAAAGCAATCGTTAATTTCACCTGTGATTTCCACTTCGTTATATTTTGTTGTGTTTGGAGCTGCAATTGGAAGTCGAATTGATAAGGTTGAAGGTGTTCAATATGGAGCGTTCATCGTGCCAGGTCTAATTATGCTTGCTGTGATGACCCAGTCCATTTCCAACGCCTCTTATGGAATATATTTTCCAAAATTTATAGGTACGATCTACGAAGTATTGTCTGCACCGATTAGTTTTTTGGAGATTGTGATAGGCTACGTAGGAGCTGCCGCGACTAAATCGTTATTAATTGGGATTATTATTTTAATAACTTCATTTTTCTTTGTTAAGATTGAGATCGCACATCCTTTTGCGATGGTGGCTTTTTTGGTTTTAACCTGCATTAGTTTTGCACTTTTGGGTTTTATAATAGGCATTTGGGCCGAAAACTGGGAGCAGTTGCAGCTTGTGCCACTTCTGGTTATTACGCCACTTATTTTTCTGGGTGGTTCTTTTTACTCTATCTCGATGTTGCCCTCAGTGTGGCAGATAATTTCAATGTTTAATCCAGTATTTTACTTGATTTCAGGGTTTAGGTGGGCTTTTTTTGGCTTTGCAGATGTTCCGATTGCCATCTCTTTACTTGCCATTGGGACGTTTACTTTATTATGCCTCGCGACTGTGTGGTGGATTTTCAAATCTGGCTGGCGCATCCGACAATAACGCTACGCTTTGTAACTCTTTTGTTTACTGGTCTTGTTTGTCCGGATGCCGCATTCTACATGATGAGAAATGAAACGTTGGATCCCATTTATAAAATCTGACCCTACTGTTGCTGTTATTCGGCTGCAGGGGGTCATTGCCGGTGGCTCGCGCGGAGTGCTAAACGATCAGGCTCTCGCGCCAACCATTGAAAAAGCATTTACGCGTGGCAAGCCCGTCGCTGTGGCTCTGGAGATAAATTCGCCTGGCGGGAGCCCTGTGCAGTCCTCTCTGATTGGATCGCGCATTAGGCACCTTGCAGAAGAAAAAGAAATACCAGTAATTGCTTTTGTCGAAGATGTGGCAGCGTCTGGCGGCTATTGGCTGGCTGCCGCAGCGGATGAAATCTATGCAGACCCATCCTCTGTAATTGGATCTATTGGTGTAATATCAGCAGGCTTTGGTGCTCACGAGTTGTTAGCACGTCAAGGTGTGGAACGTCGTGTATATACGGCAGGTAAATCAAAATCTATGTTGGACCCGTTTCGGGCAGAAAATCAGGAAGATGTAGCTCGATTAAAGACGTTATTGGAAGGCATTCATACTAATTTCATTGATCATGTAAAAACGCGCCGAGTTGGAAAACTAGATGATGACGCGGATTTGTTTAATGGTACGGTCTGGCTGGGGCAGAAAGCATCTGAGCTTGGTTTAATCGATGGTATAGGACATATTGGAACCAAGTTAAAAGAATTGTACGGTGAAAAGGTACGAGTACGTCGATATGGCGTGCGCCGTCCCTTGCTTTCGCGATTTGGTGCTCAAGTAATTGATGATGTGATTGGTTCAATTGAAGAGCGGGCAGCATATGCTCAGTTTGGACTTTAAACAATGATGACCAAAGTAGTAGTTCTGTTTCTGGTTTTCATGGGTGTGTTGGCCATGTTTGGGAAATTACATTGGTTAGGTGGCAAGCGGTTATCTCAAAAAAAATGTAGTTGCGGCCGTTATAAGATTGGCAAAAGCTCTTGTTCATGTGGCCAAGATAAATTGTGATAGCGGGCTCTCTGCCATGGGCTCTCAGCGCGCTAGGCCTGATATTGTTGTTTTTGGCTGGTGACAGTTTAGTTAAAGGAGCGGTAAACCTATCTCTGAGACTGGGTGTGTCTGTACTTATAGTAAGTTTGACTATTGTTTCCTTTGGGACCTCTGCTCCAGAACTCTTCGTATCTATAAAAGCTGTTTTAGAAAATACGCCCGGTATTGCGTTAGGGAATGTCGTTGGGTCAAATACGGCCAATATACTCCTTGTGTTAGGAGTACCGGCATTAGTGGCCACGATTCAAATATCAAACTGCGATGCCAAACAAAGCTATAACTATATGATTGCTGTTTCATTGCTGTTCATTGCTCTCGCTTTTCGTGGTGTTTTTGACTGGAAATCCGCTCTTATCCTTCTGATTATATTAGTGTTTATGCTAACAATTTCTATTCGTAAGGCGTTAGTGGTGAGGACTTTTCATAACCCGTCTAGTAAAATAGAAAACGAGGCTGACAATCATAAAATTTTTTTTCCAGTTTGGAAAATTACTTTGTTGCTGATTTTTGGTATGACTGGTCTGCCATTGGGTGCAAGCCTGTTGGTTGATAATGCAACAATCATTGCGAGGGTATACGGCGTTAGCGACACAGTTATTGGTCTCACTTTTGTTGCTGTTGGCACCTCTTTACCCGAGTTAGCTACGACTGCTGTTGCAGCATTGCGTAGACAGGCGGAAATGGCGTTGGGCAACGTTATTGGTTCGAACATGTTTAACATATTGGCGGTTCTAGGCATTACAAGTCTTGTGAGCCCAATTCCGGTTGCAGCAGAAATTCTGCACTTCGATTTATGGATAATGTTAGGAGCATCAGTTTTACTAATACCATTTGTTTACATGGGGCGCGATATAACTCGAATTTGGGGCATCATCTTGACAGGCCTTTATCTGCTCTATTTGGCATGTTTAATGGCGAAATGAGCGAGGGATTTATATGACATGTGCGTTGGTTACAGGGGCAGGTCATCGATTGGGCAGGGCAATGGCAATATATCTTGCAACGCGCGGATATGATGTTTTAGTGCACTATGCCAGTTCTGTTGAAGGAGCTAATAAAACAGTTGCCGAGATAAAAGCTTTAGGTAGAAGATCGGTGGCGCTCAAAGCAGATTTGTTGAACGAAGATGCGACCCAAGGATTGTTTGGCAGTGCTTTGGATGCATTAGGTGGGCCTATTACTTGCCTCGTTAATAACGCGTCCATTTTTGAATATGACAATATTAAATCTGCTACGCGTGAAAATTGGGATAGACACATCGACAGTAATTTTCGAGCTCCTTTTATTTTGACGCAGGCAATGGCCAATCAAGGCTTGAGTACTTCTCTGGATACTTTAGGTGAACCTGTTGCAAGCGGGCTAATAGTGAATATGGTTGACCAACGTGTGCGTAAACTCACTCCGGAATTCATGACCTACACATTGGCTAAGATGGGGCTGTGGGCACTGACCCAAACAAGTGCGCGTGCACTTGCTCCGACGATACGTGTGAATGCTATTGGGCCTGGCCCAACACTTCAAGGTGAGCGTCAAAGTGAGAAACACTTTTCCCAGCAACGGGCTGCCACCGTACTGAAACGCGGCTCAAACCCCTCTGACATAACCGCAGCGCTTGGTTATTTTCTTGATGCACCTGCTATAACCGGTCAACTTTTGTGTGTAGACGGTGGACAGCATCTAAGCTGGGAAACATTGGATGTGTTGGGTGTTGAATAGCTAGCAGAGGTAAAGTTTTGCACTGGATGAGTTTGTGATATAACAATTTTGTGAAAATCTGTTTGTTTTCAGGAGCTTGGCGCAAAGAAATTTTTTTACCATTAATATCAAGGACTTAAATATCTGCCTAATTTTTGGGCATATTGTTGAAGGGTAGGAAATAAAACGAAAAATTTGCGGATAGTGGAACTTGTCCCTAGGTTTATCCACAGGAATAGTGGATGTCTCTTTTCTTGCACTGTTTGATAAAACCGTGTTGCCAAATTGGAGTTTGAACCAAATAAAATGTTAAAAAGTACCAATTCCTCCGTACCGATCGGTGATGCACTTGCGCCGGTTGGGCATGAAGTAATTAAGGGGTACCTTAAAACCATTGACAACTCGCCGGGGGTCTACCGGATGCTAGATCGTGAAAGTCGGGTTCTGTACGTGGGTAAAGCTCGTAATTTACGTGCTCGGGTTTCAAATTATGCAAGGCCATCTGGTCATAACGGACGCATTTCAAGAATGATTTCCATGACCTCATCAATGATGTTTTTGACGACGCGGACGGAAACAGAAGCGCTTCTGCTAGAACAAAATCTAATCAAGCAGTTGAAACCCAAGTTTAATGTTCTTTTGCGTGATGATAAATCTTTTCCTAATATTCTGGTTACTACAAATCATTCCTTTCCCCAAATTAAGAAGCACCGTGGGGCAAAAAAAGAGCAGGGTGCATACTATGGCCCATTTGCCAGCGCGGGCGCTGTCAATCGCTCGCTTAATCAACTTCAACGTGTATTTTTGTTGCGCAATTGTGCGGACTCAATGTTTGAAACACGCACGCGGCCATGTCTGCTTTATCAAATTAAACGCTGTTCAGGTCCTTGTGTAAGTTTAATTTCAAAGGAAGACTACGATCAAACAGTTAAGGATGCGGAACGTTTCCTTTCCGGGAAGAGTACCGATATTCAGGCGCGACTTGCCAAAGAGATGCAAGAGGCATCTAAAGCTTTAGAATTTGAGAAAGCAGCTGCGTTGCGTGACCGGATACGCGCAATGACACAAGTTCAAACTGCGCAAGGTATAAATCCACAAAATGTTACAGAGGCGGATATTATTGCTTTGCATCTTGAACAGGGGCAAGCTTGTGTTCAGGTTTTTTTCATTCGAGCAGGACAAAATTGGGGCAATCGTGATTTTTATCCGCGTGTGGGTGAAGATGTTGACGCCGCTGAAGTTTTAGAGGCATTTTTAGGTCAATTCTACGATGTGAGAGAACCACCAAAACAACTTATACTTTCAAATGAAATAGAGAATATTGATTTGATGACTGACGCTTTAAGCCAAAAGTTGGGGCGTAAAGTTGAATTATTGGTGCCTAGGCGAGGCGAAAAGGCTGAACTCGTGGATAGCGCAATGCGCAATGCACGTGAAAGTTTAGCAAGAAAGATATCCGAAAGTGCAAATCAAAAAAAACTTTTGCAAGGACTGGCTGAGGCATTTGATCTGTCAGAAGCGCCAAACCGAATTGAAGTTTACGATAACTCCCACATTCAAGGAACTAATGCCGTAGGCGGTATGATTGTTGCTGGTCCTGACGGTTTTCTAAAAAATAGCTACCGAAAATTTAACATAAGAGGAGATGATTTGACCCCTGGTGATGACTTCGGGATGATGAAGGAGGTACTAAATCGTCGTTTCAAGCGTCTCTTAAATGAAGACCCTGACCGAGATAAGGGGATTTGGCCTGATCTGCTTCTTATCGATGGTGGGGCAGGACATGTGTCTGCCGTCGCTCAAATTATGCGAGAACATGGAGTTGAAGATATTCCAATGATCGGAGTAGCTAAAGGTATTGATAGAAATGCAGGTAAGGAAGAGTTTCACCGCCTTGGAAAGCGTCCAATTGGCCTTCGTCACAATGACCCAGTTTTATATTTTTTGCAGCGGATGCGTGATGAAGCTCACAGATTTGCCATTGGCACGCATCGCGCAAAACGCGCTAAGTCCAATATGACTAATCCACTTGATGAGATTTCAGGAGTTGGTGCCGCACGTAAGCGATCATTATTAGCTCATTTTGGATCAGCCAAAGCAGTTTCGCGTGCAAATCTTGGTGATCTTAAGGCGGTAGATGGCGTATCTGAGGGGTTAGCTCAAAAAGTGTATGACTTCTTTCATGAACAAGGCTAGATCCAAAGATAATGGTCGTTGTTTGTGACCCCTTTCTAGAATCTGCCTAACCAAGTAGACATATTGTTATGACGTGGAACATACCTAATATTCTGACGACCATGCGTTTGCTGGCAGCTCCATTAGTGGCTGTGACCTTCCTGTATTTCACTCGACCCTTTGCTGATATTTTTGCAGTTACTTTGTTTATTGGTGCTGCCATTACGGACTGGTTCGATGGATATTTGGCTCGAGCTTGGGGGCAACAAACCAAGCTTGGGAAAATGTTGGATCCAATTGCCGATAAGGCGATGGTGATAATTGCGTTAATGGTTATTATTGGTTTTTCTTCTTGGTCCCCCTGGTTAGTTTTACCAACAACTGTGATATTGTTTCGTGAGGTTTTTGTTTCTGGACTACGCGAATTCCTTGGGGATACAGCCGATACGTTAAAAGTTACACAACTGGCCAAATGGAAGACTACGCTGCAAATGGTAGCAATTGCAGTTCTGTTTTCACAAGGTGTGTTTGAACATTACTTTGGTATGTCTGTTTGGGGTATGGATGCCGATATGGTAAGAGCTATTCTGATTGGGGAAGAACCTGATTTACAAGGTTTATGGTGGAAATTTTTTGGCGCAGAATGGGCTGGTCTTATAGGCTTGTGGTTATTGTGGATAGCCGCAGGACTGACTTTATTGACAGGTTTCGATTATTTCCGCAAAGCGCTTCCTTATTTGAAAGGCTAATAGTGATGGATGTCTTATATTTTGCTTGGGTGCGCGAAAGGGTTGGCTTGCCTCGTGAAGTAATCGACGCAAACTTAAACACTGTTATGGACTTGGTTGAATTATTGCGTGAGCGCGAAGAACGATATGTTTTAGCTTTTGCAGATCTATCTGTTTTAAGGGTTGCTTTAGACCAGAAACTTTCCGATTTTAATGCACCTTTAACCGATGTGCGTGAAGTTGCATTCTTTCCACCTATGACGGGCGGCTAATGGATGCGGGTTGTTGTTCAAGAGGCTCCATTTGATCTAGGGAAAGAGGTGGAAAAATTTGCTGGTGGACGTACCTTGTCTGGCGCGATTGTAACCTTCACAGGTGTTGTGCGCGATGTTAATGGTGGTTTGCAGGCCATGGAGATAGAACATTACTCCGGCATGACTGAAACTGCCCTGCTTGAGATTGCCACAAAAGCTGAAAGCCGTTGGTCTCTGGAGGACTGCTTGGTCATACATCGGTATGGTAATTTAGTACTTGGTGATATGATAATGATGGTAGCGACAGCAGCACGTCACCGGAAGGATGCTTTTGAGGCAGCTGAGTACCTGATGGATTATTTGAAATCGCGGGCACCGTTCTGGAAGCGTGAGGTCACTCATAACGGTTCGGGTTGGGTTGCATCCCTTGAGGATGATGAAACAGCACTAAGTCGCTGGTAAAAGTGTAGCGCACAACGTCTTAGCGTGAGTTAAATGTTTACAGCGTTAAAAAACGTTAGCTCTCATTCGGCATGAGCAGACTAGTTAAAGTAACCTTAAATAATTAATTTACTTAATGTCAGTTTTTGTTCTCAGTTCTTCAGTCTCATGACGCGCATCTCGTAATCCGTCCATTGCGGCCCGTAATTCAGCTTCAGTTTGACTAAGCTGGTTTGTAAGCTCAGCCTCTCTTTGTTGCAAATATGTGATTGCCTGATCACGGGTTTCTTCAGCTTCATGAAGTTCTTGGCTAATGCGATCCAATTCAGCTACGTCACCTGCTGCGACACGGGTAAACTTGTGCATTAGCCAATTTGCAAACCATCCAAGACAAAAAGCAATGAACAGAATAATTGCAGTAGTAATAATAAATTCAGTTCGACTCATCGCTTTTTCCTTTGGCAGTACCGTCCGTTTCAGCTTCTATATCACTTGATCCTGCTATGGTTTCCAGTGTTGTTTGCATTTCTGGCTTAGCAGGCTCGGGTCGTAAGAGCCTAAATTCAATACGCCGGTTAGCCTCCCTCCCTGCTTCTTCTTTATTGTCGGCTATAGGATTGATCTCTCCATAGCCTTTTGCTGTATAAGTAGATGTTAAAACGCGGCGGGCGCGTAGCTCATTTAAAACCGACTGCGCTCTTGCTTGGCTAAGGTTGAGGTTCATCTCTTCGCGCCCTTGACTGTCAGTATGACCCTGAACTTCGAGCTTAAGATCACCACATTGCCTAAGAATTTCGGCAATATCGTCCATAGTGCCAAGGGCAGAAGCATTAATAGTGGCACTTCCTGGTTCAAAAGTAATTTTAGAGATTGCTACGATTGCAGCAATCTCAGCCTCACATTCATCAGGTGTTGGCAAAGCGGCTATTGAGTCTAATTTTTCGATGTATGTAACTTTTATATCAAACTCCTCAGCTTCACCAAGTTTAGCCGCGAGTAAAGATGCGATTTTGGTGCTGGCCATTTGTTCTCCGGCGCTACCAGACACTACAACCATATTGGGAGTAACAGTTACAACTCCATATGATAGTTTTGACAAAGCTTCCAAACCTGTCAAAATCCGCAACGGCCAAGTGTCTGGCAGATCCGAGACTAATCTTGCCGCCATATAGACATTACTTGTCCCAAAAGTGGCACGTGCATAGCTTTCTGTGAGGTTGCGCATATTTTCATTTGCTAATCGGCCACGAAGTTGGACCAAGCCTTCTGGACTGAGTGTAGCAATAAATTCTTGTGGTCCAAGACTGGAATCTTCAGTTTCTGGAAGTTTTGCATAAAGCGCAAAAACTGCTGGAAGATTATTTTCCAGCTCACCGATGATACGATCAAAACTGACTTGGGTAGTACCCACGCCAGCGACAATGGTAACATCTGTATCTGAGAATGTAATTGACCCCGTGCCTAACTTGGTGATTGCATCAATTCCTTGTTCTACGGCGATTCCCCACTTTGGGCTGGGGGATCCCATTCCAAGAATACATATGCTTCGACCTTGTAAGCCAGCGCGGTGAGCAGCATTTAAAATCCGCTGCCGGGCTTTTTCTGTATTGGCAGAACATGAGTCAAAATGGGCGCTTCTTTCGTCTTTAACCAACCGTAATGTAAATGGTGTGATAACTGGGCGTGGAGCAGAAATATTTAATGTTAGCCTCAGGCCGGGGGGCGCCGCACGGTTGAGGTCTTTTTCGAGTTTAGATTGTTCTTTTGCACTGTCAGTAATTGCGTCAATCGCAACTCTCCCAGCTTGTACAGAAATCTTAGCACGCTGCAGTTTAGTCATTGAAAAAAGAGCAAAGCCAAGCGCGTCCTGCCAACCTTCCGGAGTTGGGTAATCAGCGATTTCTATCAAATCCGTTATTTTTGAGCTATCACTATTTTTTGTTGCTTGCTCAAGAATATCGGCTCGATCGGTCGATGCAGGTATAAGCCCAATAATTGATAAGCCTGCGTCATTTAGCAGAATTTCAGCTGAAAACCGAGGTGGAGCAATATCTGCGACTGCTTTGATCTGCATTTCATCGATAATGCGGGCCGCGTCTACAACGCCACCTGCCGTGGACAGGGCGGCAAATCGTAGAGCTTCTGTCGGAGCAACACCAGCAATTATTACTTGAAGGCCATTCGCTTCGACCTCAGCCCATGTCATGCCACTTTTATCGAATTCACTCCGCACTCCAATTTCTGATTTATCTTCGATTAGTTTAACTGAAAAATTAGCAGTAAACATTGACAATAAGGCCGCTGAGAAAAAACTGGCAACTATGATTAGTACAGAAGACAGGCGCATTGGCAGACCTTTATGTTGAAACAGTCATCAAATCCCTAATCCCTGAGCTGCCATCTTTCAATCAAACGAGCAGGGCAATGCAAAAAAATACAAGCGGTATCATGCCGGTTGTACGATTTTCCCTGAAAAGCAAAAGACATATTTTGGGGTCGTTGATGTCTAGCCTGTGTAATTGTCGTGCCATGTGCCAACCCATAAAACACGATCCTGCCAAAACGAGTAAAAGTGCTAATGTCGATGCTTGGGGCAGAGCGGTAAGTGTTGTTGAAATTGCCATTAACAAAATAGTTGCGATCAAGAACCTCCACAACCAAGGTGTTGTATTCGTTCCAAATAGTCGAGCAGTTGATTTAACGCCAATTAGTGCGTCATCTTCAGTGTCTTGATGGGCGTATATCGTATCATAGAACAACGTCCATGCTATGCCTGCCATATAAAGTGCGATAGCTGGAGCAATTAAGGATCCGGTATGCGCGGTCCATGCAAGCAGAGCGCCCCAGTTAAAAGCAAGGCCTAAAAAGACCTGTGGCCACCAAGTAAAACGCTTTGCAAAAGGGTAGATGGCTACAGGTACAAGCGCCATAATACCTAAAAATATTGCGTTAACATGGTAAGTCAGCAAGATGCTAAAAGCAATAAACGCTTGAATGCACATCCATATAACTGCTTTCGGCACGCTTATTTGTCCGGAAGGGATTGGCCGTGACCGGGTTCTTTCCACCTGTCCGTCGTAGTGGCGGTCTGAAATATCGTTCCAAGTACAGCCGGCGCCGCGCATCAGCCAAGCGCCTATTGCACAACTGACAGCGATCCATGCGTCGTGCCATGTCACCGTCTGATCATAAATCATTGCTAGCGATAAACCCCACCAACAAGGTAGCAGTAATAGCCATGTGCCAATAGGCCGATCAGCGCGGCTAAGCCTTAAAAAAGGTCTGCTGGCCATTGGTGCGATATTATCGACCCAGTTGCCTTTTACCGCATCGGCAACGTGACCATCTGGTGTAGGAGTAATATTGGTCATATGTATCTTCCATGAATGACGCAAAGATCCGCCTTTATGTAGAGCACTCTTTAGGGCAGGGGCAATCCATTGCGCTCTCTCGGGAACATGCGCATTACCTTTTTGGAGTTATGCGGCTTTCTGTTGGTGCTGCTATACTGCTATTCAACGGTACCGAAGATGGTGAATGGCGGGCTGAAGTGATAGTGGCTGGAAAGCGAAATGGTATTGTAAAGTGCACCTTTCAAACGCAAAGTTTACAACTACCGCCAAATCTTTGGTTGATGTTTGCTCCAATTAAGAAGTCACGTACTGATTTTATTGTTGAAAAAGCTACAGAAATGGGTGTGAGTTGTATCTTACCTGTACAAACAGATTTTACCAACGCGAAACGCATACAACTGGATAGGCTTCAAGCTCATGCAGTTGAGGCTGCTGAGCAATGTGGTGGTACATTTGTGCCTAGGGTGCAAGATATGCAACCTTTTGATAAGGCGCTAGCTGAGCTCGGTGATCGTCAGTTGCTGTTTTGTGATGAGAAAATGGTAGGTGAAAAACCAATTATGCGCAAAACTCCTGGGCCTTGGGCGATTCTGATTGGACCAGAAGGTGGGTTTTCTAAACGTGAACGCGATCATTTAAGCAGTTTGAAGCAGTCCTGTACAATATCACTTGGCCCACGCATTTTGAGGGCTGATACTGCTGCCGTTGCAGCTTTGACTATCTGGCAGATGACGTTAGGTGATTGGTAGAAAAATTAGCTCTGGTAAAAGCCAGTATTATTTTGAAACTACACTTGGATAGCAGTAGGAAAGACATCATGAGTTTTATCAGACCTGAAGCCTCAGCTGCTGTATGGCGTTGGCGCGAGCTAGTGGTGGGAGTACTTCTGGCGCTTTTAGCAATTTGGTGGTTTTTGGGACCAAAAGGCCTGTTGGGGTGGATTGCGCCTGTTGTACTCGTTGGGGCTATTGCACTAATTGCAGTGGGACTACAGCTTGGACGTTTTCGCGGTACTGGCACCGGTACTGGTTTAGGCGCAGTTCAGGTCGATGAGGGTCAAATTACCTATTATGGACCATTGACAGGGGGCACTATTGCGTTGCGAGAACTTTCCCTCCTGAAGTTTGATGGAAGTCTAAGATCTGCACATTGGATCCTTGAGCAGAATGATGGACCCGCACTGATGATACCGGTGGATGCGGCAGGTGCGGATGTTTTATTTGACGCCTTTGCCGTTTTGCCGGGTCTACAAACTGAGCGGATACTGAAGAAATTGCGCAATCGACCTGAAGGAGTTGTTTTGATGTGGGAGCGCTCATCTACGCGTTTGATGGGTCAGCTTTCTAAATGATCTGTTCAGGATTGGCACAACTTAAGATAATTGAAAATGCAGATTAATTGTACAGAAAGCAGTATGGTTAAATAGTGAATTTAGCTTCCATTGACATGCTTGTTAAATCGCCTCATCTCTTTGATTGCAAGATAACCAAACCGGAGAGCCCAATGTCTATTCCACAGTCTGGCGGTGGGCCAATTGAACATCATGGTCAATTAGCGGAATATTTGTCAGATGGTTGTAAACCTAAGACTGATTGGCGCATCGGTACAGAACATGAGAAATTTGGCTATTGTGATGTTTCTCTTAAACCTTTGCCTTTTGAGGGTGACCGTTCGATTGAGGCAGTTCTAGGAGCTCTGCGTGATCGGCATAATTGGGCAGAAGTCTGTGAGGGTGGCAAGCTCACTGGCCTCGAAAAAAACGGTGCCAATGTATCTCTTGAGCCAGGAGGTGCACTTGAATTGTCAGGTGCACCTTTAGAAACAATTCATGAAACTTGCGATGAGGTGAACCAGCATTTGCGTGAAGTCATGGACATTGCAAGTGAAATGGGCGTGGGCTTCATTGGACTGGGTGCGGCGCCAACTTGGTCTCACGTAGAAATGCCCCTAATGCCCAAGGGTCGATATAAACTGATGGATGCTTACATGGGTAAAGTCGGTACAATGGGACGAACAATGATGCGTCGTACATGTACTGTGCAGGTGAACCTTGATTTTGGATCTGAAGCAGACATGGTTCAAAAAATGCGTGTTGCAGTTGCATTGCAGCCGGTTGCGACTGCTCTTTTTGCAAATTCGCCTTTTTTTGAAAATAAACTGAACGGTTTCAAATCTTGGAGGAGCAGAGTGTGGCGCGATTTGGATGCTGATCGCACTGGAATGATTCCATTTATTTTTGAAGATGGCTTTGGCTTTGAGCGTTGGGTTGAATACGCGTTAGATATTCCGATGTATTTTGTTTATCGTGAGGGTAAATACATTGATGCGCTGGGTATGTCTTTTCGAGATTTTCTGAATGGCAATTTACCAGCAATGCCTGGGCAAAAACCGAACCTTAGTGATTGGGCAGATCATTTAACTACTGCTTTTCCTGAGGCGCGAATAAAAAAATATATTGAAATGCGTGGAGCGGATGGTGGCCCTTGGCGTCGTTTGTGTGCCTTACCTGCATTTTGGGTAGGTTTAATGTATGATCAAAACGCGTTGGATGCCGCTTGGGATTTGGTCAAAGCGTTCACTTCCGAAGATCGTGAAGCTCTTCGGGTGGCTGCGTCTGTTGACGGACTGCAGGCTAAGGTAAATGGGATCAACATGCATGACTTGGCTCGTGAAGCGGTTGCAATCAGCAGAATGGGGTTGAAATCGAGGGCGCGTTTTGGGGCTGGTGGCTTAGTACCTGACGAAACCCATTTTCTTAACGCTCTACATGAAAGCATTGAAACCGGTAAAGTACCGGCAGATGAGCTGATTGACCGTTATAATAGTGACTGGCAAGGCGATATTTCACGAGTATTCCAAGACTATTCTTATTAGCATTGATTGATACTGCCATAAAATTGTGTGCGACGATTGTCTTGAATTATATCGACGGATAAAATGCCTTGTGATAATAACGAGTCATTTTTTTGTACCAATTTTTGGTTCTGTACCAGCCCAAATACGGACGATGTTTTCTTTGTGTCGCCAGAAAACTAAAAAAGTCAAAACCATACCAAGAGCTATGGCTTTAGTGGGATCAAATAAGGATATGAAAAACGTGGAGGTTGCCGCTGCAACAAGCGCACCAACAGAGGATATTCGGCTTATTCCAGCGCCTACTAGCCAAGCCAGGCAGCACGCTGTTCCAACGAATATGTTGAGTGCTAACATGAGGCCAAGGAAAGTTGCGACGCCCTTACCACCTTTGAATTTAAGCCAGATTGGATAACAGTGTCCAATCATAGCAGTAAGGCTAGCCAACTGTGTAGCATCCTGTGCTCCGGTAATTGCCCAAGCGACTGAAAAAGCTGTGGCCCCTTTACTTGCATCTAAAAGCAAGGTGAGTGCAGCGGCAGTTTTGTTGCCTGTGCGGAGGACATTGGTTGCTCCGATATTGCCAGATCCGATCTCGCGCAAATTGCCAAGTTTCATGATTTTAGCAATTAATATCCCAAATGGGATTGATCCAAGCAGATAACCTATCGTGGCCCAAACGGTTAATAGAAAAAAAGAGGATTCAATTACGGGCATCAGGTCCTTTGATAAACGTTATTGCCGGCGACATATGTTCTGATGACTTTACCTTGCATGCGTGTGCCGTCAAATGGAGTGTTGCGAGATTTGGACTGAAGAGAACTTCTGTCCATAACGAAAGGGGCGTGGGGATCAAAAATCACTAGATCCGCTGGTGCTTGAATACTTAATCTTCCGGATGGCAAACCCAGTCTTTTGGCTGGATTAAGTGACATCGCTCGCCATAGAGTTGGTAAATCCATTGCGCCGGAATGGAAAAGCTGCATTGCAGCAGGAAGCAAGGTCTCGAGTGCCACTGCACCACTAGCCGCAGCCTCAAAAGGTAAACGTTTGCTTTCTTCATCTTGGGGAGTGTGCATTGAGCTAATTATGTCAATCAGTCCCGTTTGGACGGCCCGAGTTATAGCAAGGCGATCGTCTTCATCACGAAGTGGCGGCTTAATTTTAAAGAAAGTTCGGTAATTTGCAACGTCCAAAGCATTCAATGTCAGGTGGTGAATAGACGTTCCTGCAGTTATGTCGAAGCCGTTATGCTTGGCGCGTTCGAGCGGGGGAAGGGCGCGAGATGTGGTAATTTGATCCGCGTGATAGCTCGCTCCCGTCATTTCGACTATCGCTATATCACGATCGAGGCCCATGCGCTCGGCCATGGGTGGTACAGCTGGCAGTCCGCGTAAGGAGGCAAATTTTCCTGAAGTTGCTGCTGCTCCTATGCTAAGACCTGGATCCTGAGGGTGGCCCAGCACTAATGCACCTAGCGATTTTGCATATGAAAGAGCGCGCGCAAGTACTTTACTGTTGGTGACAACGTGATCACAATCAGTAAATGCAACCGCACCCGCGTCAAGTAAAAATCCGATTTCAGTCATTTGGCGACCTTGCCGGCCTTTAGTCAGGGCAGCCATGGGCAGTACGTTGACGGGAGCGGCTTCACGAGCGCGTCGGATTACGAATTCAAGAGTCTCTGGGTTATCGATTGCTGGATCTGTATCTGGTCGCGTTACCATAGTTGTAACACCACCTGCTGCTGCTGCTAGCCCCGCCGTGCCAAAGCTTTCTTTGTGTCGCTCTCCTGGTTCGCAGACTTTAACCCCGATATCGACAATACCTGGCGCGAGGTATTTACGGTCGCAATCGATAATCTGTGCAGCATCAGGTAGGGTGCTATTGTCAGTAATGATAGCCGCGATCTTACCATTTTTGGTTGCTAAAGCGCCTGTGGCGATATTGCGAGCGTCGGGGTCGATAAGCTTGGCGTTAGTAAAAAGTATGTCCATCATCCTGCAATCCAGATAATTAATCCCGTCAGGGCGAACATGACAATAAGGGCGAGTGTTGCTATACGTCCAGACATCGCTGCGTCAGAAGGCTTCTTTTTGATTGTTAAGGGAGGCGCGGTGAAGGGTTTTGCAGACTCAGCGGTCACAGTTTGGGCCGTGCGCCAATCTGTTTTTGTCTGGCTATATGTACCAATAAGGTTTAAATTTGAGGCGGGTTTAAGTGTGGTTGCAGCATTTTTAAATGCATTTGAAAAAATGATTAAGACCCAGCCACTCAAAGAGTTAAGTTTTATTATGTCAGGGTCCAGTTGATCGCTTGGAATAGCGCAACCTTCGCTGAGGTAACCAACCAAGCCGATATCACCTAAATCAGCTAGGGCAATAATTTCAACCTGATTGCAATCTAAATTAGTTCCAAGCGCTTTAAATATTGCTGTGGAACTGGATTTGAGCTGTTTGGCATCTTGATTGTTCATTGATAAAGAAAAGACACGCAATACTCCAGTTTCTTCTGCTGGTATTGTAATTCGAATTGTCATTGTATTAGCCCTGACAGTTTATGGCTGAGGATGCTTTGGAAGTGTACAAACAAAAAAATTATTTTTAGGAGTTGATGAGCCCAATGCTACGTAATCCGAAATGTGTTGCGGCGTAACATAATAGATCCAATTATTGACCTCATTTGATAATATCATAAGACGCGTGCCTACAGTTGCAACCATGAAAAAAATTGAAGGTCTTACAATCAGCTTTCATCTAAAACTACCAAGCTGTTTGTATAAGTTGCTTCTCGAGTTGATAAAAACTGGATGTATGGCGCGGTAGAGTCTCATAATTTTAAACTGTGGCAATAGAGTTTTTTCTTGCGATAGTGCTATTTCAACTTTCTGGTGTGTCATATCGCTTCTCTTACAGAACGTTGATTGCGCGCTAGAAGGTCCATTGCAGCCATGCGCACTGCGACACCCATCTCGACCTGTTCTTGAATGACACTGTGGTTAATATCATCCGCGAGAGTCCCATCAATCTCTACCCCACGGTTCATTGGACCGGGGTGCATTACAATGGTGTCTGATTTTGCGTTAGCTAACTTATCTGCGTCAAGGCCATAGCGATGATAATATTCTCGTTCGGACGGAATGAAACCGCCATCCATTCGTTCGCGCTGAAGGCGCAACATCATTACCACGTCAACGTCTTTAAGACCGTGTCTCATATCATCAAAAACTTCAACGCCAAACTCGTTGATCCCTGCGGGCATTAGTGTGGGTGGCCCTATTAATCGAATTCGATTTTCCATCTTGCCTAACAAGATAATATTAGAACGGGCAACACGGCTGTGCGCAATATCACCGCAGATTGCAATATTCAGTCGGTGTAAACGACCTTTTGCGCGCCGGATTGTAAGTGCGTCGAGGAGAGCTTGGGTAGGGTGCTCATGCCGTCCGTCTCCCGCATTTAATACCGCACAATTTACTTTTTGGGCAAGCAGGTCAACCGCGCCAGAATGGGGATGCCGGACGATTAAAAGATCCGGGTGCATTGCGTTGAGGGTCATTGCTGTATCGATCAGTGTTTCACCTTTACTGATTGAACTTGCCTGCATCGCCATGTTCATTACATCGGCGCCCAGTCGCTTGCCTGCTAGTTCAAAACTGGCTTGTGTGCGTGTTGAGTTTTCAAAAAACATGTTGATCTGAGTTAACCCAGTCAAAGCTGCCCCATGTTTTTCCGCGGCGCGGTTAAGTTTCACATAATCATCGGCTAAATCTAGCAGTGTGATAATTTCTTCAGGCCGAAGATATTCTATGCCCAAAAGATGGCGGTGGGTGAAAGTCATGATATTTCCTTGACGCATTCTGTTACTTATAGTTGGTAGCCAACGGATGCGACAAGTGGTTGGACTTGAATAATTTTAAAACAACAAAATATGGTTTATTTTTTTCTGCACGCAAAACGCTTTTCTTAAATATATTATAAGCGATAGAGTTACCCAATGGAATCGATTGATTATCATAGCGCGATGGCGATGTTGGCTTGGCAAGTTGAACTGGGTTGCGATGAATGTACAGCAGACGTGCCAGTTAACCGTTACGAAATACCAAGTCTTGCTCCAAAGATAGACCAAGGCTCTGAAGCGACGCCAGTTTTAGCGTCAGAGCCTGTTTTTATTGATCCAATTAGTTTGGGCCATGTGGCAGCAGAACGAGCGCAGGATTTAGACGGTTTGCGGGCGGCTTTGGAGTCCTTTGAGCATTGTGAGCTTAGCCGTGGTGCACGAAACCTTGTATTTGCTGATGGGACCCCTGGTGCGCGTGTAATGATTATTGGAGACCCACCGAGCCTAGAAGAAGATCGAGAGGGCCGACCTTTTGTTGGTGGTGCAGGAGAGTTGCTGGATAAAATGCTAAGCGCCATTGATTTAAGCAGAAAAAGTTCTGTCTACTTGATAAACGTTATCCCATGGCGACCACCACAAAATCGTGATCCTAAGCCAGATGAAATTAACATGATACAACCTTTTTTAAAGCGCCATATTGATTTAGCTAAACCAGATGTTTTGGTTGTTATGGGTAACCAAAGTTGTAAAATTCTGCTAGGTAGCCATAGCAATATGTCGTTGCGTGGTAATTGGGGAGAGCTATTTGACAAACCTGTTTTGCCAATGCTCCACCCTACTTATTTATTGCGTAACCCTACTGCTAAACGCGAAACTTGGGATGATTTGTTGAGTTTAAAAATGCGTCTGAGCGAAATTTAAAATAGTTATTTTATTAAATTATATTAATTAGTTAAAAAAACGTGTCGAATCTCTACTTTCTGGGGTTTTGATTTCAGTGGAATTTTTAAATAGTGAGCGTAGTTAAACAGAATTGCTGTATGTATATTCGCAGTGCGAATTAAAGATTAATAGTCTGCATTTGTTTGGAGATTTTATGGGCCAGATTGATAAAACCATTGATTTTATAGCAATAAGGATTGCTGTCTTAACCGTTAGTGATACTCGTTCAATGGATGACGATCGTTCAGGAGACGTGCTTGTTTCTCGGATTGTGAAATCAGGACATATTCTGGCAGATCGTATAATCATTCAAGATGAGCGCGACCAGATTTCGTGGCAGTTACGGACATGGTGTGATGATCCACAGATCGACGTAGTAATTTCGACAGGGGGTACTGGGCTCACAGGGCGAGACGTGACTGTGGAGGCACATCGAGATGTTTATGAAAAAGAGATAGATGCTTTTGGTACAATTTTTACTATTATTTCGATGCAAAAGATTGGAACAAGCGCTGTGCAAAGTCGTGCAACAGGTGGCGTTTGCAAAGGCAAGTATTTGTTTGCACTGCCGGGTAGTCCTGGCGCTTGCAAAGATGCTTGGGACGAGATTTTGGAACCTCAGTTAGACTACAGGCATCGTCCTTGCAATTTTGTTGAGATATTACCACGTTTGGATGAACACCAGCGACGAAAGTAACCAAGTTTAAAAGTAACAGTATTGTTGGTAGGTATTCAGTAGCAGCGCTTTAGGTTAAACTCAAACGGGCGTGCTGTTGAAAAAGGCTAAAAAAATGCGATTTTTACGTCAGAGCCTAATTGGCTTCGTTCTTGCGGCGCTGAGCTTGGGTTTGTTGGCTTACGCTGCACAGATAGTTGGTGACGCAGTGCAGACCCGTATGGCTAAAGAAACCAAAGTATTCACCCCGCGTGAACGCATATTCGGGGTTGGTGTCGTCCGAGCTTTATCTGGTATTGAAAAACCTATTCTTGAAAGCTTTGGTGAAATAAAAAGTCGCCGAACTCTTGAATTGCGAGCGGCTACTGCTGGCCGGGTTATTATGCTGTCTGAAGTTTTTGAGGATGGCGGAATGGTTGAGTCTGGAGCAAATTTAGTTAAAATTGACCCAGCTGATGCACAGGCGGAATTTGAGCGTGCTGAGGCAGATATGCTAGATGCAGAGGCTGAAGTTCGTGACGCTGAACGCAGTATTGCCCTGGCTCGGGATGAAGAAGCCGCGGCTCAAGAGCAAGCAGTTTTACGTCAGAGTGTATACGCACGTCAGGTCGATCTAGCGGAGCGTGGTGTCGGAACTTCTACCAATATTGAAACAGCAGAGTTAGCCGCAGCGGCCGCGCGTCAGTCAGTCTTGTCTCGGCGTCAGGCGGTATCACAGGCCGAGGGACGAATTGATCAGGCCAAGACTCGTTTAGTGCGTGCGCGTATTGCGTTAAAGCAAACAGAGCGGGAGCTGATGGATACTACTTTGCAAGCACCCTTTAGCGGTACACTAAGCGAGACTAATGTAGTGAAGGGACGTCTTGTATCCGCCAATGAAAAACTGGCAGTCCTTATTGATCCAAACGCTCTGGAGGTGTCTTTTCGAGTTTCAACCGCGCAATATGCGCGATTATTAAATGTCTCGGGAGCAATAATATCTGCGCCAATAATTGCAAAGTCAGATGTCTTCGGCATTGATTTGAGTGCAAAGGGCACAATCAGCAGAGCAAGTGCTGCAGTTGGGGAGGGGCAGACTGGAAGGCTGGTCTTTGCGCGCTTGGGTCAATCTTTAGGATTTAAACCAGGAGACTTTGTTACCGTTAATGTACAGGAACCCCCCTTGGATGACGTCGTGCGACTACCTGCTTCTGCAATTGACTCTTCTAATACCGTTTTGGTGATAGATGAGGAAAATCGATTAGAGTCAGTGTCGGTTGAATTGGTGCGTCGACAAGGTGACGACGTCCTAGTGCGGGCTGAGGGCTTATCTGGCCGTGACGTTGTGGAAGCTAGATCACCTTTGCTGGGTGTTGGAGTCTTGGTTCGGCCGTTGCTAATTAATGATGCCAGCATACGGGCTGAACCAGAGATGCTTGAACTGAGTGCAGAGCGTCGCGCCAGTTTGATTGCTTTTGTGGAAAAGAACCAAAATATGCCTGACGAAGCCAAAGCACGCACCCTGGCTAACCTAAGGCAAACCTATGTACCTGCGGAAATGGTTGCCCGACTTGAAAGTCGGATGTGAGGCTAAATTCAATGCGCCAAATCCCTACAGCTGCAGGCGGTATACTGAGTTATTTTGTTCGTCATCGAACCGTTGCTAACTTACTCTTGTTGTTGCTCTTAGTTGCTGGTTTTGCTTCGATTCCAAATATGCGAGCACAATTTTTCCCGGATGTGATTATTGATAATGTCTTGGTTACAGTTCCTTGGGATGGTGCCGGCGCAGAAGATGTGGACGCGGGTATTGTCCAGATAATCGAGCCGGGTTTGCTTGCTGTGGAAGGAGTAAAGTCATCATCTTCACTGTCTAGTGAGGGTGCGGCGCGGATTACGCTGGAGTTTGAACCAGGTTGGGACATGGGTCGTGCTACAGATGATGTCCAAACAGCGATTGATCAGCTTTCCAGCCTGCCGGATGAAGCAGATGAGCCCGTTGTACGGCGCGGGGCATGGCGTGATCGCGTGACTGATGTAATTATAACGGGTCCAGTTGGACCAGAACAATTGGGTCTGTTTGCAGATGAATTCGTTGTGCGTTTGTTTGCTAGGGGTGTGACACGTACGACCATTCAAGGGGTAGCGGCGCCACAAACGCTGGTAGAAGTTCCTTCGTTAGGTTTAATAGCAAATGACGTTACAATGGCGGAAATTGCGGCAGCAATTAAAGCTGAAGTCGATGCCAAACCAGCTGGTGATGTGACTGGGGCTAATGCCAGAGTAAGAACTGGTACTGAAAAACGTAGCCCTGTAGAAATTAGCAACATTGTTTTGCGCAATAACCTGGATGGTTCAAAATTGCGTATTGGGGATGTAGCAACTGTATTAGTACTGGGCAGTAATCGAAATCGTAGCTATTTTGTGCGCGACGATCCCGCGGTATCTATCCGTGTGGATCGATCTAATCAAGGTGACGCACTTGCCATTCAGGATATTGTTGAAGAAATCGCAGCAGATTTTGAAGCGACTTTGCCACCAACTGTGTCACTGGAACTTATCCGAACTCGCGCGGAGGCAATATCTGGTCGATTAAATATCTTAATAAATAATGGTTTATTAGGGCTTGGTTTAGTTTTAATCTTATTATTTCTTTTTCTAAATGCACGCACCGCATTTTGGGTCGCTGCTGGTATTCCCGTCGCCATGTCTGCGGCCATTGCTTTGATGTATGCAGGTGATCTGACAATAAACATGGTCTCATTATTCGGTTTAATAATTACTTTGGGAATTGTTGTCGATGATGCAATCGTTGTCGGTGAGCACGCTGATTTCCGTTATCGAACGTTAGGGGAACCCCCCATGGCTGCTGCGGAAAACGCAGCACGTCGGATGGCGTTACCAGTCTTTGCCGCGATGGTTACCACTGTTATTGCCTTTTTTGGGCTTATGGCGGTGGGAGGCCGGTTTGGAAGTTTAATCCGTGATATTCCAATAACGGTAATATTTGTATTGATTGCCTCGTTAATTGAATGCTTTCTGATTTTACCTCATCATATGGGTCACGCATTGATAGCTGCTGGTAAAGCTAAGTACAGTAGCTTTAAACTTGGTATTGCAGCAGTGAGCCTGCTAATTCTAAGTGCTCTTTTTTCAGGAGCATTATTCTTTGTCTTCTGGCCAGAAGTTTTTTTATCCTGGGTTGAAGCGCTGCCGTATCTAGCATTAGGGCCAACAATATGTGTCTCTGTTTTTCTGATTAGCTCACGCAATCGAAAGGCTGAGTGGCTAGCTCACATGGGGACCAAAGGTCTTGATACGCCTTCGGCTATAGTCAACTTAGGTTTTGAGTGGATGCGAAACCATTTGTTTCGACCTTTCATGACCGCTGTCATTATGTGCCGTTATGTTGTTTTGGCAGCAGTTTGCGTTGTATTGGCAAGTCAAATTGCTTTGCTCATCCAAGGTGACGTAAAATGGCGGTTTTTCAACGCACCGGAGAGGGGGTCTGTCACTGGAAATTTCGCTATGGTTGAGGGTGCAACACGGGCTGATACCCTTGCCATGATGCGTGAAATGCAGCGTGCGACGGAAAACCTATCTGTAGAATACGAAAAGAAACATGGACGCAATCCAATTGACTACGTAATTTCAGAAATTGGAGGTAATTCAGGACGTGGACTTTCTGGAGCTGATAGTAAAAACAAAGATCTTCTAGGTGGGATTTCTATTGAACTGATCGATGCGGATTTAAGACCATATTCATCTTTTGCTTTTGTAGCAGACTTGCAAGATGCAGTTGTTCATCATCCTTTAGTCGAAACTGTGAATTTTCGTGGATGGCGATCTGGTCCTGGCGGTGACGCTTTAGATGTAGAATTTTTTGGCGCAGATACTAATACGCTTAAGGAAGCATCGGAAGACCTCAAACGTGCTTTGCTGCAATTTCCTGAAGTGAGTGCAGTCGAAGATAACCTCGCATATGATAAAGAAGAGTTAATCCTTGATCTGACTGCTCAGGGACAAGCCATGGGCTTTAATATAGATCAATTGGGCCGAATTCTAAGGAACCGATTAAATGGAATTGAGGCAGCCACCTATCCAGCCCAATCGCGAAGTGCAGAAATCCGTGTTGCTCTGCCTGTTGGTGAATTAACCGCTGATTTTTTAGAACGCACTCAAATGCGGACGCCAGCTGGTATTTATGTACCTCTTGCTGATATCGTTAGCGTAGAACGTCGTACCGGTTTTTCTACTGTGAGAAGAGAAAACGGCGTTCGGCTGGTCAATGTAAGTGGTGATATCTCAGAAGATGACGCGGTTCGAGCAACTGAGATTAATGAGGCACTTGCAAAAGATATACTCCCCACCATCGCAATTGAGCGTCAGGTAGAATATTTTCAGTCGGGCTTGAGCGAGGATGAAAATGAATTCCTTAGTGATGCCTTAAATGGTTTGCTGCTTGTTCTCCTGGGAATTTACATTGTGTTAGCCTGGGTTTTTTCAAGTTGGGCAAGGCCAATTGTTGTAATGGCGATCATCCCGTTCGGGCTGGTGGGTACAATTTACGGGCACGCGCTCTGGAACGTTCCACTGAGTATGTTCACAGTAGTTGGGCTGCTAGGTATGACGGGTATTATCATCAATGATTCCATAGTGTTGGTTACCACAATTGACAGTTATGCAAAGGTTCGGGGTTTGGTTCCCTCAATCATTGATGGTGCTTCTGATCGCCTGCGGCCTGTCATGCTGACTACAATGACTACTGTATTAGGAATGGCACCACTTCTTTATGAGAAATCTCAACAAGCGCAATTTCTTAAACCTACGGTAATTACGTTAGTTTATGGTTTAGGTTTTGGTTTGTTGCTAGTCTTATTGATTGTACCTGCTTTAATTGCTGTGCAACACGATGTGGCCCGGCAGATAGCAGCAATGCGGCGTGGCGTTTTTGCATCGAATGTGTACGTGCGTTGGGGATTTTCCAGCCTATGGATAATTGTTTTATTTTGGTTTTTAGCCACGTTGGGTTTTACTATTATTGTCGGTGAAATTCCGGCTTTGATCGTTAATTTTTTGCCGATAGTGTCCACGGTTTCACCAATATCTGCCGCCTTACTGTTGTTTTCCGCCGGTGTCATAATCATTGCTGTTGTGGCCTATTTGTTTGCTGCGATAGGCTGGCAAATTGTAAGGCTTCGTGCATCATAATGTTTAGAGTATAACTGTGATTTCTCTTTAATTCTTTAAAAGCCAAATAAACTAACTCGCGACACAGCCTTGAATATCAACAGCATAATTTTTGCCAATTATTGTGATTCTCACACTAGAGCGGTCGATTGCAAAAGAGCCTTTGTTGACGTGTATCATTTCACTTACCGCAGTGAGGGTGTCATCTTTGCGATTAGTATGTGCTTCGCTAACCCAAAGCTCTTTTGTATTGGTTTCAATTATAACAATTTCTCTTCCCCCAGTATGTGGCAGTTTAATTGTAGCATTTATCTCCATTCCATTCTCAGTTGGACGTAATTTACATATGGCTGTTTGCACGCCGGCCTCCTCTCTGGTGTATGGACCGTCAGCCAAAGCAGCTACAATTGCAGGAGTTGGTTTGGTATCCGGAGCATTCAGCAAAGTGTCAATCTTGATCTCGTATGGAATACACACTTCTGAACACAAACCTAATGACATTGTTGCTCGCAGTCTAATGGGTTTGTCTATCTTGGATGGTGTCAAATACATTGGAATAACAACTTTGTTTTTATAACCAATGGATTGAACGCCATCGTCAAAAAAGACTTTTGGTGTGGGCCATTTTATGGAAACTTGTGCGAGATTTTCCGCCTGACTCCAGTCAAAATGTGGTGGAATGCCGGAACTTCCTGGCGCACGCCAGTATGTTTTCCATCCAGGTTCTAGCGTTAATTGTACAGCAGAAATGCGACGCCCGTCTGACACATCCCATCCTTGAATAATATCTGCATAAATAGGTGCCTGAAATGTATCCTGAGCCAGAGCAAATGGCATGAAGGCTACAATGTGAGTAAGCCCGAGGAGCAGAATGGAAATATTACGTTTTAACATGTAACCTACATGAACGCCTAAGCTTGAAAATCCAAGTCACGATATCGATAGATTGTGATAATTTATGCCTTGATTGAAGCAATACTGGCCCTTGCTCCGTTTGGCGGGGGCACATTGGTGGAAATTTAAGGATATGAGATATTAAATGCCTAACGGAATTCTGCTTAATCTCAACGGTACACTACTTGTAGCTATGCCAGGGTTGAATGACCGGCGCTTTGAAAGTGCCGTAGTCTTTCTTTGTGCGCACTCCAAAAAAGGTGTGATGGGTTTGATTATTAACAAGCCTATTCCAAACATGTTTCTTGGTGAACTATTTAGTCAATCTGGTCTTCACGTTGATGATGTTGATCTAGCTGAGCGGGTTTATTTTGGTGGACCAGTTGAAAAAGCATGTGGCTTTGTCCTGCACTCGCCAGATTATCAGTCTGATGTAGAAACATTAAAAGTATCTGATAAATTTGGAATGACTACGACTAAAAAAGTTTATTTTTTAGGCAATAGTGAAAGGGCAAGGGCCTAAGAGTGCGCGAATACTGCTCGGATATGCAGGTTGGGGACCTGGGGACCTGGTCAACTTGAGAGTGAGATATCGCGGAACGGTTGGCTTACTGTAACAGCTATACCTGATTTGGTTTTTAATACGGACTATAATTCAAAGTGGAATATGAGCGTAAAGTCACTCGGAATCAATCCATTATGTTGTTCGGGAGCGTCTGGTCGTGCTTGAACTACCGTAGCGCAGCAGCTCGTTTTAAGCGATCATTTATGGCATGGCCAAGTCCAATTTCTGGCACAGGAGCGACAGCAATTGGGCGTCTTAGTCTGTCTAGATGGTGCAAATGACCGAAGAGGTTGGCAGCAGCTTCAATGAGATTTCCTGCTATTGATAAATTTAGATCTGATTCCATAGGGCCAAACCCCAGCATCACTTCCTCTGGGGAAGTATTAACGGCATTAATTCTGACTGTTGCCCAAGGTGCATAGTGGGAAGTCAATTGGCCTGGTGCTGTAATGGTTTTGCCCGCCGGCCTTAAACTGCCGATGAGTTTTTCTATACTTTCAACGGGTAATCCGCCAGGCCGCAATAAAGCAGTTGGAGCCCCGCCAACGATTGTGGATTCTAGGCCTACTTCACATGGTCCGCCATCTATTACTGCGGCTACTTTGCCTGAAAGGCTGCCTATGACGTGTGCTGCAGTTGTTGGACTAATTTGCCCTGAGATATTGGCGGACGGTGCTGCGATCGGTCCACCATATTTTCTTAACAAGTCTCGAGCTACTGGGTGTGCGGGAACTCGTAGTGCAACACTATTTAGACCCGCGGATACTAACGGTGCTATATTATGACCAGAGCGTAAGGGTAGGACTAAAGTCAGTGGGCCGGGCCAGAAAGCTTTAGCTAATTGAAGTTCCGCTTGATTGAAAACTGCAATTTTTTTGGCAGCATTTAGGTCGGTAACATGTACGATGAGCGGATTAAAATTAGGGCGTCCTTTAGCCGCAAACACGTGTGCAACTGCGACATTGTTTGTTGCATCTGCTCCAAGACCATAAACAGTCTCTGTTGGAAAAGCGACCAATCTACCATTTGCTAAAAAATTAGTGGCGGTGATCAAGTCGCTGTCGTTTGAAGCTAAAATTTCAGTATGCAGCTGGTCCATGTTAACCTTTTTATGCTTGACGTGACGCGGCGTTTAAGTTGCGCTAGCCTATTCTGCGCTGCACTTATAGCATCTCAAAAGTACAGGCACCACTAGCGTGCATGTTTAGGTTTGGATTTGGAGATTACCTCATGTCTTATCGCGCCCCAATTGATGAATATAAATTTATATTCGACCATATTGTCGGAATAGATCAAGTTGTCGGTACTGAAAGATTTTCCGATGCGACAAAGGACGTAAGTTCTGCGATCTTATCAGAAGCAGGTAAACTCTGCGAAGAAGTTATGGCACCATTGCAACGCACTGGTGATTTATACCCTGCGACCCTTGAGAACGGTAGCGTCAGAACATCACCAGGCTATTCTGATGCTTTTAAGGCAATTGCAACTGGCGGATGGATTGGTATGGCAGCCGACCCTAGGTACGGTGGGATGGGATTGCCTATGTCTTTAACTACCTGTGTGAACGAAATGATGAGTGGGGCATGTTTGTCTCTGCAACTTGCGCCATTGATGAGCCAGGGTCAGATTGAGGCGCTAGACTATCATGCGAGTGAAACGATCAAGGCATTGTATTTGCCTAAGCTGATATCCGGTGAATGGTCTGGAACAATGAATTTGACAGAGCCTCAAGCTGGGTCGGATGTAGGTGCGTTAACTTCAAAAGCTGAAGATAACGGCGATGGAACTTTTAGTATTACAGGGCAGAAAATTTATATTTCATGGGGCGATAATGATTTTACTGACAATGTTTGCCATCTGGTATTAGCGCGTTTACCTGGTGCCCCTTCTGGGACCAAGGGTATAAGCCTATTTTTGGTTCCTCGAAATTTGCCGGATAAATTTGGGAATGCTGGAGTGGCAAATAAGCTCAAAGTTGTAAGCCTTGAACGTAAAATGGGTCTTCACGGCTCGCCCACTTGTGTGATGCAATATAATGGCGCGAAAGGTTGGATTATTGGTGCTGAAGGTGGCGGAATGGCTGCAATGTTTACTATGATGAACAACGCCAGATTAGGTGTGGGTGCCCAGGGCGTTGGCGCCGCTGAAGGTGCTTATCAGCATGCTCTGGCGTATGCGTTGAACCGTAAACAAGGTAAGACCTTTGGGCCGACGGGTACAATAGTTGATCATGCAGACGTCCGCCGTATGTTGTTGAGTATGAAAGCGGATATTTTTGTCTCGCGTTCGATTGCATTATCGTGTGCTAAATCAATTGATATGACGAGTGCTACAGGTGATAAAGATTGGAAAGCACGAGCTGCATTCTTAACACCAATCGCCAAGGCATTTGGTACTGAAATAGGTATTGATGTCGCAAATCAAGGTGTACAGGTACATGGTGGTATGGGTTTTATTGAAGAAACTGGCGCAACGCAATTTTTTCGAGACGTGCGCGTTACCGCTATTTATGAGGGAACAACAGGTATTCAAGCCATGGATCTTGTCGCTCGTAAAATGATGGATGGTGGTGAAGTTGCAGGACAATTACTAGATGAAATAGAAAAAAATACGGAGTTTGCGCGGGAAGATTTTCCTGACATGGCTGAAGCTGTATGGCAAGCTACTGGAACCTTACGTGAAGTGACT
>CAJQRC010000055.1 GCA_905480645.1 uncultured Tateyamaria sp.
TATCCATAAGAGTAAAAATATACTACTAGCTGCAGTAAATATGGAATTTTGAAGTTCCTCATAAGGTATGAAACCAGGCAGGACCCAGCGTCATAACGCTAGCGCTTGCATGGATAAACCAAAATAAGATTTAATAGTAGTATCAAGCAATTTTATCAAAAAATAATTACGCTGAAATTAAGCTGGCTAGGTTGTATTTAGCAATATCTCGCAAAACTCTGTCTCGATAGTTGTGCTGATCATTTTCAAACAGATGCTAAGCTACTTATTCAATAAAAATCAGTACCCGCCCTTCTTCTACTTTCGTTTGATAGATGCCTAAGTGTTCACATACCGGTGCACGCAACGCTCTACCTGTGCGATAATCAAATAATCCATTATGTTTAGGACACTCAATCTCAAAATCCATCACCAGACCATCACATAGGTGGACTTGCTCGTGGGTGCATAATCCATCAGTGCAATAAAAATTTCCATCTATACCATGATAAACTGCAAAAGTACGCTCTCCTATATCCCAACGAATTACGTCCTCTTCATCGATCTTTTTGGTTGAACATACGTCATGCCAGGCCAATTTGTTATTCCTTTATTTTATATGTTAACATTTACATCATTGGAAGGTATCGCTTGATGCAAGTTTTCCTTGTAGGGTTGCGCGGACTGAGGCAGTTCTTTTTCTAAAAAATAGCCCGGCTCATTTTTTTGCCGCATAACAGCTTTATACACCTCCAGATACGCTTCCCATATTGACCTATTTGGGCGAGGAAGATCATCTTTGATCACTTCGTGCAGTCTGAGCATCGAGTGGTATGGCACCATCGGGAACATGTGATGCTCGACGTGATAATTCATGTTCCAATACAGCCATCGACTGATAGCGTTCATATAAACTGTGCGCGAGTTAAGACGATGATCAATCACATCTTCAGCTAAACCACCATGCTGCAATAACCCCGTCATTACAAAATGCCAGCATCCATAAACTCGAGGGCCACCAATCAGCAAAAATGGGATCACAGATTGCCATCCCATCCCTGCAATCAGCATTCCAAAAGCAACAGCAGCAGTTATGGCGTAAATTGCCATATGAACTCGTGCCCAAAAAATTACCTTGGGATATTGGCTTTTGGGGATGTAGTCTATTTCATCAGAAGAAAGAAAGCCTGACGCATTTTTTGCTAAAATTTTTAATGATTGATAGCTGTCAATAATTCCAACGAAGGAAAGTGCTTTAGCCATTAAACTAACCGGATGCATCCAACCAATTTCAGGATCACGGCCTACTATGATTGTATGTGTATGGTGGCGCACATGGCTCCAGCGCCAGTTAACCGGATTTCGCATAATTTGGAAAGATGCAAAGTGATACACTACGTCGTTCATCCAGCGCGTGCGAAATGCTGTACCATGTCCACATTCGTGCCAACGACTATCGCAAACTGACCCAGCAATTACGCCATACGCCAGCCAACACATGAGTGCGATCCAAGTTCCCCAAAAATAGATGCCGCCTAAGGCAAAAATTAAATGTAATGTTATCCAGATAATGGTATCACGAATTGCAGGACCATCACGTCGTTTCATGAGAGCTTTCATGGTCTTGCGAGGTACGTCGCTATGATACCATTCAGCTGCAGTAAGACCAGTTGTGACAGCACAGGCTGCTGAAGTGCCAGTTAGGGAATAATCTTTGGGGGTGAGGTTGTTTCCATCAAATTTGACATTGTCATTCATTTTTTGTCATCCAAATTTTTACCCAAAAAAATAAAAGCCTATACCATATAAAAATGAAAGTGATTTTTAGTAAAGCACACATCGAAACCCTTTAGAAAATAAGGTAGAACTTCAGATTTAGTTGTGTGACAGACGCGGTAAGGCGACTTATTATCAGAGGCAAGAAATATAAAGAATTGGATATAAATAATGTTAGCCATACTATGGACCACCCTTACGTAGTGCTATTGAAAAATGAGAAAATAACTAGTTTTGAAGCTCCAATTTCTTGAAAAGTTAACTTACCTCAGCGACACCAAACATCTTCTTACGGGAGTAACCGCTATCGATACGACTAAGGTTCGATCACGAATTTGTAGAAACTAACGCTCGATAGTTTGATCACATCATTTTAGTATGGTAATCAGTATAAATAATTTCAGGGAGATAAGTATGAAAGATAAATTCATTAATCTGCAAACGCATAAGCTAATGGTAGGTAGCATCGATAGGCGAAAGTTTATGATGTCTGTTTTGGCGACTGGCCTTACAGTCCCAGCGGCACTAAGCCTCGCCAAACGCGCTGAAGCCGCGACGCCAAAGAGTGGCGGACTTTTTAGAATGGGTATTGCTCATGGATCAACTACTGACACGTTAGACTCGGCGACATCTGAAAATCATTTCACATTAGTTAACGGCTATACATTTGGAAACAATTTGACTGAAGTGAACAACGATGGCCAATTGATTGGCGAGCTCGCGGAAAGTTACGAGTCTTCCGATGGCCAGACATGGGTCTTCAATCTCCGGCAAGGTGTCGAATTTCACAACGGGAAAACGATGACATCTGAAGATGTACTCGCGTCCTTTAACCATCACATGGGCGAAGATTCTACTTCTGCTGCAAAGGGCTTACTAACTGCTGTAAAGTCCATCAAAGCTGATGGTAAAAACAAAGTGGTCTTCGAATTAGACAGCCCCAACGCAGACTTTCCTTTTATCGTAAGTGACTACCACATTTCGATCCGGCCAGCCGGAGACATGGCGTCTGGTATCGGAACCGGTGGGTATATCGTTCAATCGTTTGAGCCAGGCGTAAAGTCCGTTCTAAAACGAAACCCTAACTACTGGAAAGAAGGCCGTGGCCATTTCGATGAAGTAGAGCTCATTTCGATCATTGATCCAACTGCTCGCCAGACCGCATTGATGAATGGCGATATTGACGCAATGGACCGCGTCGATTTAAAAACAATCAATTTATTCAAACGTAATCCAAACGTGAATATAATGGATATTACTGGAACGGCTCATTATACATTTCCTATGCGTTTAAATGTTGATCCGTTCGGCGATTACGATTTGAGAATGGCATTAAAACATTCAATTAAGCGTCAAGAGCTTGTCGATAAAGTTCTGCTAGGCTATGGCTCCATCGGAAATGACCATCCCATTTCCACTGCTAACAGGTATCACAACTCTGATATGCAGCAGCGTGAGTTTGATGCAGATAAAGCGGCATTCCATTATAAAAAGTCAGGACATTCCGGTAAAATACAATTGTCAGCATCCGATGCGGCTTTTGCTGGAGCAGTAGACGCCGCGCAGTTGATCGCTAACTCTGCCTCCGAGGCCGGTATTGACATAGAAGTAGTCCGCGAACCAAAAGACGGATATTGGTCTAATGTATGGAACAATGACGCCAAAGGGTGGTGTGCTTGCTACTGGGGAGGCCGTCCAACTGAAGACTGGATGTTCTCCGCTGCTTATACCAATGATACAGAGTGGAACGATACTTCGTGGAAAGGCACTGATGGATCGAAAAGATTCAATCAATTGGTTAAAGAAGCGCGGGCTGAGCTTAATGACGATAAACGCAGAGAGCTTTACTACGAGTGCCAGACGCTGATCAGCGATGACGGAGGTTCAATCGTACCATTGTTCAACAGCTACGTCAGCGCCAATAGCAACGCCATTGCAATGGAAGAAAACGTTGCTGCGAACTGGGATAGTGACGGCGCAAAATGTGTAGAACGCTGGTGGCTTGCATAAACAATTTCATAATGGCATAGGCCGGATATCCCGGCCTATGCGTTATTTTTTAGGGATAATGTTTTGCATCCTATACTAAAAACCGTCCTTGGGCGGCTAGCCATGGGGCTTGTAACTTTATCTGTTGTCTCAATAATAATATTTTCCTCCATGGAGCTTCTGCCAGGTGATTTTGGGCAAGCTGTGCTTGGACAGGCTGCCACAGAGGAAACAGTGGCAGCTTTCAGACGAGAGCTGGGCTTAGACCAATCGGCAGTTATGCGGTACGGTCAGTGGATTTCCGCTGCACTCCAAGGAGATTTAGGCACCTCTTTTTCAGGTAGAAATGCCTCCGGTGTTGATCGATCTAGAGAAGTGATAGACTTAGTTGTTCCCCGTTTGCGCAATACTCTTTTTCTAGCTTCTGTGGCAGCTTTGATTGCAGTGCCGTTGGCTTTAATACTAGGCATTACCACCGCATTATTCCGCAATTCAATTTACGATCGATCTGTAAATATAGGCACGTTAACCACTATTTCTTTTCCTGAGTTCTTTGTAGCTTATATTTTAATTCTTTTCCTTTCTTCACTTTACCCTGTCTTCCCCTCCCTCGCGAATGTTGACTCAGATACCCAGTTTTCTGAGCGCTTTTATCGAACAGCTTTGCCCGCACTGACACTTACACTAGTTATTGTCGCCCACATGATGAGAATGACTCGTGCAGCGATTATAAACCTTTTGGCCAGTCCCTACATTCAGATGGCTCGCCTATCAGGAGCCACACCAACAGAGGTCATCATTAAACACGCACTGCCCAATGCATGGGCACCAATTGCAACGGTGATCGCGTTTAATCTTGCATACTTGGTAGTAGGCGTTGTGGTAGTAGAAGTCGTTTTTGTATATCCTGGAATAGGCCAATTGATGGTTGACGCTGTATCCAGCAGGGATATTCCGGTAGTTCAAGCCTGCGCATTAATTTTTGCTATGACATATATATTGCTTAATTTACTGGCTGATATAATAGGTATTGTCACTAACCCCCGGTTGTTACATCCGAAATGAGTCAAAAACAAAATACATATTCCGCTGTTGATGAAGTAGGTGCTGTTACAGAACAGCGTACCTTTTTAAAAAGAATATTAATTGACCTCCGTAAAGCCCCTTACACGGCGCGTTTTGGTATTTTAATAATTTTTATTTATATCACTGTAGCACTGTTCGCACCCATTTTGTCACCCTATGGGGAAGCAGAAGTTTTCCCAGAGCCCTATGCCGCTTGGAGTTCTACCCATGTTTTCGGCACGGATCAGATTGGTCGGGATATTTTTTCTAGAATGATTTATGGCGCGCGGAATACTGTGGGAATTGCGGTAGCAACAACGGTATTGGCTTTTTTGATAGGCGGTGTCCTAGGTTTAGCTGCAGCCATAAACAGAAGCTATCTAGATCAATTTTTGAGCCGTACAGTTGATGTTTTAATGGCTATTCCAAGCTTGATTTTTGCGCTCGTTCTGTTATCAATTTTTGGATCTACAGTTACCAACCTTATTCTGATTATTGCAGTTCTCGACAGCACCCGTGTTTTTCGCCTAACGCGCGCAGTATCTTTAAATGTAGTAGTGATGGATTATGTCGAAGCCGCTCGTCTCCGTGGTGAGGGGCTCGGCTGGATTATGCGTCGCGAAATATTACCAAATATTTTACCACCATTAATTGCAGAATTTGGCTTACGTTTTTGTTTTGTATTCTTGACCATTGCAGCACTGTCATTCTTGGGTGTGGGGATTCAACCACCTACAGCGGATTGGGGATCGATGGTTCGTGAAAACGCATCTCTAATTATGTTCGCACAATATGATATCAAGGCTGGACTGACGCCCCTTTTACCAGCCGCGGCCATCGCTTTATTAACGGTAGCGATTAATTTTGTCGTTGATTGGTTTTTGCATAAGACGAGCGGGCTTCGAGATGAAATTTAATTCTCAAAACGATGACGTTTTACTTGATGTTAAAGACATAAAAATCCAAGGTTTTTCTGATGAAAAATGGCATGATATTGTAAAAGGCGTAAATTTAACCTTACGTCGCGGTGAAGTTATGGGGCTCATCGGAGAATCTGGCGCTGGGAAATCGACGCTTGGCCTAGCAGCAATGGGATATACGCAGCCTGGATGCAGAATTATTGGTGGTGAAGTCAATTTTGATGGAACAGATTTAGCGCAACTGTCTGATGTTGAGAAACGTTCGTATTGGGGCAACCGCATGACTTATGTGGCACAATCAGCTGCCGCATCTTTTAACCCTGCCCATCGTCTTATCGAGCAAACTACTGCTTCAACAATTCGAGCTGGCATCAAAACAAAGTCTGAGGCTTATTCAGACGCACAATCTCTATATGATGCGTTAAACCTGCCAGACCCCAATAATATTGGTATCCGCTATCCGCATCAGGTTTCTGGAGGACAACTACAACGCGTAATGACGGCAATGGCAATGTCTCCAAGACCTGATTTGATTGTATTTGATGAACCAACAACTGCTTTAGACGTAACAACTCAAGTCGAAGTTTTATCATCAATGCGAGCTATTGTAGAGGAATTTAACACAGCTGCAATTTACATCACACATGATCTAGCAGTTGTGGCGCAGATGGCAGATGTAATAAAAGTTCTTAGATTTGGGGAAGAAGTAGAAGAAGCCGCTACTCGCCAGATGTTAAGCCATCCAAAAGAAGCTTATACGAAATCTCTTTGGTCAGTTCGAACGCTTGAAAAACCGGTACGCGCACCCGCAAATAGTGTTTTGTCACTTACGGGAATTGATGCCGCCTATGGACGCACAAAAGTTCTTCACCAAGTCAATATAGAAGTTCCAAAAGGCTCAACAGTCGCTGTGGTAGGTGAATCTGGGTCCGGAAAATCAACCACTGCCCGCGTGATTACTGGCCTGTTACCACAAAGCGCAGGCAGCCTAAAATTCGAAGGCAAAAATCTACCTCCAAGGTTAGCAGATCGTAGCAAGGACCAAAAGCGCCGAATTCAAATGATCTATCAAATGGCTGACACAGCCATGAACCCTCGGCAGACAGTTAAAGAGATTATTGGGCGGCCGTTAGAGTTTTATCTTAATATGCGTGGCCAGCGCAAAACTGATAGAGTGATAGAACTGCTTGAAATGATTGAATTAGATGAAAAGTTTTTGGAAAGATTGCCAGAAGAATTATCTGGAGGCCAAAAACAACGAATTTGCATAGCAAGGGCTTTAGCTGCTGAGCCAGATTTCATCATTTGTGATGAAGTCACATCTGCGCTGGATCAAATCGTGCAAGAAGGCATTTTAAAGCTGTTGCTACGTTTACAAGAAAACCTGGGATTGACTTATTTATTTATTACTCACGATATATCAACAGTACAGGCGATAGCCGATCAAGTAGTGGTTATGAATGAGGGGAAGGTAGTTGAACAGGGTTTGAAAGATGATGTTTTTCAGGCACCTCATCCTGCTTATACTGAATTATTGCTATCTTCAGTTCCAGAAATGGACCCCGACTGGCTTAGTAAGCTTACGCAAAAGCGTTCTATATTTAGATCTTAAAAATAGATAAAGCATCTCATTTGCTAATTCGAAAATATTGTAACTTTTTAAGTAGATGCTTTTAAATTATAGGTTGAATTTAATCATGTTGCAGCGCTTCGCAAAGAGATTTAAGGATTCAAAAAATGATACCGGCATTTCATCGCTTTTCATGAAAGATCCATTAAAATAAAGTTGCGAGCTTTCGCTTTCCAATTACTTCACTGTACTTATTTGTTACGCCCAAACTCAATATTTTGATAAAATCACTAAAATTTTGCATGAAATAATGGAATGATAAGCTTGGCTATTAGTCATCAACCTAATGGGCCGTTCAATAGCGTATAGAAAACGCCAACCAAATAAATAATAGGAAAACCCATTCCAGGGCAATTATTATAATAGTGAGAACAAAGATTTACCAGTATAGGGTGTTTCTAAAATCGCGCACTTTTGATCAGTTTAAAAGATTGACTACAATTCTATACCCAAGAAAAATGCATAGAAGCAATAGAATGCATCCAAGAATAAATTCTAACCTCTTTGAGTTTGGTGCAAGCCATTTCATGAATATCGGCAAAGCAATAATAAAAGATATTAAAACATACCAACCGGCATCAATTAACGTAGCGGTTAAAACCATTATAGATTTCGATTTGAAAGAAGTAGAATCTCCCAGAAATTGGGTAAATATCGCTAAAAAAAAGGCTGCGACCTTTGGATTCAAAAATACAATCAAGAAACCTGATTGTGCATGCCAAATTAAAGAATTTGCGTTTTTGTTTATTGCGACATTATCTAATTTTTCAATCATAAAACTGCTTTTAAACATCATTAGGGCCAACCATATCAAAAATAACAGACCACCTATTTCAACAAAAAATATAAACATTGGAGCAAATGACAACGTTATACTTAGACCAAAAGCTACCAAAAATGCATAAAAGAAAATACCTAAGCCATGCGCTAATCCAAAAACCATACCGGCTTTGCGACCATGCATTATTACAGTACGTAAAAGAAGTGCGAGACTTGGCCCTGGCGAAGATGCGCCCGCTAGGCAGACCAATGCCAATATCATCCATTCTGTAAATGTCATGCCAATTTGAACATATTAAAATTTCTTTAAAATTAGCAACGTACTTATTGGGCTAATCAAAACTTATTTTACAAAAAGATACCATCCGTTTCGATAATTTCACTTAATATCGATATTTTTTGCATTAATGACAAAAATTAGAGGCATCTCCATCTATTTTAATGTCGATATACCGAATTACCTTTATGGTGAACTTTAATTGTAAAATTTATTAAAAATGAGGTTTTAGGAAATTATATCGAGCCGATATACTCCAACGCATAAATCAAATGATTTTATTCCAGATAGTTTGTCTTGAGCAGAATACAGAAACTTTCAAATTATAAAAACACTCCATTTAAGTTTATTCCAATCCCAAACATAGACCTACTACAATGACATTCAAAAGCCCAACTCATTCCCTTTATTCCTGACGTATTCGTGAATACTATTCCATTATCTTGATACCTGAACAGATGTGCTGCACGATGTTGAGGTCGATCCTTCATTTTTGGACTGTCGGTACTGATTAAGGAATAAACCAAAATGAAACTAATACAATTACTTACTACCATCACAGCAGCTATCTTCTTTGCTACCGGTGCAATTTCTGAGGATGCCAAATCCCCAGAATGGCTGTTTGTTCATACAGCACCCACTGCTGAAATGACCTCTAACACAACGTTAGTAATTCCAGTTACAAGAGATATCTTCGCATTCACCGACAGGCCCAATCGCCAATACGGCTACTTAAATGCCCATGAATGGGTGTCGGCATGGGATGAAAGTGAAAGCGCTGGTTTTAAAGCTGACCCGCCAAATGCAGTTCTTACTTGGGTAGATGGTGATGACGTTAAAGATGCCGAGGTGCTTATCATAAATGCCACTGTAGGTGATTATGGCAAGACAATTGCGTATGAAGTGAAGCTCGAAGCGGGAGGTCTGCTGGCAGCGAATTTGTCAAGTTGTAGTCTTTTCGTTGACGGACATGTGCTGGCGCCGCGCCCCCATTGGCACCCAGACGGCACATTTCGGTTTTCGCGCAGTATGAATGCCGAATGAATTTATATTAATGTTATGCTGCAGTACAGCCAGCCACTAAAACTGGTAGCTTGGGTTTATGTTGAGTGTTGCCGCAGTCGAATGAGTTATTTGTGTTTTCTAGTTTTTTTCAGGTATCCTTAGCAAAAATTCACCAAGAGAGCGATGCCTATGCTATATTTTGGAAAACTCTTAATCTCGGCAATAGTAACTTCTATGCTCTGCACGCACCAAGTTTATGCGGAATTAAGTTCTAGTGGCTTCGGTATTTTTGGTATTGTCTACGACAGCGACCCCTCAACACCTTCAACAAGGCTTGATACAGAATTTGGGCTCGAACTGGATCTTAAGAGCACAACAAGTCAAGGACTGGAGTTTACTGCTTCCATGTTATTTGAAGCAGTTAGTAATTCAGATGGTACTATGGGTGGTGCGGAGGGCTCGGCCGGTGAGATAGAGATCATGTACGGTGGTTTCACGTTATACCTCGGTAATGTAGGCGACTTAATATATGCAGGTAATATCGTTGACTACTACGGTTATGATATCGGTCTGACTGACTTCGCAGAGCTATCAACAGGATTTAATTTACCCGTAAACGGCTTTGACCCAAGTAAGAACGACGTGAATGTCTATCCAATTGTTACTGTCGAATATACTCATGAAAACTTCACAGCAGGTGCGTCCTACATAGACGAAAATGAAGAGTGGCAAGCCGGTTTAGTATATACTTTTAAAGGATTTTCTGTTGGTGGCGTGTACGGCATAACTAATGAGAATAGTAGTGACAGAGACGCGTTTTGGGTTGTTTCCTTTGGGGGTGAGATTGGCTCGTTTGGGTTCGCACTCCTAGCTGCAAACTCCGAATTGCAAGATCAATTGTCCTATGGAGCATCCATCAATTATGATATCGGAACAACAACAGATCTTAGCGCAGTGTACTCTGACAATGGTATGGACGATCAACAAGCCACTTATGCGGTTGGCTTTTCCCACAGCTTGGGTGGAGGCGTATCTATAGCAGGCAGTGTAGGCAAAACTATATACGACTACACGAACGCCGATTTTGGTGTAATTTTCGATTTCTAAGATTTCGTCCGTTCTGGAGCAGAGTTAAATTTAAGCCCTGCATTAGCTGTTTGATTTTATATATTGGCTTGGTCCGCCGGTATCAGAAATTATGATACCCAGTCGACATAGCCTATCAAATAATCATACCACGACTGCGTAAGATCACGCCTATGCTCAATGAAGTCACCTTATGATACGCCGGCTCTACATTACAGACAATTGAATGCGCTAAAAAATCCTCTACCCACCGGTGGTTTCGGTCTTCGCCATTTGCACAATCAGAAAACGTAGAGCGCCGCCCGTGTGGCGTATACTGACCAAGCCTCCCATTCTTTATAGTTCTCCCAATCTTCATGTCAAACATCGCACTTCCACTTCCGCTTCCAAAAGGCAGTATAAGCGCACTGTGTTCCCAACGGGTGAGATGAACTAGCACTCAAATTCTTTTTTGTCTGTGTGGTGACAGACGCTACAGGTCTGAATGAATCAATTTGATAAGGAATTTATTTCTAGATCATCATGAACACCGATTAGCAGGATATAAAACAGACAACCAAAAACGAAAGGTAATCTTGCCAAATATAGACAGTCGCTTCTATTTTAGGATTTGGACGCTTCATAGGCTACGATCTGAGGCAAAGATTTAAAAACTGTGAGGTATTCCGTCATGACTGGATAATCGTCAAGGGCGTTCTTCGGTACGTGATCAATATAGCCAAGCGTGTATCGTTCGAGCGCTGGGGCGAGACAACAATCCGCTAATGTTGGCTTTACACCGCAGAGAAAAGGTCCATTCGATTTTTGAATCATGGTAGAAAAGCATCCACAATATTTTGGCATTTCATTTGTAAGAAAGGCTTCACGAAGTGCCTTAATCGTTGTCCGCAACTCAGGGCTTTCCTTAACAAACAACGACGTCGCAGGTGTAATTCCATAGCCTAATTTTTCTGGTTCAAGCGCAAGCACAATACAGGGCCTTAAAGCACGTTCAAAATCATCAACAAGTCCGATGGCCTCCTGAACCTTCAAAAATTGCTCTGTGGGGCATAACTTTGGCGCAAGTGTTCCTATATATTGGAGCATGGCATTGCTTTGGGCAATGTAAGGCCCTCCGTCGATGGACATCACCGGCAATTGTCCAAATGGGCTCTGGATTTTTAAATCTGGCCGATCCACTTGCGTCACACATGCGTCTTCAAATTTAATTTCACCTAACCATAGAGCAAGCCGAACCCTCTCAGCTGCACCCATAATCGGAAAATACTTTAATCCAATAATATATATCCACTTTATTCCCCTCCTGAACTATCTAGTTTCAGAATGCGTTCAATTTATCTAGTCAGCTGAAAATCAGGGACATTTAATGAGGGATGCATGCGGGCCATGCAAACGCAGATAATCATACAAAACTAATCCTAAAACAGCGATAATTTTCGCGGGCGTTACCGCGTTTTTGATCTGTTGAAGCACTCTCTGTTAACTTTAGCGTTAATCACAAAGAACCCGTCTACAAAAGTGTCACGAGATTTTATACATAGCAACAAGCTACAATTATTTATTTTACCAATATTTTTTCATAAAACGCCTAAATAGGCATAGCCTTTCCTCTTTATATTATTTTACGTTGTTGTTAGATGAATTTACTAATTTTTTATGAAAGCACGATAAGATGAGTGATGCAAAAACTCCAAAAAAGGCTGAATCCGTATCAAAAAAAAATGATGCGATCAAGACTGAGGTTTCTACGAACGACACTAAATCAGTAGAGAGTTCAGCATCCAAATCAGTTTCAGCCCCTAAATCGGCCGCTCAATCGTCCATTAGTCATTTTTCAAGTGTTTCAACACCACAATATCGCTCAGGGTGGAATTCAATATTCGGCGATGGAAATGATACTAAAAAGGAAGTACCCATAGAGGTTAACGAGAACGATTTACCAAAAAAACTGAATATTCGAGATTACGACATAGATTTGCCTTTGAGAGATGCGCTTGATGCAGCATTTAATAATTTTGCCCAAAAGCGTGGAATTAACTTAGGAGATGCAACTGAAATTCTGCGGTTTGAATATGATCTAAGTTGTGAAATTAAAACAAATTAGTGTAGTTGCACGACTAAATTTCACTAAAAGCGCCCAACGGAAGCAATATTCGGGTCTAAATATGAGATAACACTCAGCATTATAACCGAGGCGCTTATCGTGCCGCAATCGATTGCTGACCATTATGCGTTGCGTCCGTTTGTTCAGCTGCCTTTTTATCTGCTTTTATATGATCACCGGACGCACTAAGAACGCTTGTCTTTCCCAATCAGGAACTGGTTATGGCTCAGAAAGCTACCATCTATAAAGTTGAACTGTCAGTTTCTGATATGGACCGCCACTATTATGAAACCCACAAGTTAACCGTAGCAAAACATCCATCTGAAACGGATGAACGTTTGATGGTCCGTCTTCTTGCGTTTGCTTTAAGCGCACGGGAGGAACTAGAGTTTTCTAGGGGCTTGTCGACAGACAATGAACCAGACGTCTGGAAGAAAAACTTTAACGGTGAAATTGAATTATGGGTGACCTTGGGCCTGCCCAACGAAAAGATTGTTCGCCAATCCTGCGGCAAAGCCAAAGAGGTGATCATCTATTCATACGGTGGCAAGACTGCAGAAGTATGGTGGGATAAAATCAAAACCACGACTACTCGCTTTGAAAACCTGACAGTTATAAATTTGGCTAAGGTGGAAACGAATGCACTCGCCCAAATGGCAAACCGTTCAATGAGGTTGCAGGTTAACATTCAGGATGGTGATGTAATGGTCAGCTTTGATGACAACATCGCCTACGTTACCCCGCTCACATGGAAAGATAGTAACAATTAACCCAAACTTACGATCGCTTTTGCCATCCAGCAGGGGCATGACGCTTTAACCAATTATTAACCACAGCATTGGCTGAGTTGGCCACTGTAGTGCTCGATTGGTTGTGCCTCGGGAAGACAAAGAGGCTTTCAGACTGGTCTTGCAAGGCCGGTTGAACAGTCCAAATAGCCTCACCAACTAATGGCACGTCACGCTCACTTGAGCGTGCCTTTAAGCACCGCCGAGGATGTTTTTGAATGCGTACGAATGGAACATTGTTTTTCAGGTGGAGGTCCGTTTTCAACAGCCCAGCGCCCTCAGCGAAACCCAATCCGGTGTCAGAAAGCAGAGCCACCAAACATCGCATATCGTCATCAATTTTTCTGCATTGGGCCTAGACCCGCTTGATGTCCTCCATTGGTATCGGCTGACGTCTGATTACTCCCGCCTCGCGATCATGATAAACGCCCACGAATGAGTTTGTTATGTCCAGTGCATATTCGGAGACAGCCAAGTTAAATACTGCTTTCAGATAGGAAAAGTTTTGTGTGACGCTGGAGCCTGTAAGACCACGATCAATAAGCCATTCTCTGAACTTCAGAGCATCTGAACGACTGTAGTCACCTAAAAGCTTATTACCTGCGATACTGATAAGGTAATTACAGGTGCGAGTAGCAGCCACTTCGAAAGATTTCGGTCGGTTCTTTCCCTTCAGGTCCAAGTATAATTGCAGAGCCTGCTTCAGGTCAGGTTGATTATTATGACCCCTAATTTTAGCCTAGAAACTAGATTTTCCAGTAGCGTCAAACAACTTACGGAACCAGGGATCGAGGCATGTACGACCCTTAAAGAGGCCCAATATGCCTCTAACTTGGCATTGGCCTGTTGAGCCTGCATCTTAGCTTGCCTAACCGAACTGGTGCGTAGGCATTCAACGATCCTAGGTCTTGAATAATGATTGGCCAAGTCCTTGGGAACACGGCGGGTAAAGTAGTAATAGCCGGCACGGGAAAACGTATAGGGAATAGATTTGGTCTGCATAATGGTCAGTAATCAATTACGGCACAAGGAGCGCCTTGGTTAAAATACTGAGCGTTATCTGGAGGTTAGACCCGAATATTGCATTCGATACTTGGTCTAGATGGCGGACCGAGGATCCTCCACATATATAATTAAATCAATAGTTTATCAATTGTATTTCAATCCAGCCCATACAACAGCCCTACTAAATGATTAAAGAATCGTTTCACTGCCTTATGTTTTTCTGGGAGTCTTTTAGATAAAAAAGTTTCCAAATTGAATTTAATAAGTTCACTGCCGTATATTAAGTTGTCCCAAC
>CAJQRC010000056.1 GCA_905480645.1 uncultured Tateyamaria sp.
AATCTTAATATAGCAGAACAAGCCCGTGAAGTCCGTCGGGTAAAAAGATTTGAAAGTGGAATTGTTTATAATCCAATAACGTTGCGGCCGGAGCAAACCTTAGCTGACGCTAAGATGTTGCAAGAGCGCTATAGAGTTACTGGGTTTCCGGTGGTTGATGCAGCAGGGCGTGTCTTAGGAATTGTAACTAACAGGGACATGCGTTTTGCTAACGATGATGCGACGCCTGTCTCTGTGATGATGAGTTCAAAAAACCTAGCTATTCTGACTGAACCTGCGGACAGAGATGAAGCTATTGACCAAATGAAGGCCCGTCGTATTGAAAAGCTTCTCGTAACTGATGGAGTTGGAAAGTTAACTGGTCTTTTAACTTTGAAAGATACAGAACAAGCAGTGTTAAACCCAACCGCTTGCAAAGATGAACTTGGCAGGTTGAGAGTTGCGGCCGCGTCCACAGTTGGAGATGTGGGTTTTGAACGTTCACAAGCTTTAGTTGATGCCGGCGCTGACATGATCGTGATAGACACTGCCCACGGCCACTCTGCCGGTGTCGCGGAGGCTGTGCGGCGAGTTAAAGGGTTTTCTAACGATGTTCAGGTTGTTGCGGGAAATGTTGCAACTGGTGAGGCTACCAAAGCGTTGATTGGTGCCGGTGCTGACGCAATAAAAGTGGGTATTGGGCCAGGGTCAATTTGTACTACTCGTATGGTAGCTGGTGTCGGAGTGCCTCAATTGACAGCGATCACTGACTGCACGGAAGCTGCTGGAATAATCCCTATAATCGCAGATGGAGGAATAAAATTTTCAGGGGATTTTGCAAAAGCAATTGCCGCAGGCGCCTCTTGCGCCATGGTTGGATCCATGATTGCGGGTACTGATGAAAGTCCTGGTGAAGTAATTCTTTATCAGGGCCGCAGTTTCAAGTCTTATCGTGGTATGGGAAGCATCGGCGCTATGGCAAGGGGCTCTGCTGATCGTTATTTTCAAGAAGACGCCGCAAGCGATAAGCTTGTTCCCGAAGGAATAGAGGGACAAGTTCCTTATAAAGGATCTGCGGGTAATGTGTTGCATCAGCTGGTTGGTGGTTTACGAGCTGCGATGGGGTACACTGGTTGTGCTACGATAGATGAGATGAGAAAAAATTGTCAATTCGTCAAAATTACTGGAGCCGGTTTGCAAGAAAGTCATGTTCACGACGTGCAAATCACCCGTGAGTCACCAAATTACCGTGTAATGTTATAACTATGCAAATTAACTTAGCTTACTATTTTGATTTAAAAGATGAAAACTAGTGCTCGTATAGCTGCGGCAATTGAGGTTTTAGATGCTATCAACGAGGGTATTAACGCGGAGCAAGCGTTAAGTCGTTGGGCGCGAAGTAGCCGTTATGCAGGATCTAAAGACAGAGCTGCTGTTCGTGATTATGTTTTTGATGTTCTGCGGCATTTACGGAGCGCAGGGGTTCGTGGAGGAGGAAAGACTGGTCGCGCTTTAATGATTGGACAAGTAAGAGGTCAAGGTTGTAACCCAGAAAAATTATTTGACGGCAATGGTTATGGTCCGCCTTTGCTTAGCGAAATTGAGAAATCCGTGAGTGATTCACCTAGCGTCATTGGAGATTGCTGGGACATGCCAGACTGGATAATCCCACTTTTAAAAGACAGCTTAGGTCACGATGCAGAACGGTCCGCACTTGCTTTAACCAAACGCGCACCAGTCACTTTACGCGTTAATATTGCGCGTTGCACGCTCATAAAAGCAGCCAAAATGCTAGCTAATGATGGGATCGTTACAAATATTAATAGCCGTGCTGATACAGCTTTAATTGTGACCTCTGGTGCACGCCAAATCCGTCGTTCCACTGCGTTTGAATTAGGGTTTATTGAGTTGCAAGATGCGGCAAGCCAAGCCGCTGTTGCAAGTGTAAAAGGTAAGGGGCGAGCATTAGATTTTTGCGCTGGTGGAGGTGGCAAATCCTTAGCATTAGCTGCTGGAGGATGGGATGTAACTGCTTATGATGTTGCGCCAGAACGTATGAATGATTTACCCGCCCGAGCGATAAGAGGCGGCCATAAAATTTCTGTTTGCTCATCAGATGAACTTGCAAAAGTTGGTAAGTTTGATTTAGTTTTTTGTGATGTACCTTGTTCGGGATCTGGCACCTGGCGCCGGACGCCCGAAGCTAAATGGGCTATTACACCGGAAAAACTCAATGAGGTTTTAAAGAAACAAGCTGATGTACTTGAAAAGGCTATTTCGTATGTTGCTGTTGGCGGAACACTTATTTATGCGACATGTTCACTTCTGAAAGCTGAAAACTCAACGCAAGTTAATCATTTCTTACAGAAACATCAGGATTGGCTAAAAAAAAGAGAATCTTGCTGGCCGGTCGACGAGCTTGGAGACGGATTTTTCTGTGCTCATTTGAAGATGAAGCAGTAGAAAATTTTACAAGAGACCTCAGCTAAACAAGCATATATTAGAAGTCACTATTATTGTGG
>CAJQRC010000057.1 GCA_905480645.1 uncultured Tateyamaria sp.
GTGTTGGCCCTTTAATGGAACATTTAGGTTTAAATGCAACATGTCGTGCATCTTTTGGACTGTATAACACTAAGGCTGAAGTTGATAAGTTGGTAGAAGCACTGGAACTAGCTAACGATCTTTTTGCTTGACTAGATTACACAGGACTTAAATGCCCGTTTTTAAATAAATATAAATCAATTTTCTTGTTATTTATGTAATAGTTTTTAATTGCGGGCGGTGCTTTGTCTGGATATAGTTAGGTTAAGGACCGTTAGCTCAGCTGGATAGAGCGCTGCCCTCCGAAGGCAGAGGCCAGAGGTTCGAATCCTCTACGGTCCGCCATCATCCTGTTTCACCAAATCTCAATAAGTCTCAAATAGCCATATAAACATGGGCTTTTGTGACCTTTCTTGTGTCACGGCGTTCCGTCCGGCCAAGTATCAGACAATCCGGATGGGCCTCAGGTGATACTTACGGTGCAGGTACAGAACCTTCTCGACTATCTCGGTAGGTATTTGATTGGCCGGGTTCTTCGGGATTGGCTTGGCATTAATCAGGACAGCCTCACCATACTTTTGATAGGAATTCCGCCATCGATAAAAGCGGGACCTGCCAACTCCAAACTACCGGAGAGTCGTGCGTGCATTGCCGATCTATTTAGCATGTTTGAGCACTCTAACCTTTCGTTGTATATTGCGTTCTTCGTTCGTATTAAAACTTTTTCCACCCAAATTAGGAATTTAAAGGAAGTGTCCCGAGATCCTGTACATATCTACATAATTTACTGCTGGTTTAGGATCAGCTTGGTTTCCATTGGGAAAATAAATCCCAAGCTGGTGCTGGAATGTTAAAAAGTTTTCATGTTTGGCAGTCAGCCATTTTTTCGCTGATAGTTGAGCCAATATGACAAGTGATTTTGGCAAGTTTCTTTTTAATTACATCTTTTGTTTTTATTGACAGAGCCCGAAATTAATTTAATTGTAAGCTCAAGACGCTTAAGCTCGGCAGACCCTACGCTGGTTTATATCTTTTTCTGATTGTAGGGCTTTAACAGGGGATAGAGGCGTTATGATTTTTATTAAGGATTGGGAGTGAAGTATGACTAGTCGATTAAAAAAACACATAACTGGAGCAAGTTCAACGTTGCTCGTCCTCAGTGTCGGTCTGGGCATTGCCGGCCCAGTATATGCCTATCAGGGTGCGCCGATGCTTGATGCAGCGGTAAGTTCTGGCGCGTTACCAGCGGTTGATGATCGTCTGCCGTCTGAACCGTTAGTGCAGGATGTGACTGACGCAATCGGCACTTACGGTGGAACATTGCGCCGTGGTTTTCTTGGACCCTCGGATCACAATAATTATACACGTGTTGTTTATGACGCGCTGGTACGCCATGCACCCGATGGCGGAAAGGTTGTTCCGCACGTAGCTAAGGGATGGACGTCCAATGAAGACTTTTCCCAGTGGACAATAAATCTGCGGGCAGGCATGAAGTGGTCTGACGGTGCACCCTTAACCGCTGACGACATCATGTTCTGGTATGAATCGATCCTCGGCAACGCTGAGCTGATACCGTCAACACCTCTCTGGATGCAGAATTCGGACGGGTCGGTGGCCAAAGTAGAAAAAATGAGTAGCACTGCCGTTCGCTGGTCATTTGATCAGCCAAACACTGCATTCCTTCTGGCGCTTGCTGGGCAGGATGGGGCCGATAAATCGATCCAAAATCTTGTGTTTGCGCCAGGTCACTATCTGAAACAGTTCCACCCTGATTTCACAAGTGAGGCAGATTTGGATGCCAAGGTCAGCGCCGCTGGTTTTGACGTTTGGACACAATTGTTTTCAGTAGAAGCGCTACCGCACCTCAGTGGCAATCGCCCAAGTACTGCAGCATGGGTTCCTGCAAATGGCTCTACCGTTGCTGACGATACTTTTGTGATTGAACGCAATCCTTACTATTTTGCAGTCGATGCCAAGGGTAATCAACTGCCCTATATCGATAACGTCAAGTTCAAATTCTTTGCTGACAAGGAAACACTAAATCTTGCAGCAGTCGGCGGACAGATAGATATGCAAGGCCGTCACCTGGCGATGAGTAATTTTCCAGTTTTGATGGAAAATTCTGACAAGGGCGGTTATCGTGTGATTACCTATCCGACATTTGGTGGCTCTGATGCGGTGATCGTATTCAACCAGACCTATACAAATGATGAAGCGATTGGTGATATCCTCCGCAACAAGGACTTCCGGATTGCGCTTTCGCATTCGATCGATCGTGATGCCATTAAAGAACTGGCGTTCTTGGGTATTGGTGAAGCCCGTCAGGGTGTTCCGGCACCATTCCATCCGTTCTATCCGGGTGACGAATACGCGTTTAAATACACGCAGATGGATACAACGATTTCCAATGATCTGCTAGATGGCATTGGCCTGACGGAGCGCGACGGTGACGGATACCGCCTGTTACCAAATGGCGATCGCCTAGACATTGAAATCAGCGTTGTGCCTGCATTTGCAAGCTGGGCTGATATTGGCCAGCTTGTGGTGGAGGACTGGGCGGAGGTCGGTGTACGTGCGCACATCGAACTGCGAGAGCGGACACCGCATTTTGCGATGCGGGCGTCCAATGATCTGCAAGTGGAAATCTGGAATGAAGACACAACTGGATTTCCGTTCAGCGGGCAGCCAAACTTTGATCCTCGCAGCCAACCGAGCCTGACGCTGGCACCTTTGGTAGGCAAGTATATGCGCTCGGGGGGCAATGAAGGTATGGCGCCAACCCCGGAACTTCAGCGGATTATGGACATTATCGACGAAGCCAAACTTTCGGGACGTGACCGTCAGGTTGAACTGGCTCAGGAGTTATTCAAGATCTGGGCCGATAACGTCTGGGAAATCGGCACCGTTGGCCTGACACCGATGGTTCAGGGCGTCGTAGTGGTCAATGCCGACCTGCGTAATGTCTCAGAAGTTGCTGGCAACGATTGGCCACTGCGAACACCAGGTAACACTCGTCCTGAGCAGTTCTATTACGCCAAGTAAAAAGGCACGAAATAAGGTCTGGCACTGCTTTTGTAGATGGTGCCAGACCTAATAAAACCCACTCCAAAAATTTGACTTTTTTACACAGGAGTGGCAAAAACTCCGGGCAGAATATTCCTTGAGAGGGATCATGCGATGTTAGCATTCATCCTTAAGCGACTGATGACCCTTCCGCTGCTTATGTTTATCTTCTCGGTACTGGCTTTCATCCTGATACAGGCCCCACCGGGCGATTTTGTCACCAGCTATGTGGCGGAACTTGCCGCGTCTGGATCGTCTGTAGACCAACTCCAGATCGATGCGCTTCGTCAGCTATATGGCCTGGATCAACCCGCCTACATGCAGTATTTTAAGTGGATTTGGCGGATGTTGCATGGTGATTTGGGGATATCTCTCGACTTTCAGAAACCGATCTCGGAACTTATCGGCCAGCGTTTATTGCTGACCGTCTTGCTGGGAGTGGCGACGCTTATATTCACATTTGCGGTTGCCTTGCCAATCGGAATTTTCTCAGCCACACGACAGTATTCATTTCTTGATTATTTCTTTACCGTGTTCAATTATGTTGGTGTTGCGACCCCTACATTTATGACTGCCCTGATCCTAATGTGGCTGGCATTTTCGCAATTTGGTATCACGATTACTGGGCTGTTTTCGCCCGAGTTTGCCGACGAAAGCTGGAGCTGGGCCAGAGTTATTGATCTGAGTAAACATATCTGGCTGCCTATGGTCATATTAGGACTGGATGGTACCGCGCGTCTGGCACGAATTCTACGCGCCAATCTGCTGGATGAACTGAACAAACCCTATATGGAAATGGCCCGGGCCAAGGGCATGCCAGAATGGCGGCTTGTGCTGAAGTATCCAGTGCGGCTGGCGTTGAACCCGCTGGTTTCCAGCCTGGGCTGGTATCTTCCACTGATATTCTCGGGCAGTCTGATTGTGGCCACGGTGCTAAACCTGCCAACCATCGGCCCGCTGCTGCTGCGATCCCTGATTTCGCAAGACATGTTTCTGGCGGGAACAATTGTATTGACCTATTTCGGTCTGGCAGTCATCGGAACGCTGTTATCGGATATCCTGCTGGCTTGGCTTGATCCGCGCATCCGCATGGAGGAAGCGTGACATGAGCACCGCAACCACTGATCCCGAGGAACTGGTGGATTTCGATGATGCCGTATTGGTAGCCCCAAACTGGAAACTTGTATGGTGGCGTTTTAAAAAGCACCGACTGGCGTTTTATTCGGGTTTTATCGTGATCCTGATCGTGATCATTGCTGCATTCCCCGGTTTTTTCAGTACCCAAGATCCGTATGAAAGCGCCACGCGCGGTTCATTCATGCCGCCGCAGGGCATTCATATATGGGATAAAGGACCTGCATTTTACGCCTATGCAGCGATAGGCAAACGCAACCAGACAACCCTAAAAATGGAATGGGTAGTGGATGAGGAAACTAAAGTTCCGCTGCGCCTTTTTGGGCGCGGATACGAATGGGAAGTTTTGGGCCTTTTCAAATCCAACATCCACCTGCTAGCGTTGAGGAACCCGGATGTAGACAAACCAATCCACCTTTTGGGCACCGATCGGCTGGGGCGTGATCAGTGGTCGCGGGTTTTATATGGTACACAAGTGTCTCTTTCGATTGGCTTGCTAGCGGTGTTCCTGTCCACTGTGATAGGGATATTTTTAGGTGGCATTTCGGGGTATTTCGGTGGGCTGACGGACATGATTATTCAACGGATGATTGAATTGCTACAATCCATCCCGCCGATCCCGATCTGGCTAGCACTGTCGGCGTCATTACCGCGTACCTGGTCGGTCACGCAGGGCTATATTGCGATCACCGCCATTCTGGCACTTATCACCTGGACGGGGCTGGCACGCGAAGTGCGAGGCCGTTTTCTGGTACTGCGCGAAGAAGATTTCGTTGTTGCGGCCAAAATGTCAGGTTGCAGTCGGATGCGTATCGTTTTCCGCCATATGGTGCCGACGCTTAGTAGTCATATTATAGCAGCGGTGACACTTGCGATCCCGGTGATGATTATCAACGAAACTTTTCTTAGTTTCCTTGGGCTTGGTCTGCGTCCACCCGCCATCAGTTGGGGGGTTCTGTTGCAAGAGGCGCAAAACTTGCAATCGGTGGCGCTCGCACCCTGGCTAATGTTGCCTGGCGTCGCTGTTATTGTCACTGTCATAGCTCTTAATATTTTAGGGGACGGACTGCGTGATGCGGCCGACCCTTACCATTGAGCGCTGTCAGCTCGGATCGGAGTCCTTTGTGAACAATGAAACTATCCTGTCGGTTAAAGGTCTGAAGACCGAGTTTGTTCTGGATGAAGGCACGGCCAAGGCCGTGGACGGAGTATCATTTAAGGTTGATCGTGGTCAAGTCGTCGGCATTGTTGGCGAAAGTGGATGTGGCAAGAGCGTGACGATCAAGTCCATCATGGGGATCATTCAAAAGCCTGGCAAAATAGTAGAAGGTAGAATTTTCTTTCGCCTGAAACAAAACGAAGAGCTGGTGGATTTACGTAGCTATGACAGTCGGGGTGAGGAGATGCGTAATATTCGCGGCAATGATATTGCCCTGATCCCGCAAGAACCAATGGCCGCCCTCAGCCCGGTTCATACCATTGGCAATCAACTTGTTGAAGCGATCCGCTTGCACCGTAATATCAGCAAAAAAGAGGCTGAAAAAGTCGCAGTTGAACGGATGCGACAGGTGGGTATGCCAAGCCCAGAGGAACGCATGAGTGTCTATTCATGGCAGTTAAGTGGCGGTTTACGCCAGCGCGTGATGATTGCGATGGCGCTGATGTGTAATCCGCGTTTGCTGATTGCAGATGAGCCTACAACTGCAATTGACGTAACCACGCAGGCGCAGGTTCTCAGCCTACTGCGCGAATTGCAAAGCGCTCAGGAGCTGGCGATGATTTTCATCACCCATGACCTTGGAGTTGTGGCACAAATTGCCGATTATGTGGTGGTAATGTATTTGGGTAAAGTTGTGGAAAAGGGGCCGGTCGACGATATTTTCCACAGCCCCGGCCATCCCTATACCAAGGCTTTGCTGGCTTCGATCCCAACGATCCACACCCCCGCACGCGAAGAGTTGCCAACCATCGGTGGTTCGTTACCTCATCCGTTCAACCGACCTATGGGTTGCCCGTTTCATCCACGCTGCGCCGCTTTTATCCCCGGAACATGTGATAAAATTCCGCCGACCCTGACCAAGATAAGCTCTCAGCATTCGGTAAGTTGTTTTTTGCATTCTGAAAATTTGGTGGATACGCAATGACAGATAATTCGCGTTCCAATGAGCAGTTATTGCTATTGGAGGTCAAAGGGCTGACTAAGTTTTTCCCTATCCGCAGTAAAGGATTGCGTCGTAAAGTAATTGGCCAGGCTCGGGCCGTTGATGATGTCAGTTTTAACATATTTGAAGGCGAAACCTTAGGGTTAGTCGGTGAAAGTGGATGTGGTAAGACTACGACTGCTCGCTGCATTGTGCGTGCGCTGGACCCGACAAGTGGCGAAATTTTATTCAGCCATTCTGATCGAGAAACTGTGGATATTGCTGCCCTGAGTGACCGAGAAATGTTTCCGCTCCGCCGTGATGTTCAGATGATCTTTCAGGATCCGTATGCCTCGCTCAACCCGCGTATGAACATTCTGGATATCATCGGTGAATCGCTGCTGGTTATCGGTGGTATGAAAGACCGAACCAAACGCAGCAAGCGGGTTGCTGAATTATTGAAACTGGTCGGGTTACGTCCTGAATATATGCAAAGGTTTCCCCATGCGTTCAGCGGTGGTCAACGCCAGCGTATCGTCATAGCGCGTGCGCTGGCGCTTAAACCGCGCCTTGTTGTTGCTGACGAACCGGTGTCGGCGCTTGACGTATCAGTTCAGGCGCAGGTTCTAAACCTGATGTTGAAACTTCAGCAAGAATTAAACCTGACATATCTGTTTGTCGCCCATGATCTAAGCGTTGTGAAACATTTCTGCGACCGGGTAGCGGTGATGTATTTGGGTAAAATCGTTGAACTGGCATTAACAACATCTCTGTTCGAAGGACCTATGCACCCGTACACCAAGGCCCTTATGGGTGCTGTGCCTGAGGCTGACCCACGGCGTAAGGCTGCAATGGTTCCGCTGATTGGGGAAGTCCCAAGCCCTGTAAGCCCGCCCTCTGGGTGTCATTTTCACCCACGTTGTCCTCACGTCACAGAATTGTGCAAAACAACCATGCCAGCGCTGGAGGAAATTAGGCTAGGGCAATTTGTGCGCTGTCACCGCGCGGCAGAACTGGCCGCTGGCTAAAACGTTATTTGGCTTTTTTAGTCGGTCCTGTAAAATGAAAACAGCTCTGTAGCTGACTAATGGCGAAGTGCAGCAATGACGCCGCGCAATTCAGCCAACCCGCACATGCGTCCGGTTAGGTGATAGCCTGGAAAGGCCTGCCGTTTAAAGTCGTCTAGCAGTTCGTGCCCGTGATCTGGACGGAATGGTATATCCGCGTCCATTCGGCCAACCATAAGGCGGCGTGCTTCCTCGTTCAGCAGAACCTTGACTAACTCCACCATATCCGTGTCACCATTGAGGTGCGCCACCTCCTGAAAAGAGCCGTCTGGTTCCCGCTTGACATTACGCAAATGTGCAAAATGGATACGATCAGCGAACTGGCGCGCAATTGCAGGCAAGTCGTTTTCGGGATTAGCTCCCAATGAACCGCTACACAAGGTCAGACCGTTGGCTAAACAATCCTGTTGAGCCAGAATCCAGGCAATATCTTCTTCGTTGCTTACAACTCTGGGCAGACCTAGAATATCGCGTGGAGGATCGTCAGGATGTACACACATGCGCATACCCAATTCGTCTGCTGTAGGAATGACTTCCGCAAGAAAGCGGGCGAAATTGGCGCGCAGATCCGCCCGACTGATACCTTGGTATTTGCCCAGAGCCTTTTGTAACCCGTCGATTGAGTAACGCGTATAGGCACCAGGCAACCCTGCCATAATGCTGGCCAGTAATTTGCTGCGATCTTCTTGGGTCGAACTGGAAAACCATTTTTCCCCTGCAGCGCAAACGTCAGGCGTATAATCGTTTTCGGCGTTCTTGCGCCCCAATATATGGATTTCAAAAGCGGCCATATGAGGGGCAGAAAACTGGAGCGCCGTGCCACCACCCGGCACAGGCACGTCAAGCTGGGTTCTGGTCCAATCCAATAGCGGCATGAAGTTGTAACACACCGCCATTACACCGCATTCAGCTAGATTGCGTAGTGATTGGCGGTAGTTGCCGAACACCCTGCCCAGATCACCTGATCCGCGTTTAATATTCTCGTGAACCGGCAGGCTCTCGGTTACAATCCAGTTAAGGCCAAGGTCGGGACGCTTCCCTATCAAGGCTTGACGAGCGCGAATGTCATTGACAGTCCAAACCTCACCATAAGGGATTTCGTGCAGCGCTGTCACGATGCCGCTGGCACGGGTCTGGGCCACTTCAGGCAATGTGATCGTATCCAGCGGACCATACCAGCGCCAGCTTTCTATCATTGATATAATTCCTTAGCACAGGCCTGCGCGCCGTGCTCGATCAAGCGTGAAAACGCCTTGAGCAACGCGTTTTGAAACAATGGATTTGTCGCCAGAGACTCTGGGAATACCTCGCGGAGTGACAGTATGGCATCCACCTTTGCCGCCGCGTCCACCCCAGAATCACTTAGGGATTTCAACAGTTCCGCCAGCGGGTCCTGAACATCTATTGCTTGCCCGGATTCATCCACTGCCCCGACGTAGCGCATCCATGCCGCCACCGCCAAAACCAGTCCCGGACTTGCGCGCTTAGCGGCCAAATTTTCCTCAATTATTCCCAGAATTCGCTGTGGAAGCTTCTGAGATCCATCCATCGCAATTTGCCAGGTCAGATGCCGGATAGCCGGATTGGAATAGCGTTCAAACAATGCCTGCGCATAGTCTTGCAAGTTTACCCCCTCGGGCGGCTTAAGGCCAGGGATGATTTCCGCTGACCAAAGACGCTGGCAGTACCGGCCAAAGTCGGGGTTGGAAACCGTGTCAAATATGCTCTCATACCCGGCGAGATATCCCATATAAGCCAGTGAAGAATGGGTGCCGTTGAGACATCGTAGTTTCATATGCTCAAATGCCATAACATCGTCCACCATCTGTGCGCCTGCAGCCGCAAAATCGGGGCGCTCTTCATTCACAAAATCATCTTCGATCACCCATTGGCGAAACGGTTCGTGAATAACTGGTGAGCAGTCCAGATAGCCGGACTTGTTGGCTAGTGTTACGATGTCTTCAGGGCTGGTGGCTGGCACGATCCGATCAACCATCGTTGAGGGAAACGCGCCATTTTGCGAAATCCAGTCTGCCAGTTCAGGATTTATCATACCGGCCAATTCCAACACAACACTGCGCACTAAACGGCCATTCTGAGGCAGGTTATCGCAGCATAATACTGTGAATGGAGGCACGCCTGCAGCGCGGCGCATTTGCAGTGCACGTACCAGAAAACCAACCGCAGACTTTGGCAGACTGTGATCGACATCGTGTATGATATCAGCATGTGTGCGATTAAGTGCACCACTGGAAGGTTCGTGGCAGTAACCCTTTTCCGTAATTGTCAAGGACACAATTTTGATGGCGGGGCTAGCCATTGCTTTCAAAACCTCTGTGGGGTTTTCTTGGGCAACAAGAACGTCGTTTAGGACGTTGATAACCTGCGAAACCTCGCCGGTTGGCGCCAGTTCCACAGCTGTATAGGCGAACCCTTGTGGTTTAAGTAAATCCCGCTGATCTGGTCGCATAAGGCTAACGCCAATGATGCCCCAGCCTCCACCAGAATGGGCCATTGCCTCAGCAATATAAATAGCACCGTGTGCGCGATAAAAAGCACCAAGCCCAAGGTGAATAATTCCCGCAGTTGGCTTGCAATCAATGGGTGCCGATAGGCGGGGGAGATCAGACACCATGGAGTGCTACTTTCGTTGTTTGTGTCACAGTTGGTATGCTTTTTTGGCCAGCCCATAGGCCAGATCCTGCGCGACTTCATGTGCTTCATTGAGCGTCAGACGACCGGTTGAAATCAGCGTTGCCAGATAGGCACAATCCACCCGTCGCGAAACATCGTGGCGTGCGGGTATCGAGCAAAATGCTCGTGTATCATCATTAAATCCAACGGTGTTGTAGAACCCTGCGGTTTCGGTTGTGGTTTCTCTGAATCGGCGCATTCCCTCAGCGCTATCATAAAACCACCAGGCTGGGCCAAGACGCAGGGCAGGGTACACGCCCGCCATCGGTACCAGTTCACGCGAGAATGAAGTTTCATCAAGCGTGAACACAATAATTGTCAGATCAGGGTTGGTGCCGAAGGCATCCAGCATAGGCTTAAGAGCATGAACATAATCGATTCGGGTAGGGATATCAAAGCCTGTATCACGGCCATGAATATCTAGGATTGATTTGCAGTGGTTGCGAAATGAACCCGGATGGATTTGCAGAACCAGCCCATCGTCGATGCTCATCCTTGCCATTTCGGTCAACATTTGCCCGCGAAATGCGTCCGCCTCATCTGGTGTCGCACCGCCGGTGCGCAAATTGTTAAACAAAGCAGCGGCCTCGGATTGTGGCATATCCTCGGTACGTGCGCTCGGGTGACCGTGATCGGTGCTGGTGGCGCCGTAAGATTTGAAAAATTCGCGCCGCACCCGATGCGCCTCAAGATAACCTTCCCAGTTGCTGGTATCGCAGTTTGTCAAAGCGCCCAGTTTTTCAACATTGGTTACAAAGCCTTCAAATTCTGGGTCCACTACATTGTCAGGGCGGTAGGCTGTGACAACTTTGCCCGACCATCCAGATGTCTGGATCATTTTGTGCCAGTGCAGATCATCCAACGGGTTTTCTGTTGTCGATAATGCCTCAATGTTGAACCTCTCAAACAGGGCTCTAGGTCGGAAATCAGGCCGCGTCAGGCAATTGGCGATGTGATCATAGGTCTTGTCGGCAGTGTTTGGACCAAAATGTTCTGTTATGCCAAAAACCGTTTCAAAGGCATGGTCGATCCACATCCGGCTGGGGGTAGCACGCAGCAAATGAAAATTTTCGGCAAACACTCGCCAGATTTTTCGACCATCGGTTTCTGTCGGGCCACCATCGCGACGTGGCACGCCCAGATCGGTCAGTTTGATACCTTGCGAAAACATCATTCGAAAAACGTAGTGGTCCGGTGTAACGAACAATTGTGCAGGGTCTTGAAATGCCTCGTTTTCAGCAAACCAGCGCGGGTCAGTGTGACCATGTGGGCAAATCAGCGGCAGGTCTTCTATCTGTGCGAATAATTCCTGCGCAATCTTCCGGGTTGCAGGTTCGACTGGGAAAAGGCGGTTTGCCTCAAGCAGACTCATATCATTGTATCCCTATTTTTGCAGCAGATGCACAATTTGTGTCAGTCGCCTCGGATCGTCCAGGGACCGATCGATGTTTCGCTAACCCTTAAAGCGCCGTCTTCACTACGCCAATTCACCAAGTTGGCAAGGTTTCCTACCGCAAGGTCGTTGGCGAAATTACCTACCACCTGTGCCGGGTTATCTCGTGCCAGCAGCAAGATGGCATCCATTGAAAATCCATACCAGTCCATAAGATTTCGCACCATCTGGTCCATTGTCACCGAAGAACCAGCCAGATACGGTGATCCGGGAATACGCACGGTGCCATCTGCGTGGCGCTCTATTCTTGTCTCACCGATGGTGTAAAACCCCGGCGGTAAATGCGCCCCAGCGGCTGAAACTGCGTCCGTTACTATTATCGAGCGGGCAAGGGTCTTGGCACGAAAATAGGTTTGCAGGCTTTGCGGGTGAATATGGATACCATCAACGATAAAGCTGGCGGTCAGGGCGTCCTCACCAAGTTGGCTGAATAATGGGTTTTCATTCTTGTTCAGGGCATGGGGTAACCCGTTGCCTAAATGCGTCGAAAGGGTTGCTCCAGCTGCAATGGCGGCCTTTATTTCAGTTCTGGATGCTGCCGTGTGGCCGATGGCGCAGGTAATACCCTGTTTGGTCAGAAACGGAATGAGATCTAGCACTCCATCTTGCTCGGGTGCGACGGTCAGGATCAAAATCGGGCGTGATGATACGGCCTGTAAATCAGTAATAAGTTGTCTGGAACCTGGTCGCATCGCGCTTGCTGGATGAGCGCCTGCGCAACCCTCTGTGGGCGATAAAAATGGTCCTTCGATATGATACCCTGGAACCATCAGCGGCCCAAGATTGCTGTCCGAGACGGCCTTATCCAGCGCCTTGAGACTGCTAAGAAATTGAGTTTCGGTTGCGGTTATTAGTGTTGGTAGAACACAAGTAACTCCACTGGCTGCCAAATGCACGAGCGCGTGATCCATCTGCACGGCCGTTAGTTTAGGATTGCTAAAATCGACACCAGCAAAACCGTTAACCTGTATGTCGATTAAACCTTGTGTAACAAATTCATTCTGTTGCTCTGTTTGCGCAAAAGTGTCGCTGTCAATTCTGGTGATCATACCGGAATTATCAAAACTACAATTTACCAATGGCACAGCACTGCCCATGAAAACTCTGCAGCCAGCAGCCTGCCTTGGAGCTATCGATAATCCGGGAATTTCAGATAAGGAGCTCAACCCGCTGTCTTGCGCAACAGTCTAGCGGCCGCTGTATCCAGAAAGAAAAATGTGTTAGCATGTGTTTGAAGAACTGAGGCTGGGCACAGGTTGGTAATCTCGCCCTCAAGGGCTGCTTTAACTGCTTGGGCCTTGCGCTCATCCGGAACGGTGCAAATGATTGTAGCACTTTTGGTGATTTGTTTGATACTCATTGAAATTGCCTGCCTTGGCACATCTTCTAAAGTAGGGAACCATCCCTCATTCGATTGTTGTGTCCGACATTTCTTGTCCAGTTCCACTCGGATAAAAGGGGCGTCAGTTTCAAAGTCCGCAGGCGGATCATTAAACGCCAGATGACCATTTTCGCCTATACCCACAAAAGCCACGTCAATATCATACTGACTCGCTTTGCCTGAAATTCGTTCTATTTCCACATCAATATCGTCTGCATAGCCATTTATTGCAACGAAATACTTAACCGCCGGAACTCGGACGAGAAACCGTTCTTTAAGGTAGCGAATGAAGCTGGCTGAGTGGGTTGCTTCAATCCCTATATATTCGTCCAGATGAAAAACGGTGACACAGGACCAGTCAATTCCCGGCATTTCAACCAGTGCGTCCAGCACTTCGAACTGGCTGGCACCCGTCGCCAGAATGACTGACGCCTCACCGCGCGCTTTAATGGCTGCGTCAATGGCATCAGCACCCTTCTGGGCGGCGCGCCTGCCTGCCTCTTGCTCTGATGGATAAATGTTTATTTGCATTACCCGCCCTACAATTAAACATGGTCAATATTCTTCATTTAAAACACCTTTGTAATTAAAAGCAAGTGTTGACAATAAATTTTAATGCTAGCAATTTTTGCTAAAACCATTCCTATTTGCTTCCCGCAGCATTATGCGCGAATGAAAAAAGGTGATGCCAAATGCAAAAAACAAAACCCCATCTGATAATTCCGATGTTTAGCTCTTATTTGGAGCAGTTTTCGACGAATGATCCGTGGCCCGTATCTGGCCGCCAGGGTAGGATTTTTATGGAGATTTGCAAACCTAAGAAAGTCACCAGAAAACAGCTTGCAGAAGATTTTAACCTACGCCCGGGAACGGTGTCGGCCCTTGCTTTACAGTTGATCAATCGCGGTCTGGTAGAAGAATCCCGTCCTTCGCCGCCTTATCAAAAGGGACGCCCGGAAATATTACTCCGCCCAGTGGTTTCACACCTTGGGGTCATCGTGTTCTACGTTGTTTCTCAATCGTTTCATGCTTCCCTGGTGGATTTTGGCGGCAACATATTGTGCTCCAGGATTGAAGAGATAACAGATACCCAATTTGAGAAAGTTGGGGGTGAACAATTCAACGAATTATTTCTGCGCATGATTGATGACATTCGCACAGAAGCTCCGGGGGACACCAAAATAGTAGGCGTTTCATTTTCGTTGCCGGGGGTCGTCGACGAAATGAATGAATGCTGGGTTTACTCGTTGTCTAGGTGGAAAAAAGCTTGGAATATGAATTTTTCGGAAATCTCTAAAACAACAGGTCTGAGCGTGATTTTGAATAAAAATCTAAATTGCGAACTGCGCGCGCGCATTGCCCGCCTGAAGGAAACATCGGAAAAAAGCATTTTGCTGATACATTGGGGTCATGGAATTGGTGCTTCCTGCTCGCTTAACGGGAATATTCTGACCAGTGATGTTGGCGGGTTCGGCGAAGTTGGGCATTCATACGTTTATTGTGATCAGCAGGTGCGTTGTCGTTGTGGGTTGAACAACTGCCTAGAAACACAAGCGGCACTTTGGGCGCTTTGGCCAGAATTACAGTTGCAATATCCAAATGCGCCATACGATGAATGGGGTTTTGAAAAATTCTTGAATAAGACACCAAACTTTGACGTAAATATTTTGAACACTGCTATCCAGAAAATGGCTGTGACAATCCGAAATCTCTCAATGGTATTGGCCCCACAACATGTCACTCTTACCGGGCCGTTCACCCAAAACCATCAAGTTTTCGAAAGACTTTGTCACGAATTTAAAGCTTTGTTACCACCAGATTCAAATCAAGCAGCCCACAATCAAGTAACTTTATCGGCCTCGCGCGCAGGTATTATGGACGAAATAATTGGCGCCGCATATCCATTATTTGCCCAGTCTTTGCAGAAACTTCAGTGATCTGCCATGTTAATTCTAACCGGCCAGTATAGGCAATAAGGGCACATGCAAAAGAAACTTGCTTGCAGCGGATATGTTGGCTTTTTAGTGGATTGAAACAACCAACTTGAGGGTTAGATTTTGCGCAGTTTTGTGCTCGTCCTAGCTGGTTAATCTCCAATTGGCGACTGCCGATTTTGAATTTCTTTCAGCCTGCCTTGTTGCAACCGCGCTGGTTAAGAAAGTCTGATTTTTGTTTCTACGATTGAGACATCAGCGGGGTAAGATCGATTGATTTGTTTCTGCCATATTCAGTCAGGTTCCGTGTTTTGGCGTGTAGTGCCATTCGGACCGTTTTGTAAGATGGAGCACCTCCTGTGGGACGAATAGCAGATAAAGTGAAGCTGGTATATGAGTGTTGAGATTGTGCTGAACAAGCATAATTTTTTTGGCCGTAAAGTATTGAACATCAGTCAGAGTGCGCAGTAAATGGGCATAGTCGACGCTGGTTTCTTAGTGGCAAGACCTGACTATGCATTAGCATCTATAATGGAGCATTTAATTGGGCAGTTCAGGGACAGACTTAAAGCCCACGGCCACCATGCATAGGCGACTGGTATTCCAGCACACCTTAACTTTTGTAACAGGCCTGGCAGGCACCGCATTCGTTTAATTTTTCCGCTTGCCGCCGTCATGAAAATTTATATTGTGATCTAAGGGTCGGTCACTATAGGCCATCACTTCCGAGTCTGGCAGAGTTTCAAAAAGTGTGTGACCGTTGCCAGGGCTTACCATGAATGGCGGATTGTCCGCTCTATTGTAACAGCTGAGCAATACATTACGGGTCTGGTCAGAGTTATTTTTGCCAGATGCGTGAAGAAGATTGCAATGAAAAAACAAAGCATCTCCAGGATCCATCTCTACCTCGACTAAATCAAAGTGTTTAATCGCATGCTCAACTCTTACCATATCAGCACCCATCTGATCCTTGTTAATACCATGTTCGATGCGTCCCAGATGATGTGACCCCTTCAATACTTGAAGGCAGCCATTTATTTTTTTTGATGGATCTAGCGCGAGGAAAACGCTCGCCATATGCGGAAAGAAGTATCCGTTTCGATACCAATAGCCGTAGTCTTGATGCCAATCCCAAGCACCGCCTATCTTTGGACGTTTCAGCGTAAGTTTAGAATGGAAAAACGCTATTTTCCCGCCTAAAACCCGCTCTAAGCTGTTGACGATCCGCGCTGACCGCGCGACAGCGCTGAACATATCATTTCCCAACTCAGTCCAAAGCACTAATTCTGTGGTTGCGCCATTGGCATCGCTCCGCCCATAAATTGCCTTTTGAATTATGGGGTCGTTGTTCACAACTAAGTTCAGGGCATCCACCTCACCGCTTGAAAACAACGCTTTTTTTAATACATAGCCATTTTTGAAAAACGTAGCTACTTCACTGTCGTTTAGTGTCATAAAAAAACCCTTTCTTGCCCCTTAATGTGATTTTCCAGTTTTCTTGTCCTGATTTCAAGCGATCATCGTTACTCTGGCAACCTAAAAATAATCGTACAACTAAAAAAATTGTAAATTCAGTTTTTGTGTTAATAATTTCTGGGACTGTTGATCGAGCTGCTTAAGGCTCAAGTTCAAAGTGACGGCATTGAACCAAGTGCTCCTATAAACTCGATTAAACGCTTTTTGGGGCGTTTCTTAATTATTTAGCTCAGCACTCCCACGAGCAGTGGTTGCGCTTGCTTAGGTTGTTCTGTGTCGCCTCAATGCCCTGTGCATTATGAGGGTATTACAAGATATATCAATAATCATCAAAACCGTCCTGGCTCGGACATCCCATTCGCAAAATTTCTGAACTGTCTGTCGTCATTTGCGGTGAGTAAAGCAGCGCCAAATAGCAGATAAAAGATAACCTTACTGGTTATGAGGAGGCGTGCCCTTTGATAGAGTTCTTAGTCAAAGTTGTCTTTCTAGGTGCAAGTCACCATAAAGTAAGAATGCATTGCGCGCGCAAGCTACTAAATCGTAGCATAAGGTTTGCGGGTTGCCCGTTTAATGTCTTTAAATAGATTCTAGCCATGGCTCTTACTTGTCTGCCTCATATTCCACTCCTCCGAGATAACAATGAGCCAGAAACACTCTCTTGTCGAATTATCCTATTTGGATTCATAGTGCTGAGGACAGACAATAGATTACTAATGATATTAATTAAATCTTTGATAGTTAACTTGATGGGGCTGTGATCAAGTTGGGAGGGTTATCTGTAAGTCAGAAATACCAATACCCGCATCTATCTATAAAGAATCATATAAAAGAGAGGGTTGTTTCAAATACCACCCTTTGCCATAATTCCATTTAATAGATTTAAATACTGGTTAAAAACTTTGTTAAAAAGCAATGCCGTGTACCATTCTGTGTACTGAGCTTTGTACCAAAACATTTAATTTAAACTGTAATTAATAATTTAAAGTTATAAACTAGGATTTTTGGCTCCGGCGGTAGGGATCGAACCTACGACCAATTGATTAACAGTCAACTGCTCTACCGCTGAGCTACGCCGGAACGGTTGCTAGCGTATAGCAAGGCCAAATTACTCCGTCCAGAGGAGTTTCACTACATTTTTAGAAAAGTTTGACTTGGTTATTGGCGTTTATAAATTGTATCACTACACAAAGGTCCTATCACTTCGACTTTAGATTTCCCCATTAAGTCAATTAGATGTGCAAGAACATTACGTTGGGCAAAAGGTAGCATTAGCGATGGGATGTCATCATATACCGCTTGTGTAATTTTACTTAAAGTTGAAGGTTTTTGATCAAGCACTTTCAGGATAGCAGCTTCGCGATTTTTCCGGTGATTTATCAACCAGTTTACCCGATTCTTTGGTGCTTTGATTATTGGGCCATGACCCGGATAAAACTGAGCCCAATCACGTTGAAGCAAACGCTCACATGACGCCATGAAATCTGTAAGGTCTCCTCCGGGTGGCGAAATAAGAGAACTGGCCCAACCCATCACATGATCACCAGTGAAACAAAGTTTTTCCGTAGCAAAACATACATGATTTCCAAGGTGCCCTGGGGTGTGAATAACTTCTAATTTCAAATCAGTTACCTGTACTATATCTCCATCGGTCAAAACTTGATCCGGTATAAATTCATTATCAATACCTTCTTCTCCACCCACCAAACCAGCAATCACTAAGTTATCCATTGCTGCGCTGCGACCGGCAGTAGCACCTCCAAACGCCAAAATAGGGGCATTGGTATGTTCTGATAGTTTTATTGCTAATGAACTATGATCTAAGTGAGTATGGGTTACTAGAATTTTTGTGATCGTTTGATCTTTCCTGCAAGCACTCAAAATAGCGTTTAAATGGTCTAAATTGTCTGGGCCTGGGTCAATAACAACAAGTTCTCTAGTTCCGACTAAATAGGTGTTAGTTCCACGAAAAGTCATTAGTGATGGATTTGGTGCCACAATTCGTTGAATCCCGTGGCCTACAACACTAGGCATACCAACTGTGGGATTGAAATCTTTTAAATCTTTCAACTTCTGGACCTTTCGCATTTTTACTAGCACCGTTAGGATTTAGCGTATGTCCTTCGTTTGGCTCAAACAATATTTTCCGCGTGGTATTTATGGGCGTGCAGCCTTAAGCTTGCTCCTACCAGTTGTAGTTGTGCAAATTGTTGTATCCGTTATTTTTGTGCAGAGGCATTTTGAAGAAGTGACACAGCAGATGTCTGATACAGTCATTCGGGAACTGCAAATGGTTCTTGCTGTAGACGAGTTTGAACGTGCAAATTTCACTGGCCCTCTAGAAATTAACTTTACAGTTGTCGACTCATCTACATTATCGGAACCAAATACTCGCCTGTGGTATGATTTTTCGGGCTTAATAGTGGTCGATTATCTCAAGAAACATTTACCTCAGATTAAAGTTTTTGACCTATATAACAATGATATTGTTCGACTAATTATAGACGATCCCCAAGGGCCGATTGAAATTGTTTTTGACAGACAAAGAATCTCAGCAACGAACCCACACCAGCTTTTAGTTAACATGGTTTTTTTTAGCATATTGGTGACAAGTTTTGCTTATATCTACTTAAGAAACCAGCTGCGTCCAATTAAACGATTGGCACGTGCTGCGACTGCATTTGGTCGGGGGCGTCACATGCGCTTCACGCCAGCTGGGGCAGCTGAAATGCGTGCAGCAGGAACTGCATTCGTAGATATGCGCGCTCGGATTGAACGTCACATTGAAACGCGAACACTTATGCTTTCGGGAGTAAGTCATGATTTGCGTACGCCTCTGACAAGAATGCGATTAGCATTAACTATGCTTGATGATGCTGATCGAATACCGCTTGAGCAAGATGTGATAGAGATGCAGCAGATGATAGATGCTTTTCTAAGTTTTGCGGCAGGCGAAAGCGAAGGAGAACCAGAGAAAATAGATGCTACAGAGCTTGTCCGATTATTGGTTAAAGATGCTCAGCGAGCAAACCTACCTGTCTCTTTCTACATGTCGGAGGGGACAGGAACCACTCTGCTACGCCCAATCGCTATGCGCCGAGCCTTGGATAACCTAATAAACAATGCAGTCCGTTACGGCAATCGAGCTGAAGTTTCTATTACAATTACTAATAAGTTTGTGCGGTTTCGCGTTGAGGACGATGGCCCTGGCATTCCAGAAGCGCAGCGTTCTGATGCACAGCAAGCTTTTGTAAGACTGGACCCAGCTCGTAATCAGGATAAAGGATCTGGTGTTGGCCTTGGACTTGCTATCACGGCAGACATTGCAAGGGCTCACGGTGGCACATTAAGGTTGAGTGATAGTAAGCGCTTAGGTGGTTTGAAAGCCGATATGATAATCGGGAGGTAGTGCTAATTAAATGTAAAACAATTAATCCCATTGTTTGTAAATAAAATTTAGTCATCGCTAATAAACTCTCTACTAACTGGGGTGTAATACTTATGTTGGAAACTAATAAATGCAGATTTAGAGAGCATTCCATTTCAAGCATAGATAAAGCCGTTCAAAAGGCGGGAGGGTTTTGGTAGGCCCGGCAGGACTTGAACCCGCAACCAAAGCGTTATGAGCGCTCTGCTCTAACCAGTTGAGCTACAGGCCCGCCATAGACGCTTGCTATTCTTGTATAACGCAATCGTCAAGACGCGTTGCGCACATCCTGGCAATAGTCTAGCAAATGTTTAACTAAATGCGGGGGCAATTATGACAGCTGGCAAAAATGGTATGACATACGCGCAAGCAGGCGTAAATATCGACGCCGGCAACAAACTGATAGATGAAATTAAACCAGCAGCTAAAGCAACAATGCGCTCTGGCGTAGCTTCTGGTTTAGGTGGTTTTGGGGCACTCTTTGATTTAAAAGCAGCTGGATTTGTAGATCCTATATTGGTCGCAGCAACAGATGGAGTGGGTACCAAATTACGCATAGCGATTGATACAGGCAATGTTGGCAGCGTTGGAATAGATCTGGTAGCGATGTGTGTAAACGATTTGGTATGCCAAGGTGCAGAACCGTTATTTTTTCTTGATTACTTTGCAACTGGAAAGCTCGATTTGCATCAAGCAAAACAAATTATTGATGGGATTTCAATAGGATGCTCCGAATCTGGATGCGCATTGATTGGAGGTGAAACTGCAGAAATGCCTGGTATGTATCCAACAGGTGACTTTGACTTAGCTGGATTTTCTGTTGGTGCAATGGAACGAGGTAATTCCATGCCTGCAAATATAACAGAAGGAGATATCTTATTAGGATTGGCATCTGATGGCCTACATTCAAACGGGTATTCACTAGTTCGACGTATAGTAGAAACTTTGGGTCTGAATTGGGAGGATGATTGTCCCTGGGGTAACGGTACTTTGGGTAAATCGTTATTAACTCCGACACGAATATACGTGAAGGCTGCATTGGCAGCTATAAGGGCAGGGGGCGTGCATGGTTTTGCTCATATCACTGGTGGAGGAATAACAGAAAATCTACCACGTGTCTTACCAAAAGGTTTGGGAGCATTAATCGATCTAAACGCCTGGGATTTACCACCTTTATTTCAATGGTTGATGACTAAAGGCAACATGGACAAACATGAAGTTCTTAAAACTTTCAATTCGGGCATTGGGATGGTTGCGGTTGTAAGTAAGGATAATGTTACAAATGTGACCAAATCCTTGATTGATAAGGGCCAACAAGTGTTTGTGATTGGAACTGTTTCACAAGGCAGTGGCGTGCATTATACAGGATCACTGTGAGTGACAAAACGAGTTGGAATTTTTGTTTCTGGTGGTGGATCAAATTTGCGTGCGCTTGTCGATGACATGGTTGGCGACCACACAGCGCGTCCAGTCGTAGTAGTTTCAAATAACGCACAGTCTGGTGGAATCTCTTGGGCAAACAACAAGGGTATTCCTACTGTCGTGGTTGACCATCGCCCATTTGGTGATGATCGGTTGAGCTTTGAAAATGCAGTTTCCGCAGCAATTTACCCGTATTTTCCAGACATTTTATGTCTTGCAGGTTTTATGCGAGTATTCACAGCTAATTTTATTTCATCTTGGCCGGACAAAATATTAAATATTCACCCATCACTCTTACCACGCTACAAAGGACTTAATACTCATGAACGTGTTTTAAAAGCGGGCGATAAAGAACATGGTTGTTCTGTGCATCTGGTCACTTCGTTATTGGACGATGGCCCAATACTAGGACAAGCCCACGTTCCTGTTATTCAAGGTGATACAGCGAGCGAATTGAGCAACCGAGTACTTGCAAAAGAACATATACTTTATCCAGCTGTGCTGAGAAGATTTACTGCTGGCGATACTCGTTTTGTGAGGCTCTAGTCAGTTACACATTAATAGTTTAGCAATATTCAACTAAATGCAGTTAAATTTAAAGTGATAAGAAGCCTTACATGAAAACTATTACGACAACTGATGCCTTGGCAGCTTATTGTAAAGCGGCAAAATCGCATACATATATCACTGTAGATACAGAGTTTTTACGAGAACGAACTTATTATTCAAAACTTTGTTTGATCCAGCTAGCAATGCCTGGTTTAACAAATGACAACGCTGTTATTGTAGATCCGCTTGTCGACGGTATATCACTGGAACCGCTTTATGAACTTTTCCGTGATACTTCTGTTATAAAAGTTTTCCATGCAGCTCGTCAGGATCTTGAAATCTTTTTTGTCGATGCAAAAGTACTCCCACAACCTTTATTTGATACGCAGGTTGCAGCAATGGTTTGCGGTTTTGGTGAACAGGTTGGCTATGAAACACTAGTGCGCAAATTGACGAATGAAGGCGTCGATAAATCATCTCGTTTTACAGACTGGTCTAGACGACCTTTAACTGATGCACAAAAAAATTATGCAATTTCTGATGTGACACATCTACGACAAATTTACGAATTTCTTTCTGCAAAATTGACAGAGACTGGACGTGCACGCTGGGTAAGTGAAGAATTGCAGGTATTGTTGTCTTCGGAAACATATATCGTTAAACCAGATCAAGCGTGGAAACGGGTTAAAACGAGAACAACCTCATCCAAATTTTTAGCGTTAGTTAAAGAATTAGCTGAATTTAGAGAAGAATATGCTCAACGCAAAAACGTTCCACGCAACAGGGTGTACAAAGACGATGCTCTTGTTGAGATAGCAAGTAATAGACCCAAAACTTTTGAAGATCTTGGTCGCTCTCGTCTACTGTTACGTGAAGCTCGTAGAGGAGAAATCGCCGAAGGTATATTAGCGGCGGTAATGCGCGGTGTGGAAATGAATCCTAACGTTATGCCTAAGCCTGATCGTAGCCGAGAAAAGATGCAGGTTAATCCAGCTTTAGCTGATTTGCTTCGTGTTTTGCTCAAATCTAAGACTGAAAGCGCTGGTGTTGCTTCAAAGTTAATAGCAACGGCGGCAGATTTGGACGCTATATCGGCTGGAATCCGTGATGTACCAGCGTTAACCGGATGGCGGGCAGAAGTCTTTGGTGATGATGCTCTGCGCTTGTGTAATGGTCAGATTGCTCTCACTGCTCAGGGCGTAACCGTTCAAATTATTAACTTGAACTAAATCGTCACCGCCGCCCAACCGATTGGGCATTAGTGAGACCCTCAACTCTAATAATTTTTGCTCTTGTAATTTCTTTTTGTGTAAGCCGGAATCCAGCTGTAACTGTCCTTAAATTCTCTGGACCACCTCGCATACCTTCATACGGGATTAGCCCTTCCAAACGAAAGGATAAAACGCCACCTTCGGGCAAGATGTCATCGTTTTCTGGTGTGAGTTGAACATCGTAAAATCCTTGGAAAATTGAGATACCAGAAGCTCTTAAAATCGCACCTCCGGGGATTGGCTCTAATTTAACCGAAGTTACTTGGTCAATTGGTTTGCCTTGATAAATATCTTCCTCTGCTCCAGTTATTCGGCTCCACAAGCTGCGTTGTGGGTTCTTAGGTATCAGCGGGTTTACCTCCTGGGGTGCGGTTTGTGCGTAATCTTGTTTATTTTGCTTGCCCCAATTTACTGGGTTAACCCTGCTACTACATGCACCCAAACCTAAAACCGCAATAAAAAATGATAGAACGAAAATACGCATGATTTGAACAATTCCTATTTTGATATATGGGTAACGGATCAGGAGAGTGTTGAAAAGCTTCCTTTACAAGACTGGACGTAAGCAACATCTCGATCTAGTTGAATCGAATGGTATAATAGGTGAGCAAACAATGGCAAATAATGCATTCGAAGACATAGTTGAAGACTTTACTTTTCTAGATGACTGGGAAGATCGATATCGATATGTTATAGAACAAGGTAAATCTATGTCGCCACTCCCAAGCGCTTTAAAAGTTCCAGCCACGAAAGTTGATGGCTGTGCCAGCCAGGTTTGGCTACACTCGGTCGTAAATAACGGCAAATTTCATTTTGATGGCGAAAGTGACGCTATGATAGTACAAGGTTTGATTGCACTCTTACGACATCTTTATAATGATCTTACTCCAGCGGAAGTTTTAATGGTGGATGCTCGCTCTGAAATGATGCGATTGGGTCTCAACGATCATTTGTCAGCACAACGTTCCAATGGTTTGCGGGCAATGATTGAACGAATTAGGTTAGTTGCCACTGATCAATAGTTACAAAGTGATGTAGAGAGCCTTTCGCTACAATTGGATTCGTGATGGAAAATCAAACATAAATCACTTTTTTTCCAGTATTTTCTGTAAGTCGCCGTAACCAGTAAAGCGTCTTTCAAACTTCAAACCAAGCTGTTTTGCAGCAGCTTTTGCTTTTTTGGTTAAAGTCCCATCATCAGTTTGTGCCTGGTAAACAAGCTTTTCATAGTTACCAAAATACATGTCACGCAACTCTGGGTGTTTATCTAATCCCATAGGCTTCATCACAAAAGCATCAAACTGTCGAACAAGAAAATCAGTTAAATAAAAAGTTGTAGTTTCATCTAGTGAGGCGAACCTGCTGTTTCCTTCAAAAAAACTATAACAATGAGGACCAGGAACCATTTCTACTCCAAGCTCTGTGCAAGTTTTTTGTAGATCACCCCCCGTGCCACAATCAGCGTAAACAACAAAAATACTTTCATAGCTTGCACGATGTTTGACAACTGCTTCTCGCACTGCACCTGCTATTTTTTCTGGGTATAGATGTAGTTTTGCAGGCAGGCATGTAAGTTCTAAATGTTGCCAACCATTTATAGTCTTTAAATTAATAATTTCTTGAGCCAGCGCACCGCAAGCTATCAATAGAACTTTTCTAACATATAATTTTTTTGTCTCAAGTTCCTTAAACGATTTATCATTAGAAACTGACATCTAAAATATAACCTTCAGAGGTTTTTTATTCTTGTACGGCACTTAATAGCACGTCAGATTGTATTTTAAGTTGGTTATTTTGTTTAAACAAATCTGAAATGTCGTGAACTTTATTAAACGGTATAAAAAACGATACTATTATGCACTTAATTGATTATGTCTACGCGCCATAAAATCTTTTGCAGTTTCAACTGCTACAGCAGCATCTCGACAATAAGCATCAGCACCAATAGCCTTACCAAATTCTTCATTTAAAGGCGCTCCACCAACGAGCACTATATAATCATCGCGAATACCTTTTTCGATCATGGTATCTATAACAACCTTCATGTACGGCATGGTTGTTGTGAGAAGAGCCGACATGCCCAGAATATCAGGGCCTTCCTGTTCCATTGCTGTAAGGTAATTTTCAACGGGGTTATTAATTCCCAAATCCACAACTTCGAAACCAGCCCCTTCCATCATCATCGAAACCAAGTTTTTACCAATATCGTGGATGTCCCCCTTTACAGTCCCAATAACCATTTTTCCTACACGTGGAGCACCTGTTTCTGCCAAAAGTGGCTTAAGGATAAACATCCCGCCTTTCATTGCATTAGCAGCTAAAAGCACCTCAGGAACAAATAAAATCCCATCACGGAAATCGGCACCAACAATTGTCATGCCACCAACGAGTGCTTTGGTCAGGATATCATAGGGAGCCCACTCACGTTCAAGCAAGATGTTTACAGCCTCTTCTATTTCCTCTTTCAAACCATCATACAGATCGTCAAACATCTGTTGGACCAACTCTTCGTCATCTAGTTCCGCAAGGATAATATCGTCTTCTTCTGACATGACTAATTTCCTTAAGTTAAGGTATTTTTACCAAGGCCTTTTTGTTGCTTATGATCCAGAATGATGTAGAAAGACTTTGCAAATAGCGACACCGTCCGCACTGTGTGCGACGCCTGATATTAATTAAATAATTTAGGTTAAAATTAGATTATTAATTTTTGAATTATCCTCAAAAAAGGACGAGTGAAAAAAAATATACTGCAGAGTTTAAATTAAAAATTTTAAGACACTAATTCACTCCAACTTTTTGCGGCGTATTGGTTATTATATTTATTTGCTTCGAGATCGGCTACTGCGTTTGCGACGGGCTATAGGGGTTTTATCGTCTGTGCCATCACTCTCAGATGTAAAAGGGCCCAAGGCCAAAACAATTTCTTGTAAAGAGGGGGCTGCACCCCGAGGGCGAGTATCAAGAGCCTGTCTCATCAATTCCAAATGTTCAGGCATGGTTCCACAACAACCGCCAATTATTGTCGCACCGCTGTTGCGCGCAAGAACTGCATAGTCCGCCATGAGTTCTGGAGTGCCATCGTAATGTATGTGGCCATCATGATATTTTGGAATTCCAGCATTGCCTTTTGCTACAATAGGTATCGTGACACCTGTAGATACAAACCCTTGAACAGTGCGTAGAAGATCTGATGCTCCAGTGCCACAGTTTGCGCCAAAAGCTACTGGCTGATTCACCAATTTAGATACTAGTTTACCCATATCAGCGCTGGTTACGCCCATCATGGTGCGGCCTGCGGTGTCAAAGCTCATCGTGCCAACCCACGGCATGTCAGCAAGCAAAAAACCCTCTGCAGCAGCAGTAAATTCTTCAACGGCAGAAATTGTCTCAAGCCAGCCAATATCTGCACCACCGGCCTTGAGACCTGCCGCAGTTTCATGAAACATTTCTACTGCCAAAGAATGGCTTAATGTTCCAATAGGTTCCATAATATCCCCAGTTGGCCCAACGGAACCCGCTACTATCACAGTGCGATCTGCTGTATCGGCAACTTCTCGCCCGATCTCCGCAGCTATTTGACTTAACTCAAACGCACGGTCTTCAGCATTGTGTAACTTCAGTCTTGAAGCATTCGCGCCAAATGTATTTGTTAGAAAAATATCACTCCCAGCATCTACAGCAGACTTGTAAAGCAGTTTTATTTTTTCAGGATGTTCTTCATTCCACATCTCGGGAGCATCACCTGACATAAGCCCCATATTGAACAAATTTGTACCAGTTGCTCCATCGGCAAGCAGAGTACCTTTTTCGATCAACATTCGCGTTAAAATATCAGACATTGTAATTAATCCGGAGTTTTTACCTAATTGTCACAATGCAAATCTTGAATCTACATCATAATTTTCATCAGAGTTATGAATTATTTTAGTATTTTTGATTGAAATATTGGACTAAAGACAGCCTGAAAAAGATTTTTTTAATGTCAATTGGTACATAATATTTTGCGTCGAGTGCATTTTAAAAACTGCTTTAAGTGTGTTGGGAAGTAAGTAATGCGTAAAATTTAAATTTTTACGCATCGAAATAACGTTGAAGCGATCAAAAGCTATTCCTTAATCGATTTCGGACATTAATTGCGATTTTGCTTCAGTTAAAAATTGAGCCATCTTTGCTCGTACAGTCGCTTCGTCTGCTAGCTCACCAAGATCACCTGATACTTTTCTGTAAACATCTTCGTCACCGGCCTCTTCAAAATCGGATTTAACGACTTCTGTTGCATAAATTGAGGCTTCTTCAGATGTTTTACCTAAAAGATCAGCAGCCCACAGTCCGAGTAGCTTATTACGACGCGCCCCTACTTTGAACTGCATATCTGCATCGTGTACAAATTTGTTTTCGAATGCGTTTTTTCGATCTTCTAAATTGTTCATTAAATCATCTCCAAAATTGACTGTTAGGATATGTGAGGCAGGAGCTTCTGTGCAACCCCTACGCTTGCGGCATATCCTCTGAATCATTAAAAGACCTCAAGGCTTGACGAAACATTCGTCTCGCAACAGCGAAAGGACGCCCATGGCGCGACGCAAAAAAATATATGAAGGCAAGGCAAAAATCTTATATGAGGGACCCGAACCCGGCACCATCGTCCAATATTTCAAAGATGATACAACCGCCTTTAATGCTCAAAAAAAAGAGGTGATTGAAGGAAAAGGAGTGCTTAATAACCGATTAAGTGAGCTCTTTATGACAGGTCTTTCTCAGATAGGCGTGCCGACTCATTTTATTAAAAGTTTAAACATGCGCGAACAATTAGTTCGAAATTGCGAAATTATCCCATTAGAAATCATAGTTCGCAACTTTGCTGCAGGTACGATAAGTGCTCGGCTAGGAATTGACGAAGGTACTCAGTTGCCGCGTCCAATAGTAGAATATTGTTATAAAGACGATTCTTTAGGAGATCCATTAGTCACCGAAGAGCATATTGCGGCTTTTGGCTGGGCCAGCCAGCAGGAGATGGACGATATACTTAATCTTGCGCTACGGGTTAACGACTTTTTATCAGGTATGATGCTTGCAGTCGGAATTCGTTTGATTGATTTCAAAATAGAAATAGGTAGAGTGTATGATGGCGACTTTATGCGTTTAGTTGTTGCAGATGAAATTAGCCCAGATAGTTGTCGTTTATGGGATATTGATACGGGCCAAAAGCTTGACAAGGACGTATTTCGTCAGAATCTCGGCAATTTAACAGACGCATATACAGAAGTCGCGAGCCGCTTGGGGTTGATGCCCAAAAATACTAAACAGAATGCAACTACTAGTGAATAGATAAGTCATGCATTTTGCATGGTATAATAAAAACTTTAATGAGGTGAAAGGGCAAGACATGAAGGCAACAGTACATGTGATGCTAAAGACCGGTGTACTAGACCCACAGGGTGAGGCTGTGCATCACGCATTGAGGAATTTGGGTTTTAAAACTGTCAATAGTGTCCGTCAGGGCAAAGTCATTGAGCTGGATCTTTTGGATGAAACTGATGAAACTGATGTAAATGATATGTGTGAAAAACTTTTGGCTAATACTGTGATAGAATCTTACAAAATTGATTTTTCTTAATGCGTGCAGTGATTATTGTATTCCCTGGATCAAATTGTGACAGAGATCTGGCAGTGGCCCTTAAGGCCACTGGCATAGATGTACATTTCATTTGGCATAAAGATACTGAATTACCACCATCCGTAGACCTAGTTGGAATCCCAGGAGGGTTCTCTTTTGGTGATTACTTGCGTTGCGGCGCAATCGCTGCGAACTCACCTATTTGCCGAGCAGTAAAAACTCATGCTGATCGAGGAGGTTACGTGTTGGGGGTTTGCAATGGATTTCAAGTACTAACTGAAATGGGTGTTTTACCAGGATCATTACTGCGCAATGCTGGATTGAAATACATTTGTAAAATGACAAGCCTAGAAATTAAAACCTCAAATTCCATTTATACCAGTGACTATCGTACTGGAGATGTCGCTGATCTACCAATTGCGCATCATGACGGTAATTACTTTGCAGACCAAAAGACTTTAGACAAATTAACTGGTGATGATAGAATTGCACTTTCATATGTTGATAATCCTAATGGCTCCAAGTTAAACATTGCCGGTATTTTATCAGCTAATCGTCGCATCCTCGGGATGATGCCACATCCGGAAAGAGCGGCAGATTCTGTTCACGGTGGAACTGATGGTCAATCACTTTTCCGTGGGATGGCGAGTGCTTTAGCTAAAGTGTGACTTGAGCGATTCAAACAGTAGCTCTATAATCTAAATTATGGCGCTTAATCTGTCCGAACAATATTCGTCAGAACATTCTCGTTTCAGCGGGTGGAAAATCCGAGTGGCATTAGCTGCTTTGACAGTTTTAGCTATTATAATCATTTTTATGACGAACCGGCTATTAACTGATCGGTTTACAGAAACGACTAAAAATCGTGCGGAGTTGCGCTTAGCATTATACTCAGGAAATTTACTCAGTGAATTACGCCGAAATGCTATCGTGCCCCAATTATTGGCACGCGACCCTTCTTTGATAGGGGCTCTTAATTCTTCTGATTATCAACAATCTACCCAACGACTGATATCTTTCGTTGAGGAAATCGGTGCAGCTAACCTCATGTTACTGGACCGAGATGGTCGCGCAGTTGCAGCCACTAATCGAAATGTTTTAGGTTCAACGCATCGTTCAGAACCTTATTTTATCAATGCAATCCGAGCAGTTGGTACCCTTTTTACTGTCGCACCAAGGGAAACAAACAATGTTATTTTCACTTATTCACGCCGAGTTACTGCAGGAGCAGAAGTACTTGGTGTAGTAGTTGTTGAGGTCGATCTCCAAAAATTTGAACGAGCTTGGTCAGGAATTTCTGCTGCAGTATTGGTGACAGATAGCGCAAGTGAAATAATTTTAACTACTGAACCAAGATGGAGAGGACTTACTGAAGATGATGCACTTGCACGGCAAACACCACAGAATGCTATTGCACGCGCACTTAGAGCCACGACTGATTGGACGGCTTTTCCGCCTGATGTCTATCTTCAGGGTGAAGGTGTCATGCGTTTGGAGGTCCGCATTCCATTTCGAGGCTGGAGAATAACGTCGTTTACAACATATACATCTGTCCGTGAACGAGTTAATAGTGTAATTGCTTTAGAGATTATGGCATTTGCCATTTTGTTAGCACTGACCTTTTACGCACTAAATCGTCGTTCAGCATTACGGGTTGCATTTTTTGCGAGAGAATCGGCTGAACTTCGTTACTTAAACACACAATTACAACGAGAAATCGCGCAGCGGGAAAGGGTTCAAGAAGATTTAGCAGTAGCCGAACAAACCCTTAAACAGTCTTCTAAACTGGCCGCTTTGGGTGAGATGTCTGCAGCTGTAAGTCATGAACTGAATCAACCTCTTGCTGCCATGAAAACGTATTTGGCAGGAGCACGCGTTTTGCTTCGCCGCAATCGCTCTGAGGAAGCAATCATAAGTTTTAAACGAATTGATGATCTAATCGAACGTATGGGTGCAATTACACGTCAGCTTAAATCCTATGCGCGTAAGGGCCAGAATACATTCAGCAATGTAAATATGGGTAATGCAATAGCATCCAGCCTTTCTATGATGGAGCCCCAACTGCGTCAAAGACGTGTTTTAATAAATAAAACGTTACCGTCTGATCCTGTATTAGTATTAGGAGATCGCTTGAGGATTGAACAAGTTTTAGTTAACCTTTTAAGAAATGCAATTGACGCAACAAAATCAGTACGCAAACCACAAGTTGATATACTCTTAACAGTAAATGACATGGTAACGGTAACTGTTAAGGATAACGGGCTTGGCATAGTTGATTTAGAAGAACTTTTCGAACCTTTCTATACGACCAAGCAATTGGGCGATGGAGTTGGACTCGGATTGGCTATTTCATCAGGTATTGTTAAGGATTTGGGCGGGAGGCTCACAGCAAGAAATGCTAAGTTAGGCGGCGCAGTTTTCGAAATGCATCTCCCAAAGCTATCTGATGATTTAAAAGGTATAAGTACACTTAAAGCAGCTGAGTAATTAAGGGGAACTAGATGGCCCAAGCTATGAAAATAGCCATCATTGATGACGAACAAGACATGCGTCAATCAATCAGCCAGTGGCTTGCTCTGTCTGGATATGATACTGAATCGTTTGCAAGTGCTGAGGAAGCATTAAAAACACTTGGTCCGGAGTATCCAGGCATAGTTATTTCAGATATCAAAATGCCCGGTATAGACGGTATGGAATTCTTAAAAAAACTTATGAGTAGTGACAGTTCTTTACCCGTAATCATGATCACAGGTCATGGAGATGTGCCCATGGCAGTTGAAGCTATGCGCGTTGGAGCTTTTGATTTTCTCGAAAAACCTTTTAACCCAAATAGAATGTCGGAATTGGCAAAAAAAGCCACAATTGCGCGTCGTTTGACCATGGATAATCGAGCCCTGCGTCGTGAATTGAGTGATGGTGGTCAGTTAATGAAAAAACTGATCGGAAAATCTCAAACCATAGAACGTTTAAAAGAAGATATTCTAGATCTAGGTCAAGCGGATGGCCACGTGTTGATTGATGGTGAAACTGGAACAGGTAAAACTCTAGTCGCTCACGCATTACATGCTGTTGGCAGCAGAGCCGGAAAAAAATTTGTAGTTGTTAACTGCTCCGCTTGGGAAGAAAGTACACTCAACAAACGTCTTTTTGGGCCTATGTCGCCTGAAGATACTAATTTACCCGCCGTAGAGGAGGCAAGAGGTGGAACGTTGGTTTTAGAAGACGTAGAAGTACTCAGTGGGAGTATTCAAGCACGTTTACTGTCCATGATCAACGAACAGGGATTGCCTCCCGAAACCCGTATTTTTGGTGTAAGCAACATGCAAGAAAAGGCTCGCACCTGTAAAGATGCTTTGCGGCCAGACCTGTTTTACAGGTTATCAGCCTTAAAAATTACAGTTCCACCATTGCGCCAGCGTGGTGAAGATATTTTGATGCTTTTTACAAATCTTACTGATCAATTTGCAGATGAATACGGCTGTGTAGCACCTAAAGTATCAGCGCAGGAAGCTGCACAATTGTTGCAAGCTCCTTGGCCAGGAAACGTGCGACAGATAATTAACATAGCAGAACGGGCAGTATTACAATCGCGGAGAGGCTCAGGATCAATAGCCTCTCTTTTGATGAATGATCATGAGGAGATGCAGCCGGTTGTCACGACGGATGGCAAACCTCTTAAGGAATATGTTGAAGCATTTGAGAGAATGCTTATTGATAATACAATGCGTCGTCATAAGGGCTCAATATCCGGCGTTATGGATGAACTATGCCTGCCTCGCAGGACATTAAACGAGAAAATGGCTAAATACGGCTTACAAAGATCGAATTATCTGTAATTTCTGTTAGATCGCGGTAGTGAACTTTTGTTCAACATACCCTGAAATAGAGTATTTTAACATCAATCAATCAATCAAAGTCTACACTCTAGCTGTTCTTTGAATTTACAGACATCGATTTTGGACCAGCGACTTGAAATTTTATGAAGTGACCAAAAGATGAATAATTACACTATTCTAACGCATGTCTTTTATATATTTGCATTGATAGCTATAGTTAATTAAATAATTGTGTAAAAAAATTAATTTTAAACTGTTATTTGACCCAAACTTAAGTTTTTATAAATTTACTTTATAATTTCCCATTGTCATTGGCCCTACATTAGCTCTATCTATCTATCTGTGGGTTTAGAGCGCGTGTCGCTTTCCCAGTATAAGTTTCGCTGTCGGATATAATTTTAGGGTTATACCCGTAATAAATCAGACAGACCGATTAGGCCAAGATAGGCCAAGAGATGCTAGTGCAGGCAAAGGCCTTACGCAGCTTATTAATGGGTACGTAGTTTAAGTTATTGCACGTACTGGAGAAAAACCGCGATGATACGCATAGATATGAAAGACTATTCTGCAGGAGCCAATACTGGTGTTGCCTGCCATGCGTTTTTAATCGCCCAAAATAGACGCATACCCATGTTTTCTTGGCCTTATGGCGGAGCTAATATGCTTATGTGCAGTGAAAAATTATGGCTAAGAAAATGCTTATCGATGCCACCCACGCTGAAGAGACACGCGTTGTGGTGGTGGACGGAAATAAGGTCGAAGAATTCGATTTTGAATCTGAAAATAGACGGCAGCTTGCCGGAAATATCTACCTAGCTAAAGTAACACGAGTAGAACCTTCCCTTCAAGCTGCTTTTGTTGACTATGGTGGTAATCGTCATGGTTTTCTGGCCTTTTCAGAAATTCATGCAGACTATTATCAGATTCCAGTTGCTGATCGCGAAGCCCTTATGGCTGAAGAATACGCTTTTGCTGAAGCGCAAAAAACACAAGATGAGGATGAAGAGAAGCCTAAAACTCCTTCTCGGCGACGAGGATTGTCTGAATCTAAGGCAACATCTGTCCAAACATCTGACGCCACAACGGCAGCCGATATAAACGGAATGGAGACTATAGATTTAGAGGAAATTATTAATGATTCTGATATAGATGGCAATGTCACGACTGAAATCAGTCATGAGGTATCCAATAATATTTCAATTGACAGTGAAGATAATCAAACGGGCCAAATTGTTTCGGAAAAAATATCAGATAAGGATGACCTTGGTGGCGAAGATCAGCCTGACGAGACTATTGAGTCAGTAGTAAATGAGGACGATAGTGAAGATATCCGGCCAACTAGAAAACCACGGCTAAAGCGATATAAAATCCAAGAGGTGATCAAAGTACGTCAAGTTCTTTTGGTGCAAATTGTAAAAGAAGAACGCGGCAATAAGGGTGCTGCGCTGACAACTTACCTTTCTCTAGCAGGCCGTTACTGCGTTTTGATGCCCAATACTGCTCGCGGTGGTGGTATTAGTCGTAAGATTACTAATGCCGCAGATCGTAAAAAACTCAAGGATATAGCAAACGAAATTGATGTTCCGCAGGGTGCAGGGCTTATTGTGCGAACAGCTGGCGCTCAACGAACCAAGGCAGAAATCAAACGTGATTATGAATACTTATTTCGTCTTTGGGAGCAAATTCGTAAACTGACTCTAGCGTCGATTGCGCCAGCAAAAATTTATGAAGAAGGTGATCTTATAAAGCGGTCAATTCGTGATTTGTATAATCGCGACATCGATGAAGTTTTTGTAGAAGGTGATCGTGGGTATCGCATAGCTAAAGATTTTATGAAAATGATCATGCCTTCGCATGCAAAAAATGTTAAGCTTTATACTGAAAGTCTACCACTTTTTGCGCGCTATCAGGTTGAAACATATCTTGCTGGAATGTTTAATCCCACTGTGCAGTTGAAATCAGGTGGGTATATCGTGATTGGTATAACTGAAGCACTTGTCGCTATCGATGTGAATTCTGGACGTTCAACCAAAGAAGGTTCAATCGAGGAAACAGCTACCAAAACAAATCTGGAAGCGGCAGACGAAGTTGCACGACAATTGCGTCTGCGAGATCTTGCAGGCTTAATTGTAATTGATTTTATCGACATGGACGATCGTCGTAACAATACCGCTGTCGAGAAGCGTATTAAAGACAAACTAAAAACGGATCGGGCGCGAATTCAAATAGGTAGAATTTCCGGTTTTGGTTTGTTGGAAATGAGCCGGCAGCGTTTGCGGCCAGGTATGATAGAAGCGACGACCCAGCCATGCCAGGCTTGCCATGGTACCGGTTTGATCCGTTCAGACGACAATTTAGCCTTGTCTATTTTGCGGCAAATTGAGGAAGAAGGTACACGTCGCCGTTCCGGTGAAGTACTGTTTAAATGCCCTGTTGGAATAGCAAACTTTTTAATGAACCAAAAACGGGAACATATAGCACAGATAGAAACTCGTTATGCTCTGTCCGTTCGTATTGAGGGTGATTCCCAGCTTGTAAGTCCAGATTTTACGTTTGAAAAGTTCAAGACTGCAACGCGGGTTTTGCCTATTGCATCCAAACCCGTGGTTTCAGTCGATACGTCAATTATGGATCAAATTGATGAGTCTGACGGAGACGATGAAGTGGCATTAAAAGAAAATGATGCTGAAACGGCACTACCTGAAGATGGTGATACAAAACCAAAGCGCAGACGGCGCAGACGTCGTCGCGGTCGTGGCAAAGGGTCCTTAGTTGAAAATAGTGAAACCGAAGACGTCGAAGTCGCACAAAATTTAGAAAATGATGTTGTGTCTCCGCCTGAATCAAAAAAAGTTAAACAAGATGTTTCATCAGCAGAATCAAAAGCAAAAAAACAAGAAGATATAAAATTATTAGAAGTACCAAAAGAAAACATAATCAAAAAAACAGCAGCCCGAAATCGCAACAACAATAAAACAGTAAAAGACACTCATTCAAACATTGAAACTGGGAAAATCGATGATACCAGTGATGCGAATATAATTGAAAAAAAAGAGCGTCCAGCCTCTAAAAGTAGGTCACCTCGTGCGCGATCCAGTTCAAAAGTAAAAGTTGAAAAAGTTCAAGAAATTGCTAATGAAGCATCCATAAAGGTGTCTGAAAAGTCCAAAAAAGTAAGTTCATCGAAAAAAGTGTCCTCTAAAACCCCACCAGAAAAGGAGCTGGGAAAACCAGAGCTACATGTTGTAGAGACTGTGGTGGAAACGACATCTTCTAAATCAGAAAAAGCTAAAAAACGCGGTTGGTGGTCTCTCGGAAAGTGATCATAATATTTAAAATTATAGATTGAATATCTTTTTTTTAATTACATATGTCTGTACGGAGCCATCTAATTTAGAGGAAACTAGCTCATTACCAGATTCGGTACAAAAATGAGGAACATCGATAATTGCAGCTGGATCATCGGCCAGCATTATTAATTGTTCTCCGTTTTTAAGGGTTTGTAATCGTTTCCGTGCTTTTAACACGGGCAGAGGACAGAGAAGTCCCAAAGTATCTAGTCTATTTATTTTAGCCATGAATGATAAATTAAACTTGATGTGGTAATCTGTCCACATCCTTATGACTGATACTGAGGTAACTGTAGACTTTTGTTACGATAGGCATTTATTTTGATTAATATTGATATCATTGATGCAAGTTTAATTCCAGCTATTACTATAGCTTTAACTGCTGGGTTCTTAAGCTTTCTCAGCCCCTGTGTCCTGCCAATTGTGCCACCTTACCTTGCTTACATGTCAGGCTTAAGTATAGCTGAGATGTCAGCTGATCAAAACGGCCGCTACCGTAGCACTATCACAGCGCTTTTTTTCGTATTGGGTCTTTCCACGGTCTTCATTTTTCTTGGTTTTGCAGCGTCGACTTTCGGAACATTTTTCTTACAAAATCAGGTCTGGTTTTCTCAAATATCAGGCTTAATTATTATAATTATTGGGCTTCATTTTCTTAATGTATTTCGTATTAAATTTTTAGATCGTGAAGCTCGAATGGATGCAGGCGAAAGGGGAGGGACATCTCTGGGTGCATATATCCTTGGCTTAGCTTTTGCTTTTGGCTGGACCCCTTGTATTGGGCCCCAGCTCGGAGCTATTCTCACAATAGCCGCCTCCGAGGGCTCCGTTGTGCGTGGTACATTTTTACTCGGCATCTATGCTTTTGGGCTTGGAATTCCATTCTTACTGACAGCTATGTTTATGCATAAAACACTTAAAATCATGAACCATCTTAAACGCCATATGGTGCTTATAGAAAAATTAATGGGAGCACTTTTAGTTTTTGTCGGTACCGCAATGTTATTCGGTTTGTTTTCACAATTTTCTTTTTGGCTGCTTGAAACATTTCCTGCGTTAACGGTCCTAGGATAAATTGGTTTAAAAGACCTTTTCCACCAATATTTTTGTTAGATAAAATAAGTAGGGGCTGACCCAGATAACGCGAAAAAGGTGTTATCATGGGCAGCATGCGGAAGAGTCGTTTAAGTCAGTATAAACAGGGCCGCCTGGTCGAGCATTTTGTCGCTGGAACCACGGCTCGAACTGCGGC
>CAJQRC010000058.1 GCA_905480645.1 uncultured Tateyamaria sp.
TTTTCATTCGCATTTCCTTATTTAAATTTTAATGGATTGCTTATTGATGACACAGAAAACCAATGACTCTGATGTGCTTCAATAAGAGGGATATAGAAAGGTAGTAAGAAGGTAGTAAGAAGGTAGTTAGTACAACACCTCTATAGGCGGCAATGCTATTACAGGACAAAAACTAGTTTTCATACAGAGGACGAAAACTCTTGAACTGTTTGTTTTTCATATAGAGGACAAAAACTATTGGTTGGTTGTAAAACCGTAAATGTCCTTTAAAGTTAGAATTGGATTGTTTGACAATCTAGTGGTTAGAGTGGGGATAGTTTCGTATCTCTATAATCTGCAATGGTGTTCTAGTTAAACTGGAGCAAGATGCCAATTGGCACTATTGCTATGGTTGGCTGTTCTAGTGAAACTGAACCAAAACGTTTATTTGCGTTTTGATCTGGTTGGTAGTTGTCTAGTGAAACACAGACAACCTCACCCCAAATTTGGGTTAGGTTATTTACACAGGCAACCTAATCCTGAATTCGCACTGGGTTAATGCCACAGGCTTCCTAGTTCTGGTGAGGATATTCATTAAACAGCTTCATTCGCATCCACTCCGAAGGCCCTAATCTCGCTGCCTTGGCCTCTTTTGCTATCGTTTTCTTCTGCATTTCGTTCATTCATAAATACACAGCCTCAGTAAGTTTTGGCTGCTCCTTGGTAAAATATACTGTCATTTAATAAATTCCTTTCAGCCATTACTTAGGCAGTGGTGTTCTTTGAATATCGGTAGAGGGTAAAAAAATAGGACGCTACGTTTTCACAAGCCCCTAAATTAAGCTGGGAATATAACTCATTCCCACTCAATAGTGAAAATTCTTTAAGTCATTGATTATCATATATAAAGAAAAGACTTTGTAACTACTTTGTAACTACTTTGTAACTTTCATACTGTAATTCTTCTCATAGTGGCTTTCTCTCTCTGCTTTCAACATACCTGCGGTTTCTTCAACAAAATTATTTCTTTCCTCTCTACTGTTGAAAACCCAAATACAAACGGTATCTCTGCTGTGATAGATAGCCTTCAATTCGTCGTCTATTTCACATAATGAATTAGGTATATCTACTTGAATACAATACATAATCTTTCATTACCCTATAATAATCATACGGTGACGTTACACACTCTCAGCTTTCCTCTTAGCCCTATGAGCAGCAACACGTTGTCTAGTTAATTCCCGTATTCTGTCACGATTTTCAGAGTCGTATTGATTTCTTTTTCTGCAAGGCTGTGAACCGTCTTCCCAATACTTCTTTTTCTTTCGTTTTTTTCCTCATGTCGATATGACGTAACTTCTTTGCGGTATTGGGCTTGGTAATCCCTGTCATAAGGCTGTCTGGTTATGGCGTGGTCAACGTAGCTATCCCAGGTGTTAGGCTGAGTGTCCCAGTCGTTGTAACTTTCTTCTAATCAAGTTGAATGATTGATTTACGTTAATAATATGGCTTCTAAGTCTTCTGGAATTTCTGTTCGTGATTTCATATCAAGACCGCTTTGAATATGATGTAAATGAGAAATCAGTAACTTTTCGGCTTTTTGTGGTTGTTTTGTCTGAATTGCTTGTAGAATGTCACCGTGTTCATGGTCTGGACAACTGGCATCTTCTGATGATCCAAAAAGACCAACGATGAGTGATGTTCTTGTTACCAATTCTCGCATCATGCGGAAAATAAACTTGTTGCCCGATGCTTGCGCTAGTTTGGTGTGAAATTCACCCGACAATCGAATGATCTCAGTTCGCTCATTTTGCTCACGCGCTGCGTCTTCTAGTTCAATGTGGTCTACCAGAACTCTGAGATCAATAACATCAGGATTCTGTGCTAGATTGCGAACAAGTGGGGGCTCAATCAACATTCGCGCAGCAAATACATCATTTGCATCTGACTTGCTTGGACAGGCTACATAAGCACCTCGATTTGACTGCAACTCTATTAATCCCTGACTAGATAATAACAGGAGAGCACGGCGAATACGCATCCTGCCTACTCCAAATGTTTTGCATAGCAAAGATTCACTTAATTTTGTATTTGGGGCCAAACGTTGTTCCATTACGGCCTTATATATCCGCTCCACAATAAAATTCTCATCAGATTCCGGCGAGGTATTTATTCTATTAACATCGTTTTGTTTTTGATTAGTTGACACATCTTCACTTTCAATTTCGATTAGTTTTACAGCTTATCAGAAACATAACGTCTAAATTTTAACAACTTAAGACTAAGAAAAAGAAATTGTCGACACTAATAATAAAAATGTTGACATAGATTGTTAACAATCGTGGAATAAACTTGCGGCACTGAATGAAATTTTAACAGCCGTCTGGTATAGCGTAAACTGCGCCAGTATTATATAAAGGGAGTTTAGAAATGCAAAGAAGACTACTTATAAAGGCGGCTCTAACGGCCGCGTCAATTACGGTTTTGGGCGCATCTGCCGCTTTTGCAGAAAACACAGTTTTGAAAATTGGGTTTGTCGGCGTTACTAGTGGTCCAGCTGCCGCATGGGGAATCTCAAACCAACGCTCTATGGAAGCCCGAGCTGCTTGGATTAATGAAACTGGTGGCTATACGATTGGTGACACAACGTATGATATCGAAATTGTATCATTTGATGATCAAAAAGACCCCAAGCGTGCAATTGCTGGCATGGAAAAAATGGCTCAGGAAGGTATCCATTATGTAGTGGGTCCAAACGTTGACGATGGGGCAGCAGCGGTCCGTCCTGTGGCCGAATCAAATGGGATTATGTATTTTCCGTATGCGTTCCCCAAGTCTCTATACCAAGCGCCAGCCTCCAATGCTGTTTTGGGAATGGTAGCCAATTATCAGTCTGGTCCTGCGATTTATAAATATTTGATGGCAGAAAAAGGTGTTAAAACAGTCGCATTTATAGCCGCAAATGAATCTGACCCTTTGAGCCAGAGAGATGGTGGTGTCGAAGCAGCTACAGCGCTTGGAATGGAAGTAGTATCATCAAATGTAACCTATCAGGTCGACACTACAGATTTCACGCCTGTTTTGACGCCCATCATGCGTACACAGCCAGACTTACTGGTTCTATCTGGTGTGTCGCCGGCAAATGCGCCACAGTTAATTCGTTCTGCACGTGAATTGGGCTTCCAAGGTGTGATTTCGACGGAAACTGCTCAAGATGCTGGAGTTCTGACTGAAGGCGCCGGTGATCTTGCAAATGGCTTTATCTCCGTTGGTGGTGCATCAACGCCTGAGCTTGCCTCTCCAATGATGAATGAATTTGTGAAACGTTACACAGATATGTTTGGCGAATATAATGATGAATCTAACACAAAAGTATATGCTCTTGAATACATACTTGAAACATTAAAAGCTGACCCATCAGCAATTGATGATGTGAATGCATTTCAAGCAAAAATGGATACTTTTGAAGCACCTAACCCTTATATGAATGGGGACGCAAAACTTCGTTATGTGGGTATGTCTTCCTTCGGACAGAAGCGCCAAGTTGCAGTTCCATTGGTGGTAAATGTCTATCAAGATGGACAGTTCGAAACACTATTTGTAGCTGAAGTTGATTAATCATCGTTTTCTATTCGTAGATCATTACAAAACAAACTTTCCTTGGGCCACACTGGCCTTAGGATTTTCCACGAAAGAATTTCTTGATGGAACAAATAATGGCTAACGGTGTTTATTTGGGGTCCCAATACGCAATGATTGCCCTTGGGTTGACCTTAATTTTTGCGCTTATGAATGTTTTGAATTTTGCCCACGGACAAATGTATGTAATTGGTGGCTTTGTAACCTATACTGTTTACGGGCAATGGGGTGTACCTTTCGTTTTAGCGCTTACCATGTCTTGTGTTACTTTGGCGATTGTTGGTGCACTAATAGAAAAACTTCTATTTGCGCCAGTAATAAAAAAATCTGCCCGAGAAGAAAGCACAATGCTATTAGCCGCAGGTATTGCATTTTTTTTAGATGCTTTGATTTTAATAATTTTTGGAGAAAAACAGCGTGGTGTTCCAAAGATTATTGATGGAGTATTTAATTACGAATTTAAACTAATAATGCCATATGATCGCATTCTGATATGTGTTTTGGCCATACTGTCTATCATCGCTTTTATTGGTCTTATGCAGTACACTAAAACTGGTCGTGCGTTACGCGCGCTTGCTCAAGACCGTACTGCAGCGCAATTAATGGGCGTGAATGTGGAGCGCCATTCAATGATTGGATTTGCGCTAGGGGCGATGCTGGCAGGTTTGGTTGGCGGTCTCCTAGTAACTATTACGGGAGTTAATCTTGGCATGGGTGGGCCAACTTCAATAAAGGCCTTCATGATGGTAATGATTGGTGGAGCCGGTGTAATTTCAGGGGCAATTTGGGGCGGCATTATTCTTGGATTTATGGAGGCTATTGGTCTAGCAGTTCTATCTCAATACGGAGATATAACGTACCTCCTTATTTTCATTGCATTGATGATTTTTCTTGCCATTCGACCGCAAGGCTTAATGGGAAAACCGTGGGGATGATTTTTGGATGAATTTTTCTCTTAATCAATATTTGAGTGTGGGTATTTTCCTTCTAATCATTTTTTTGGGCGTACCACTTATTATCATTCTAACGGGCCGGTGGGATTTTTACTTTACGCTTACTTCTGTGGCTCTTTTAGCCATTGCAAGTGCTGGTGTTTGGCTTACTTTTTATATCGGCAGAATAAACATCGGCCAGGGTGCTTTTGCACTTATTGGAGCTTATGTATCAGCTATCCTTGTTGTAAAAGTAGGATGGTCTTTCTGGGTTTCATTGCCAGCCGCTGGATTGTTTGCGGGATTAGTGGCTTTTCTCATAGGCTTGCCAATACTTCGGTTGCGTGGCGTCTATTTTGCAATGATCACTCTGGTATTAACTCAAGTGGTAACACTTACTGCTCTCGCCTTACCAATTACTAATGGTGCGAAAGGTATTTCCAATATTCCACTGCCAAGTGGAATATCTTTTTTAGGTTTTCCGATCATTCCAGATTTTGGCGCAATGGAAAATACAAAAATAGCTTTCTACTATACTGCGTGTATTCTCATGATATTAACTTATGGGACTTTATACAGATTAGTAAATTCGCGCCTTGGCCACCTCTGTAGGTCGATGCAACAGAATGAAGATCTTGCCAGTTCTATTGGTGTCAACATTGCATACATCCGTATTGTAATTTTTATGATATCAAGTTTTTTTGGTGGAATTGGCGGTGCAATGTTCGGGTCGATAGCACAGTCAGTATACCCATCCACTTTTCAGGTAGTAGATTCGGTAAACTTTATGTTGAACTGCTTTTTAGGAGGCCTCGGTTATGTCTTCGGTCCAATGTTAGGCACTTTAGTACTTTATTTTGGCTGGGATTTATTGTTCGAGTTTGGCAAATATCAAATGCTAATATATTCTTTAATACTCATAGCTGTCATCCGATTTCTTCCCAACGGTTTACTTAGTGTTCGTTTTGGCAAAAGAGGTAGCAAATGAACGCCCTCATTCAAGTAAAAAATGTTACTAAAAAGTATGGCGGCCTTATTGCTAATAATAATATAAATTTTGACGTGGCAGAAAATGAGATTTTATCTGTCATAGGTCCAAATGGGGCAGGGAAATCGACCCTTTTCAAAATGATATCTTCATTTACTCCCACTACTTCAGGTGAAGTTCTTTATCGTGGCCAGAGGATATCGAATTTAAAGCCCCATATTGTAGCAAGAAAAGGTATTGTTCGGACATTTCAGGAAACAACAATCTTTAAAAGTATGACAGTGCGTGAAAGTGTTATAGTGGCTCAACACCTACGAGCGAAGGCCTCATTAACAGGATATTTCTGGGGTTCAAAAACTGCAAAAGAGGATTTAATTGCATTTGGAAAGTATGCGGATGAATTATTGGAATTTTTGGGTATGTCAGAAATTTCCAGTGAACTCAGTAGTAATCTACCTCAAGGTAATTTGCGTGCGCTTGGAGTTGCCGTTGGACTAGCAACAGATCCGAAAGTTCTTCTGCTGGATGAACCATTTGCCGGCATGAACTATGATGAGACAATGAAAATGGTCGATCTTGTACGCTCTGTTCGGGACGAACGAAGTGTAACGGTCATGCTGGTCGAACACGATATGCCTGCTGTGATGAATATTTCAGACAGAATTGTTGTATTAAACTTTGGTGAAAAAATAGCAGAGGGGACTCCTTCCGAAATTCAGAACAATAATAAAGTTATAGAAGCCTATCTTGGCAGCGCTGATGACGAGATAGGGATTTAGATCATGACAAAGATATTAGACTTTGTAGACGTTGAACTTTATTATGAACATGTTTATGCTTTGAAGGGAGTATCATTGAGTGTAAATCAAGGTGAAACAGTAGCTTTGATTGGTGCTAATGGCGCTGGAAAATCTTCAATTTTACGGGTAATCACTGGCTTGGCAAAGCCAGTAAAAGGTTCTGTTACTTTTGAAGGTGAGAGAATAAATGGAACCGACCCAGCTGCAATCGTTAAACAAGGTATAGCTATGGTGCCTGAGGGGCGTCGTGTTTTCCCTTTCATGTCTGTTAAAGACAACCTTATGATGGGAGCCTTTACACGGACCGATAGATTGGGAATTAAGAAAACTCTGGATAGCATTATGGCTAGGTTCCCGCGATTAAAAGAACGCTACAGCCAAGCAGCTGGCACATTATCAGGTGGTGAACAACAAATGATGGTTATCGGCCGCGCGCTAATGGCTAAACCAAAGCTCTTGCTGTTAGATGAACCAAGTCTTGGAATCGCCCCTAAGTTAGTACAGGATATCGCCCGATCAATTGTTGCAATTAATCGAGACGAGGGTGTTTCCGTCCTTTTAGTGGAACAAAATTCACGAATGGCATTAAGTATTTCGCATCGTGCATATGCAATGGCAACAGGGAAGGTTGTGATCAAAGGAGACTCTAAAGAGCTTTTGCATGATGACCGGATCAAAGCAGCATATCTTGGTGGTGAGGTCTGAAAATGAAAATTCTATTAATTAATCCAAATACTACAAGTTCCATGACGGATAAAATCGCTATAGCGGCTCGTGCGGTTGCTCGGTCTGACACTGAGATTATAGCGACTAACTCTAAAAATGGCCCAGTAGCAATACAAGGTTATCTCGATGTTGCTGCCTGTGTGCCTGGGCTTTTAGATGAAGTTGCATGCTATCCGGATATTGATGCAATTGTAATTGCATGTTTTGATGATACTGGGTTGGATGCTGTCCGTACATTGGTATCAGTCCCAGTTTTAGGAATTGGTGAAGCTGCTTACCATCTTGCTAGTATGGTAGCCAATAAGTTTACAGTTATAACTACATTATCACGTTCGATGCCAGGTCTTGAAAGCAATCTTGCAAGATACGGACTTTTACAAAAATGCTCGCGTGTCCGAGCAACTGAAATTCCAGTACTTAAACTTGAAGAAGGTGATAAAAGTACACTTGATAAAATAAGATTTGAAATTCGAGAGGCTATTAAATATGACCATGCTGAAGCCATAGTTCTTGGATGCGCTGGAATGGCTGATCTTGTTTCAATGTTAAGTAAGGAGTTTGGTCTGCCTGTCATTGATGGAGTGGCTGCAGGCGTTACTTTTGCAGAGGCATTGGTAAATAACAAAATAAGCACGTCTAAAATTGGAGCATATTCGCTAGATTAATATTTTTGAGGAATTTTCTGGTTTTTCCGAGTTGAAGAACCGTAAAATTTGTCTGATCTACTACTTTAAAAAAATCTAATAAGCTTTTTTTGCTTGATATAGGTTTATTTGTGCCGACAGCTCTATTCCTTTGCTCGTCTCGCAAGACTGTAACCATTCTGCTAAAGCCGAAATAAGACGGACACGGTCAGAGTATATCGGTTTGAAATAAATAAGGGCGCTACTCGCAGGACCAATATTACACATCAATTCCGCTGTTTTCATGGCGCTTTCAGGAGCGTAAAGAAGCAGTGGGATGCTCTCAACTGTGATGTCTTGTAACCCTGCGGCCTCCAGAAGTGGAATAGTTCTTTCAGGACTTTCAAAAGCGAAGGGTCCTGGCAGGTTACGATCAACCTTCGGCATAGAACCTAGAACGTGGTTTGCTATAGACGCTGGCTGGATAAAAAATGGGTTTTGAGAGGCTGGACCCCAAGCAGCAAAAGTTAATAATGCCTCGGGTACTAACGCACGCGATAGATTAGAAAATGCCGCAGTGGTGTTTTGAAAAAACATTACGCCAAACCGCGATATCAGTGCATCAACTCTTTCATACTTGAAATCGTATAATTGAGCATCTTCTTTAAGCAATAAAAAATTACTGCTTTTTTTTAGGCGCGTCTTAGCATAGTCAAGCATGATCTGTGAGATATCAATACCTGTAACATGGCCGTTGTTTCCTACCTTTTTTAATGCCTCTAAAATACTCGCACCGGTGCCACACCCTACGTCCAGCACCCTATCTCCGTCTGACAGACAAGCTTTTTGCAAGACCAAATCAAGAACTGGTCGTAATATAAAGTCCATCTCTGATTGTAGTGCAATCCACGATCTACCCGCAGAGGTGCTCCAAAACTCTTCTTGAACTGCGTTATTCATACTTAATTACTTTTTATCATAGCGCGCCATTTTATTTAATTTCGACGCCTCCTGCGCCTACCACCTCTTTCAATGTTACTGCCGGTATTAAAGTTAACATTTGGCAATGTAACAATGCTGTTCAAGATTGGAAATGAATCTGCCGAATTTGGAATTGCCGAGGCGTTAACAAAATGTTCTTGGAATCGCGGTTCTATAGCTGTTTCCACTTTGTGAATGTTGCATACAGTCTTTTCTATATCTCCCCTGGCATACCGGTTGAGCAAAGCAATGCGCGCACCAGTTCCTGCTGCATTGCCTGCTGACGTTACACTGCTTAACTCCACATCAGGGATCATACCCAGAATCATTGCGTGTTTTGGTGATATATGTGCTCCAAATGCACCAGCTAAAACGACACGGTCGACACAATCGACTCCAAATTTATCCATGAGAAGCCTAGCGCCAGAGTAAAGGGCTGCCTTGGCCATTTGGATGGCACGAATATCTGGGTTCGTTATAGAAATCAGAGGGCCACCAGATAAGGTTCCGTCGTATAACACGTAGGAATGGGTTCGACCGTCTATAATACAGCGTTTTGTGCCAGTTTGAGCTGCGCTACCTATTAAGCCAGACGGATCAAGTAATCCAGCAAGACGCATCTCAGCAATAGCCTCAATAATGCCAGATCCGCAAATACCAGTAATTCCAGTGGCTGCAGCTTGCTCGGCAAATCCATCTTCATTAGACCATTTTTCAATACCAATAATTTGAAATCGCGGCTCTTTAGTTGTCGGATCAATTTCAACCCGCTCAATAGCACCTGGCGCGGCTCTTTGACCTGAAGTAATCTGTGCTCCTTCAAAAGCAGGCCCTGTTGGAGAAGAGCATGCCAGCACTTTGTCAGTATTTCCTAAAAGAATTTCAGCATTTGTTCCAACATCCACTATCAAAACAAGATCATTGGACTTATCCGGCTCTTCGCTCAGTGCTACTGCAGCAGCATCTGCGCCCACGTGGCCCGCGATGCATGGTAAAATGTAAACACGGGCAGATGGGTGAATGTTTAGAGTAAGTTCATCAGCCTTAACGTTCATTGATTTTGATGTTGCAAGAGCAAAAGGAGCTTGGCCTAGTTCGAAGGGATCTATTCCGAGAAAAAGATGATGCATAACAGGATTGCAAACAAAAACAGCATCCATAATAAGTTCTTTATTTATTTGTGCTTCGTTTGAAATTTGAGTGAATAGCGCGTTAATTCCCTCCCGAACCGCACTGGTCATTTCTTGTGCACCTCCTGCGTTCATCATGCCATAACTAACGCGACTCATAAGATCTTCACCAAATCGAATTTGTGGATTCATTATCCCTGATGAAGCAAGAACCTTGCCTGAAATAAGATCACACAAATGTGCAGCTATTGTCGTTGATCCAAGATCAACCGCTAGTCCATAAATAGACCCGTCATAATAACCTGGCCATAGGTGCACTATACGAGGTGCATTCTCTTCATCACCTAAATGAATGGCTACCGTTACTCTCCAATTCCCTTTGCGTAGTGTGGATTGCAGAGACTGAATAATATGAAGATCAGCCTTGATATTTGTAATTTTCCAGTCACTTTCAAGAGCTATTGCTACCCTTTCTAAATCACCGGAAGGTTCGTGCATATCAGGTTCCGTGACCTCTACATAAAACAGCTTGGTTGATGGATTGAGTGTGATATCCCGCACCTCAGCCCTCTTCCTCACCACCTGCTTATGCACTTGGCTTTCAGGGGGTACGTCAATTACTACATCGCCCTGCACTGCCGCCTGACAGCCCAAACGACGTCCTTTGAGGAGGCCTCGCTTATCTTTGTAACGTTGCTCGACTTTATTCCAATCCGATAGGGCATTCTCTGTAACTAAAATACCGAACTTCGAAAATTCTCCATAACTTGGTGTGATCTGGCATTTCGAACATATTCCACGCCCACCACAGACAGAGTCAAGATCCACCCCCAATTGCCGTGCCGCAGTCAAAATCGGGGTCCCAATTGGGAAGTGCCCGCGTTTGCCAGATGGGGTGAATACTACAAGAGGGTCAGAGCTCATAATGGCCTCAAAAACTATTTATCATTAATATACGTATGAAAGCTGACCGTGAAGCCTGTCAAACAACGCTGGATTATTGTAAGAACATTTTATTATTTATCTTATATTTTATTTCTTTAAAAAACTCTCGCTCCGTCTGCGAATGGCCACCAAGAATCTAAAGTCTTAATTTTATAGAGATGATCTGGCATAAAATATAAATCCTAAAAAATTCATTAAAATCTGTGCTGCAAGAATAGCAGTGCTACCCGAATGGTCATAATCTGGCGCTACTTCAACGAGGTCAATACCAATTATATGATGGCAATCTGCGGCTTTTTTAAGTAACTCTAAAACGTCGTAGTAAAGAAATCCGCCATGACTAGGCGTTCCAGTCCCGGGCGCAATTGAAGGGCAAAACGCATCAATGTCGATAGTTACATAAAGATTTACTCCTTTTGGTATGCGTTTAATAATTGCATTTGCGCCTAACGCGCGCGCCTGGCGCACTGAGATAATATCAGAACCCATTGCACGGGCATCCTCATATCCTTCTTTGGCGGTTGAACTAACGTTTCTTATGCCAATTTGAGTGAGACCCTTGACGTTCTCTTGTTCTGCTGCGCGACGCATGGGATTACCATGGCCAAAACGAACGCCATGCCGTTCATCGACGAAGTCAAGATGAGCGTCAATTTGTAAAATATGAATATTGCCTTGGTTGGCGAATGCTCGAATACATGGAATATTAACAGAGTGATCACCACCAATCGTTACCGGTAAAGCACCTGCTTTGATGGCTGCAGTCACACCAGTTTCTATGTTTTTGTGCGAATTTTTAGTATCTGTGTGGATAATATCGGCATCTCCCATATCAATGATATTTACCGTTTCTGGTAAATAAATGGCGTCATCCTCATGATCATATGCCCCAGAGTGGCCAAAACTAAAAAGTGTAGAAGCTTCGCGCACTGCTCTTGGTCCAAACCTTGCACCTGATCTCCACTGGGTTCCTGCATCAAATGGCGCTCCCAATATAGCAACATCTGCATTAAATGTATTCCAATCTTCAACGTAAGGGCGCTTCCCAAAGGTTGGGATGCCTACGAAAGGAAGGTTTAAGCGGCCTGAATCGTAATTGTTTGCCATGGAACTTCCCCTTAATTTTTATAAATCACATAATCTGCCGTTTGTTCGG
>CAJQRC010000059.1 GCA_905480645.1 uncultured Tateyamaria sp.
CCACCACGATGATCCACCGAACGCAACGCTGAAGCTGAAATACGGAACTTGATACCACGTCCCAGAGTTTCCGATTGAAGTGTCACGTCATTTAGGTTCGGCAAGAAGCGCCGGCGAGTTCTGTTTTTGGCGTGGCTTACGTTGTTGCCAACCATTGGGCCTTTACCAGTCAGTTCGCATACACGAGACATTGGGTTATCCTCTTCTTCTGCCAGCTGCTCTGAGCCATTCTGTATGGCTGACAAACACGGCGTGCGCGAAGCAGTTGCTTCGCTGTTAAATTACTCGAGCGGGCAATATTGGGAATCAAGCGCAGGGTCAACCCGCAATGGCTAGCATTACTCGTTCATTTTCGTGTTTAAATGAACCAACAAGCGGGATGCAGCAGCAGTGGGGTCCAAAGTACCTTTTTCCACGGATAAACCCAATTCTGTCATAATGTCCCGAATGGGTGCTTTATCTAATTTTGCCAAAAGGGCTGTACGAACATCCTGTTCAAACCAGTATCGAGCCTGCTGTGCACGCGTTCTTTTTAAAAATCCATTTGTATCACGCCATTGAGTGAGATCCTCCATCTCGGTCCAAGCTGCGCTGATTCCATCCTCGTGCAAGGCCGAAACCATTTTTACTTTGGGAAATTTTTCAGGGTCCTGGGGGCGTTTGCGCAACAAACGCAGTGCGCTTGAATAGTCAGCACATGTTCGTGTAGCTGCCAGTTTTAAGTCTCCGTCTGCCTTATTGACTAAAATTATGTCCGCCATTTCCATAATGCCCCGTTTGACACCTTGCAGTTCGTCACCGCCTGCAGGTGCTAATAATAGTAAGAATAAGTCTGCCATTTGGGCAACAACAGTCTCAGATTGTCCGACGCCAACTGTTTCTATTAAAATAACATCAAAACCCGCTCCCTCGCACAATGCAACCGCTTCGCGAGTACGACGAGCTACGCCCCCTAAATGTGTTTGGCTTGGTGTCGGGCGAATGAAGGCATTGGCTTCTCGACTGAGCCTATCCATGCGTGTTTTATCACCCAGTATAGAACCCCCAGACCTTGTCGAAGACGGATCAACTGCCAAAACAGCTACACGCATCCCTTTGTTAATCAACATCATGCCAAAAGATTCTATAAAAGTTGATTTGCCGACACCTGGAGTGCCGGACAGACCAATACGCAAAGCCTGACGATCTCTGGGTAAGGATGCTAAAATTTCAGCTGCTTGAGTATTTTGATCTTCACGTGTACTCTCGACCAAGGTAATCCCACGAGCTAAGGCTCGCCGTTCGCCTGCTACGATACGTGCTGCTAAGTCGTTTGTGTCCATGAAGCCACCCTTTATGCTTGTTCCTTTTGTGAGAAACCAGCAAGGAAATGTCCAGTGTTGGCGCGCGTGGTTACATGCGCCATAAGTATACTCATGACGTTCAATATTAATTTGCCAATTAACGAAATCTTATCAGAATTGATGTTGTGTTTGCGCGCTAGCAGTCGAGCGGTTGTACAAGCTCCACCCGGCGCTGGCAAAACTACCTGCATACCATTAGCCATACTTGAGGCGGGCCTGACCCCAGATAAAATTTTAATGCTTGAACCCCGCCGACTGGCTGCGCGCGCAGCAGCCGACCGAATGGCTTCAGTCTTAGGTGAAAAAACTGGCCTAACAGTTGGCTACCGTATTAGGGGTGATACTTCTGTTGGCCCCCTTACTCGCATTGAAGTCGTAACCGAGGGCGTTCTTACGCGCATGTTACAGAAGTCTCCTGATCTCCCTGGTGTGGGTGTTATTATTTTTGACGAATTTCATGAGCGTTCGTTGAATGCAGATCTTGGTTTAGCGCTATGTCTTGAAGTTGCAGATGTACTCCGTGAGGATCTGATCTTGTTGGTCATGTCTGCTACCTTGGATGCTGAACCCGTTGCTAAAATTATGCAGGCCCCAATATTGACATCAGCAGGCCACAGCTTCGAGGTTGAGCCACGGTGGCTGTCCAAGCCGAGGCTTAAAACCCAACGATTTGAAGTGGGAATTGTTGAATTAATTCTCAATGCATTGACGGAAGCTGAAGGCAGCCTGCTAGTATTCCTTCCAGGAGAGGGCGAAATTAGGCGAACGGCAGAAATTTTAAAAGGCCAGACAGGAAATGTGCCCATACATACTCTTTTTGGGGCTATGGATTTTAAGTCGCAGCAGGCTGCAATTGTACCGAGTGAAAATAGGAAAATAATTCTTGCCACTTCGATAGCGGAAACATCACTTACCATTCAGGACATCCGAGTTGTTGTTGATGGTGGGCTATCGCGGCGCGCACTTTTTGATCCATCATCGGGCATGTCCCGTTTGATTACAGAGCGTGTTACGCGTGCCGAAGCTGCCCAACGCGCTGGGCGTGCAGGTCGTATGGCATCGGGTGTTGTGTTTAAAAATTGGACCCGAGGTGAAGAAGGTGCATTAACTTTATTCCCTATGCCGGAAATTGAAGCCAACGATCTTAGCAACTTGGCCTTGGAATTGGCAATGTGGGGTACAAATGAGGCAGACTTACGCTTTGTGACACCTCCCCATACTGGAAGGTTAGCTGAAGCACGGTCTTTATTGCGCATGCTCGGCGCTCTTGATTCCTTAAATCAAATTACGGAACATGGCAAAGCTTTGGTCCGACAGCCCTTGCACCCAAGGTTAGCCCATATGCTTGAAATAGGAGGTAATCAGGCGGTAAATCTTGTGGCGCTTTTGGCAGAGCGTGATCCAATGCGAAATCAAGGTACTGATTTAAATCTCCGGCTACGAGCAATTGCTGATCCGCACGCTTTTGACGGGAGGGCTCATCGTGGGACAATTCAGCGTATAAGTGATGAAGCCAAGCGGCTGAAATGTGATAAAAAAGGTAGTCCACTTAGTACGGCTGCGCTGGCTGCCCTTGCTTATCCTGACCGTATTGGATTGCGTCGCATTGGCGATAAACCTCGCTATATTTTATCAGGTGGTAAAGGGGCTATTATGCCGGCAGACGACCCGCTTGCAGGTCAAAGATTAATTGTGGTAACTGATCTGAACGGTGATCCTCGAGAGGCAGTTATTCGACAGGCTGCGGTTTTGGCTCAGACTGAACTAGAGGCTCTTTTTCCTGATCAGATTGCTTGGCACAATGTTTGCTTTTGGTCGCGAAGAGAGGGTTTAGTTTTAACTCGTACCCAGAAAAAGTTTGGCGCTTTAATTCTCGAAGATCAGCCATGGACAAGTGCGCCAAAGATTGCAGTTGCATCGGCAATGATTGACGGTATCCGGCAATTGGGTCTTCAGCCTTCATTGGAGGCCCAAAGATTGATAAATCGTGCTGCATTGATGGAAGAAGGATTTGTAGATTTAAGCGAAAATATTTTGTTAGAAACTGCAGATGAGTGGCTCTTACCTTATCTGGGAGGAATAAAATCTGCTGCAGACTGGAAAGTCTTTGATGTTTTGCCTGCGCTGCAAGACTTGTTGGGCTGGGATAGAATGCAGTCAATTAATCGCATAGTACCAGGTTATTTCAGCACGCCGATGGGCCGAAAAGTTACTATAGATTATAATAAAGGTATTCCCAGCATAGCAGTGCGTTTACAGGAGATGTTTGGTGTTACGAGCCACCCAATGGTTGGCCTGAAGCCCCTGCAGGTTACTTTGCTTTCACCTGCTCAAAGACCAATTCAGATCACATCAGATTTACCGCGGTTTTGGTCAACGACTTATCGGGATGTGCGCAAGGACATGCGTGGTAAATATCCCAAGCACCCGTGGCCGGAGGACCCTACAAACGCAGATCCCACATTGCGAACGACCCCGCGCAAAAAGGTTTGAACTTAATAACC
>CAJQRC010000060.1 GCA_905480645.1 uncultured Tateyamaria sp.
GCTGAGGTCTCTTGAAAGCTATAATAGAGGATATTATCGTAGGCTCTGAATTGGTAAACTCTTACAGTTTTTAGGGAGGTCTAAATCTGGTCTTTTGCAGCCCGAATTTGATACAATTCTTTCGATCTAGGATCATTTTTTCATAAATCCTATTAAAAAGTATACGTCGCTGACATATTTCCAGCCTTGCTGGTTATCGATAATAGGTGTTTCATTTAAACAAATAAATCAAATTGTAGGACTGCGTAATTCGTAACAAATCAGAGTATAAATACAGGATTTCATTTCATTGACTTAAATAACCATAACATCTTTAAATGTTATTATGCCATTCCACCTTTGATTAAACCAACAGCAATCCTAGCATAAGATTGTGCCATAGGTCCGTCTCCAACTGCAACTGGTTTACCTTCATCAGAGGCAAGCCGCGTATCTAAATCAATAGGCAACACGCCGAGCAAAGGTATACCCATCTTCTTGGCTTCAGCAGCAACACCCCCTTGACCGAAGATTTGATGCTCTGATCCACAATCAGGACAGACAAACATCGACATATTTTCAATCAAACCCAAAATCGGAGTTTTCAGCGTGGTAAACATATCCAGTGCTTTACGTGCATCAATCAGCGCCACATCTTGAGGAGTGGAAACAATTATAGCCCCAGTCAACTCTGACTTCGTACAGAGCGTAAGCTGAACATCTCCAGTGCCGGGCGGCAGGTCGACTAATAATACATCTAGTTCGCCCCACTCAACCTGACCAAGCATTTGCTGCAAAGCTCCCATCAACATCGGTCCTCGCCAAACCACTGCCTTACCCTCTTCAACCATAAAACCTATCGACATTAACGTGACACCATGGGCCTGTAACGGAATAATGACTTTTCCGTCTGGAGACGCGGGTCGTTGGTTGATGCCCATCATACGCGGCTGGGATGGCCCGTATATGTCCGCATCTAAAAGACCAACCTTCCTGCCTTGTTTAGCAAGTGCAACGGCAAGGTTGGAAGAAACTGTAGATTTACCAACGCCTCCCTTACCGGATCCGATGGCTAAGATGCGTTTGACCCCAAGTGCTTTAATAGGCCCTTGTTGTACTTTTGGGTGCCCTCCAACTTTTAAATTCGGGGGATTAGCAGACGTTTCCGTCGTTGCATGCGCTGTCAGAGCAACGCGAACAACCTTAACGCCATTCATTGCCTTAACTGCGGTTTCTGCAGCTAGACGCACTGGCTCCATACGACGTGCCAATTCTGTTGAAGGAGCCTCAATAACAAATTTAACTATGTCTTTATTGACCTGCAGTGCACGTATCAGATCGCGGCTTATAAGATTTCCACCGTCCGGTACTGCGATCTGACGTAAATTAGAAAGTATTTCTTCTTCAGTAATTGGCATGATTTTCCTCCACTCCAACTCTTGAACACTTGGCATAAATTTGGAGAAGAACAAGGGGTTGAAACAACTTCCTACAATATCATATCTCTTCTTTAGAATTTTTTATTGTAGCAATTCAGCGCATGCAATTGCTGCATAGCGGCATTGACAGTTTAGCTATTGTGCAAGCGCAGCAACTATCTATTTGTTTCTCCAACTAAGAATGGAGAATAAATAGTGACGTACTGTAATGATGCCACAAAATCCAGCAACCTATTACAGCGAGTGTTGGAAACAGCAATCGACATCTTAAATAATGCGGCGCAGCGCCACAAAAAGCGCAGATTGTACAAATCCACATATGAAGAATTAAGATCATTATCTGGCAGGGAGTTGGCTGATCTAGGCATACATGCTACAGAAATCAAACGCATTTCATGGGAAGTGGCTTACGGAACCAGTAAATGATATTGTATCGCAAAATCAGATGTTCCTTACTCTCTCTAAATAACCTCAAACTTGTGGTGGCAGCAAATTAAACTCTGAGCTGCCGCGCACTAAAGGTGCAGCAAGTTTTCTATCACCAATTATTATGTTTGGACCCAATTTTCATTTAAAATCGTAGCTAACACAAAACGTCTGAAACGATTGTAACCAATTTAAATTAATCTGGAATGCACTTTCATATAACTTGTTGATAAAACACTGCTTAATAAAATCAAAAAATAACAAATCACAAAACTTGGTTCAGTCGCTCAACAAATCATAAAGAAGTTTAAAAGCTTTACGCTTAGAAAGGAATATCGTCACAGCCGGAGACAAAACGTGAAATTACCTTTTTTGTATCTGCTTTTTCAAAATCAATTTCTAACTTATCGCCTTCAATTCCAATAACTGCCCCATATCCGAATTTTTTATGGAATACTCTTTCTCCAATTGTAAAACTCGAAACAGCAGTAAGATCAATCACAGTATTTCGACTTTCCTTTGGCTGACTAATGGGGTGGTTACCGGCTCGCTCTTGTAACCTCTTCCAACCAGGAGAATCGTAAACATTCGCATCAGCCGCTGCTTGATGTAGATTCGAATGCTCTCCAGCACTCTTAGCTATCCCCCCAAAACTACCACCATAGAGCCCTGGTGGAGTAAGCACATCCACATGTTCTTCTGGTAATTCATCAATAAACCGAGATGGCATCGATGATTGCCATTGCCCAAATACTCTCCTATTTGCAGCAAATGACACGGTGCAGACTTCTTCTGCACGAGTAAGACCCACATAGGCTAATCGGCGCTCTTCCTCTAAACCTTTCACTCCACTTTCGTCCATAGACCGTTGCGACGGGAAAAGCCCATCCTCCCAACCAGGCAAAAACACCATTGGGAATTCCAAACCTTTAGCAGCATGTAAGGTCATAATGGATACCTTAGCTCCATCATCATCCTGCTCGTTGTCCATGATTAATGAGATGTGCTCAAGAAAACCTTGAAGGTTTTCAAATCCTTCAAGTGCTTTCACCAATTCCTTCAGGTTTTCCAACCTACCAGACGCTTCAGGTGTTTTATCATTCTGCCAATGTCCCGTGTATCCACTCTCATCCAAAATTACCTCAGCCAGTTCCACGTGCGACATTCGCGGTGCGTCATACTCATAACGTGGTACAAAACCTTCTTGATCTAACTCCAAATTATCATTCCGAAACACCTCAGTCCGCGCACCGTACAACTCGGAGTTCCATCTACTAATTCCATCCGTTAGAGTACGCAATTCGCTGCCACCCTTACCTTTGATCAACCCTAATTCTAAGGATAGGCGGGCACCTTCAAGCAGCGAGACACCATTAGTGCGCGCCGCAATTTGAATGGTTTGCTGTGCTTTGTCACCAAGACCGCGTTTAGGAGTGTTTACGATACGCTCGAAAGCCAAATCGTCCTCTGGCGACACAACAATGCGAAAATAAGCCGTTGCATCACGGATCTCCATCCGTTCATAAAATCTGGGACCCCCAATAACACGGTACGGCAAGCCAATCGTTAGAAACCTGTCTTCAAAAGCGCGCATCTGGTGACTGGCTCGAACCAAAATAGCCATCCTGTCAAGCGATACAGGGTCCATCCCACGGGTTCCACGTTGTCCAGATTCTATTTCATCACCAATCCATCGAGCTTCTTCATCACCGTCCCAATGGCCAATTAAACGAACTTTTTCGCCTTCAATTTTATCAGTCCAAAGCGACTTACCCAGCCTGTCCTGATTACTTTCAATAATACCAGACGCAGCCCCTAAAATATGTCGCGTAGATCGATAGTTTTGTTCCAACCTTACCACATGTGCTCCAGGGAAATCAGCTTCAAATTTAAGAATATTGCCTACTTCCGCGCCGCGCCAGCCATAGATAGATTGATCATCATCACCTACACAACAAATGTTATTGTGCTTTTGTGCCAGCAAACGAAGCAATAAATACTGAGCTATATTGGTGTCTTGGTACTCATCAACTAAAATGAAAGCGAACCAACGCTGATAAAGTGCTAGAATATCTGGCTGTGTCTGAAAAATAGTAATGATATGGAGCAACAGATCACCAAAATCACAGGCATTCAGCTCCTTCAGGCGATTTTGATACTGCCTGTAAAGTTCTATGCCTTTATTGTTATATACTCCGCTTTCTGCTGCCGGTACTTTTTCTGGAGTTATTGCACGATTTTTCCAACCGTCAATTAGGGAACTCAACTGCCGTGCCGGCCACCGCTTATCATCAATATTTTCAATACGAATTAATTGTTTAATAAGCCGCAGTTGATCATCCATATCCAAAATAGTTAAATTGGACTTAAGGCCTACTAATTCTGCATGACGGCGTAATAATTTCACACAAACAGAGTGGAAAGTACCCAGCCAGGGCATTCCTTCAACAGGTTGCCCCAACATATTGGCAACGCGAAGCTTAATCTCACGAGCTGCTTTGTTGGTAAATGTTACAGCCAGAATTTCATTAGGTTGAGAACGGCCTGTGCTGAGCAAGTGCACCACTCGCGTTGTTAAAGCCCGTGTCTTTCCAGTACCCGCCCCAGCAAGCATCAAAACAGGGCCTTCCGTCTGCTCAACCGCAGCGCGCTGCGCAGGATTCAGTCCCTCCAAATAAGACTGTGGGCGAGCGGCAAGGGCACGCTTAGACAAAGAGGGGGCACTCTCAAAAGCGTCCGTATCATCAAAATTATTCATTCTATCAACCTAACGCGCACAAGTACAAAGGGAAAGCCATGTTCTCTGGATGTTCTTACTAATATATTATTCAAAACAGTTCTTATAGTGCGCTAAAATACGCAATGAATAAACATGTGACTTAAAGACCCGCTGAATAGACAAATAAAAAGTAAAGACCACACGAACCAGACAAATTAATGCAACAAAAATTTTACAATTTTAATAAAACTATCAAATTAACGTCATCTTGCAGCCTTCAACCAATCACGTCATAATTCATTTATGAAAAACGAAACTCGCTTTCCAGCCATTTCAGACCTTGCGGAGCGTGCTCAACGACGCGTCCCTAAATTTGTTTGGGAATACCTAGACAGCGGTACTGGAAATGAAAAAACAAGATTTCGTAATCGAGCTGCCCTCGATAAAATTGGTTTGATGCCGTCAATCTTACACGGCGAGTCTACCCCTGATCTTTCAACTTTTCTCTTAGGAGCAAAGTTACCCCTGCCATTTGGAATAGCTCCGGTAGGCATGTCCGGACTGATATGGCCAGACGCCGAATATCATTTGGCTAGCGCAGCGCGCCATTTATGCATTCCATATACTTTATCAACCGTAGCCACAGTAGCGCCTGAAGACATTGAAAACTTTATAGGTCCAAATGCCTGGTTCCAAATGTATCCACCCCACGATGAAAAAATCCGTCAAGATATGTTGGCTAGGGCTCAGGCTTCTGGGTTCAAAACACTGGTGCTTACGGTTGATGTGCCAGTTGCATCACGACGCGAACGTCAAATACGCTCAGGGTTAACAAATCCTCCTAAATTAACGCCTCGGTTATTAGCTCAAGTAGCCATGCGACCATCGTGGGCTATCGGTATTGCCCGCAGAGGTATGCCTCACATGCGCATGCTTGATGCTTATATCAGTAAATCCACTGAAAACTTACCAGTTAATGCACATATCGGATACTTGCTTCGCACTTCACCAGATTGGGAGTATGTGAAATCATTAAGAGATGCATGGCCAGGACATTTAGTTGTCAAAGGAATACTATGCAGCAAAGATGCCCAATTACTCCAGGAAACTGGTATCGACGCCATATGGGTCTCAAACCATGCTGGCCGACAATTTGATGCGGCTCCTGCCTCAATCGAAGTTTTGCCAGAAATTCGTCAAGCTTCAAATCTTCCCATAATCTTTGATAGTGGAATAGAAGGTGGCCTCGACATACTGCGCGCGTTATCATCTGGAGCTAATTTTGTTATGTTAGGGCGCGCTTGGCATTATGCGTTAGCTGCTTTGGGCGCTGATGGTCCTGAGCATCTTGCTAATATGTTAAAAGCAGACCTGCATGCAAATATGGGACAACTAGGTGCACGATCTCTGGATACATTGCCAAAACCATTCCAACTGAAATAAAATATGTATCTTTGCAATTATATTTCAATACACGATTACCTGTCAGGTAAATAAAAATTAGTGGTTTAACTCGTAAAATACTTTTCCTAATGCCTTATCAGCTCTGTAATTTCGTTGGCAGTATGGGCTTAATTGCTATACAATGTTAAAAATTACAGCGTATCTTCAATGGATTCCATTACTAGCACATCGCAATCAATAAAAACGCATCTGGAACTAACTACCTTGATTATCCAACTCATTTATAAGACTTGAAAGATATTCATGCGGCACCAAAACCAATTAAGGCTCACGGTTTATTGAAAATGACAGGGTGAAATGGCAGAATATAGAACTAAATCTAATCTATATATAACCGGAGGATAGAGATGATACGTACACTGACCTTTATAGCAGTCCTTACCCTGCCACTGTGTCTGTCAACAGACGTCTTTGCCGCTGGTGGAGATAGCGATTCTGAACCAGAACAAACTCAAACAACAAAAGATTGTTTAACAGAGCGTCAATGGGATCCAGAAATAAAAAAATACGTGGTATTTTCGAAAAAAGTGAATGGCATCTGGGATACTAGCATAAAAAAATGCGTACGCCCTGACAAAACATCTTACTTAGATTTGAATACGCTGTACAAAGCAGTGCGAGAGCTGGCATATGCAGGGCGTTATAGTGAAGCAATTCAAGTGCTTGACAACATGCCCGATCAAGAATCCGACCAAGTGTTGACATATCGCGGATTTACAGCCCGAAAACTTGGCCATGTACAGCTAGCAAATATCTTTTATCAAAGAGCCATTCATGCTAATCCAAATAACCTTTTAGCACGCTCATACATGGCACAAGGGTTTGTTGAAAATGGAAATAAAGTGTCAGCTATTAAACAATTACGCGAAATACAAAAACGTGGAGGCATGGGAACTTGGGCTGAAACGGCACTACGAAAAGCAATAGAAACGGAAGCAACATTCAGCTACTGAACAGATAGTGTAGCAATTAATTTAGATCGGTTTTGTTACAAACGTTCGGTTACATAAAGAAAATAGGGGTATCAAATTGTTAACAACCAAAGCCTACTCTATGTGCTTGTAAGCAGATTAAGGAATTTACCAAGCGATTGGAGTCCCTCACAAGGAGGTAGAAAAGAATTTGTCACAAAAATCACGGGCTAACATACCAGCCCAGTTTTTAACAAATATTTTGACCCGTGGCTTGATTCTGACTGCACTCACTTTTCCTTACCAAACACGTGGGCATCTAATTGGTTGGGTTTTCGCTAATTTAATTAGTCCAATTTTCGGGTATCGTGAGCGTACGAAAAAACACGTTTCCCAGTTATTTCCAAAACTTTCCCGTCAAAAACAAAGAAAAATTGTCACCAATAGCTTGTATAATGCAGGTCGAACAATGATCGAAAATTATTCAACTACTGACCTTCTTTCCCACCAAAAATATGCGCCAGTACACGGTAAAGGCCTGACGGCCTTGACTGAGGCGACAAAAAATAAGAGACCAGTTCTATTGATCAGTGGTCATTTTGGTAACTATGAGGCAGCACGCGCAGCTTTAATAAATCGTGGTTTTAATATTGGTGGGCTTTACCGCAATATGTCCAATCCTTACTTCAACTCACATTATGTACAAACGATAAAGGCTCTTGGACCACCGGTTTTTGCGCAAACAAAAATTGGATTAACTGGGTTTGTGCGACACCTTAAAAGCGGCGGACCTCTAGTTGTGCTCAATGATCAACACGTTGAAAAAGGCCCAATATTAGAGTTTTTAGGGCTCCCAGCCAGAACCAGCACATCAGTAGCTAAACTAGCTTTGCGTTATAATGCACTTTTAATACCCTTTTACGGAATTAGACAAACTGATGGCATTAATTTTGATTGTATACTTGAAGCACCTATTCAGCACAGCGACCCTAATACTATGACGCAAGCACTAAACGACAGCATCGGGGCCCGCATCCTAGCACATCCCGAGCAGTGGTTTTGGATTGCACGTCGTTGGCAAGTATAAGCAGCTATTTAACCTGTACTGCTCCTACAATAGCCCCATACGGCCATTGTTGGACTATCACCACAAAAGGATGAGAACCTGGGTCCGGTGCTTCAAGCGAAAGTGCAGTTTTGCCATCCCATTCAGCAAGAACATCCCAATCATCAATTACGTTAGCATAGGAAATAGCATGCCCAGCATTTTCCCCATGTGTGATCGTTGAACTACGCTGTGGTGTATAGCGTACCATCTGAACTAAAAATAAGCTGTTGGTTTCAACTGGCTCGGCTAAAATAGTGATAGTTGCCCCAGAACGAGCAACATTCAGTGCGATACTATCAGTTTTTGCTGTATGCTCTGCAATTGCTTTGGAAAGATCCATAGGTCGTGCACCAACAATGTCTGTCACACCATTTATTATCATCTGCGGCGTGTAGACTGACCGTAGGCCTGCCTTGCGTGCATATCCACGCTGGCGCTCTGCGTTTTGTGGCACTGCAAACTCATCTTTCCATCCAAGATAGTCCCAGTAGTCCACATGTAATGCCAAAGCGATGACGTCATCCCGCTTGGAAAGATCATGCATCAATTTATCAGCAGGTGGACAAGACGAACAGCCCTGCGAAGTGAACAACTCAACTACTACAGGTGATTGAGCTATAACTGGAGATCCTACCAGGGTAAAAGCAGAAATAATGAAAATAATCAGTTTTTGCATGATAATACTCGCCAACGATTTTGAAATAAATGTTTAGACTGGAGGTAGATCTAAAACGACTACAAACAAATGGCCAATCAAGGTTTGTTGAGCATTTATGTCATTGAAGAATATAAAATATTGTATGCAATGGTATACAAAATACTTGTTTCCATTACGAAACTAGTTGATTGCCGAGACAGCTTGAGGCATGAGGCATAAAATTCTTTTACCCTAAAGCGCATATACAAGGGGAGCTTTTATGTCCATTATCGTTGGTCAAGATACCGCCAATACCCGTAAGAAGCTGACATTTGGGAAGCAGTCTATTTCATATTACTCGATCCCAGCTGCCACTAAAGCGGGTTTGGGAGATTTTTCTAAGCTACCCGCTGCCCTAAAAGTAGTATTAGAGAATATGCTCCGGTTCGAAGATGGCAAAACTGTTTCAGTAGATGATATAAAGGCTTTTGCTGAATGGGCTGTAAAGGGCGGTAAAAATCCTCGCGAAATTTCTTATCGTCCCGCTCGCGTCCTCATGCAGGATTTCACTGGTGTTCCAGCTGTTGTTGACCTAGCCGCTATGCGTGATGGTCTTGTTGCGCTTGGTGGGGACCCTGAAAAAATTAATCCACTTAATCCCGTTGACCTCGTCATTGACCACTCAGTGATGATAGACGAGTTTGGTAATCCTCGTGCTTTCCAAGCTAACGTAGAGCGAGAGTACGAGCGCAATATAGAACGCTATACATTCCTTAAATGGGGTCAATCAGCCTTCAACAATTTCCGTGTTGTACCGCCCGGCACAGGTATCTGTCATCAGGTAAACTTAGAATATCTATCACAGACAATTTGGACCGACGAAGATCAAAACGGTCAGCAGGTAGCTTACCCAGATACCCTGGTCGGCACTGACAGTCACACAACAATGGTTAATGGCGCTGCCGTTTTAGGTTGGGGTGTTGGTGGAATTGAGGCCGAAGCTGCAATGTTAGGCCAGCCAATTTCCATGCTTATCCCAGAGGTCATAGGTTTTGAATTAACTGGCTCCATGATTGAGGGAACAACAGGGACTGATTTAGTATTAAAAGTCGTCGAAATGCTTCGTGCTAAAGGTGTTGTCAGTAAATTCGTAGAGTTTTATGGCGAAGGTCTAAACCGATTACCATTGGCAGACAGAGCTACGATTGCAAATATGGCACCCGAATACGGAGCAACCTGCGGTTTCTTTCCTATTGACGACGAAACATTACGCTATCTTCGCAACACTGGCCGAGATGAAGACCGGGTCGCACTAGTTGAAGCTTATGCCAAAGAAAATGGGTTTTGGCGTCACGCTAATTACGCGCCTATATATACAGACACTATGCATCTAAATATGGGCACCATCGTACCTGCAATTTCTGGACCAAAACGCCCTCAAGACTATGTCGCTTTAACTGACGGTCAGACTGCATTTCGAAAGGAAATGGAGGAAACCTTTAAACGACCGATGGGAAAAAAAATAAATGTCAAAGGCGAAGATTACACACTAGAGTCAGGTAAAGTGGTCATAGCTTCTATTACCTCCTGTACAAATACTTCAAATCCTTACGTGATGATTGGTGCAGGATTGGTTGCGCGCAAAGCCTCTGCGCTTGGCCTGACACGCAAACCATGGGTAAAAACATCGTTAGCTCCAGGTTCGCAGGTAGTTTCCGCCTATCTTGAAGCGGCCAAACTTCAGGATGACCTCGACGCCATCGGCTTTAATCTAGTGGGTTATGGTTGTACTACATGCATAGGCAATTCGGGTCCAATTCAACCAGAATTAAGCAAAGCAATAGCTGACGGTGATCTAGTAGCCACTTCAGTTCTGTCAGGAAATCGTAATTTTGAAGGACGAATTTCTCCAGATGTGCGAGCCAACTACCTTGCCTCACCTCCCCTTGTTGTTGCGTATGCGTTAGCTGGTACCCTCGATATAAACTTAGCAACCGACGTAATTACGCAAGATAAAGATGGCAACGACGTTTACCTTAAGGATATTTGGCCAACATCAAAAGAGGTTTCAGAACTCGTTGAAGCAACGGTGACCCGTGAAGCATTTCAAAGTAAATACGCAGACGTATTCAAAGGTGATAAAAAATGGCAAAGTGTCCAAACAACAAATCAGAAAACATATGACTGGCCAACAGCATCAACTTATGTGCAGAATCCTCCATACTTTCAGGATATGAGCTCGGAGCCAGGAACAATTACTAATATCAAAAATGCCAAAGTTCTTGCTGTGCTTGGCGACATGATCACTACAGACCACATCTCTCCCGCCGGATCGTTTAAGGAAACAACACCTGCAGGTCGCTATCTTACAGAACGCCAAGTTCAACCTCGAGATTTCAACTCCTACGGTTCACGCCGCGGCAACCATGAAATTATGATGCGAGGCACCTTTGCAAACATACGTATTAAAAATGAAATGCTACACGGTGTTGAAGGCGGTTATACCAGAGGCCCAGATGGCGCACAGACATCTATTTTTGATGCAGCCATGGAATATGAAAAATCAGGTACTCCTTTAGTTATATTTGGTGGAGAACAATATGGCGCAGGATCTTCACGCGACTGGGCAGCTAAGGGAACAGCGCTTTTAGGTGTAAAAGCTGTGATTGCAGAAACATTCGAACGTATTCACAGGTCAAACCTAGTTGGTATGGGCGTAATTCCTTTCGAATTTACCAATAATGATACTCGAAAAACACTCAGCTTGACGGGTGATGAAACCATCTCCATTTCTGGTCTCGATACAATCAAACCATTGCAAGAGGTTCCGTGTATCATAACTATGTCTGACGGAACGGTTAAAGAGATTATCCTAAAATGTAGGATCGATACTGCAATCGAGATTGAATATGTCGAGCACGGGGGGGTGCTACACTATGTGCTCCGCAATTTAGCTTCAGCTGCCTAATGTTCGGACAGTAAATGCTCTGTGCTACATTGCACAGAGCATTTACTATTATGAACTAATACATTCAAATTTTTGGCCGCTTAAGTGTTTCTAATTTTGTAGCCTTCAATTAGTAAGAATAATGTTTGTACCAATTTTTTGCGCATTAATGACAACAATAAAGGTAAAACGGGTGGATCCGCTAGTATTTATTTAGTGCGAGAGCCAACCAGAGCTTCTTCTAGTTCAGGTAAAAACCTTTGCGCGTAGTCTGAACCAACCAGTGGACCAATGTAACGAAAAAGTACTGTACCATCAGCGGCCAGAATGAAAGTCTCTGGCGGTGCAGTAACACCCCAATCTATGGCTGACTTTCCCTCGGGATCAAAGGCAACAGCAACAAATGGATTACCGTCATCATCCAAATAATTGGCAGCAGCAGAAGCTTTGTCACGGAAATTTACGCCAATAATTGGTAGCCCATTTGCAGCCATCTCCAGTAGTTTGGGGTGTTCGGCGCGACACGGCGGGCACCAACTAGCCCAAAAATTTACCAACGTTACTTCCCCACGTGCTAAATCTCCAAATTGAACACTAGGGTACTGAATAAGGCCCTTTTCAGTTAATTCTGGAGCCAAACTACCAACACGAGTAGATGGAAGCTCATTTGGATAGTCACGATACATTCCCAATGCCGCAAAAGTAACAAAACCCACAAATATAAGTGGTGGGACAAACATTAGCCATGGAACTTTAACCATCCAGCTTAATCCTGCCTTCTAAGTCCTGCATCTCAAGTTGAATTCTATGCCCACGCCACAAACTTAAAATAACAATCCCGAGCAAAAGAAGTAATGAAGCAGCATAGGCCCACAAAACAGTATCTGCATATTTCCCAAGATCAGGCAATTCTTGTCTCCCTTGCAATGAGCGCTCTTATCCGCCTTAACCGGATTTCAGTACCCGTTCGGTAAAAAACCAGCGCGAGAAACAACAAAATAAAGCCCCCGATACAAACCAGTAGTGGAAGATAAAAAACATCTGCTACGTTTTCTTTTTTATCTAACGATAAGGATGCACCCTGATGAAGCCCTTGGTTCCAAAAATTTACCGCATAACGGCTTAAAATAGCAAAAACTGACCCCACAAGACAGAGTATTGATGTCAGATCTGCTGCACTGTCTGGATCATCAATTGCTTCCCACAGTGCGATATAGCCTAGATAAAAAAAGAATAGGATTAAGAAAGATGTCAGCCGGGGATCCCAAGCCCACCAAGTACCCCACATCGGTTGACCCCAGATAGCGCCAGTTATCAATGTTATTAATGTCATTGCCACGCCAACAGGGGCCGCTGCTTTTGCCGCCAAAACTGAGACATGGTGCCGTCTGACAAGCCAAACTAGCGAAGTTACTAGCATCATAAACCATGCATTTATGGCAATTAATGCAGCTGGCACATGCAGATAGATAATCTTGACAGTCGAACCCTGACGAAAATCGTCGGGCGTAAAGAAAAAACCCCAAGTCAGTCCAACCATAAGACAAACTAAAGCTCCACCCCATAACCAAGGAAGAAGCGCTCCACTCAGGCGCAGAAATTTAACTGGATTGGCATATTCCCATAACGACATACTAAATTCCTAAGCTCTCATTTTGCAATTCTCAATTTAAATTTACATCAACGCAGGTTCAATCGCAGTACAACTGCTGCGACGAAAGGCATCAAAGCTAGAACAAAGCCTGTAATACCAGCTAAAAAAAGCAATGGCGTACCAAACTCGAGTCCTTGCGCTCCTCGGCGAGCTGCTTCCGCACCAAAGATCAAAGTTGGGATATAAAGTGGTAAAACAAGCAGGGACAGCAATAAACCACCTCGCTTTATGCCAATAGTTAGCGCCGCTCCAAATACTCCGATCATAGACAAAGCCGGCGTTCCTAAAGCAAGACTGGAAATTAACACACCAAATCCGTCGACTGGCAAATGCAACAACACACCCAACAATGGTGCCACTAGCAATAGAGGTAATCCAGTTGTTATCCAATGCGCTAATGCTTTTATTGAAACTATACCTTCCAAAGGTATTGGTGAGGTTGACAATAAGTCCAACGCTCCATCTTCCCAATCCACAGTAAGCAAGCGATCCAGTGATAATAAACACGCCAATAAGGCACCTAACCACAAAATTCCCGGCGCAATCCGCGATAATAATGACGAAGCCGGTCCAACGCTGAATGGAACTAAAACAATCACAATTAGAAAAAATGTCAAACCAAGGCCAAAACCACCACCAGATCGTAATGCCAACCTCAAATCTCGAATCAATAGCGCTCTCACAGGAAGGCCTGATCTGAAGTTTCCACGTTCGCGGCTAAATCTTTAAAAGGTGTCATATCAAGTACCTCAGCATCAAGACCCAAATCGATGTGTGTTGAAATCAGGGCCATACCACCATTCGCTAGATGGCTTTCTAACGCAGAAATAAATATAGAAACAGATACAGCATCCAACGATACTGTCGGCTCGTCTAGTACCCACAATGGGCGTTCAGTGACCATCAATCGCGCCAAGCCTAACCGTCGTTTTTGACCAGCCGATAAATGGCCTGCACGCCGAGAGGCTAAACTATTCAAATTAAAAGCATTCAAAGCTGGCTGAATTGATGGACCACCAAAAACTGACGACCAGAATTCAAGGTTTTCGGCCACGCTCATTGCAGCTTTCAAGCCGTCTGAATGGGCAGCATATGCTATACGATCTTCCGCTCCCGTGATTTGCCCAGACATCTGGGGTTGCAAGCCTGCGATTGTGCGTAACAGGCTAGTTTTTCCCGAACCATTTGGTCCACGCACCACTAATGCTGTACCTGAAACCATAACAAAGTTAATCCCCGCAAGAATAGCAACACCGCCACGGGCGACAGTTAAATTGGATACAGTCAATATCATTGTCCACACCTATGGTATTGCTTAGTTCAGAAAAAGCCTACCCTGCCGCCTGATGCCTTTCAAGAAATGGTATACACTAAAAACCTGAAACGCAGTTTTATTTCATATAGGTAACATGGCTAAAGCAATACGGCGTCCTTCGCTGAGTAAAACGTTGTATGTCCTTGCAGCAGAGGCGGAGGCCATAACATCTAAAGCGAAACCTGCCTCTTCCAAAATGCTCCGAAAATTCTCAGGAATATGTGAAATTTCAGCACCAGTTCCCAGAAAAAGGACGTCAATATGCTTCACCAAACGCAGCAAAGGCTCAGGCTCATCATAGCCATTCCACTTGTATGTTCCAGTTGGGCCTGTAAACACCCCACCAATAATTACTAAACCGCCAATTCGGAAAAAACCTGGTCCATAGCCTTCAACTGGTTTGGCGTCCGTGTATGTGATCTCATTAAGGCGCATTGCTCTGCTCTCGGCTATTTTATTACATCAGCAAACCTGATATAGCGGATGTTGAGATAACTAGGTAGGCTAATCGGCGAAAAACTACCTCAGCATTAGGATTGAAAAAATACGCACCAATCGCGTTAGCAATTATATAAATAGGCGTCATTAACAGACCCACAAAAACCGCCGTGGGATTTAACAAATCAGAAAAAATAAAAATAATTAACATTAAAATGTCGATTCCTAGCAAGTACAGCAGGAAGTTTGCCCGGATCACAGCAATTGATTTTGTACTAGCCATATACATTATTATGACCGGTGGACCTGGAACACCTACAAAACCACCAAGTAGGCCTCCGAGCCCACCAACCGCAACCAACGTATGCGATCTAATTCGCCCATGATATCGCCATCCTGTCATAAGAATTACCAACAAAAACAAAACAACCAATGAAACGGCCCAGCCAAAATTAGATGGGTTTATTAATGATAAAAGCCATAAGCCCATTGGCACACCCACCAAAGCTCCACCAAGAAGCCGGAGTGCATCAAGGCGTTGCCCAACACGCCATGCATCGCGAAAATTAATTAAAGGACCCCAACATTCAACCACTATCAGAAAAGTAATCGCAACAAACGGATCTAGAACAGAGCCAGCCACCGGCATAATAATCATAGCACTACCAAAGCCGGCAAATCCTCGGACAACCCCAGCGGCGATAATTGCTATTGTAAGCCACCACAACCCTGGCAAAGCCAGGGCAGCAGCAAACAAATCAGGCATCAATGTTGGCGTATTGGTTACCCGCAGTATTATCAGGCTTGGTCCAATTCCTTTTGACACCTAACCAGAGAAGAATGGTTGAAGCAACAAAAACTGATGAATATGTTCCAACAATGACACCCCAAATCATAGCAAACACAAATCCGCGTATTACGTCGCCACCCAAGACATAGAGTGCAATCAAAGCCAACAAGGTAGTTACAGAAGTCATAACTGTTCGGGCGAGGGTCTCGTTTATTGAAATATTCAAAACTTCGGCCAATTTCTTTTTCTTATACTTACGCAAGTTTTCTCGCACTCGGTCGAATACAACCACGGTATCGTTCAAACTATATCCTACGATAGTCAGCAAAGCGGCAATAATAGCTAAATCAAATTTGATTTGAAGCTCTGAAAATACCCCAATTGTAAGGATTACGTCATGAATAAGAGCGACTACAGCCCCCAGAGCAAACTGCCACTCAAAGCGTAACCAAATATAGATTAAAACAGCTCCGATAGCTAAAATCACAGCTAGCGCGGCAGTTTGTATTAATTCACCGGAAACTTTGGGTCCAACAGATTCCACCGACACAAAAAGAATGTCTGGCACAGCTATGGTCATAGCCGCTTGTACATCACGGATCATAGCTGGGGTGACCGCTTCTTCCCCTTTTTGTGCTTGAATTCGGATCATCGCAACATTCTGGGTTTCACCAAAGGTAGGATCGAACACCTCAGTAATTGAAATATCTCCTAAGTCCAACGGGGTGATAGCATTGCGATATAATGCAATGTCTACAGGTTGGGCACTTTCTGTCCGGACCGTAGTACCACCACGAAAATCAATTCCAAAATTTAGCCCTTGAGTCGCAAAGGATGCAATTCCTAACAAGACTAATGATGCTGAGATGCCTAGCCAAAATTTCCAGCGACTAAAAAAATCAAAATTTGTGTCTTGTTTGACCAGCTTCAAGCGCATCATTAAACCTCAATTTTTTTGGGTCGGCTGCGCTCAAACCAGAGCACCACCATAAGCCGCGTCACAAATATTGCTGTAAACACAGAAGTCATAATGCCTAAGCCTAATGTGATTGCAAATCCACGAACAGGTCCAGATCCCATAGCAAATAATATAACTGCTGTAATAAAAGTTGTAATGTTGGCATCAATAATAGCGCTCAGTGCTTTCTCATACCCCAACTCAATTGCACGGGCTGGACCTTTGGCTGATTTCAGTTCTTCTTTTATCCGTTCGAAGACCAACACATTAGCATCTACCGCCATCCCCACCGTAAGCACTATTCCGGCAATCCCGGGAAGGGTCAAAGTTGCACCAACAAGGCTTAACAATCCAAAAATTAGACCTATATTAATAATTAGTGCGATATTGGCAAAAATACCAAAAAGCCCATAGCTTAGGAACATAAACAACAAGACTGCTGCAAAAGCTACGACTGTCGCTACCTTACCAGCATCAATACTGTCTTGCCCTAATTCTGGGCCGATAGTTCGCTCTTCAAGAAATGTAAGACCGGCCGGAAGCGCACCAGCTCTCAGAAGCACCGCTAGATTAGTGCTTTCTTCCACCTCAAAACGGCCTGTTATAATACCCGAACCACCAGGGATGTGAGATTGAATTACTGGTGCGCTCACCACCTCATTATCCAATACAATGGCGAAGGGTGACCCAATATTATCTGCGGTGTAGTCACCAAATGACCTTGCTCCAGCAGTATTGAAACGGAAGGAGACAGCAGGGGAACCATTTTGATCAAACGAAGGTTGCGCATCTACTAAATCCTCACCTGTAACAACTGGAGCTGATTCAATTATATAAAATAAATCTTCTTCGTCTAAAGACGGTACCAGCTTATTTCCTAGCCCAGGGACCTGCGAAGCATCAGAAGTACGGCTTACAACAGGATTGAAAGTCAACTGCGCAGTAGTTCCAATAATTTCTTTCAGTTCTGAGGCCGATCCGATGCCTGGCACCTGAATCAGAATGCGCTGCGATCCCTGACGCTGAATGGTGGGTTCGCGTGTTCCCACTTCATCAATTCGTCGACGCACAATCTCAAGTGATTGTTGTACAGTACGTTCATCACTAGCCAAGCGTTCTGCCTCACTTAGCTTAATTATTAATAAGTCACCATCCAATGTAACATCTATGTCCTTAGCGCCAACGCCGGTGAGGGTTTGCACCGGTCGAGCCAGCCCACGTACCACTTTCAAAGCGAGCGGCATCCCAGTTTCGTCACCAATTTTAACATGCAACTCGTCTACAGGAGATGGCTGCAATCTAATGGTACCAACTTCATTCCGCTTGGGACGCAAAGCATCACGGACCTCAGGCCAAATAGCGTCCATTCGGCTTGCATAGACGTCCTCAACCTGCACTTCAGCTAAAAGATGAGCACCACCGCGCAGATCAAGACCAAGATTAACAAGAGAAGAAGGCAGCCAATAAGGCCACTGAGCAGCCAGAGCTTGATTTTCTGCTGTTTCAGCACCCAAATCAATTGCAATTACGGCATCATTATGCTGCTCAACACGAGTATAAAAGCCGTTGGGTAGAGCCAACAGCAAACCAATTGCACAGATTGACCATATTAAAAACCGTTTCCAACCATCGAATTGAAGCATTACTTCGCGGGCTCAGTTTTGCTTAAAACCTGCGCTATAGTGGACTGAACGACGCGTACTTTAACGCCCTCAGACAATTCTACGTCAACTTCGTTGTCGTCTTTAACTTTGACAACTTTGCCAATAAGTCCGCCTTGAGTGACAACTTGATCACCTCGACGCAATGCGCTGACCATTGCAGCATGCTCTTTAACCTTCTTTTGCTGAGGACGAATAAGCAAAAAATACATGATCCCGAAGATCAAAATTAGCGGAGTAAACTGAGCAAAAGCTTCCATGATAATGTCCTTATTCAAGCGCGAGACTGAGGGCTATTACAAGCCCCAACAGATTTAGCAGAACTTATGGGCGGGGATGGCGGTGCGCAAGGTGCAAAGGACATGAAAGCAACAACAAAAACTAGCAAACAGTAATTTAAGTAAGCTGGCAACCATACTTGAGGGAAAAAAGTTATTAGAAATAGATATCTTTCAACATTTGAAGAGATCATTTGTTGTTCTAACCAATTACGAGTTAAAAGGACAATTCTATTACACTAGAATGCTTAATAACGACGTTAGGCTCTTGGCTCTCTCCAACCAATTGGGCATACGAGTATCAACAAAAATTCGTCCTAAAGGTTCCAAGCCATGCACGACATCCGAGCCATTCGTGAAAACCCTAGTGCTTTTGATGCCGCCCTCATACGACGTGGGGACACTCAAGTTTCTTCCAACTTATTAACTTTGGACGAAGCCCGGCGCGCAAAAATCCTAGCGGCCGAAACCGCCCAAGCAGAACAAAACAAAATGTCAAAAGAAGTTGGCGCAGCCAAAGGCCGTGGCGACGAGGACGAGTTTAAGCGTCTTCGTGCGTTTGTAGCTGAACAAAAAATTTTAATAGCTGAGATGCAAGACGAGGCTAAGTCTTTAGATTTCCAATTGAACGATGCCTTAGCATATATTCCCAATCTCCCAGCAGATGACGTTCCTAGTGGTAAAGATGAAGCTAGCAACGTCGAGGTTACTCGGTGGGGAAAGCGCAAAAATTTTAATTTCAGACCAAGAGAACATTTTGAAATACTTGGTGTAGCAGCTTCCATGGACTTTGAAACCGCAGCTAAAATTTCTGGTAGCCGTTTCGTTATGCTTCGAGGCGCCATTGCCCGCATTCATCGCGCACTCGCCCAATTCATGATCGATACGCACATTGATACCAACGGATTCACAGAGGTAAATACGCCAGTAATTGTGCGGACAAACGCAATGTATGGAACTGACAAATTACCAAAATTTGGTGAAGATAGCTATAAAACTGAAGAAGGAATGTGGCTGATTCCAACGTCTGAAGTGCCTCTCACTTATTCTGTTGCCGACAACGTTCTTGATGAAATTACATTACCTATTCGGCTTACAGCTCATTCGCTTTGTTTCCGATCAGAAGCAGGTAGTGCTGGCCGTGATACCTCTGGAATGTTACGTCAGCACCAATTTGAAAAAGTTGAAATGGTTTCAATCACTCATCCTGATAAAAGTGACACCGAACAAAAACGGATGTTACGCTGTGCGGAAGTATTATTGGAAAGTCTTAATATTCCTTATCGAACTGTTTTACTCTGCGCTGGTGATATGGGATTTGGGGCTCGCCGGACCTTTGATATCGAAGCTTGGTTGCCGGGTCAAAAAGCCTACCGTGAAATAAGTTCCATCTCTACAACTGGCGACTTTCAAGCACGTCGGATGAATGCACGCTTCCGACCAATTGACGGGGGCAAGCCAAGATTTGTTCATACGCTCAACGGATCTGGTCTTGCTGTGGGGCGCTGCTTGATTTCACTACTCGAAAATGGACAAAATGAAGATGGTTCTGTCACAATACCCTCGGCATTAAAGCCGTATTTAATGGGGAATACCATACTGACTAAAGATGGAATTTTAGCATAACTCTTAATTGTTGTTCTATCATTTAACTGTGTCTTGAGCTCTATACAAAAGATTAGACAGAATTTATAATTAAAATATGATTATGTCTCTTATTGTGCTAGTGTTCACTATTGCTTTTGCAGTGTCTCCCCTTTGGGTAACCGATTTTGGCGGGTTCGAAGCCAATCAGTTCCCATTTCCTCAAATTGACCCGCCAGTACAACCAGCGGGCTATGCTTTTGCTATCTGGGGCGTAATCTATATCTGGCTATTTGTTGGAAGCTTATTCAGTGTTTGGAAACGCAGATATACTTCATCATGGTCAGCAATGCGGAAACCCCTTGCAATTTCAATGGCCGTGGGTGCAGTCTGGTTACCCGTGGCAGTACTCAGCCCAGTTTATGCTACTATCCTTATTTGGATAATGTTGGGCACTGCGCTTTGGGCACTTCTGCTTTGCCCTTTAGAAGATAAGTGGGCTGCCGCTTGGCCACTGGGCTTATACGCAGGATGGTTGAGTGCCGCCAGCTTTGTAGCACTCGGCCTTTTATTGGGTGGATACGGGTGGAGTTCAAACAACGTCGCAGCTTGGATGATGATATGTGTAGCCGCTGTACTCACTTTCAGTGTCCAATGGAAGCTAAAACAAATTCCGACGTATGGCTGTGCAGTGATTTGGGCATTCGTTGCTATTGCAGCACAAAACGGTTTTGGTGGTAGTGGAACTAGCGCATTGGCTCTGTCAGGCGCAGCATTGGTCGCGTGGCCCACCATGTTGTCAGCATTAGAAATATAACATTATTTATATAATGACTTTGTATTTTAAAAACTTATACACCTCTTACTGCAAAACCCGAATGTTATGATGTGAGATGATGCGGAAGTTATCAGTTACTTGATCTCGAAAGCTGCGCCACTGTTTTGGGACAACCTCCTGCATAAAGTTCAAGATTGCGTTGGCGAAG
>CAJQRC010000061.1 GCA_905480645.1 uncultured Tateyamaria sp.
CAACCGCGCCAAGAAGCACTGCATCAACCTCTAAGGCTTTAGCCATGGTGTCATCGTGCAAGGGCGTGCCATACTTATCATAAGCTGCTCCTCCCACCAAATCAATGCTAACGTCAAATGGCATGTTTTGTTTAGTGACGAACCAATTGATGATCCTTATGACCTGATCCATGACTTCAGGACCGATGCCATCACCTGGTAGTATCAAAAGTGAAGGGTGTGGCATGGCGGGCTCCTTATCAATGTTCGATATATCGACTATCTGTAGAGCTTGGCAGCGTCAATATCTTGGTCATGAACACATTAACATGATGCCTGACTATAAAAAATTTTTCAATGACACAAAATGTTGGATAACCCAATTAATGGCGAAATTTTACTCATTATTTTAGAATATTCGGATCACTTCTTAGGTAAATATAAAATAATGAAATGGAATTTTTACAATTCTCAAAAGTATCAATTGGATGCTTAATTTGGCACCCAATAGAGGGAAAATTTTATTTTCCTGATCCCCATTTCCATTACAAATCATAGAGCAAATTATGTTGTTTATTGTTGGATGCAGGAAAAGAAATTTTCAGCCATTTAGTCGATTGTGGCAGCAAGATAGAACAATTCTGCTCACGTAGATCTGTTGGTATTAGCTAGTCCAATTCGTAACATTAACGCTGCAACATTTTTAGATATGGGTATGGAATTTTGTGTGGTTACCCCTAGATCGAATGTAAGGCACAGGCGGCGTGTGGATCAAACCCATGGTCGAGTTTGTGCTGCTTGAGCCTCAAAAGCGTCGATATGGTCTTGTTTGTCTAAAGTAAGACCTATGTCGTCCAAACCACTCATGAGACAGTGCTTTTTGAAGCTATCTACCTCGAAACTGAAGACCTCACCATCTGAAGTCGTGACTGTCTGCGCCTCTAGGTCAATGGACATACGAGCATTAGCACCTTTTTCGGCATCCTTCATCACAACTGCGATATCTGCCTCGGGTAAAACAATTGGCAGAATACCGTTTTTAAAACAATTATTGTAAAAAATGTCCGCAAAACTTGATGAAATGATACAACTTATGCCAAAATCTTTTATGGCCCAAGGTGCGTGCTCTCGGCTTGAGCCGCAACCGAAGTTTTCCCCAGCGACAATAATTTCCGCAGAACGATAGGCGTCTTTATTTAAAATAAAGTCAGCAATTTCGTTGCCCTGCCGGTCAAAGCGCATCTCATCGAATAGGTTGGCGCCTAGACCTGATCGTTTAATTGTTTTTAAAAACTGTTTTGGGATAATCATATCAGTATCAATGTTTACAAGTGGCATAGGCGCCGCGATCCCCGTAATGGTGGTAAATTTTTCCATGTCTATCTCCAATTAGACAGTAACAACCCGGTCTGCATTTTTAAGTTTACCACTTATATTGCCGGCTTAGTTATTAATAAGGTTTTTATTTGTACGCAAAAATAACGCCAAAATGATCAGTCCCATTCCATTAAGTAGTAATTCAATACCCAATAAAAGGCCTAGTAAGCTGGGGGCGATCTCAAAGAAGTTTGCCACGATGTAACCTGCCAAGATAACTGAAAACGCGCCAGATATGAGCATGGGCCAGAAGAATGATGTTTTTTGCATCTGGAATGCGGAGATAAGTCGGGTGATCCCACTCGCGGCAAACAAAATTGTGACTAACGTAGCGAGTGAAATCATGCCTTCAAGTGGATGCAGCGTGAGAGATAGGCCCAAAAATAGCATCAATATGCCAAGAGCAATGCCTAGAATTTTAGCAAAAATGCCATCTTCCCCAAATCCACCAAATACCTGAAACGCACCTGCAAGTATGAACATAATGCCCGCAAGTGTTGTAACAGCAATAGAAGCTGCAACCGGGTTAGCCAGCACAAAAATGCCAAAAGCCAGCGAAAGAACTCCTAGGACTAGCCATTTCACCCAAATTTTCATTTTTTTGTTCCTTTTAATTATATGTTTGTTGAAAAATGATTTTTACATCAAGTCCCGCACGTCTGTAAGTCTGCCAGTAATTGCGGCCGCCGCCGCCATACCTGGTGAAACGAGGTGTGTCCGGCTTTTATAGCCTTGACGACCCTCAAAATTTCGGTTGGAGGTAGATGCACAGCGCTCTCCTTCTTTCAATTGGTCTGGATTCATTGCTAGACACATCGAGCATCCTGCAAGGCGCCATTCAAACCCAGCTTCTCTGAATATATCTGCTAAGCCTTCTTCCTCAGCTTGTGCTCGGACGAGGCCGGAGCCAGGAACGATCATAGCCCGCAAGCCAACCTTTATTTTTTTGCCCTTAAGTATTTCTGCTGCTGCACGCAGGTCTTCGATGCGACCATTAGTGCAAGAACCTATAAAGACTGTATCAATTTCTATATCCGTTAATGGAGTTCCTGGTGTAAGCCCCATATAATCAAGTGAGCGCTGCGCTGCGCCTACTTTTCCACCTTCAAATTCATTTGCTGCGGGCACTACACCAGTTATGGGCAAAACATCTTCTGGAGAAGTTCCCCAAGTCACGACCGGTGCTATATCTTCGCCTTGAATTGTGATTGTTTCGTCCCAGAAAGCATCATTATCAGAATAAAGGGTCTTCCACCAAGCTAGCGCAGTTTCCCACTGGGCGCCTTTCGGTGCGTGTGGGCGGCCCAAGCAATATTCATATGTTTTCTCATCTGGCGCGATAAGTCCTGCTCGCGCACCGCCTTCAATGGCCATATTGCAGACAGTCATACGTCCTTCCATTGAAAGATCACGGATAGCTTGTCCGCAGTATTCTATGACATAGCCTGTGCCTCCAGCTGTACCAGTCTTTCCTATTACGGACAATGTAATATCTTTTGCTGTAACCCCGGGCCGTAATTTTCCTGTAATTTCGACTTTCATATTCTTAGATTTTTTCTGAATTAGAGTCTGTGTGGCTAATACATGTTCGACTTCTGATGTACCTATCCCGTGCGCTAAAGCTCCAAATGCACCGTGTGTTGCAGTGTGGCTATCACCGCAAACTACGGTCATTCCAGGCAGTGTCCAACCTTGTTCGGGGCCTACTATGTGTACGATGCCCTGGCGCACGTCGGATACTGGGTAGTAATGAATTCCAAAATCCAAAGCGTTTTTATCTAATGCAGCAACCTGAATAGCGCTGTCTTCCGTCATGTTTTTAGGATCATCGCGACCTTTAGTTGTAGGTACATTGTGGTCTGGCACAGCAATAGTTTTTTCTGGCGATCTTACTCTGCGATTCGTTATTCGTAGCCCTTCGAACGCTTGAGGTGAAGTGACCTCATGCACCAAGTGCCGATCGATATATAGTAAGCAAGTGCCATCCTCAGATTGGTGAGCTACATGTGCGTCCCAGATTTTATCATAAAGTGTTTTGGGGGACATAGGTCCTCTCCCTTGCTGTATTTTCAGATTGTAAATGTACGATCAAAGTGGCTTTACGGTGGTGAGGTCAGTGGTTGCGAATTTCTTAAGAGGTGTTCCCTCAAGCGTGAACAATAGTGTGTTAAAATAAAATTTCATAATTATGCGCAATAACGCCTGCTTAGCTTTGCTGCAAGCGGCTGTTGTTTTTTAGATTTATCAAGATGCGATAATCTCAATCGGTGAAATAAAGAAATTTGGTTTTAACCCAAATATTCATGTTTCATTTATGATTGTTGAAGTATGAGTTGTTAGAAAAGCAGTACTTTATGCTATTTTAGCATCTTTAAAGTGGGGAGCTTCATTGAATTGTCATTCAAGGCTTGTTAACTTGGCTTTATTAGTGGCGCTAGTTTCCGATTAGCGCGGATACAAGGAGGACAATGTCCTGTCGATCTCTAGTCAAGCGGAGCAACCCGCTATTGGTGCTGTAGGCCTGATGGCCGCGGCTAAAACTGAGGCTACTAGTGAAACGCTTTTAGCTGCTGTTCTTTCGTCACTTTCCGATGACAAAGCTGAAGATATCGTGCAAATTGATTTGCGTGGTAAAACAGCTATTGGAGATTGCATGGTTGTGTGCACTGGGCGGTCATCTCGACAAGTAGCCGCAATCTCAGAAAAGTTAGTTGAACGACTTAAGGCTCAGTTTAGAATTACTGCCCGTGTTGAAGGTAAGAACACTGGCGATTGGGTGCTTGTAGATGTAGGTGATGTCATCGTGCATGTCTTCCGGCCGGAAGTGCGAGAGTTTTATCAATTAGAAAAAATGTGGATGCCTGCGGCGACCATTGCTTGATGTTGTTCTAATGCGTTTAAATCTTTGTGCCGTTGGGCGTTTGCGAGGCGGTGCCGAAGCCGAATTAGTGATAGATTACACAAACCGATTTAATCGTATTGGCCGTAATTTGAAGCTTGGGCCACTTACTGTTCGGGAGGTTGAGGGCAGGAAAAGTGGTGGTCCGTTAACAGAGGCATCATTGTTACGGCGGATCCTGCCTAAAGGTTCTTTAATTTGTTGCTTGGATGAGCGAGGCACGGTAGAGAATTCGCCCGCTTTCGCCCGACGGATGGAAGTATGGCGAGACGCCGGTTGGTCAGACGTCTCGTTTATAATTGGCGGCGCTGATGGAATTGACAATAGTCTGCTGAATGATGCGGATCATCTTTTATCTTTTGGTGCGATGGTGTGGCCCCATATGTTGGCGCGTGTAATGTTGACAGAGCAAATTTATCGAGCAACTTCAATTCTTGCTGGGGGCCCCTATCATCGAGCGTAAAGCATTTGTTGTTAAGCAATTACAGTCAATATATTTTCTTTGTAGGCCCTTTGCGCAAAAAAGCATGAGACAAATTATAGGTCTCTTTTCGTGATAATTGATTAGCTGAGTGAAAATTAGATTAAGATTAAGTCTACTAGGTAACAATTTAGTATAAATCTGAACTGCCTTGAGTATCTCAACTGAGAAGAATTGTTCTTGACCTTGAACCAAATTCACGTCGCCAGATTACAGCAAGTGTAAAGAACGTCGCCAGCAACATCGCAACTGATCCTGCAATCCAAGCGGTCACAGTAAGCGCGAAATATATTGAGCGTAAGCCACGATTAAAAGATTGGGCTGCTAATACATTGATCTCAGCGGCTTTGTTCGCGCAAGGTATACATTCGGGGTCACAAGCATCGTTGGGGACAGCTGCCATTAATACCGCAGCATATCCGAACAATCTGTTGGACCAAGCAAACTTAAGAAAAGCATTCGTGAGAAAAAGTGCTATGATACCTAATTTAGCTTCCCATACGAATGTCGGATCATCCATCAATATAAGATCATTAGCAACGCCACTTAAACGTTCAGCATTGCCCATTACAGCTAGTACTCCGCCGAGCGCAAGGACTGAGGTAGACGCAAAAAAAGCTGTCCCCTGACGCAGGCCAGATAAGATTTGGGCATCGAAAATTCTTGGCTCACGGGTGATCATCTGGATCATCCATTTCCGTCTGAAAATTGCCATGATCTGGGAGGTTGAGAGCTTTTTACTATTTGGATGCTCAATTCTCCAGCCAATCAGTAACCAACCAATGAGCATAATCCCAAGAGCAACAAAATCTAATGTGGTGAAGAGCGAAATACGGTCAAGCCAAGTCATGAATGCTTCTACACTGCAGAAATAATGATTGCACATCAAAAAAATTGGTCATATTATTTTACCAATTTCTAGGAGCCAATTATGCTAATGCCTGTGCCTGATCCTGTCATCATTTCGCAGAAAAAACGTTTGGTTGAACGTTTAAGGAAGGTTTTACCGGCAAACGCCGTTATAGATGATGTTGTTGAAACGCGGGCGTATGAGTGTGATGCACTCACGGCTTACCGGTGTCCTCCTATGATTGCCGTATTGCCATCTTCGACGCGAGAAGTATCTGAAATATTGAGAATCTGCCATGAAGAGAGTGTTCCTGTGGTGCCGCGTGGATCTGGAACTTCTTTGGCAGGTGGTGCATTGCCTACGGCAGATTGTGTCGTCCTCGGCGTGGCGCGTATGACTGAAGTTTTAGAGACTGACTATGATAACCGCTTTATACGTGTCCAAACTGGTCGCACAAATTTAAGTGTGACCGGTGCTGTAGAAGAAAAAGATTTTTTTTATGCGCCTGATCCTTCTAGCCAGCTTGCCTGTGCTATATCCGGTAATATTGCGATGAATTCTGGTGGGGCGCATTGCTTGAAATATGGAGTGACTACAAATAATCTAATGGGCGTAACAATAGTCCAGATGGATGGTACAGTTCTCAAGATTGGGGGTGCGCATCTGGACAGTGGTAGTTTAGATTTATTAGGTGTAATTTGCGGTTCAGAGGGGCAGTTGGGCGTTGTTACTGAGGCAACCTTACGAATTTTGCATAAACCTGAAGGTGCGCGTCCAGTTCTTATGGGTTTTGATAGTGCTGAGATTGCCGGTGCTTGTGTGGCCGATATTATCAAAGCAGGTGTCTTACCTGTAGCCATTGAATTCATGGATCGGATGCTGATTGAGGCTTGTGAGGACTTTGCTAAGGCTGACTATCCACTATGCGAGGCGCTATTGATTGTTGAGGTTGAGGGTTCAGATCTTGAGATAGACGCTCAGTTAGCACTGATCATGGAGATTGTAATTGCTCATAAACCAGTTGCGGTTAGGGAGAGCGCTTCAGCAGAAGAAAGTGCGAGAATTTGGGCGGGCCGCAAAGCTGCATTTTCGGCAATTGGGCGTATTAATGATTACATGTGCCTAGACGGTACAATTCCAGTGTCTGAGCTAGCTTATGTTCTTAAGCGTATTGAAGAGATGTCAAGAAAGTATGGTTTAGCTGTTGGCAATGTATTTCATGCAGGTGATGGTAATATACATCCTTTAATTTGTTATGATGCAAACAGGCCTGGTGAACTGGAAACATGCGAAAAATTCGGTGCAGAGGTTTTAAAACTATGTGTTGATGTTGGCGGTTGCCTCACAGGTGAGCACGGCGTGGGTATCGAAAAACGTGATTTGATGTCTTATCAGTATTCGCCTGAGGACCTTGCAGCACAAATGGTGGTGAAAGATGTTTTTGACAGTAAGTGGCTATTAAACCCTGCTAAGGTGTTTCCTTTGACAGTCTCCAAGCCTCACCGTTCAATGTCGTTTGCTGCTGAGTAAATGCCTCTGTAGGTTGCGCTATAACGCTACATTAATATTTTTATAATTTGTTTGAAAGAAAATAAAGATGTTGGAGACCGAAGCAGAGGTTGCCGAATTTATTTCTGGGGCAACTCAACCTTTGATTATACGTGGTGGAGGCACTCGATCTGTTGGCCGACCTTTAGCCGGTGATGTCCTGGAATTGTCAGGTTTGTCTGGTGTTACTTTGTATGAACCAGGTGCGTTAACTATTGTTGTTCGATCTGGAACTCCTGTTCGTGAAATCGAGGATCTTTTAGGGACCGAAAACCAGCGCTTGGCATTCGAACCATATGACCTTTCCGGGTTGTCAGGGGCCTCAGGCATCTCAACCATTGGTGGTGTCATGGCAACTAATGCCAGTGGTCCCCGTCGCATCCAAGCGGGGGCAGCCCGTGACTACGCTCTGGGTGTTCGTTTCGTCGATGGCACTGGGACTATAATTAAAAATGGTGGCAGAGTAATGAAGAATGTCACTGGATATGACTTAGTGAAATTGATGATGGGGTCTCGGGGCACTTTGGGTGTTTTGACTGAAGTAAGTCTCAAGGTTTTGCCTAGTGTCGAACAAACTACTACACTAGTGATTAAAAAGGTTTCACCTCATAAAGCTGTTTCTGCCATGTCACGCGCACTTTCCTCACCCTATGAGGTCAGTGGTGCTGCTTGGATTTCTGGCGCAGTTTGGCTGCGCATTGAAGGTTTCTCTGCTTCTGTGGCTTATCGAGCCGCTGCACTTCAGAGGGTATTATCACCATTTGGTGAAAATTATTTGATGCCCGATGCTGATTGGAGCGAGGTGCGAGATGCAAAGCCGCTGCATGGATTAGATAACGTGTGGCGTGTATCGGTTAAGCCTAGTGATGGTCCTGCTATTTTGAATGCACTTTCATCAGACTGCCAAACTCTTATGGACTGGGGGGGGGGGCTGATATGGGTCGGTAATACTGGAGGTGATGTATGTGCAACTCATACCGCTTTGCAAGCGCATACTGCAGTTTTAGGTGGTCATGCAACTTTGATAAAAGCGCCGGAAACTGTACGTTCATCAGTGTCAATATTTCAACCGGAAGCGTCTGATATTGTTTTACTGAGTTCACAATTGCGCGCGCGCTTTGATCCTCGCCAAATTTTGAACCGAGATCTTTTGACGTAATAAGCTTAGCAGTATCGTGGCATTGAAAATGCCACAGTAATTTTATGGTGGAACGATATGCAAACTACTTTTACATCTGAACAGCTGACTAATCCTAAGACCAAACGTTCAAATGATATTTTGCGCAATTGTGTCCATTGTGGATTTTGTACAGCGACTTGTCCAACTTATCAGTTGCTGGGAGATGAGTCTGATAGTCCCCGAGGCCGGATTTACCTTATAAAAGACATGTTGGAGAATGATCGTAATCCTAGCGAAAAGGTAGTAAAACACATTGATCGTTGTCTGAGCTGTCTGGCTTGTATGAGCACATGCCCATCTGGCGTGAATTACATGCATCTTGTGGATCATGCTCGAGAATATATTGAAGATAATTACAAACGCCCGTTCACAGATCGCTTCCTACGATGGGTTTTAGCAGAAATACTGCCATTTCCAATGCGTTTTCGTGTTGCTTTATTGGGGGCAAAGATCAGTCGTAGATTTGCATGGATGGTCCCTGACGCTCGCTTGCGTGCAATGTTGGAAATGGCACCTGAGTATATCCCTCCCGTCAGCCGTAATGACGACCCACAGAGTTTTGCACCGATTGTAACAAAAAAAATGCGCGTAGCATTGATGACTGGATGTGCGCAAAAAGCTCTTAACACCGATATAAATGACGCTACGATACGTCTTCTCACTCGGTTGGGAGCAGAAGTTGTAATAACGACAGGTGCTGGGTGTTGTGGTGCTTTGACCCACCATATGGGCAAGTCTAAACAGAGCCATGAGTTAGCGGCTAGAAACATTAAAGCGTGGACTAGGGAAATAGATGGTGAAGGGCTGGATGCGATTGTTATCAACACTTCAGGTTGTGGTACGACAATTAAAGACTATGGCCATATGTTTCGCAATAATCCTTTGGCCCAAGATGCCGCGCGAGTTGCAGGTATTGCCAAGGATGTGAGCGAAATTGTCATGGAATTGGAGATTGCTGAAATTGCTCCACAGAACAAAATAATTGCATATCACGCTGCTTGTTCGCTCCAGCATGGGCAACAGATAAAGACTTCTCCAAAAGATTTGTTACAACGGGCTGGCTATACGGTAGTTGAACCCAAGGATAGCCATTTGTGCTGTGGATCAGCTGGAACTTATA
>CAJQRC010000062.1 GCA_905480645.1 uncultured Tateyamaria sp.
ACTTCCTTGAGGACTTTACCTGACAGCACACCAATCTCAGTAGGCTTCAGCCGGTCTTGCATTTCCCAATATTACACACATCCATTGTTTTCTTTAACGGTGTCATAATCGATATAAATAGTACTCCCACCTGCACTTTAAACCACCTCAGTCCACTCAGCAAACACTGGCGGTGCTAATGCCAAAGCCAACGCCACAGTTGTTATTCCTAAACGTTTCACCCCCATTTTCCCCAATATGCTACTTCCCAACGTAATCGCAGACTGCGTTTGTCATGGCTTCGTCCACACTATTTGGCGATGGGTCCATCAATTCACTTGTATTATTGTGAGTGCTCTTAATGCTGCCATTTGTTTTTTTTAGTATGTGTACCGAGGTTTTCGTGGAGTGCCACAGTCTAATTCGCTGATGGCTTTAGCTGATAAATCGCCAAATTTGTCAGGCTTCAGACGGTCAAGAATCCCCCAATAATAAAAATACCCATTATTTTCTTTAACGGTGTCAAAGTCGATGTAAAAAGTATTCCCATTTCCATCTTCAATCACCTTCGTCCATTCCGCAAACACTGGCGATGCTAGTGCTAGTGCTACTGTTTCTGTCAGCGCTGCTGCAATTATTCCTAACTTATTCATACTAATTCTCCCTCCCCACAGACCTTATCAGTAACCACAGTTTTTATAGTCGCTGCTCATACATTCACTAGCCATAGATTGAGCTTTGGAGATGTCTTCACGTGTCATTTCTTCTGCTATGCTATCCCTATTTTTCGGCCCATTTTTACTTCCGTTAGCAGCCCCTAGGTTATACCACATATGTGCTAAAACATTATCCTGTAAAACGCCTTGGCCTTTATCGTACATAACCCCAAGATTGGTTTGCGCTGATGCATGGCCTTGCTCGGCAGCTAGTCGGTACCACTCCACAGCCTCTGCATAGCCCTTTGGTACGCCTTTGCCCTTTTCGTGCATAACCCCAAGATTGGTTTGTCCTAAAGCATTGCCTTGCTCAGCAGCCATTCGGTACCATTTCACAGCTTCTGCATAGTCTTGTGGAACGCCTTGGCCGCTTTCGTACATAAACCCAAGGTTGGTTTGTGCATAAGCATTGCCTTGCCCAGCCAAAGGTCTGAACTCTTGAAGGGCTGTAGCATAATCACCAGCCTCGTAAGCATCCCAACCCTTGTTCAAATCCTGTGCAAATGCGGATGTGGCAAGCATTACCACTGAGATAATTGCTGCTGATACTATTCCTAAACGCTTCATAGTCACATCTCCCCATGTATCATTTTTGCTACCTGATAGATATGTAGTTGGCTAGACGGATTATGACCTGTGGAATTTCAGCTAGTCAGCCCAGCCCAGTCATACATTGTCCCGACAGGGTAGGGATTGGCTCAATATAAAAGTTTCATAACTCAACAAAAAATGCTCTTTTGTAAGAAGTAATGGGGGACAGGTCAAAAAATCAAAAAACTGACTTCTTTTTAATTTTACTGATCACTCTTTAAATCTTTGATTTTTTTGTTTTTTAAAAATTTAATTTAAACATTTACTATTCTATTTTTTATAGATTAACTGCATCCAAATGAACCAAAGTACCAATAAATCTGCGAGGTTTGAGCAAGTTTTTTACAATACTGGCGTTGGTATTATGATTGTGGATAAAGACCGTGTCTTAATAGAAGTTAACCCCATATTCTGTGAAATGCTCGGCTTCACTAAAGAAGAGCTATTAGGTAAAAATGCTGAAATCATTCACCTTTCAACTGAGACGTATAAAGAATTTGGTGAAAAAGCATTCAAGCAGGTTAGAAATAATAAGACTGTCAACTTAGATTGGCCCTGCAAAAGAAAAAATGGGCAAACAATTTGGGTTAGAATAGCGGGTGATCCCGTCACAGGAGCTGATGAGGTTTTATGGACAGTTGTAGATGTTACTCAAAGAGTAAGTTCACAAAAAAAAATAGAAGAACTTACCACTAAGCTCTCTAAATATCTTTCACCTCAAGTTTATGAGTCTATATTTTCTGGAAAGCAAAATGTTAAAATTGAAGCTTACAGAAAAAAGTTAACTGTTTTTTTCTCAGATATTAAAGGTTTTACTGAAATTACTGACAGACTCGAGCCTGAAGTATTAAGTTCATTATTAAATAGTTATCTTAATGAAATGTCAAAAATTGCCCTAAAATACGGTGGTACCATAGATAAGTTTATTGGTGACGCCATTCTTATTTTTTTCGGTGATCCCGAAAGCAAGGGTGATAAAGAAGATGCTAAAGCATGCGTCCTAATGGCAATAGAGATGCGGGAACGTATGAAATACTTACGGGAATTATGGGAAGATCAAGGAGTATCAAGGCCACTAGATATTAGAATTGGAATTAATACAGGTTTTTGTAACGTTGGAAACTTTGGCTCTGAGGATAGATTAGATTATACCATCATAGGTGGAGAAGTTAATCTAGCTAGTCGTCTCGAATCTAATGCGGAAATTGGACAAATTCTCATTTCTCACGAAACCAATGCTTTAATTAAAAAAGATATTATTTGTGAAAAAAAAGAAGAAATTAAAGTTAAGGGTATTGCTCACAAGATACAAACTTATCAGGTAATTGGTACGAATAAAAATTCACCAATTAAGAATATAATGTTTAGTGAAGAGTATGATGGGTTTAATTTAAAAGTTGATTTAAATTTTTCTAAAAAACATCAAGTAGTTGCTTCTTTAGAAAAGGTGTTGAAAAAATTAAAAAATAAAGGCTAATGATGAATTACCCAAAGCATTAAAGCTGTCTGAGGAAAGTCTTATATCTTTTGTTAACCTCTGGCTACCAACTGAGTAAGTGCCCAAACATAAGAAGCACACTCAGTGCTAACTTGGACTTGCAAATATTCACCGTCTAATAGGTTTTTTCCCAGTACCTCGAATGACAAAGTGTCCCTGTCTCCTTTTGCACCTACAAGCATCATATAAAGCGTACCTTCTTCTGCCCCAATTGTTTTTTTGATGGGGTCTTTCTGGGTAATAAGGGGAGCAGTTGAAAGATGCCCATGTTTAAAAGAACCGGAGCTGAGCAGCCCCACTTGAGTGGTCCATATTGAAAGTTAGTGCATGATTGGCTCTATCGCGTTTCGTATGTCTCTCGCGTTAATGTCTGAGATTAACATGCCGCCTAGCTTTGGAAGGATGTGCATCTTGATTGGTGACAGCCAGTCCTGCCCATCCGGTTTTAGTTCTGCTGTTTTGGATTTCATGGCGGATGCAGTTATCGCGTTCAATGAAATATCATCGCGCTTGGTTTTCTGTTCCTCAAGGTCGCGCTGGCGCTTTGGCTCTTGGCCTGTAGCTAAGACGCCTCGATGGTGGTCAGCCAGTATACGAGCATTGGCCAGTGTCAGTGACGGATACCCGCCCAGATGTAGTTCTTTGCGCTTACTGTGGAGTGTGTACCTCAGAAAGAAATACGTAGCGCCATCTTTGCGACGATGGAAAAACAGTTTGTCTCCGTCACAGTGTTTTCCCACTGGTGCTGATTTAATAAACGTAGCTGTTAAAACATCTCTCGCCATTTGGCCTCTCTCGCATTTGTACCACATTCTGTACCACCTTTAGATAATTGGTGAACCAGTGCAGTTCAATGCACTTGAGTGAACATAAGCGCACTATTTACGTTATTTTATGGACTTTGGCATCTTCATATGTTTTCGATTGCACTGGGTAAACAGGTATTTGGCGTCAGCGCATTGCGTGAAACCCCACTGAAAAATGTAACACGAAAAGGAGCAACTGATGACGTCAGTTGGTGTTGTTGGGTTGGGGGATATGGGCAGTGGAATTGCCAGAAACCTGATCAAAAATGGATTTGAAACTTGGGGAATCGACTTAATTCCCGATCGAAACGAATCTTTCGCAGCCATAGGCGGCAATGTAGCGGAGACTGTGGCTGAAGTAGGTCGTAATGCGCAGATTGTTTTTGTTATGGTAATGAAAGGAGCAGAAGCGCAGGACGTCATTTTAGGTGTCGACGGGTTATCTAAAAATATGGCTGTAGGTGGGGTAATCTTGTTGACCTCAACAGTTAAACCATCGGAAGCACGCTCAATTGGCACAGGACTAAATGACACTGGTTTGAAAATGATAGATAGTCCAGTATCAGGCGGATATCCTGGAGCGCAAGGTGGTACCTTGACTTTAATGGTAGCAGCTTGTGATGCTGCACTAGAGAAGGCCAAACCAGCTATGGAAGCAGTATCGGCGGCTATTCATCGCGTTGGTACAAAGGCTGGTGAAGGCCAGGTAGTTAAAGCATGTTTGCAATCGTTGATAGGTTCGATCTTTTCTGCAACTTTTGAGGCTGCGGCGCTCGCAGCAAAGGCCGGAGTGGCAGGTCAAGTCATTTTGGATGTTTTTTCAACATCGTCTGCTGGATCTGGTATAACTAATAATGCATTGGAAAAAATTGTTGATCGACAGTTCGAAGATACTGGCAGTCATATCAATACAATGCATAAAGATTTAACTATTTCGATGGCTTTGGGCGAGGAACTGGGTGTGCCATTACATACAGCTGCTGCTGCAATGCAGATTTTTCATGCGGGCCGTACTCGATATCCGAACGGGGATAACTGGATTTGTACCAAGGTGATAGAAGAAATAGTTGGCGCTGAATTGCATCGTGACATGGCTAAGGTGATTAGATGAAACTAGGCGTAATTTGTGATGGGATTAGTCGTGATTTAGCTCGTGCTGTTGACGTCATGGATGAGTTTGGAATTGACTACGCGGAGTTACAATTTGTGGGTGATACTGAGGTTGGGGATCACTCCAAGGCAGAAATTAATGAAATAAATACTTTGTTGTTGGATCGCGGCAAATCAGTGAGTTGTCTCAGTCGTCATATTTTTGCCGGAATGACTGTTAAAAATAAACTTGGTGATGCACTGCACACTCAACACATTGATGCACTCAAGAGAGTGATCGATATGGCGCATGTTGTCAGCAGCCCATTAGTGCGCATCATGACGCCAAAAAAAGAGCAGATCCTTTGGGGTAAAAACGGAGCTGAGCGATGGAACGTAGCGCATGGTGCCTGGGATGCTATGGCGCCGATGATTGAACCAGCGGTCGATCTTGCTCGTTCTGCAGGGTTAACTTTAGTTGTCGAGACTGGCAATGGTACTATGGTCAATTCAAATTATACCGCCTGCAAATTAATTGATGAATTAGATGCTCTGGACGTACTTAAAGTACTTTGGGATCCGGCAAATAATTGTTGGTGTCATGAGTTGGCATTTCCGGATGGTTATGATGAAATGCAGGGTGGGTATTTAGGACATGTGCATATCAAAGATGTAATAGTGGATACACCGCGGGCCACGCTTGAAGTTTGTGAAATGGGCAGTGGACAGTTAGGCCCATTATTTCAACCAATTGCTAATGCTTTGCGAGCTGATGGCTACGATGGTGTGGTTTCATTCGAGAGTGTATATCATACCGGAGACGGAGATTTTGAAGCAGGCTTTCGAGCCTGCGTCAACCAGTTTAAGACGATCTTTGGCTCGCAAAATTAAATCATTTCCCGTCTTTGTGACAATTTTGGTTTTATACGCTCATATTGCGCTCGCTCGCTATGCTAGATAGGCCTTATGAATTAAGTGTAAGGGGTGCCACATGATTAAGATTGCAGAACTTCCTGCGCTTGACAACCTTCGTGTTGCCATCATTGGTTTGGGGTATGTTGGTTTGCCACTTGCTGTTGAGTTTGGAAAACAGCGGCCTACAATAGGTTTCGATTTAGATGTCAGCCGAGTAGCAGAGTTGCGAACGCAACAGGATAGTACGGGCGAGGTTGATGCTGCTGATATGTTTGAAGCAAATCATTTGCATTACACAAGTGACCTAACAGAGATTGCTGATTGCAACGTTTACATAGTCGCCGTGCCGACACCGATCGACCAGCATCGACAGCCAAATCTTGAACCTCTATTATCAGCCTCACGCTCGATAGCTTCTGTTATAAAACGCGGTAATATTGTGATCTTTGAAAGCACAGTTTACCCTGGAGCCACAGAAGAAGATTGCTTGCCTCTTGTAGTGCAGGGCTCTGGGCTTGATCTTAACGTCGATTTTTTTGCAGGTTATAGTCCTGAACGGATTAATCCAGGGGATAAAGAAAGGCCACTGCGTAAGATTGTAAAGGTGACCTCAGGTTCAACGCCTGAAGCGGCAGACTTAATCGATGCACTTTACAGTACAATAATAATAGCAGGAACTTTCAAAGCCGCTTCAATTAGGGTCGCTGAAGCCTCTAAAATAATTGAAAATACACAGCGTGATGTGTCTATTGCATTGATAAATGAGCTATCTATCATCTTCTCACGTCTTGGAATTGACACAAGCGCTGTACTGGATGCTGCCGCAACCAAGTGGAATTTCAATCGCCTGTCACCAGGGCTGGTAGGTGGCCACTGCATTGGAGTTGACCCCTATTATCTAGTTCACAAGTCTATTGATGCTGGCCATATTCCTGACATCATTCGAATGGCTCGTGAGATTAATGATGGTATGGCGCGTCATGCAGCGACGCTTCTGGTTAAGAAGATGATCCAAAAAAAAGCAAAAGTGAATGGCGGACGGGTTCTATTGTTAGGGCTGACCTTTAAACAGAATTGTGCAGATATTCGTAACACTAAGGTTATTGATATGCAGCAAGAGTTGGTAAGCTATGGATTGAACATTGACATGTATGACCCTTGTGCTGATCCATATGAAGTGCGGTCTGTTTTTGGCGTTGAAATGCTTCCGTTGATGCCTGAGCCGTTAGCAAATTATGATGCGGTTATCTTGGCGGTACCCCATAATTTTTTGGTTGAAATAGGACCTAATGGGCTGAAAGCTTATCTTTCTAATGTTGGTGTATTTTTCGATATGAAATCTGTTTTTGAACAAGTTGAAAGTCACCTGCGGCTCTAATTAAATTTTATTTAGGGACGACAGACAAGCGATATTATTGTATTACCAAAGAGGTTCTTCGTAAAGCTTTGAAGTTTGCACGATTATGCTTAGTCTCAGAATAATGCTTTTTACAGACGACTAGTTTTAACCCAGATGCGTGCTCCATTGGGTCCAGATGTTAATTGAGTTTGAGTTTTCACTGGAAAGCGTATCCAGTCTCTTTCGCACAGTCTTTGACCATTTTCAGTCAAGCTTCCATTGAGAACAAGTATTTCTGCCCCACTTTGAAAATCTAAATTATGCGAAGTGTTGGGGAGCCATTTTTCGACTGATACATGTTCTCTGGTATCTTTGAACAATGTTGAAGATTTGATGCCGTATCGTAAAGCATCGCTTATCAAATCGATAGAGTTTATATTAATAATTAAATGAGTGCGATCTTTGGGGTCGAATTGCCACAGTTTGACGAAGATTGTCGCACCTAATTCTGAACTCGGAGTGTGGCGTGACATTGGAGGGTTCCGGACATAAGATCCAGCTGGAAAATTTCCAGATTCATCCTGAAAAACGCCATCTAAAACAATGTACTCCTCGCCTCCGTAATGTGTGTGGGGTTCAAAAGAACTCTGTGGCGCAAAGCGTACAATCGTTGTAGCACGGGCAATTTCGTTACCAATACGGTCAAGCATCTTACGTTCAACGCCGATAGCTGGCGATGTCTGCCAAGGGTTGTCTCTATCGTGGATAAGAACTTTTTGTGAAAAATCAGAGTTTAGCTGCATAATTTAATCCTGCTTATTTTTGTCTGCCAATAAATAGAGGAATGCACTTTCATCTTATTATTTTTTAAACTTAGTGCTAATTAAAAGCTTCCTCAAAAAGACCAGATATTAGCCCTCTGAAGCATAACCAATTTGTTTAATTAATCTGAAATATATTCACCCATGAGTTTGTGAGATGGTTAGCTCCACAGATATTGATATTTCAACAAGAAAATAAAGCATGTTTAAAAATTTTTATATCAGATCAGGTGTCTTTGGTCGTTTGCTTAGCTGGTTCTGCCGCTGAAAGCTGTTACTAAAATATTATTGTCTTCTAAGGCAAGCCGCACGGAAGCCGCAATATCGACTGCTTTGGGAGTGTCACCATGGCAGCAAATGCTATCAATTGGCGTTTTAATTAGCTTTCCAGAAGCTGTAATGATCGCCTGAGATTTGACCATTTCGACCACTCGTAAACCTGCTTCACTGGGGCTGTGAATAACAGCACCTGGCAGATTACGGTCTACCAGTGTCGCGTCATCATTATATGCTCGATCAGCAAAAATTTCGCATGCAAACCTTGCCCCAAGGCTTCTGGCAGCTGTTTCTTGTGCAGTTGTCGCTAGAACCAGTAAAATTGCGTCTGGATGGACTGATAAAACTGCTTCATAGCACCCGCGGGCCATACCTTCGTCTTCTGAGGTCATATTCCCCAATGCACCGTGCAACTTTGCGTGTCTGACTGTCGCCCCAATAGCCTTTGCCATACCGAGTGTAGCACCGACTTGGATGCAAATTGAATTTTGTAGTGAGGTAAGAGGCATAGCAATTCGACGTCGACCAAAACCTTCCAGATCAGCAAACCCAGGGTGTGATCCAATTCCGACCGCTTGATCCAATGCTATATTCATAGTTTTGGCCATCACATCGGGATCACCTGCATGTGCTCCACAGGCTATGTTTGCTGATGTGACTGTCCTAAGCAGAGCGGCATCATTGCCCATTGTCCAGAGGCCAAAGCTTTCCCCCATATCTGCGTTAAGATCGACTTGCATAAGTTTATCCTTCTTCAAAAGGTGATGCTGTAGCTGAAATTACACCACCGACCAATTGATAGCTCAATAGATCTTTAATGTTATCAGGGTCGCGGATTAATGGCGATACAAGTTGTTTAAGAGTAGTTAGTTCTGCATCAGCACGTGCTTGGAGTAACGAGCCCTCTTCGAGGCTGATGTACTTAAACTGTAACGCGGCTCCTACTGGTGCTTGCGCTACCAGCGGCAGATCACAAGGTAAAACTGTGCCAATTCGTGGATAGCCACCTGTAGTTTGGCATTCAGCCATTAAAACAAAAGGTGTGCCGTCACCAGTTATTTGAATATCACCAGGAACTATAACTTCGCTTACTATGCTAAGTTGTTTAGGATTTGAAAAATTTTCTCCATCGCTGTCAAGTCGCACTCCTTGCCGATTTGTGCGTGGATCTCTCCGGAATTTTGTCTTCGCGAAACGAGCTCTGATAGCTGGGTCAAAATCATTGGTTTGCATACTTGGTACAATTCGAACGTCACCGCCAGAAAAACGAGGGTCGCGGGGTAAGCTCATTTTAACTTCGCAACCGAGGTCTGTACCAATTTGTAAAGTTTGTCCCTTGGAAATTGGAGTGCCTAGACCAACTGATTGGTGGGTGGCGCATGAACCAAGGACCACATCTGTTTGGAATCCCCCGCCAACATGTAAATACCCATAGGTGCCGTCGCAGCTGGGACCAATAACCAGTCTTGCTCCTGAAGGCACATAGTGGCTTGCATTCCAACTAATAGCTTCGTCATCAATTGACGCATTCATCAATGCACCTGTTAGAGCAATACGCAGTGATCCTATTGCTTCGAAGGTTCCACCAGTACCTGTCATTTCAAGTGCAGCGAAATTGTGGCTTTGCATCAATAGTGCTGCTCCTTCATAAATGGCCCGTAAGTCACAAGCACCACCGCGCGTCAGCCCGTTTTCCAGAAATCCAGGGCGCCCCATATCTTGTAAAGCTACGCCAATTCCAATCTGATGCACACTGAGGCTGGTCATGTTATCACCTCGCGTAGTGCACCACCTGACCCATCAGGGTTGTGTAGTTCGATCTGTGCGAGTTCTCGGGTTGTTATGGAAATAAATTGAACTTCATCACCAGGCGACAATGGAAAGGGTACATCACTTGTAGGTCGAAAACATTTGAATGCACTTTGCCCTATATGATGCCAACCTGTCGGAGTATCTTTGGCAAAGAGGCATATTTGTCGGACTGCTGCTACTAGTGCACCGGCAGGCACGTTTGGACTCAATTCGACCTGGCGTGGAATGTTCCACGAGGTTCCTAACGTACCAAGATAAGGTTGGCCGGGGGCAAAACCAATTGTAAGGACCCGCATTTTTGTTGCTACAAGCTCAGTTTTAGCTTCAGAAACAGTTAAACCAGCGGCCTCTGCTGCTTTGACTAATTGTGGAGCGCGGTAAGTTCCAAATACTGCGGGTATTGTCCAAAGTGTGCGACCCGCAGGCAATTCGGCGTTTATCCAGTTTTCTGATCCGAGCACATCTTTGAATTTTCTACTGATAACAACAAAATTGTGCTGAGCCAGATCAATTTGAAAAAAAGCAGACACAAGTGTGCTGCTACTTTCCGCAATTTCTGGCCACTTAAGTTTATCAATAGCAGTCCTGAAAGCGATAGCCGCCCGGTTAGCTGCATCTGTGGCAGTGTCGCTAAATGTGACAAGTATACCATTTAGGCCAACGGATCTTATTTTAGGGTAATGAGACTTATTTTCTGACATAAACAGACCTTAGCGGTTATATAGTCAAGTTCAATTGAGACTATGCTTATTTGATTTAGACAGATAGTTCTCTCTGGAAATGACTTATTCCATGGCTAAATATTTTCAGTTTTGTCTGTAAATGTCTAATTGTGACATACATGTTTAAAGGCAGAAATAGTTTTAATTATGGAATATTTTTGATGCTTTTATTTCTAACGAGTTAGTTGGAGTTGTATCCAATAGAGTACATCAAGGGTTGAATTAAATTTTTAACCTCTACTGTATTTTGGACAGCGTTTAGTAATCAAACGATGTTTAAAAAGTTTCGTTTTCTATCAATATCAGCATCAGGACCGCATGTTACGGCGTAATGTATCACCATAAGTAATTTTAGGTGTTAGCGTAATATTTTGGGGTGATTGATTACTGTCAGACTTAGATCTTTCCAAAATAATTTTGGCTGCTGCGCGCCCAATCTCAAGTCTACAAGAGTCTGTTGTAGTTAGTTTTCGGGGTAAGCCTTGCAATAACTCCACTCCATTAAAACCAGCAAGACCTATTTGACCAGGAATATCAATATTTTTATCGAGTAGGTAAAGTAATCCGCCAGCTCCAATCATGTCATTGGAATAATAAAGAAAATCTAGATCAGGGTTTTGATTAAGCATTGCTGCTGTCATTTCTCTGCCTTTTGCCAAAGCTGAGCTGCCTGAGTAAAAATCACGTGCTTCAATTTCGATTCCTGCTTTGGCGAGACCCTCTGTTAGGCCCTCAAACCGTTTCCGCGCGCGGTGGTCCAGAGGCATTGATGTGCCCATAAAGCCAATACGTGAGTACCCTTGTTTGATGATGGCTTTCGCCATATCGAGCCCTGCCTTCCGATGTGATATCCCGACAACACTATCGATTGGATTACCATCCGTATCCATTATTTCAACTACGGGGATACCAGCATTATATAACATAGCGACAGCGGCATCCGAATGTTCCAGTCCTGCAACGATGACACCGGAAGGGCGCCACGATAACATTTCATATAAAACACGCTCTTCTTTGTCGCGCATGTAATCCGTAACGCCAAAAACAGGTTGAAGTGGAGTACCTTCAAGTATTTGGTTGATGCCAGTTAGAACTTCGGGAAAAACCATATTGCTCAGTGAGGGAACAACAACCGCAACTAAGTTTACCTGTTGTGAAGCCAACGATCCTGCGATTTGATTTGGTACATAGCCCAATTCTTTTGCCGCTTCCAAAACCTTTTTACGTGTTGCTTGTGACACGTCGCCTTTTTTGCGGAGGACCCGGCTTACTGTCATTTCAGAAACACCAGATGCCGCAGAGACATCACGCAGGGTAAGTGGGCGTTGGCCGCGATTAGTCAATGTAGTTCCTCTTTTTTACTAGTTAGGTTAAGTAAGCGCGAAGATTGGTAAGAATTCAAGCTTTGGAGATAGAAATTTTACCGCAATAGGGTGACAAAACACTTGTAAATCAATAAGTGATATAAGCTAGACCTCGTGGCTCAACTGGATAGAGCAGCCCCCTCCTAAGGGGCAGGTTGCAGGTTCGAATCCTGCCGGGGTCGCCAAAACAATTGAAAACTTCAACAATTTAACGGTTTTAAAAAAAGCTGGTTGAAATACTGTGATTTACTGAGGGATATGTGAGTAAACTGTGTTCCGTGATACACCCAGCTTTCGTGCTGCAACGGCAACATTAGAATTGCATTGCTTAAACACTCGATTGATTTCAAGGCACTTGGCTTTACGTGCTGAATTTTCTGCACACCTTGGACATGGTACGTTCTTACTGATGGCGTGCGAGATAAATCGGTCAACATGTTCAGCGCGGATTATACCAACAGGGCATTGAACAGCCAATGTGCTCAGTTGATTAACTAGATCGTTAATATGCTGGGTTCGATCAATTTTTCTTAGCAAATCCACTGCTGTATTTGAGAGTTGATGCTCTGATGATATTCTGGACAAAATAAATGACGCAATTTGAGAAAAATCTGTGCGCTCCGATAGTTTTGGTAAGTGTACTTTTATTGGTAAAAGTTTTGACAGCGCCATGTCAACGTGAGGTGCCCAACTAGCTTTTGACCTGTTTCTCTTATCGTCTGTTGAAATAATGATCCAACCCGGTTTTGCTTTGATTTGCATTAAACGGTTCGTTACTTTGGCTAATTCCTCCGCAGCGCCCCCGTGAATGATTTGGAGGTTCTCGAGCAGAAGTGTACCGCCTGTTTGTATTGAGAATTTTTTGTCGTCATCTCCTCCAAAAACGTTTGCCATCAGACCTTCAGGTTCGCCCAGTGAATTGGCAGTTTGGCAGTCGACTACGATTAACGGAAGATGCTTGTGGAGCTCGTCATGTATGGTTTGTGCGAGAGTTGTGCGTCCGGTTCCTGGCTCACCTACAATTATAAAGGGTAGTCCAACTCTAGCAGAACGCAATGCAACGCGCAGACTGTTACTAACTTGTTCATCTCGGAATACTGGTGACTCAGGCGCGTTAGGGAGACTGAATACAGAAGGCACAGACAGCGAAATCATGTGCTTGGGTCCTGCTCCTGTCAACTTGCGGCGGGTAATTCTAATACGGGCGAAGTAGGTTGAGTTTAACCAGTCAGTAACACGAATAACTTCTCCGTTTTCCAATGATTTGATAGAGTTACTAAAGCCACCTTGGAATAAATCTGAAAAACTTCGGGTTGTACTCAAGTTGAGGCCGTTTAAAATTTCTCCAGATCGTCGGTTTACACCTGTAATATTTCCATCTGCGTCAACACTGATCATGCCAACACTTTGAGTTGTAAGATACTCTTCTCTAGGGTGAAATTGTATAATGTTGTCATCACGGTGTTCGTCAATAAATAGCCTATTTTCAATATTTGAAGCAGCGAGTGCGACTAGGGCTTGCGTATGAAACTGCCGTGCAGCAACTTCCGAGGAAGCATCTAACATCCCAACTATTACGCCTTTGCTGCTAAAAATTGGTGTTGATACACATGACACTGCACCATGCTTTGCGAAAAAGTGCTCTCCTCCAGTTACCATACTGGTATTTCCAGTATGTAGTGCTAACCCTAGCGCATTTGTACCACGTACTTCTTCTGTCCAGATTGATCCAACCTGAATACTCTGCGAACAATGAGACTGACTGAATTCAGTGTCCATTATGGCGTCTAAAACGACTCCTCCGCTGTCGGCGAAGGCAGTCATATAATTAGTTCCAGCAATTTGATTACTTAATAGTTCTAGCTCAGGGCGTACTATCGAAATCAGTTTTTCGTGCCTTTGTTTTGTCTCGTACAGGTCTTGATGAGACAGCATCGCATCTACCGGATCACCAATGGGGTCTAGCCCGTTTCTCAGACATCTATGCCAGCTGTCAGCTATTTTTTCGGGAACTGCACCATGAGCAAATTCACGTCTTTTCTCAAGCGAAGTGCGAGCTTTCATAAAGATTGACTGCATTTTGGCCTCTTTTTCGTAGTCTGATAGGTACTCCTACAACCGTATGATGGATCAAATACAATGCAAGTGTTCAGTTTCTGAACGCCTATTTTTAAAATTATTAATTTTCTGAACATGCCTCTTTATGACTTTTTTTTGTTTTTAGACCATGCAATGCGCTTAATGTTGCAATGAGCGAGATGGAGATTAATAATGAAAGCCCAAGTGCTTCACAAGTATGACGACGATTTAACGGCCTCGTCTTGGGTTAGTTATGAAGACGTTCCGGACCCAGTTATTGCCAAAAGCTCAGATGTAATTGTCAGAATTGGTGGTGCTGGCGTCTGTCGAACTGACTTGCATGTGATAGAAGGTGTTTGGCGCCCCCACATGGATCCCACTGGATCTGAGCTTCTTCCTTTTATATTAGGCCACGAAAACGCCGGATGGATTGAAGAAATTGGTCCTGAAGTTGAAGGCCTAAAAATAGGCGATCCTGTAATCGTCCACCCAAAGATTTCCAACGGTACTTGCATTGCATGCCGGCGAGGACAAGACATGCATGGCGAGGGAACATTCCCTGGTCTGGATAGTAACGGTGGGTATGCAGAAGCTTTAGTCACTTCGGCCCGCAATATCGTAGCTCTTCCAAAAACGTTAAGTCCAAAGGACGTCGCACCTTACTCCGATGCGGGTTTGACCGCTTACAGGGCAGCAAAGAAAGCTACACGCCATCTTTTGCCGGGTGAATACTGCGTTGTTATAGGCGCTGGTGGTTTGGGCCATATTGCCATTCAGGTTCTTCGTGCGATGTGCGCAGCTGAAATAATAGTTGTGGATACATCAGATGTATCTTTGCAACTGGCTCAGGAATGTGGCGCTGATCATTTGATCAAGGCTGATGGAGGCGAAGTGGACGCTGTTCTGTCAATAACGAAAGGCCACGGTGCCGAAGCGGTGATCGACTTTGTTGGTGAAAAAGGTACAACTGCAAAAGGTATTGCAATGACGCGAAATGCCGGCAGTTATTACGTCGTTGGTTATGGTGAAGATGTTCAGGTTCCAACAGTAGACTTGGTTATTACCGAGAAAAACATCATTGGAAATCTGGTGGGGACTTGGTCTGAGCTAACTGAACTTATGGAGCTTGCGCATCGTGGTTTGGTGCAATTGGAGACCCATGAATTTAAACTTGAAGACGCTAATGCAGCACTTCAAAGCCTTCATAATGGTAAAATCAAAGGTCGGGCGGTTCTCGTACCTTAAATAGACAACTAAACTCTGGGAGGAGCTAAAAAATGAAGAGAACATACATAAGCTTACTTGCGGTCAGCGTTGCCCTAATGGGTGGTACGGCGCAAGCGGATAAGTGGAGCGATCAATTTCCACATATCAAAAACACTGGCGACATAGCTGGCGAATGCTCATATGAAGCGATGTCACAGAAAGACTATAGTGGTCAAAAGCTGACGATTAACACGCACGCTGTGCCTGTTATGGGCGAGCCTACTGCTCTGCATGCTGAACAGTTCAGCGCATTAACTGGAGCTGAGGTGAATGTGATCCATACGCCGGCCGGTGATCTTTACTCAAAAGCGATGGTTCCGTTTCAAGCGGGTCAGGCCCCTTATGATATCGTTTTTGGGTTTTCAAATTTCATTCGTGACTGGAAGCAATATTTGGAGCCTGTGCCTGCTAAATATGTAAACATGGCGCAAATGAAAGACGTCACACAAAGCCATATTGATGTGAACACTTGGGATGGTGAAATGATCCAATTCCCGATTGACGGGGACCGGCACTATTTGAAATATCGTAAAGACGTGATTGATAACCCAGAGTATCAGGCGAAGTATAAAGCTGAAACGGGTAATGAGCTGCGTATCCCGCAAACTTGGAAAGAATATGGCGAGATGGCCGCTTTCTTTAATGACTGGGATTGGGATAATGACGGAGAGCTGGAATATGGTTCAGCCGAAGTCATGAAAAAAGACGACCTTATGTTTGCAGCGTTCTTCAGCCGTTCGGTTGCTTATTCCAAAAACCCGCGGGTAAAGGGTGGCTTTTTCTTTGATCTGGAAACCATGGAGCCGTTGATCAATGGGCCGGGCTTTGTTGAAGCGCTGGGCGATTGGGTTGAAGCGACGAAATATGTGCCACCGGGTGGCATTAACTTTGGCTTAGGCGATGAAATTAATTCGTTTGGTGGTGGGCAGACTTTGTTCAGCTTCTCATGGGATGATGCTTTCGTTGCGGCAATGCAGGACGATAGCCCTATTAAAAATAAAGTTGGAGTGGCCCCATTACCTGGATCAAACCGTGTGTGGAACCGTGATAGCGACGCTTGGGACGATACCTATAACCAAGCACCTTACATTGTGTGGGGTTGGACAGCAGCGGTTGCTAAGAAAAGTGAAAATCACGAAATGGCATTTGATTATTTGTGTTTCTTTGCGAACGATGCCAACCACCAGGCGGATATCGCGATTGGTCGCTTTGGTGTGAACCCGTTCAAGAAGTCAGACTTTGTGGCAGACCTGTATGTCGAACGTCAGGGCTGGGATCCGGAGATTGCAAAGCAATATGCGGACACTCTGATGGAGATGGAGGAAGGCAGTACGAACCGCGTATTCCCATTGCGTGTACCAGGTGTATTCCAGTTCAATAGTGCAATTGCTACGGGTACGGCCAAGGCTTTGGCGGGTCAGTTGTCCCCGCAAGAGGCATTGGACGAAGTTGCTGCTGAATGGACCAAAATTGTTGACCGTATTGGTGCTGATACAATCCGTGAAGCTTATGCTAAGGGTGTAGCTCTGGAGGACGCAGAGTAGGCTTTAGGTCAGTCTATGTTATTAGGACGCCCCTTTTTAAGGGGCGTTCTTTATTCAATAAGGCTATGGTAGATGAATTTTAAACATAAATATTTATTTTTGCTTCCGGGACTTCTTGTTCTGCTCGGCATTTTAATATTCCCGATTGGATTCACCGTCCGGCTAAGCTTATCGAGTTGGGATAGCTTCTATCCTGCTCTTGATTTTATAGGGTTGGACAATTATGTCCGCTTGTTCACAGATGATAAACGCTTCTGGGAAGCATTTGGTCGTCTTAGTTTACTCTCTTTAACGACTGTATTTTTGCAATATGTCATTGGTTTTTCTCTGGCCCTTATGGTCTGGAAAGAGATTGTCTTTCAACGGTTTTTTAGAGTTCTTTTCCTAATTCCAATGATGACTACACCGGTTATCATGACTGTGATCTGGCGCACATTCTTTCATGAGTCTTTGGGACCAGTGAATGATTTGTTAAGTTATTTTGATGTCACACCACTTTGGCTCAGTAGTGAGTTACTTGCCAAGTTCACAGTTATTCTAGTTGAAGTTTGGCAGTGGACACCGTTTATGTTTTTGCTGTTGCTGGCGGGTCTTTTGTCCTTGCCAAAAGAGCCTTTCCTAGCTGCTTCGATTGATGGTGCCGGGCCAATAAGGACTTTTGTCTATGTGACCTTTCCATTGATGGCGCCGATCTCGATTGGGGCGATTATTATACGCTTGATTGAGGCCTCCAAAATTATGGATACTGTGTATGTCTTGACCTCAGGAGGCCCAGGTACGGCGACTGAGACATCCAGTTTTTACATCTTTATCAAAGGTCTGCGCGAATTCCAATTTGGGTATTCTGCGGCACTGTCATTCACCTATCTGATCATCATGATCATCAGCTTGACCATTATTGCGAAAATTTTGGTTAAACTGATGGTCCGGGGGAATTAACCATGGGCCTGTTATATACCTGCCTTAAGTATCTCGTAGTCAGTCTGTGGTCCATTTTTGTAATTGCGCCATTTTTATGGGCTATTTCAACGTCTTTTAAAGACTTCCAATCTGTAACGAACGGGGCAACTTACATTCCTTGGGTTGATTTTGAACCCACATTGGAAGGATGGCGTGCGCTCTGGAAATCGCCGGCAAAAGGCGGTGTGGATATTGTTGAGCCGTTCTTTAACAGCATTTTTGTGACATGTGCCGGCAGTCTGATCAGCATTCTTCTGGGTACTTTGGCGGCTTATGCTTTGTCGCGTTTTACCTTCAAAGCAGGATTTATTCGTAACAGTGACATCACCTTCTTCTTTATCTCGCAACGCATAATGCCGCCTGTTGTTTTGGCGATCCCGTTCTTTATAATGTTGGGAAAGTTCGCGTTACTGGATACTTTACTAGGCTTGATTGTTGTATATATCGTTTTGCTGATGCCGATCGCTGTTTGGATCATGGTGGATTTTTTCAATAAAGTGCCTCGGGAAATAGATGAAACAGCCCTGATTGATGGCTGCAATCCCTATCAGGCTTTTTATAAAGTGGTCCTGCCAAACTCGATCCCAGGTATTATCGTGGCCGGTATGTTTTGTTTGATCTTTGGTTGGACTGATTTTTTCTTTTCATTCATTTTGACTTTTACAGAAGTTCAGCTTTTACCCGTTGCGATTGTAGCGCTTAACTCATCAATTACCCCATGGTGGAGCTTGTCAGCGGCTGCTTTGGTCAGTGTGGCACCACTGATCGCGGTGGCCTTTGTTGTTGAACGGTATTTGTCAAAAGGCAATTTGTCAGGAGCATTAAAATAAATGTCACTCATTGCCTCAAACTTGTGTCTGAAAGCCGATACGGAATACCATTTGAATGACGTTTGTTTTGAAATGTCCAAGGGTGAGATTTACACAATTATTGGTCGTACGTTGGCTGGTAAAACCACATTGCTCAAAACTATTGCAGGGTTAATTGCGCCTGATAGTGGTACTTTGAACCTAGATGGCAGTGATTTTGGCCGCATTCCGGTGTGGAAGCGCGAAGTTGCGATGGTTTATCAGCAATTTATTAACTACCCGCATTTGAGTGTTTATGAAAATGTCGCCTTCCCGCTTAAACAGCGCGGGATACTAAAGACTGAGATTCATAATCGCGTGATGAAGTCCCTCTTACAAGTTGGGCTGGAGGGGTTTGAGGAGCGCAAAATTCAAGCCCTGTCGGGTGGTCAGCAGCAGCGGGTAGCTCTTGCGCGTTCTTTGGTGAAGGAGGCAAATATTGTTTTACTCGATGAGCCATTAGTTAATTTGGATTATAAACTACGAGAGCAATTGCGCGAAGAGTTTAGAAATATCTTTACTGCCAAAGCCTCTGAGGATGCTATTTTGATCTATTCTTCGACAGACCCTGTAGAGGCGATGCAATTGGGCGGGCAAATTCTGGTGATGGATGAGGGGCGTATATTGCAGCAGGGAAACGCCAAAGCGGTGTATGAAAACCCTAGCTCTGCCAAAGTCTCTCAAATCACCAATGATCCGGCAATGAACTTGTTCGAGGGTACTGTAGCGGAGGGAAAAATCATCTTAAGTCCACAGATACAGTTTGACTTACCCCGGCATTGTCAAGAGTTACCGCCAGAGAAATATAACTTTGGTCTCAGAGCTGCTGCGATTACTCTGGATGAGGGGGGTTTTCCGTTCACCATTGAACTTTCTGAAATAAGTGGCTCTGAAACCTTCCTGCATTTAAAACATGAGCATGTTAAAGTCGTGGGTTTGTTGGATTCGGTTCAGAATTTTAACATGGGTGAAACCGTCATGGCACGATTTGACACCACTCATCTTTACGCTTTTGCGACTGATGGTACATTAAAGTCCTCACCCTATAGCGGAATGAAGTAATGGCTAAAATTGAACTGCAAAATATTGCACATTCTTATAATCCGCAAGCTGCGGATAAAGCCTATGCGCTTAACCCCTTTAACATGACGTGGGTAGACGGTGGCCGTTATGCTATTTTAGGGCCATCTGGCTGCGGAAAGACTACGATGCTGAATATAATGTCGGGTATTGTACAGCCTTCCGAGGGTAAGCTGCTTTTTAATGACGTTGATGTAACTAAGTTATCCACTTCTGAACGTAATATTGCACAGGTATTCCAGTTTCCGGTTATTTACGGAACAATGTCTGTCGAACAGAACCTAGCCTTTCCCTTGGTGTGCCGTAACTTTGAAAAGGCTGTGATTGTTGCCAAGGTTCAGGAGGTTGCTGGGGCGTTAAGTCTAGAGGGATTGTTGAAAAAGTCGGCTAGTAAACTGACAGCGGACCAAAAGCAGCTTATCTCTTTGGGGCGCGGGCTGGTACGGGATGATGTCGCGGCGGTTTTGATGGATGAACCGCTGACGGTGATTGATCCGGATTTGAAATTCCGTCTGCGTAGGCAACTCAAAGAGATCAATCAAAAATACCGCTCAACTCTTATTTATGTCACACATGACCAAAATGAGGCTATGACCTTTGCCGAAAACATCATCGTGATGGATGCAGGCTCTATCGTTCAAGTTGGCTCGCCATCTGAGCTTTTCGAACGACCAAAAACAACATTCGTCGGTTACTTTATTGGTGCTCCTGCAATGAACTTCTTCGAGTGTAAGTTGGAGGGAAGCCATAATGTATCCTTCGGTGGCGCATCTATTATTACAGAAACAGATTTGTCAAAAACTGGCGAGGCTACGCTGAAATTGGGCATAAGGTCTGAATATATCCGGATCGTGGAAACAGCAGGCATAAATACGATTAAAGCGCAGGTTCAGCGTGTGGAAGACCTTGGAACTCATAAATTAGTAAGTGCAATTTTTGATAACCAAAACGTAAAAATTAAAGTAAAACGTGACCAAGAAGTGCCATTGGATTCTGTCTCGTTGGAGTTCCCGGCCCGCCACTGCTGTGTCTATGAAAAAGAACAACTAATTTGATGCTTTATATTCAATTATGACATCTTAGTTAGTGCTGCTGGTCATATCTCGTGCTGGTAAAAGAACGCAGATTTATTTATTTTTGTTGATATTTTGTCACTTGATGGCTTCATGTAAAGGCAAGAGGAAAACCTCTCTGTCTCGAACTCTTTTCAAGTCTCCAAACAAATGCCACAATTAGCGAAATGGATACATCCAAACTTTGTAGTCTGCGACTAAAATATGCGCCTGATTAATTTCCTCTTGCGTCATCTTCTTAACTACTTCTTCAAGAGAGATTGCGGCGTCCGGATCTCCGCCAATCGCGCTCAAGGTATACCACATATACGCTCGCACGAGGTCTGGGGCAGGCATGCCGCGCCCAACCTCATAATACCAGCCAACACCAGATTGCGCTCCAGGGTGCCCTTTCATAGAAGAGCGCAAGTACCACTCAAAAGCGCGCTGATCATCACGTTCGACGCCGAGACCCATAGCATACATAACGCCAATCAATTCCTCGGCGTCCGCGTTGCCGGACCGAGCGGCTGGCCAGAGTGCATTGTAGGCTGCATTAAATTGTCCTGTCTCAAGAAAATCACGAGCCTGCTCAATTTCACTCAGCGCAGGGGCGGCTATAAAAATAAGCACATAAAATATCTTACGCATTTGTTTCTCCTGCTGGCGGCTCCGGTCTTGGCTGATGAAGATTTGCCTCGGGCTTTGCAACTGCATGATTTCATTGCTGTTGACCCTATACAAGCCGAACTTGGCCAGCAGCTTTTTTACGATCGAATCTTATCAGGCAATCGCAATATTGCATGTAGTACTTGCCACCATCCCGATCTGGGCACCAGTGATGGCTTGAGCCTTGGTATTGGTGAAGGTGGGACTGGTCTGGGGCCACAGCGGACACCTGGTGTAGGTGATAATCGCATACCTAAGCGAATTACCCGTAATGCGCCTGGTCTTTGGAACCTAGGTGCAAAAGAGTTAACAGTATTGTTCCATGATGGACGATTAAGTGTTGCTAATACATTTGATAATGGTTTCAATTCACCTGCAGAGGAATGGTTGCCGGAAGGGCTCGACAATTTGCTTGCAGCGCAGGCTATCTTTCCGCTTGTAGCTCAGTTTGAGATGGCCGGAAATCCAAAGGAAAATGAGGTTGCTGGGGCTGTTCATAACCGGATTGATTATGCTTGGCCAATCCTGGCTGATCGTGTGCGTCATCTACCGATATATGCTGAAAGATTTACTGCAACATATCCTCATATATCAGTTGCTGATGACATTAAAATTTCTGATATAGCCAATGCTCTAAGTGCTTTTATTATTAAAGAATGGACAAGTTTTGATAGTCCGTTCGATGCTTTTCTGAGTGGAGATACAACAGCACTCACGGAGGTTGAGAAAGTTGGTATGGACTTGTTTTTTCGGACTGGTGGGTGTGCAGAATGTCATTCTGGACCGTTACTGTCTGATCAAAAGTTTCACGCCATCGGCATTCCACCTCTTGGTCCGGGTCGTACGCGTCGCTTTGATCCAATGGTCCGGGATGTCGGACATATGGGAGAAAGTGATGATCTTTCAGACGCTTATGCTTTCAGAACACCAATGTTACGTAATGTGGAGCTCACAGCACCGTACGGTCACAACGGAGCATATCCAACGCTTGAGGGCGTTGTGCGACATCATATCAATCCCATTGAAAGCTTTGATAACTGGACGCCTCAGACTGTGGTGCTCCCCGATGTTCCATGGATTAAGAAAATAGACTTTATAGTATGGCAAGACGCACGGGAAATTGCGCGGCAACGAGCGGCCATTAAGTTAGACCCTGTAATTTTAACAAATACAGACGTTAATGCATTAGTAGCATTCCTTCGTGCACTTACAGGGCGTGCTTCGACAAAAGGTATCCTGGGCATACCAGAGAAGGTACCAAGTGGCTTGCCTGTTGATAAGAGACTGTTGCGCTAGAAAATCTGATCTTACTAATTGCCCTGCCAAACTGGATTGCGTTTTTCTGCAAAGGCGCGGGCTCCTTCCAATTGATCCTCTGAACGATAGAGCCTTTCCACCGCAGGTAATTGGCTTTTGGTAATTCGGTTCATAGCGTCTTGAAATTTAGTATCTTCGGCGTCTCGAACAATTTCCTTTATTGCCGCGTAGACTAAAGGTGGCCCTGATGCGAGTAATCGTGCAAACTCCCATGCCCGGTCCAATAATTGATTTGAAGCAACAATTTCGTTCACAAGACCCCAGCGAAACGCCTCATTTACGTCAAACCAACGACCGGTTAGTAATAACTCCATTGCTATGTGATAGGGGATACGCTTGGGCAGCTTTACTGAAGCTGCGTCGGCTACGGTTCCTGAACGGATCTCTGGCAAAGCGAAACTTGCGTGCTCTGCAGCCAAAATAATATCTGCTGATAGTGCCAGTTCTAATCCACCGCCACAAGCAATACCGTTGACAGCCGCAATGACAGGCTTGTTCATGGCCCGCATCTCTTGTAGTCCCCCAAAACCACCAACTCCATAGTCACCATCAACAGCGTCACCGTCAGCGGCAGCTTTCAGATCCCAACCGGGACAGAAAAATTTATTTCCCCCACCAGTTATAATGGCAACTCTCATTTCTGGATTATCACGAAAATCCTCAAATACGGCACCCATGATTTTACTAGTTTCTAAATCTATAGCATTAGCCTTTGGCCTATCCAGCGTGACTTGCAGGATAGCATCTTTACTGTGGGTCTTTATTGGGCTCATCTTTCATGCCTTTCTGATTAGGGCATCTGCAGCAATGGCTTCTTGAGAAGTGCAGATCAAAGGATTAATTTCAACTTCACTGACAGTGTCAGCATGCGCAATAACGTAACTTTGCAAAGCCAGAATTGCTCTAACCACGGATGCCAAATTGGCTGATGGTTTGCCACGATAGCCTTGCAGTAGACGAAAACAGTTTAGAGTGGACAACGCGGCTTCAATATCTGCTGCAGTTGTAGGTAGCAAAAGAGAAGCGGTATCTTTTAATACCTCTGATAATATGCCGCCTGCACCAACCGTCAAAATAAAGCCATGTGCAGGATCTCGTATGATACCAACCAAAAGCTCCACAACAGATCCTGATACCATTTCTTCGATTAGTAACTCTGGTGTACCAATAGTGGCAGCGGCTTGGGCTAGTTCTTCAGATGGTACTGAGAGCAGAATCGCTCCATATTCTGATTTATGCGCAAGCCCAATCCCTTTTATTGCAAAAGGTGGGTGTAAATCTATTTTTTGGCATAATATGCTTTTTTGCGTGGCCGTTTGGTATCGTGGGATACAAACACCATACCTCGCAATCTCTTGTTTGGCTCTAATCTCGGTCAAAGTTTGGTTGGCAGGTGTGATGCCAGGCTTTAAAAGTGTCGCTTTTGCTGGATGCCGAATATTACTGGCTGCTTGTGTTGCGACAATGGCTTCTCGCAGGCCGTTAAACGGGACAACACCACCTTGTATCAACTTGTTTGCTATATGTTCGGGCATTAATTCGGGGATAGACGCTACCACCGCGAAGGGTGCACCAGTTTTTTTGCGCACAAGTAGTGCTGCCTGCGTTGCACAATCCCAGTCCTTTGGGTCTGTTTTAGGGTAATCTACAATTGTAAATGTCATGTCGATGTTGGGCCCTGTCATTCCTGCCCAGGCACGTGACATAGCATCTGGATCACGCCAGATGTAAGTATGATAGTCTAATGGATTGTTTAAAGCGACCATCGGTCCCAATGTAGTTCGCAAAATATCTTGTTGCTCTAAAGACAATGGAGGAAAAGTCAGATCTGATCCCATTGCCATATCGGCAATTAAGCTTGCCTCTCCTCCAGAACAACTGATTGAAGCAATATTTGTTCCTTGTAGTGGTCCCAAGCAATGCAGAAGTTTCAGTGTTTCGAGCATGTCTGGCAGTGTCTTCACACGTGCAATTCCTAAACGTTTCAAAAGTGCTTCTGCGCCTGTGTCGCTCCCAGCTAAAGAGGCTGTATGTGATATTGTTGCACTTTGAGCCTGATCTGATGCTCCTACTTTTAAGGCAATCATTGGGATCTTTTTTGCATAAGCCTTTTGTGCAAGTTTTTCCCAAGCACTAGTGTCGCCAAATCCTTCGATATGAAGACCGATGGCCGTAACTCGAGCATCGTCAAGTAAGGCTGCCGCTATTTCAGCCTGTGAAGTTTGAGCCATATTTCCGCAGGTCACAGTGTAGGCAATTGGTAATCCGCGTTTTTGCATAGTAAGGTTAATCGCAATATTAGAGCTCTGCGTAAGGATCGCGACACCGCGTTTGACTGATTTACATCCATGCTGATCTGGCCATAACAATGCGCCATCCAAGGCATTTATAAAACCGTAGCAATTAGGTCCGAGGATTGGCATTCCACTGGCTGCAGTTACTAATTGGTCTTGAAGAATTGATCCAATTGCATCCTCTGCATTTGCCTCTGAAAAGCCTGATGCAAAGCAAACAGCGCCACCAGCACCAAATTTTGCAAGCTGTTCTACAACTCCTATGGTCGCGTGGCGATTAACACCCACAAAAACTGCATCTGGTGGTGCAGGTAAATCTGTTATTTTTTTAAATGCTTTATGCCCAGCGACTGATCTGGCTTTTGGATGAACGGGCCAGACAGGACCTTTAAAACCCATAATATCAGTTTGACGGATAACGTCTGCACACCAATTTCCACCGCCTACAACTGCAATTGATTTGGGCCTTATTAACCGATTCAAATCACGCGTAAGATGGTTTTCCATATTTATCTTTATTTCAATTTAAAATGTCATGTGCTGGAGCAATTTTACGTTCGTAATGGCCTTCGAAAGTTCAATTTAAAAACAAAGGTTATGCACCTAAAGGTCTTAGTAGGTCACGCGAAATGATGTGCCTTTGAATTTCTGAGGTACCGTCCCAGATTCTCTCCACACGTGCGTCTCGCCAAAACCGTTCAATTGGGAAATCGTCCATCAATCCCATTCCACCAAAAATTTGTAGAGTTGTGTCTGTAACCCGGGCTAGTGCTTCGCTTGCATAAAGCTTTGCGGACGCAATTTCACGGTTGGCGGGCAGACCTTGATCTAATCTCCAAGCGGCAGCTAATGTCAACAAGTCAGCAGCATCAATTTCTGTGATCATATCAGCAATTGAAAATCCTATACCTTGGAACTTACCGATAGCCTGTCCAAATTGTTTGCGCTCTGCCGCGTAATTAAGCGCATAATCAAAGCATCGACGGGCTCTGCCCACACTAAACGCCGCAACAGTTATCCGCGTCGCGTAAAGCCACTCATTCATAACAGCAAAGCCACCATCAACTTCACCCAGAACCTGCGCATTTGGTAAGCGACAGTCATCAAAATCAAGAATACAATTGTTATAACCCTTATGGCTCACAGAATTATAACCTTCTCGGACTTCAAAACCTGGTGTATTGCGATCCACTAAAAAGGTAGTGATCCGTTTTTTGGTACCTTTAGGAGTAGCATCTTCGCCCGTGGCAATGAAAACGATAAAAAAATCTGCGTGATCAGCGCCAGAAATAAAATGTTTCGAGCCGTTAATAAGCCAGTCGTCGCCATCACGCATAGCGTTGCATTTCATGCTACGCACATCGGAGCCTGCTCCTGGTTCTGTCATTGCTAACGCATCCATTCGCTCGCCTCGCACGGCAGGCAGAAGGTAACGTTCACGTTGCTCGCCTTCACATGCCATCAGAATGTTTTGGGGTCGACCAAAAAAATGAGTCAGTGCCATTGAACCACGGCCAAGCTCGCGCTCAACCAACGTAAAGTCTACGTGGTTAAGTCCCGCGCCACCTACCTCTTGTGGAAAGTTACAGGCGTAAAACCCTAACTCTTTGCATTTTGTTTTGATTGATTCAGCTAGTTCAGGTGGCACTTTACCGGAACGTTCAACCTCGGCCTCATGAGGATATATTTCTTTTTCAACAAAAGAACGGACAGTCGAGATTATCATCTCCTGTTCTTCAGATAGGCCAAAATGCATAATGGTTCTCCTTAAAGGCTTTGTGCAATAAAATCTGATCTTGCTCAACTATGTCGTGCAGCATGAAGTGTTTTTCATGCAAAATTTGCAAAATAACGACTTATCACCAAAGTGCTTTAATATTTTACTATTTGATGCGTTTTTCAATCGCTGTCTTGCAAAACTGTTGTGTAAAATGAATATTGTTACGCTAGAGTTTTTGAAAAAAACGAACTATCTTTTTCAGTGTGATAATTTAATTCGGAAGATATTTAATGACCTCAATAAACAGACCACTGGTTATTTGCGCTCCGGAGCCTCGTTCGCTTGATCTTATTTTTTCAGCTGAAAAATTAAAAAAATTACGCGCCGGATATCGATTAGTCGAAACATCGGCTGAAGATGTACCATTTTTAGGCAACTCAATACTTGCTCAGGCTCGTTACATAATTGGGCAACCCAAAATTACCTCTGAAATCCTTGCTAAAATGACCCAGTTACGAGCTGTACTGAACGTTGAGTCAAATTTGATTGATAACATGCCATATGATGAGATTTTCCAGCGTGGTATTCATGTTCTTACTACGGGGGCAGTTTTTTCGCTTCCTGTTGCAGAATTAGGCATTGGGTTAGCCCTTGATTTGGCGAGAGACATAACCCAAGCTGATTTGGATTTTCGCAAAGGTAGTGAAAAATGGGGTGGCGATGGTAATACTACGTCCCGCTTGTTATCAGGTTCTGATGTAGGCATTATTGGCTTTGGAGATTTGGGTAAGGCGCTACGTCGAATGCTCGCCGGCTTTCGTTGTAATATTAAAGTATATGATCCATGGGTGCCACCCTCTATACTGTTGGATCTAGAGGTGACTCCATCTAGCTTGGACGAAGTTTTAGAATTATCAGATTTTATATTTGTTGTTGCTTCAGTAACATCTGAAAATCAGAAATTTATAACTGCTGAAAGTTTTGCAAGCATGCGCCCAGGCGCAGCGTTCATTCTGCTAAGTCGCGCTGAGGTTGTAGACTTTGATGCGCTTATTGCTTCGGTGGAGCGCGGACATATCGTGGCTGCAAGCGATGTTTTCCCACAAGAGCCAATGCCACTAGATCATCCTGTGCGCCAAATTTCTGGTTTTCTGCGGTCCGCCCACCGCGCAGGTGCGTTGGATTTTTCTTTTAAACAGATGGGTAACATGGTGCTGGAGGATTTAGATCTTATGGATCGTGATCTGCCTCCGATGCGTTGTAAACGTGCTGAACGGGAAACAGCAAAGCGGATGCGATCGCGGCCAGTTGAAAAAAATTAATGAGTGTCAATTTATCGGTACTTCCCTAAAAATCGGCTCTGTTCTGGATGTTGGGAAATCTGGGGGTTACCGCTTCAAATACTAAGCAAGCCGACCTACGCTAAGAGGACGCTCTATGATCAAAAAAAAATATGAAGATTTTAGATCGGCCCGGTGGTTTGCTCCGGATGATCTGCGGTCCTTTGGGCATCGTTCTAGGGCACTACAAATGGGGCTGTCACATGAAGACTGGCAAGGCAAACCAGTGATTGCAATCCTGAACACATGGTCTGAAGTGCAACCATGTCATATGCACTTCAAGGATCGTGTCGAATTTGTAAAAAAGGGCGTGCTGCAATCGGGTGGCATGCCAGTAGAAATACCTGTTCATTCACTTGGTGAACAGCTTTTGAAACCATCAGCTATGCTTTACCGAAACATGGTGGCGATGGAGGTTGAGGAAGTCTTACGTTCAAACCCAGTAGATGGAGCAGTTTTGATGGGTGGCTGTGATAAGTCTACCCCAGCACTGGTTATGGGTGCTATTTCAATGGGGCTTCCCTTCATCTTTCTGCCAGCTGGTCCGATGTTACGAGGCAACTATGCTGGTAAAATACTTGGTTCAGGATCGGACGCCTGGAAATACTGGGATGAGCGTCGTGCCGGTAATCTCTCAGAACAGGAATGGAAGGGCGTCGAAGGTGGTATAGCTCGGTCCTATGGGCATTGTATGACCATGGGCACAGCTAGCACTATGACCGCCATTGCTGAAGGTTTTGGTCTTTGTCTAACTGGAGCTTCCTCTATACCTGCGCCAGATGTAGGTCACCAGCGCATGAGTGCGGCCTGTGGGCGTCGTATTGTCGATATGGTGTGGGAAGATCTGACGCCTGACAAGATAATTAATGAGGTAAGTACAAAGAATGCGGTAACCGTTGCTATGGCCACGGGATGTTCCACCAATGCTATCATTCATCTAATTGCTATTGCCCGTCGAGCGGGTATACCGTTGGAACTTGAAGACCTTGATGTAATTGGACGAAGCACGCCGATAATTGCCAATATCCGTCCGTCAGGCAAAGATTATCTGATGGAGGACTTTTTTTATGCGGGTGGTTTGCCCGCATTAATGCACGAATTAGGTGATAAACTGGATTTATCAGCGATTACTGTGACCGGTCGCCCCCTTTGTGACAGCCTTAAAGAGGCTCCAAACTATAACCAAGATGTAATTCGACCTCTGTCAAACCCTGTTTATCCTGAAGGTTCATTGGCTGTGCTTAAGGGTAATTTGGCGCCGAATGGAGCAGTGATTAAGCCTGCTGCCATGGAGCCAAAATTTATGCGCCACCGTGGTCCGGCGTTGGTTGCGGACAGCTACAATGACTTAAAGCAGATAATAAATGATCCTGAGGCTAAAATTACCGCGGATCATGTTTTGATTTTGCGTAATGCGGGCCCGCAAGGAGGGCCAGGTATGCCGGAATGGGGAATGATTCCAATGCCCCAAAGACTTTTGAATGAAGGTCACAGGGATATGGTGCGACTTTCTGATGCGCGTATGAGTGGAACAAGTTATGGAGCTTGCATTTTGCATGTATCACCTGAGGCTTTTGTGGGTGGACCGCTTGCTCTGATTAAATCTGGAGACATGATTAGTCTTGATGTACCAAGTCGCTCTTTAAATGTAGAGCTTACAGAGGATGAGTTGGCAGAGCGACGGGCGGCTTGGGTACAACCAAAACCTCGCTATCAGCGCGGTTATGGCTGGATTTTTTCGAAACATATTGAGCAGGCAGATAAAGGATGTGATTTTGACTTTCTAAGTACAGAATTTGGCGAACCTGTGCCAGAACCTGACATCAATTAGCCAGGTGCTGAGACCTGAGTAGCATTTCGTAAAGCAAAGCCGTTATTCATATTTCTAAATCTTATGGTAACCCATCTGATAGTTATCGTTGATGTTAGTTAGAAATTCAGGCGTGAGATTTCATCTTTTTGATTTAGAAAGACCTCAGCATAATACCTTTTTTAATGATTTTAAGAAAATTTACCATTGGTTTTATTGAGTAAAATTATGGATATTTAAAAACGGAGTTATGCTGAGGTCTGTTAGACATGTTCTTTTTATTTGCTTCATTGCTATTTATTAAAAGTAGCAACTATTTTAAAGTTGACTTGTTCTTTCTGTAAACGCACCTTCACCAATATTTGTGGAAGTTAAGCTATTGCTTGTTCGTGTTAAAACCGTCGCTATTACGCTAGTGTTATTTATTTTGATTGCGTGCTCACGCTCTCCATCGGTTATCGGGGTCTCTCATCCAGAAATACCGGTCTCATCTGTGCCAAATCTAAAAACACACAAAATTTTTATATTGTCCACCCGAAGTGCTTCTGACAAGCTCGGTGAGTTGTATTCTTCGTCGAGGGCTCCTGAATTACTCATGGCTTCAGTTGAGACAACCGTACCCCCGACGCATGTTACAGGTGTGCTTGAGCGACCAAAGAAGTTGCCACCGGACCCCCGCACCGAATTTACAATTATTAACCCTTCAACCTATGAACAAGAAACATCATTTGTTCAGGAAGTGAACAAAGAGCTTGCAAAACGTTCTCTAGGAAATAGAGAACTTCTCGTTTTTATCCATGGTTTTAACAACACGACAAGTGAAGCAGTACTCAGGCTCTCACAGTTTGTGGAGGATACGAACTACAAAGGTGTTCCCATACTATTCACATGGGCTTCGGCGGGTAAGGGCACTGATTATGTTTATGATATGAACAGTGTTCTTATTGCCCGTGCAAGGATCACTGACATGGCTCGCGTCGTAAATAGTACTCGGGCCGAGGGTGGTGATGTATTTGCTCATTCAATGGGAGCTTTCCTGGCAATGGAAGGACTAGTAGCTGCTCAGAAGGCTGGAACTCTCGGCACTAGAACAAGGATAAATCATATTGTACTTGCGTCACCTGACATAGATATGGATTTGTTTGAAACTCAAGTTTCAATTCTCCCATCAGAGATTGTAAACAAGATATATTTGTTAATTTCAAATGACGACACTGCTCTTCGTACGGCACGCTGGCTTGCAGGAGGTGTGCCGCGAGTTGGTGCAGCTGACGTTTTAGAGCTTGAAAGGTTTGGTGTAACGGTTATTGATCTTGGTCAGGTAAAGGACTCCAGCTCTGGTAGTCATTCAAAGTTTGCAGGCTCTCCTGAGGTTGTTCAACTTATTGGGGATGGTATGAACTCTCACAGTGACTTTGGTGATATCGGCCACCGTACAACTTCGATCAGAATTTTTAGACATTAGGTTTCACGTTTAGATCTTTGAAGTTGGCACATCGTGTAAATGTGATAGTTCTTGACAGTCAATTTTGCTGTTCACAAAAAATACAGTAGCCCTTCCGCGTTGGCGTGGTCCGAGATATTAGTAAATAGATTTATTAGGTCATGGCATACTTTTATTCAAAAAAATGTCAGGCAATTTGTATTGAGAGGATCAATCATGTTATTCTGTCGCCTAGTCTTGGTTGTGATGTTAAATTTTTTAGTACCCATTATGGTATCTGCGGAGTCTGTGGAAAAAGCAGCTACAAAGCTTTCTGTTGAACTTAATGCAATGCAAAATGTTGGTGGGGCATGCAGATTATCCTTTCTAGCTGAAAATCTTACTGGAATGGGAGTTGAAAAAATAGTTTTTGAAACAGTTATCTTCGATAAATCAGGTGGTGTGATCAGCCTGTCACTTTTCGATTTCCAAAATCTGCCTGCAGACCGGCCACGTGTACGACAGTTTGATCTATCCGAAATGCCTTGTGACTCTGTTGGAAAAGTACTGATTAATGGTGCGAACACTTGTGTGGTTTCAGGCGCTAATAGCAATATCTGTGATGATGCTCTATCGCTTGGTAGTCGTACTCTTGTGGAATTACTCGGATGAGACTTACCGAAGCAGTTAGCGGTTTTCTGATTCTGGGTGGGCCTGTTGTTGCAATGTTATTGATAATGTCTGTCCTAACTTTTGCGGTTACACTGTATAAGATTTGGCAATTCTCGGCTTCGGGTGTTGGCCGGCATCGTGTGCTTTCTGAGGCTCTGACTTTATGGGATGAAGGCCGACAACAGGCTGCGCGGGTCCGTTTGAAAGCTAGTCGAAGCTATTTGGTCCCGCTGGTGTGCAAAGCGATGGATACATCTGATATGTTAGGTCTTGAGGCTAGGTTGGATGCAGAAGCAAGCGTTGAACTTGCGGGATTAGAACGTGGCTTTCGCTTGTTGGATACTATTGCGCAGCTTGCACCATTGTTAGGTCTATTTGGAACAGTTTTAGGAATGATTGAAGCCTTTCAAGGGCTGCAAGCAGGTGGCTCCTCAGTCGATCCGTCACTTTTGGCGGGAGGAATATGGGTTGCTCTGTTAACCACAGCGGTAGGTCTTGCGGTGGCAATGCCTACTTCTATGATACTTGCCTGGCTAGAAAGCCGCACGTCACGCGAAAGGGTGTTTGCGGACAAAGCTCTGCGAACTGTTCTTGCTCCAAGTAATTCTTGTAAAAATGAAATAGACTCTAAACAAAACGCAGTCACACCTACTAATAATGCATAATGTATCCCCTTTCACTCGTCGTAGAATGGCTCTTACCTCTCTTATAGATGTTATTTTTTTGCTTTTATTATTTTTTATGCTGTCTTCGACGTTTTCAACGTTTGGAGAGATAGAGCTAGGCCAAGCCACAGCGGGAGTAACTAAGTCCAGCGCTGTTTCCAACCCAGCCTTTGTACAGCTAGGTGTCGATCGCTTGGTATTGAATGGTAATGCAACAACATTTGAAAGACTGGTAGCTGAGATTAAAGTTGACCAGCTGTTAATCAGTCTGGATCAAGATACGTCCGCGCAACGACTTGTCGATTTGTTGGTTCTATTGCGGGGTCATACAGACCTATCAGTTACCGTTCTGGAGTGACTAAATGATCCGCCATGCTGAACAACGCAAACAGCGCGACACCACCATTGCCTTGATCAATGTAGTTTTTTTAATGCTGATTTTTTTTCTAGTCGCTGGGACTGTTGCTCCTCCCCTTGATCCCGGTCTTTCTTTGGTAGAAACATCAGAGCTTGAGGGACGTGAGCCTCCTAATGCGTTACTTTTACACGCTAATGGAACGTTGAGTTTTCGTGGATTTCCGATTGAACCCCAGAAATACATGAAGGATCAAGGAATTGGGCCAATCCGTATCGTCCCAGATCGTAATGTATCAGGTAGTCGCCTGATTGAGGTAACAGGGGAGTTGCGGCGCTTTGGCGCATCTTCTGTACTACTGGTTACAGAACGGGTTCTAGAATGATCCAGCGATCCACTATTGTTGCCCTTACGACTATTTTTTTATCATTACTTTTACACGCGATAGGCCTGAGCTTTTCTAGTGATGTTCGACGTACTCAAATTTCGAATGACGACGTGAAAGACGTAGTAACAATAAGCAATTCTTTTGAAGAGATTGCAGAAAACCTTGATGTATCAAACCCACCCGAACCTGACTTAAATCCTGACGCTACACCAGAGAAAGAAATTTTTCCTAAACCCGAGCTTATTACTGCGCCGGAACCAGAAGAACAGTCAGTGCCAGAGCCTGAGACTGCCGAGAAACCAACATCAGAGGTTTTAGTAGCATCATCAAATCCTAAAAAAACACCTGTACCGGATACGGGCGCAGTGCAGTCTGCAGGGGAAGGCATGGCAGGCGCAATTGGGCAAAATACTATTACAGTACCTAAGCCTGAAATAGGTCGTTCTGTAAGCCAAGGTGAAGAACAAGTTTTAGAGCCTGTTACAAATAAAGGGGATATAGTAAATTTTGGAGAGTTGCCTGATGTTACTGCAAAAGCTGTTGAAGCGTTCGCTATTTCGCCAATTTCTGAACCTATAGCAAAATCGCCAGCTAAACAGCTTACGTCTCTGCCCACTAAAATATTACCCGTGTTACCAGTTTCCCCGATTGAACTTGAGATGTTATCTTCTTCAACACCGGATATTGCACTCAAAGCAATCACGGATGTTCCTGAAAATATTGAGATGGCGATTGTAACTCCTTTGGCTATTGAAGATGAAATAACATTTGATCCTGAGATTTTGGAGAATGGAGGTATTCAAAACAGTATAAAAAATTCAAACCAGACTATGATATCGTCTTTGCGACCAAGGCTCCCCTTGCAACGTCGTTCTAAAGAATTGGAGAATTCTTTAAACGGCACAACCTCCCAGACCGCTCTTCCACAGAGATCGCAACTAATTGAATCCCCTCTTGCAGCTTATCGTCGCGACGGAACTGATTTAACATTTCTGAATAATAGCAACTCGCAATCTGGCGGTTCGGGTGGGCGGAATTTTCAGGGAACTGGAAATTCGGATGTGACTAATTATGCGGGTCGCGTATTCATGCATCTCAATCGTGCCCCCCCTATTCGAGTGGCAGGGCGTGGATATGTACGTGTTTTTTTTGAGATTAATCCTGATGGATCGGTTGCGCGTATCGACATTATTGAGAGTTCAGGCTCAAAAGATATCGAACGGGCCGCTAAAGAACAAATTCGGGTAGCGGAGCCCTTGCCGCTTCCGCCGAATGGTAATGTGCGCAGAATGTCATTGTATTATCGATCCAATTGAGGATCTAAGTTTACATAAAAAGAGGTATTGAATGATACTATTCACATCGGTTGAGTTGTTCATGATGATGTTGCCTGAAAGGAATTTCTGAAATGAATAAGACCCCTGCATCACTCCATGGTGGTGGCTTGCTAACGCAGTGCCTTGTAGCTCAGGGCGTAAAACGAATTTTTTGCATTCCGGGCGAAAGTTTTTTAGCAGCTTTGGACGGTATGTACGACACTGATATTGATGTAGTCGTTGCTCGGCATGAGGGTGGTGCAGCTATGATGGCTGAAGCGACTGGTAAGCTTACTGGTAAACCAGGTGTGGCTTTTGTCACGCGTGGACCAGGTGCTACAAACGCGAGTGCTGGAGTACACGTGGCATTTCAAGATAGCACTCCGATGATTTTGTTTGTGGGCCAAGTTGCCAGTAACCAGAGTGACCGGGAAGCATTTCAAGAATTAGATTACAGAGCGATGTTTGGTCCCTTGGCAAAATGGGTGGCACAAATAGATCGTTCTGATCGTATTCCGGAATATATCAGCCATGCATTCCATATTGCACAGTCTGGTAGACCAGGGCCGGTTGTTCTTTCCTTGCCAGAAGACATGCTTTCCGAACCGACGCAAGGTATTCCTGTTCCTGCTGCTGTATTGCCGTCTGGCCAAGCTGCAGAAGAAGACCTTCATGAAGTGGTGCTAAAGCTAGCCGCCGCAGAGCGACCCGTGCTGATAGTTGGTGGTGCTACCTGGGATGCTACAGCTGCTGAAGCATTAGGTGAGTTTGCGAAAAAAATGGGGTTGCCAGTTGGTGCGTCTTTTCGATGTCAGGATTTTCTTGATAATAGACATTCCAATTATGTTGGTGATGTTGGAATTGGAATTAACCCTGCATTGGAAAAACACGTTCGTGAAGCTGATGTAATTCTTGCTCTAGGGACACGATTAGGCGAAATAACAACCTCTGGCTACAGCCTTTTGACTCCACCACAGTCGAAACAGGAACTAATCCATATATACGCAGACCCCTCTGAGATTGGTAGAGTATATCATCCAACACTCGCAATTGTGGCACAGCCTGGCCCTGTCATAAAGCAGTTACGTGATATGGCTACTTCTCGCGCGGGAGGGTTATGGCTTAGTAGCGCATATGAAGCTTATAAAATTTGGCAACAACCCGAAGAAACGCCTGGTGCTCTTAAAATGGAACAGGTTATTACACATCTCAATAATGTTTTGCCTGATGACGCTATTTTAACAAATGGGGCAGGCAATTATTCTGCATGGTTGCATCGTTATTACAGGTATAGAAACTGGCGCACTCAACTTGCACCAACTTCCGGCTCTATGGGGTATGGTTTACCTGCAGCTATAGCTGCAAAATTACAAAGCCCGGATAAAGAGGTTGTCTGTCTCGCAGGTGATGGGTGTTTTCAAATGGTTAGTCAGGAATTTGGAACAGCCTGTGATCAAGGTTTAGCAGTGATAGTAATTATAGCTGACAATGGAATGTACGGTACAATTCGCATGCACCAACAACGTCATTACCCCATGCGGCCATCGGGTACTGCTATGAAAAACCCAGACTTTGCCGCATTAGCACGAGCCTATCAGGGTTTTGGAGTTACAGTGAGTACAACAGCTGAGTTTGCTCCAGCCTTGCATGCAGCCCGCGAAAGTGAGATTCCTGCTATCATTCACCTAAAGCTTGATCCTTCGGCATTATCGCCAAAAACTCTTCTAGAAGGTTAATAAATTTACTACTGAACAGTTCGCGGAGCTAGTCTGGTCAGGCTCTGCTAGAACTCTTACTTGCTGTGGCTGTAATGTAAATAAAATTTTTGCAGCCTAAACTCTTTTTTTGAATTCATTTCAACCGCTTATTCGTTCTAGTGAAGTGTATTAAGATGAATGGTTTTTGCATTTCATTTATTCTTTGTATCCTGAGCAAATAATATACCCCAAACAAAATCAGTTTGAACTGCTAGTTGGCGCGTAGTCCCACGGTTATAATAATCAGCAGTCACTGGTGGACCTGATATGACAGTGTCTATTCCAAAGATATTCAGTCGCCCAGTGCTGCCTACTCCTGGAACGCCAATCTCTCCATTTGCGTTCACCGAAGCTTGCGCATGACAGCTGATGCACGACGCTGAATTCACAAATCCGCCCTCATTGATTGAAGAGCCAAGCAGTGTTGACGTCCCGTCATTGTTCACAAACTGTGTCTGAGTGCCTTTCAAACGATAACTCTTCCAAGCTATATCTGTTATTTTCGGGTGTTCAGGATCAACAGGCGCATTGCCATTTCCAATACCAGCTTCATTAAACAGTTTAGCCAAGCTTGCTGATATTTGACCACTTTCGTACCGTTTCCCAAGAACGAATATACTCTTATCATCATTGAGAGCGTCATCTTGAGTGTGAGGAGAAATAAAATTACTATTGAATGAGATTTCAATCTTTTTTTCAGGATCATCTGGTGATGCAATATGCACCGTCGATGGATTAAGAACTCCAAAGCTATCATTACAGCCGATGTAGTCGCAGCGGCCTAGATTACCTACATGTTCAAAGGCAAACCAATGCCAGTTGGGTAGCGCTTTTGTGGAAGCAGCTATGCTGACTAGGTAATACAAATCTTCTTTATAAGTTTTGCCATCATCGTCAGAAGCTCTAATTTTTTGAGTTATGTAGGGGTAACGCGAGTTTTGTTCTGGCGTGGTCGGATCATTGTCGTGATCACTTATGTATCCCAATTCAATCATGGTCTCCACATCGATCCAGGCAACCTTAAACATTACTGCTGATGTTGGATAGGAGATGCCCTGTCCGCTTGGCCGGTGAGGTTTGGCAAATTTTGCTTCTCCAGCTATACGCGCAAATAATTTACTCAGCCCCGTTTTTGAATAAAGTTCATGTTGGGTGGTATAACGGATAAAGCTATCGTTTCGATAGACAACCTCTACTTGGCCCTGCCGTGCAACGCGCCCTGGATCGAGAGTTCGCAAAAAAGTACTGTTGTGGCTATTACCGGGTTTGCCGCCAGCAAAGGTCGTTTCAATCGCCCCACCCCAGTCGCCTGGAATATAGGGGCAATAATTGCCAAACCCGCCAATATTATGTGGTTTAACAGTTTCACCAGCAGAATTTCGATATCCTACTTGCTGTGCCCCATTTGGTTCAACAAAGCAGCAGTCTGTGTCCTCTGCTGAACTGCAAGCTGGTTTGGGTGTATCAATCCAAACTGTTTCATCATTTCCCCATTGATCCCAAAATCTAGCTTTGATTGTGCCAAGAAACGTCGCCCAAGAATACGTATCAGGACAGGTTGCTGCCGGGTTGGAAATAGTTGCTGGGTAAATAATCTTACCTTCAGAATTTATTGAAGCAGTACACTCTGGCGAATCGCGAACATGACTATTGAAATACATAGCAGTATCGGTTGAATCTGCGAGGCCCAGAGAGGTTGTGAGCCCAAGCAGGCATATGACTCCAATAAACTTAATCACCATTCGGCGGTACTCCATAATTTAAAAATTAGTTATTGATATAAAATATTCCAGCATTACTAAATCAATTTAACCAAATATCGAAAAATCTCATAATCGACCGAAACTTAAAAGATCAAAAATAATATTTTACGACTTTCTGAATTCATTTAGTTATTTTAGCGGAGGTTTGGAAAGTAATCCTCGCAGTCACCTTCGCGAAAGACATCTGCAGTGCAGCAATGTAAGCCACCACCAAAAGCGTAGGCGTCGCGCAGTTCAACTTCGATAACCTCCATGCCCAGCTTATCCATTTGTTCTGCTTGATATACTTCAGATTTTTCTACGCAAACAGTTTTTGGGTCAAGAACAAGGACATTCATCGATAACCAAGTAGAACTGTAGCAAAGGGGTGGCGGTGAATTATGGGCCGGTTGTGCTGCATCTACAATTTCCCAATCATTTTTTACAAACATTTCCCTTTGTCCATCTGGCAGACGCCGTTGTGGGTTGTTTAATATCAATCCCGGACGTAAAGGCGTGAATGTTGCATCAATATGAATAGGGTACGGATCTCCTGGGAAATTTACCGTATGTACTCGGTGATTGGGAAAGTGTCGCTGCAACCACTCTATGCCTTTAAGGTTTGTCGTAAAGCCATGTTGAACAACAAGATCACGCCCAAAGCGCAGAACATCAGCGGCGTCAAAAAGAGGCTCTTCTTCTGTTGTTACGAAGAATTTTTTTGCTGTCCAATGCAGCCGCTTTTCAACACCGATTGAGTCACTTAGATAGTCACGATGATAATCAGCGTCTGTCAGGCGCGGCTTTGGCGCACACTCATGCCTAAATTTAGGATCTTCGTTGAAATAGCGCTGCAGTAAAGGCCGATAATTTAAATACTCAAACCAACGGCACCGGTATGACATAGTCGCTTCCAGTATTTCTGAACCCACCGTAAGCAGTACGTCACGAGGCGGCATACAGCCAAACTGACTGTCAGTATGAAAATCTGGTGTGGTTGCTGGTAGAGAATGATCAATTGAAGTCGGACGGTCAACTGTTATGCCACGGTGTTCTAACTGGGATACGAATTTGTCCAATAATTCGTTGGCACGGTCAATAGTCTCTTGTGGGCGACGTCCCCACTGGCCACGCATATCGCTATCTTCAGGAACCTTTGCTTCTAGCGCGGGCTCTTCAGGTGGTATATGGCAATTGTCGGCGCGACCGACAATTACATGCTTCAATGGATCCCATTCGTTCCAGCTTTTTACTACCGTTTTTGACATGTCTCTGCTCCCAGTAATTATTTTATTCTCTTAAGAGCGTTTTAATTTCTTCACAAGAAAGGATAAATTATTATCTCTCAGTTTCAAAATTTCTGGTCCCTCACGTCACTTTTTTACTGTTGACAAGAGGCCTTCTGTACCGCCGATTTACTGATATTTTGCTGCTGTTTCATTGTTTCAAATT
>CAJQRC010000063.1 GCA_905480645.1 uncultured Tateyamaria sp.
AACTATCACAGCATTTGAAAGTCTTCTCTTTTGACCCGGCGAGTAAGGCGATCGCACCTGATAATACCTTGGGTGATAACTCGAGATGCTGGTGGTTTGAACAAATGCATCTGAAGCCTGCGCACATTCTCGCTGTTGGAATAAAATATCCCACCCCTGAGTTGGTACAGATTGATATAGGGGAAGCCACTTTGAATTTCTATTGTCTTTATCTTCCTAAACTTCAGGCCAAATTTGACGCAAGTATAGTGTCATGCCCCGATCAGTATCCCACTGCCGAGGGTAGCCAAGTGAAACTTCCTCAAACCTTGTACCATTGCGCCAATCGGTTCGCCGCGTGTGTAAGTGTCCTGAAACAACAACCTTGGCATTAAACTGTTGGTGCCAATCTTCTGTTTCTACGGTACCGCACCAAGGGGTGAAACGAGGAATGCGCGGGATGTTGATAAGATCATTGCGTAACGGCCAATGATTAATAAGCACTGTTTGTGATCCTGGAATTAGTTTTTTTAATCGGGTTAAGCTGTAAGCTAATCTATTAGCACACCATTCTACACGGCTGGCATGTGGTGTTGGATCTAAGAATGTTTCGTCAGCACAAACTGATCGTTCAGCGCGCGCCCAATCAATTACTTTAGCAAGCGTCACGTAGGCAGGCCTTAGGCTATAATCATATAGCAAAAATAATGGAACAAGGACTATATTTGTGCCAGGGAAAATAGCATAATCATCTTCGGGCGTCAAAACGTTAAAACTTCGCGCGCAATCAACTAAAGCATTATATTTTGCTTGTCCAACTAGTGGCTGTGCACCTTGATGCTCTGGTACAGCCCATAGATCATGGTTTCCAGGCACCCAAATTACTTTAGCAAACATTTTGGTCAAATGAGCTAAAGAGAATTGCAGATGCTCCAATTTTTCGCCAATATCTCCCGCGATGATGAGCCAATCGTCGCCATGGTTAGGCATCTGGAGCAATGCCTGACGATTAGCATCGCTGGCCAAATGTAAATCACTTATAGCCCAAAGTTTCATCAGTTTTCTTGCTTAATGGTTGAGGTCGGATGCGACATGGTTATGATTTAACCCAAAATGATTTTGTTATGTTTGTCATGCTTTGACTTCCCGTTAATAAAAGGTGCTTACCAGACGTCATGACACCCAACAATCAGGCACAAGTTGAACGCTTAGTCACCTTGTTGCGAGAAAAGGTTCTGATGTAAGCTTATAGTGATTTTATAGACCGATTAAAAAATAAATTTTGTTGTTAAAACTATATCTGCATTATTCATAAATGCTTCTCTCGCAAGATTAGTCATAATAAGCTCTGGTCTGGAAAAATTTTGACATTGTTAATTATAAAATGTGAGAAGATATCGCGATTTGCAACTCCGCCATGCAGGATTAGCATTGGTATTCTGCGCTGCAGCATCCTACCTAGTGGTAGAGATAAAAAGAAACTTAATCCGTGTGAGGTATTCTATGGCGTATATAACTCAAGCCCATTCCAACATTTTTCCAGCAATATGGGAAAAAATTTCTGGCTTTTTCGTGACCGTTGGGCGCTCCTTGGTGCTGTCTGCTGCAATGGACTCCCGTTTAAAGCGTGTCGAGGCATTGAATTTAAAAACGGATGAAGAATTAGCTAAAATGAACCTAAGGCGTGAAAACATCACGGCTTATGTTTTTCGGGATCTGATGCACATTTAAGTTTTTTGCAAGATTATTATGGCGTTTTCTTAATTCCTTGAATTCAGGGCGTATCACGTCTGCCGCTTGACACGCCCCGTGCAGCCATTCAACGCTATGGTTATGTTAGATTTACGCCCTGTTGGATATGTCGTTGGCCTATTGGTTGCTGTCCTTGGCTTGACTATGTCTCTGCCATTACTGGTGGACTTGGCTGAAGGTCGCGGACATTGGCCTATTTTTGCGGAAAGCGCGGTCATTACTGCACTGACTGGTGGGCTGATCGCTTTAAGTTGTGCCAATGGCGTGCGAGAAGGCCTCTCAATTCAACAAACTTTCCTGCTTACTACCGGGGTTTGGTTGGCTTTGCCTGTTTTCGGAGCACTTCCGTTTTTCTTAGGCGCAACTGAAGCTCGCTTTGTGGATGCTTTCTTTGAGGCGATGTCTGGGTTAACTACCACAGGATCAACAGTTTTTTCAGGGCTAGATGAACTGCCCAAAGGGCTGTTGCTCTGGCGTGGCATTCTGCAGTGGCTAGGAGGCATTGGCATTGTCGTCGTAGCTATGGTTTTTTTACCGGAGTTGCGAGTTGGGGGGATGCAGATCTTTCGTACTGAATCCTTTGACACATTTGGAAAAATCTTGCCGAGGGCCACAGAAATTGCCAGCCGTATTTCTGTGATTTATGTTTCGTTGACCATGGCCTGTGCGGTTGCTTACGTATTGGCTGGGATGGGCGCCTTTGACGCAACCGTTCATGCAATGACTACAATTGCTACTGGTGGTTTTTCTAACTATGACTCCTCGTTTGCCGCATTTGGACCAGGCGCCTCCTATGTGGCGACTGTTTTCATGCTATTGGCTGCATTGCCTTTCGTAAGATTTGTCCAACTTAGCGCAGGCACGGCGCGACCATTACTGCAAGACACCCAGATACATGCATTTCTAGGTACAGCAACTATTGTTGTTATTTTAATTGCGGGATGGAATATTTCGCAACAAAGTACCATCAATGAAAAGGCAATTCGGGTTGCGATATTTAATGCAGTCTCTTTGATGACCGGGACTGGCTATGCTAATGCGGATTATATGCAGTGGGGTAGCTTTGCGATTGCAGTTTTATTTTTTACTGGTTTAATTGGAGGCTGTGCTGGCTCAACTGCGTGCTCAATCAAAATTTTTCGTTACCAACTGCTTTTCGCCTCGATCCGAGCTCAACTCCAAAAAACCCGTAGTCCAAATGGAATATTTATTCCGCGCTATGCCGGACGGCCAGTGGGCGAAGATGTCTTGAATTCAGTTATGTCCTTTTTTGTTTTTTTTATTGTAACATTAGGTTTGCTCTCCGTCGGTTTGGCTATGACTGGTCTTGATTTTATAACATCAATTTCAGGTGCTGCTACAGCGTTGGCCAATGTTGGCCCGGGTTTTGGTGATCAGATTGGCCCAACTGGAAATTTTGCCAGTTTGAACGATACGGCAAAATGGTTGCTGGCTGCTGGGATGTTGATTGGACGTCTGGAAATTATGGTAGTTTACGTAATTTTTACATTACAATTCTGGAGGGCCTAGTGCCGAATACCCGCCCGCTCGGTATACAGATAGCGTACCTTCTAAAGGACCGAGGTGTCGATGTCGTTTTTGGCATTCCTGGGGTGCATAATCAGGAAATGTATCGTGGTTTGGAGGAGGCGGGTATTGCGCATATACTTGCACGTCATGAACAGGGTGCAGGTTTTATGGCCGATGGTTATGCTCGGGCAACTGGTAAAGCTGGCGTTGCCTTTGTGATTACGGGTCCCGGACTATGCAATATCATGACGCCGATGGGGCAAGCTTACTCTGATAGTATTCCAATGCTGGTTATTTCCAGTTGTCTGGACGACGTTGTAGCTCGGCGCGGACAATTGCATCAAATGAAAAACCAGCTTGCAGCGGCTGAAACAGTTTGTGATTGGTCAGAAGAAGCTCAGTCTGCTGAATCTACTTATGCCTTGATTGACCGTGCTATGAGTGAATTTCAAATGAACCGCCCACGGCCAAAACATATCCAAGTTCCGATTAAACAACTCAAGGAACCGGCTTCGCTTTATGCCAAACGTGATTGGATGAATATTAGCTGGGAAATACCTGCAATTGAAATGAACGAGGTGGCAACTTTATTAATCAAATCGAAACGCCCTGTTTTGGTTTTGGGTGGAGGAGCGATAGAGGCAGTGACTGAAGTCCGTGCATTTTTGAAAATTTGTAATGCTGCTGTTTTTACCACCTACGCAGGGCGCGGTATCGTTGATACCACCTACAACTTTTTATTTGGTAGCAACTTAGCACGACCGACCAGTTCAAATGTTCTGGCAAAAGCTGATTTAGTCATCGCTGTAGGTACTGAGCTGGGAGAGGTTGATCTTTGGCGGGAAGAATTGGGTCATACTGCGCGTTTGGTGCGCGTCGATGTAGATGTCTCATCGCAAAACCAACATTCCGACCTTTTTATTCATTGTGCCGCTAAAAATTTTTTTGCGGCGCTGGCTATGAGAGTGTCAACAAATAAAACTCAATGGTCCTCAAATGAGGTTGCGAATGCCCGAAGAAAGTGGCGGCATGAAGTAGGTGTTGAGCAGCCTGAAATTATTAAAGTTTGCGATGCGTTGCGCACTTGTTTGCCAAAAAACACTATGATTTATTCTGATATGACACAGTTGGCCTATTCAGCTAAAGAGATTTGGGATATGGATATGCCTGGTCACTGGCACCACCCGTCAGGCTTTGGCACGCTGGGCTATGCGTTGCCAGCAGCAATAGGTGGCGCCATAAGCCGTAGGGGCCTCCCGACAATTGCAATTGTAGGTGATTATGGATTTCAATTTACTATGCAAGAGTTGGCAGTTGCTGTGGAATTGGAATTGTCTTTGCCTGTTTTGCTCTGGAATAACGGTAAATTGGGGGAAATCGAAGATAGTATGATCCGAGCTCAAATCGCTCCAAACGCAGTAACGACCCACAACCCTGATTTTTGTAAATTGGCAAAGGCCTTTGGAGCTAAATCAACCTCACCAAAAACTGTAACAGAGATGCAAAAAGAGGTGCTTGCTGCTTTTAATAAATCTGGACCAACGTTAATACATATCACTCCTGAGATTAAAGCTTAGGAAAGTTCTGGTCGACTGGATTACAGCGATTATGACTGTCCCATATTTTTGATATTTAGGATTTGTGTACGTTTAGGTTCTCTTTGAAACTTTCCCATCGGGATATAATGGATTAATGTTCAGTCCCAGCAGCGAACAAGCGCCGTCATTCCGGCGGCTTTTTTTGAAAGATCAAGTGCGTCGATTGGGGTGGTGCTACTTGAAATTTTTCCTGCCATGCCAGAGCCCGCTAATATTTCCTGCAGTGTTTTATGATTTACAAAAAAATTCACATCATCAGGTAATGAACGATCTTTACTTGTAGGTTTGGGAAGTAACATCCCCAAAACTCCCCCGTTTGAGTCTAGTACCGGACCACCAGCATCACCAGGCAATGCTTTAAGTGCTAGTCGTGTCATGTTTGTCTCTCCCGATAGTCCACGTAAATCACTCAGTTTGCCGTAGGTGACTGAAGGAGCGTCTAAAGTTCCGTCAAAACTGTACCCAGAAGCGGTAACTTCAGTATTTAAAAGGGGTTGTGACACACTAAACTCCGCTACCCCTAGTGGTGCTAACGGTTCAGAGGGCTTAATGACTGCGATACCGACGGTGTTATCGAAAGCTATAACTTCAGCGTCTTTATTGTCTTCCAAAGTGACACGTATACAATCAGCAACAGCCCTAGATGATGTTATAACTGTACCTTTTAAATCGATAAAAAAACCGGATTGAGAAATTTTAGGCACTCGGACTTTTAGTCCTGCAATTAGATCGATGGCTTGCTCATTGCTGCCTACCTCTGGCGAAAGGACTTCTGTGTTACGCACCAAACTAGTTTCCATAATTGTAATTAAACGACGACGGCGCTCTTCATCGCCTGCGGGCCAAACCACAGTAAATCCTTTTATTTGGCCATCCCGGAGTGATACGTGGGTTTCCGAAACTTTTTGACCGTCTTCACCAATCAGAACAAAAGAATTTTCTTTAAGTTCACGAGGGCCGTTTAATGGCACGATATTTAGCGTTTGCATAATATCATAGAGGCCAAATAAGGTGTTTTGATCTCCGGTCTGGCTGATAAGTAAAATCTTTGCAGGGGTATTGTTTTTACCGCTGTAGTGAGCGAAAGGATATTCATATTTTTCAAAAGAGACGATATCCAAGGGCAGGTGTATCTCGATTCCCGCTCGGTCATCCCGTACTGTCTGCATACCTAGTTTTTCTAAAACTGCATTGTAGTCTTTAAGTAAATCGGCTCTCTGCATTGAGGTTAAAGTACCTGTAACGATTAAACCTTTTTGCTCCTGCCAGGTAGCCATAGCATTTCGTGTACCTCGGCCAAATTTACCATCAACTTCACCAATGTAACTACCAGCCCACTTAAGAGCTACCTGTAAAGCTTCTCGTTCTGGTAGGCTGAGTTGGCGCTCGCTTTGCCGTGCCTGCGCTGGTGTCTCATTATCCGGTTTTATTGTAGAGGTTTCTGTCTCTGGAGCAGTTAATTGTTGTGTTGTTATTGTTGGTACAGACGCTGCACGGTCCAGCAAATTGGCGCCAACAGGCCAGATTTGTTGAGTATAGCTGGACGAAAAAGAGATATATGCATCGTTAGGGATAATTCCTTCGGACTGGTATACGCGCAGAACTTGGTCAGCATTCGAGCGACTGTAAGGTCCCAATACTATTCCGTACCAGCCACTGGTCAAAGCAAAGCCGTTCACATCCGGTAATTGACTAGAGTAAATTCTTGCGCGGTCCATTGCAATACTAAGGGTTGGTCGTGCTTCAATCTGGATCCAAACAAGGTCTTCTTGTGCTGAAACCTTGATCGTACAAGCCCAAAGTAAGGCTATCGTTAGAACCATTCGGTTAATCATTATCCATCAATCCCATAAATCTCTTTATCTGAAGCAGTAATAAACCGAGTTTATATTATTTTAAATGGGTGAAAGTAATAAAAGTTGGACAGTGGACAATTGACCATCTTATGACCTAGCCGTAAGAAAGTCGAAAATAAAAGTCAGACGAGAACTAATGTCGGATACTGTAATAGCGCCTAGTTCGTTTCAAGAAATCATTCTAAGGCTTCAAGAGTATTGGTCTAAACAAGGCTGTGCTATATTGCAGCCCTATGATATGGAAGTAGGCGCTGGGACGTTTCACCCAGCGACAACGTTGCGCAGCCTTGGCCCAAAATCTTGGGCGGTTGCCTACGTACAGCCGTCACGCAGGCCCACCGATGGGCGGTATGGTGAGAACCCCAACCGTCTGCAGCATTATTATCAGTATCAAGTTCTTATCAAACCTTCTCCACCAGATTTACAAGATCTTTATCTTGAAAGTTTGCACGCCATAGGCGTCGATTTGACCCTTCACGACATACGTTTTGTTGAGGATGATTGGGAAAGCCCGACTCTCGGTGCGTGGGGGCTGGGTTGGGAAGTCTGGTGTGATGGTATGGAGGTATCGCAATTTACCTATTTTCAACAAGTAGGTGGCCATGACTGTCATCCAGTGTCAGGAGAGCTGACGTATGGCTTAGAACGTTTGGCAATGTATATTCTTGGCGTTGATCATGTTATGGATATGCCATTTAATGATCCCAAAGCACCGTTTTCACTCAGTTATGGCGATATTTTCAAACAAACTGAGGAAGAATATGCGCGATGGAATTTTGACGTGGCAAATACTGAAGTATTGTTGCGTCATTTTGCTGAAGCAGAAGCCGAGTGTAATGCTATACTCTCTGTTGAGCCAACTGACCCTAAAATGAAGCAAAAGATTGTGATGGCACATCCGGCTTATGATCAATGCATTAAAGCCAGTCACATTTTTAATCTGTTAGATGCGCGTGGTGTCATATCGGTTACGGAACGTCAGGCGTATATTGCTAGGGTTCGGACTTTGGCGAAAGCCTGTGCAGATGCATTCTTAGAAACTACTGCTGGTGGGTGGAGTGCCGAGGATGTGTTATGAGAATTAACTTACAGAATAAATATTTTTTTTGCTGCAATGATAAACGGGTTCAATCATTTGTGAATAACAATGTCGCATTAAGCTTTAGGCTGGCGCGATATGAATGGTAAAATAATTGGCATTGCAATTATGTTCAGTGCTTTTGTTGCCGGTGTTTCTTTATATTACCTGCAAATTTATGCCTTTTATGATCAGGTTATAAATGATGATGTTCATTTAATTTCAGTTGGTTCCAATGTATCAGAATCAATACAATTTGAAAATTTTGAAGCTATAGATGCTGAAAGTTCACCCATTCGTTATCGTGCTTGTTTTACAACTAAACTGCCATTGAGTGAACTGAAAAACAGTTACGTGACTATTAAAAATGTCACCCCACGCAACGCGCCTTGGTGGTTTGACTGTTTTAATTCAGAAACAATAGGTATGGATTTGCTGAACGGTGAAGCACTGTCATTCCTAGGACAGAAGAATATTGAATTTGGCGTTGACCGAATTGTGTCTATTAACAAGCAAGGGCAAGGATTTGTTTGGCATGAGCTGAATGATTGTGGCAAAAAAGCTTATGATGGGACAGTTGTGGGTGAACAATGTCCGCGCAAAAAAGGTGTGAATAAATGATTGTGACCGTAAGTCCGTTAATTACTGCGACAATGGGGCTTGCCATTTTCGTACTGGGTACGATGTTAAATAAGCGTATTACTCTGCTGCGAGATTTTAATATACCAGACTCGGTTTCTGGTGGTCTGGTGGCTGCTTTTATCGCATTTCTCATATATTTTTTGGCAGGGATCGAACTTAGTTTTGAGCTGCAAGCACGCGATTTTTTTCTTGTTCTTTTCTTTGCCGGTATTGGTCTAAACGCAAAATTCAGTGATTTGATTACTGGTGGTAAGCCCCTTTTAATTTTGCTTGTGCTTACAATAGTTATGATTGTCATTCAAAATGTTGTTGGGGCTGGAGGCGCCATGCTTTTTGGTTATGCGCCCTCAGCAGGCGTTCTATTTGGGTCGGCGGCATTGATTGGTGGGCATGGAACTGCGATTGCATGGTCTCCAGCGGTTGTTCAGTCGGCTAGTTTACCAAATGCTGAAGAGCTAGGAATTGCTGTTGCAACCCTTGGCCTTGTTATAGCTGCTTTAATTGGCGGACCGATCGCGCGCTTTTTGGTTGAAGGACGCAATCTATCCCCTGAACATCCTGATGCGGGGCCCATCATCGGCATTGCTGATAGTGCAGAAAATGAGGACAAATCCATATCGCCGGTTACTGTTTCGCGAGTTCTTTTATATTTAAACTTAGCTATAATTGCAGGTCTTCTCATACATGATATTCTTTTAGAAATTGGAGTAAATTTACCGCTTTTTGTACCGTGCTTGATTATGGGTATAATATTAGCGAATTTAAGAAGTTTTTTATTTCCTAATGCAGAACCTATCGCGCGGACACCTGCCTTAGCGTTGATATCGGAGATTTCTCTTGGGGCATTTCTGTCAATGTCGCTGATGGCTCTTCAGCTGTGGACATTGGTGGAGCTTGGGGCCGCTATTGCATCAATACTGGCTTTACAGACAGCGGTAACTCTTTGCTTTGTAATTTTTGTTCTCTTTCCATTAATGGGTGGTAATTATCGTGCTGCCGTTTTGGGAGCGGGTTTTGCTGGATTTTCTCTTGGAGCAACTCCGACTGCTATCGCTAATATGACAGCTGTAACCAAACGCTATGGTCCGTCGCCGATGGCGTTTGTAATCTTACCCTTGGTTTCAGCATTTTTTGTCGATATTGCCAATATAGTAGCAATTAAGTTTTTTATAGGTTTTTGAAGAACAAATATGCCTGACCTTCTGATCGAACTCTTTTCTGAAGAAATTCCGGCTCGTATGCAACGTCGTGCAGGCGAAGATTTAAAGAAAATAATAACAAACGGGTTGGTTGAGGCGGGCCTGACATACGTAGCGGCTGCGGCATTCACCACGTCTCGGCGATTGACGCTGACGGTTGAAGGTTTGTTGGCCAACAGTCCCACAGTGCGTGAAGAGCGAAAAGGCCCAAGAGCTGATGCGTCGGAAAAAGCTGTCGGTGGTTTTCTTAGGGGTGTTGGCCTGACCCGCGATGAGGTTGAAGTTCGGGGGTCTCCTAAGGGTGATATATTATTTGCTGTAATTGAAAAGCCCGGGCGACCTGCGGTGGATATTATTTCTCAGGTGCTAGAACACGCAATCCGAAATTTTCCATGGCAAAAGTCGATGCGTTGGGGGACTGGCACTCTGAAGTGGGTACGACCCTTGCAGTCGATCCTCTGTATTCTTTCGGACGACTCAGGAGCTACGGTTGTCCCGATTACAGCGCAAGGTATTGCTGCAGATAATAAAACCCAAGGCCATCGCTTTATGGCGCCAAAAATGATCACAGTAACAGGTTTTGATGATTATCGTGTCAAGTTAAAACGCGCTTATGTCATCTTGGACCCCGATGAGCGGGCGCAAGTAATCTGTCATGATGCAACCAATGTCGCCTTTGCCTCAGGCTTGGAATTAATTGAAGATAAAAACCTTCTTGCTGAAGTTTCTGGTCTTGTTGAGTGGCCTGTAGTTTTAATGGGGCGGATTAATAGCGCGTTCCTTGAGTTGCCCGCAGAGGTGTTGCAGACCAGCATGCGTGAACACCAGAAATTTTTCTCTGTCCGGAACCCCAAGACAGACAAGATAGAAAATTTTATCACTGTAGCTAACCGTGAAGCTAAAGATAGCGGAGCTACAATCCTTGCTGGAAACGAGAAAGTTCTTAGTGCCAGGCTCGCCGATGCCAAATTCTTTTGGGAAAATGATTTAATCGTAGCCAAATCAGATTTGAGTATTTGGACCAAAGCGCTGAAAAATGTCACTTTCCATAATAAGTTGGGGACCCAGTTCGACAGAGTAAAACGCATTGAAGCACTTGCGTCTAATTTGGCTTTAGCCGTGGGTGCCGATATTAAAGAAGCGGAGGAAGGTGCGCGTTGGGCCAAGGTCGACCTTAACTCTGAAATGGTTTATGAATTTCCCGAGCTTCAAGGCACCATGGGAAGCTATTATATCAAAGCATCTGGTAGATCTTTGGCAGTTGCTGTTGCGTCTAAGGAACATTACTCGCCGCTTGGTCCTTCTGACTCTGTGCCAACTGCGCCAGTGTCTGTTGTTGTTGCGCTTGCGGATAAACTAGATACGCTAACCGGTTTCTGGGCAATTGATGAGAAGCCGACAGGGTCAAAAGACCCCTTTGCATTACGCCGCGGCGCATTGGGAGTGATCCGTCTGGTCATCGAAAATAATTTAACTTTAAAATTAACACGTTTTGTAGAGCTTCAACTGTTGCGGCATGAAATAGAAATCAATCGCGAACAGGCATCCAAAGATGATCTCGTAGTTATTGAAGGAGTGGCGGCTGACGCCGCAACGGATGGTGTTTTGCCCGCTACCATTTCAACTATACTTGATGGGGCTGATACACAAATAGGTGGGTTAATCCCATCAATTCAAAAATCAATTGAGCAAGTCTCCATCGACTTACTTAATTTTGTGTATGACCGTTTAAAGGTCTATTTGCGTGATCAAGGCTTTAGCCATGATGTTATTGATGCGTGCATCGCGATGGACCAAGACGTTGATCTGACATCTGTAGTTAAACGAATAAAGGCTCTTTCAGAGGCCCTTAAAACTGATGATGGTGAAAACCTTATTCAAGGCTACAAACGCGCTAATAATATTCTTTCCCAAGCAGAGCATTCCAGTGGTGTAGAATATTCATACGGTGCTGACTTAAAGTTTATGGAAAATGATGAGGAACGCGCGCTCTTTGCCGCTTTGGATAAAGTTGGTGCGGATATTGCAGCGGCCATGAAAGATCAGGACTTCACTACTGCCATGACCGCAATGGCGAGCCTCCGAATGCCGATTGATGCGTTCTTTGAGACAACGCTCATTAACGCTGATAACGAGATTGTCCGACGTAACAGATTAAATATGCTCAGTCGTATTCGAACACTTTGTCTGAGTGTCGCAGATCTAAACAAACTAGACGGATAAATTAGCATGTTTAACTAATAATAATCTTTAGATTATTGCTAGTTAAACTATCTCTTACAGCCCGATAGCTCTTACACAAAAGAATAAGCAATAAGTATTATTAGCGAGTGAACGTAATCCACGCAAGAAAAACGAAAAACTGTATTTTCGAGTAAGACATGGCTTGTCATGTATAAAACAGAGCGTATGCTGCGGTTAACTAAAAGGTGCTGCAGTGCAGAATGATCCAAATATAACATTGGTAACTCCCGACGCGCCTATCGCAACACAGACTCATGGTGGTCGTGCTAAGTGCTTGCAAAGATTGGTGCGGCTTGATTTGCCGGTTCCCAAAACTGTAGCGCTGTCCTTTGAATCTGTTTTAGACATCGCTAGTGGGCATCTTCCCAATATCGAGGCAATATTGAAACAATTTCCAGAGGACGCGCTGCTTTGTGTTAGGCCGTCGTCTGAGGATCCGGACTGGGGTGGCCCATCTGCAGTTTTAAACATTGGAATGAGTACTGCGCGATTTGATACACTATGTGCTACCCTCGGTACTGATGCAGCATCGTCTTTATTTACTCGTTTTGTCCAAAGTTATGCGATCCACGTCGAGAGACTGGATCCAGACATGTTTGATGATGTAAAAGGGGAAGGATTGGAAGCACTTCAATATGTTTTACAAGCCTATGAAATAGAAACAGAGGCGTCATTCCCCGGTACGCGCTCTGAACAATTAGTTGGTGTTCTTAAATCTATGGCGCGTGCATGGGAAGGGACTTCAGCACGGTTGTTGCGGCAGGCTAAGGGCGCGCCAGCAGATGCAAGTCTTGGACTAATCGTTCAACAAATGGCTTTTGGCGTGGGGCAAGGTGAGAGTGGGTCTGGGGTCTTACAACTTGTGTCTTCAAAGACTGGTTTGCCACAGATAACCGGTCGCTACTTGCGTCAAAGCCAGGGCCGTGATGCTTTATTAGGTGACACTAGTCTTTATATCAGTCGCGACCCCCGTGGTCCATCCTTTGAAGAATTAGTGCCTGAGAGTTTTGCCAAACTTGTTGATTACGCCCACCTAATGCGGAAGAAATTACGCGAGGAAATGCAGCTTGAATTTACGATTGAGAGTGGCGAACTACATATTCTTGATGGTGTCCGTGTTACTCGCTCGTCACGTGCTGCAGTGCGAATTGCCGTTCAGTTAGCACTCGATGAGATTATTCTTCACCAAGAGGCGCTCATGCGAGTTGATCCAACAGCGCTAAATGAACTACTGCATCGTCAGGTTGACCGTCATGCCAAACGTAACGTTGTGGGTACAGGTATAGCAGCCAGTCCTGGTGCTGCAACGGGACGATTGGTGTTTTCCGCCAATGAGGCTCAAGCAAGTGCCGCGCGGGGTGAAGATTGTATTCTCGTCCGTCGTGAAACATCACCAGAAGATATTCGCGGTATGCATGCTGCCAAAGCTATTTTGACTGAGCGCGGTGGGGTGACGAGTCATGCTGCTGTAATTGGTCGTGGTATAGGTTTGCCATGCGTTGTGGGTGTAAGTGACATCAGGTTCCAAACGCGCAAGAGTAAATTAGTCACAAGTGACGGTAACGTTATTCAGGCTGGTGAAATAGTGACAGTCGATGGAACCAATGGGGTTGTGCTTTTAGGTGCCCCTGCAATGCAGGAGGCAGCTCTAGATGATGCATTCCAAACACTTATGGATTGGGCCGATGAAGAGCGTGATATCGACATTCGTGCAAATGCCGATACCCCTGCTGACGCGCAAACAGCGCGTAATTTTTCGGCGCAGGGCATAGGTCTGTGTAGAACTGAGCACATGTTTTTTGAACCGGGTCGCAGAACAGTCATGCGCGAGATGATATTTGCGGAAACAAGTAATGATCGACGCGCTGTTCTTGAGCGCCTTTTGCCGATGCAAAGAACAGACTTCATTCAACTCTTCAACATCATGCAGGGAAAGCCCGTTTGTATTCGTTTATTTGATCCGCCACTGCATGAATTTTTGCCCACAGACCGAAATGGCCAGCATGAATTAGCTGATGCTTTAGAATTACCTCTTTCTGATGTTATACGACGTGTGGAAGCTATGGCTGAGTATAACCCAATGCTAGGTTTGCGAGGTGTACGTTTGGGAATAACGGTCCCAGAAATTTATGATATGCAAGCCCGTGCAATTTTTGAAGCAACTATTGAAGCTAGTAGGGATGGTGAGGCAGTTGTTCCAGAGATAATGATTCCTTTGGTGAGCGCCCGACGAGAAGTAGAGTTAGTCAAAACACGCGTTGACGCCATCGCTGCCGCTGTACGTATTGAATTAGGTGCAGATTTTAACTATCGATTAGGTGTAATGGTAGAAACGCCGCGAGCGGCATTGCGAGCCGGTGATATTGCCCAGCATTGTAGCTTCTTAAGTTTTGGAACAAATGATCTAACGCAAATGACGTATGGTCTCAGCCGAGACGATGCAGGACGGTTTATGTCAGACTATGTGCGTCAAGAGGTCTTTGATGAAGATCCGTTTCATTCACTTGATATTGACGGGGTGGGGGAGTTGCTACAGCTTGGCGCTCTGCGTGGCCGAGAGGCACAACCGATGGTCACCTTATCTATGTGTGGAGAACACGGCGGCAATCCCGAATCAATCGCATTCTGTCGAGCGGCTGGTTTTGACTATGTATCGTGTTCCCCGTTTCGAGTGCCAGCAGCCCGGTTGGCCGCTGCTCAATTGGCAATATCTGAAGAAATTAAATGAAATTTAAGATTAGATTTACACTTTGAGGTATTTTCATTACTAAACTCTAAACAGCCAAATGCTGCTTAAGTGCGACCTTTTCACTGGTTCACTGGACCTTTTTAAGAAATTTGATTAGAACCCGAACTTTGAAAGTATACATGGGTTCCAATTGCTAAAACTAATTCGAAATCTGTGGTTGGTAATTTTACTGATGATGCTTCCGATGTTGGCCGTTGCTGACGCTTCTGAAAGCCGACGGGACCACGTAAAGCCAAACAGAATTCTTACCCTTCTTTCTGGTCTCAAACAACATTCTTCAGTTGAGAAAACTTCTTTAGATGAGTTCGAGTTTGCAAAAAGTTGGTTGGATCAACAGCCAGTAGCTACCGGTGGAAAGCAATGGGAGTGTCTCTCTGAAGCTCTCTATTTTGAGGTCCGCGGGGAAACTGTAAAAGGTCAATTTGCAGTGGCCGAAGTGGTCATCAACCGAGTTGCCAGTGCCCGTTTTCCTGATACTGTTTGTGGCGTAATTAATCAGGGTTCTGGCCGTAAATACCAATGCCAGTTCACATATACTTGTGATGGACTTCCTGAGGATATTACCAATAAAACGGCTTTTAACGACGTGAGTAAAGTCGCTCGGGCTGTGCTCGACAAGCGTGCACCGAATTTAACGAAAGGTGCTACACATTACCATACGAAATTTGTAAGCCCACGCTGGAGCCGCGTCTACAAAAAGACAACGTCAATAGGTGTACATTTTTTCTATAGACATAATTTCCGTACTGCATCGAAGTAAATTAATCTGGTGACGTTTTTAGCAATTTTGAAGGCGTCTTTCATACTAGCTCTGTCTAGCGTGGAGCGTAAAATGGAACTAGAATGTCCATTATACAAGGACTAGTGATATGGTTTCAGAAATTAGCCTTGCTTTTTCACATCCATCTGAGCGATCTGAGGCGACAGCAAAATCTGCGCCACTAGATAGAATTTCAGTTCGAGATCACACAGTGGAAGTTGAAATTGGAGCATTTCAAGCTGAGCGGGGTGTTACTCAGAGTATTTGTTTCAATATCGTAGTTGAAGTTCGCCCTTTGGTTGAACCGGTCGAGGACGATGTCGACCGTATCCTTAGCTACGACAAGATTAGTCAAGCAATTGCTTATGAATTGGCGGATGAGAGGTTGAACTTATTAGAAACCTTAGCTGAACGTGTGGCAGATCGAATTCTGCTTGAACCCCAAGCGATGCGAGTTTTTGTACGTGTCGAAAAGTTGGATCGGGGCCCTGGTGCGCTTGGGGTTGAGATAGTGCGTAGTCGTGACACCAATTATCGGTCAAAAGCCGTGGAAGAAGAAGAATCGTACCCTAGTCTCGTGTATTTATCTAACAATGCCGTTTCATCGCCATATCTTAGCGGATGGATCGACCAGTTAGAGTTGATGGGGAGGCCCGTAATTTTTTGTGTTGGTCCGGTGCAAACCAAGGTACCTAAAGCAGAGCATCCATTAGCTCAGAGACGCATTGAGCTCTTGGCGATAGAACAAAATGCATGGATCCTGTCTGCTCGCGATGCGCGGTGCAAAGTGATAGACACGCGAACAGAATTAAATTGGGCCATGCGCAATGGTCAGATCTGCGTATGGGCTCCTTCGAAAATTGTACTTGATGCAGTTGATGGACCATCTGCCAAGGGCGCTGATGCTGTCGCACTAGCTTCATGGTTTGCGGCGGATGTTGAGGCGTACGAAATGCTGGTAATTGGTGAGGAAGTCCGAGCTAATAAGTCTATCAATTTGCGCAGTATCCCTGTCAGCCAGGTTAAGTTGTGACTGGTGTTATACGTCCCTATATCCGTCCATTAATGCAAATCGGTCCCAACCCTCCCACTGATGCGCTTCATTTTGGTGGTTGTTGGTTTACTCATGTTGAGGTGCTGTCACGAAATGAATCACCCTATATAACTCCAGTCTCTGAAATTAGCCCAGAAGAGCAATCAAGATTTGTTTACAAAACCGAATACCCCACTCTGATGGGTATTCTTAATACAACACCGGACAGTTTCTCAGATGGTGGGAAGTGTATGACTGTTGATATGGCAGTTGATTATGGACGAGCATTGATTGCGTCTGGAGCGGGAATTTTGGATGTAGGTGGTGAGTCCACGCGCCCCAACGCCGAACCTGTTGAAGTTGAGATCGAAATACGGCGTACAGCGCCAGTCATAGCTGCGCTCCGAGCGGCCGGTATCACTGCGCCAATTTCCATCGATACTCGTAAAGCAGCAGTTGCGTGTGCAGCACTTGATGCAGGAGCGACAATCGTGAATGACATATCTGGGTTCACTTATGATCCTAACTTAGCACTGCTTTGTGCGGAACGTGGTGTGCCGGTATGTGTGATGCACTCTCGTGGTGATCCGCGTACCATGCAATTAAATCCAAGTTATGACGATGTACTGCTAGATGTTTATGATTTTCTAGGTCAACAGATAAACTTTCTAAATGATCAAGGGATCCCTAAATCAAAGATCATTGTGGATCCCGGTATTGGATTTGGTAAAACACTGGTCCACAATCTAGCGTTATTGAATCGTTTAAGCTTGTTTCATGGTTTTGGTGTCCCAGTTTTGTTGGGTGCATCGCGCAAACGATTTATTGGAACGCTTGGAGGTCAGCCAGATGCTGCGTTACGTGGGTCGGGTTCGATCGGAGTTGGGCTTGCAGCATTAGGTCAGGGGGTGCAAATCATTCGTGCGCATGATATCGCTGATCATAATCAAGCCATTGCGCTTTGGCGCGCCTGTATGTCACTACCGTAGCATGAGAAAACTCTTTGGTACTGACGGTGTGCGTGGACAAGCCAATGCCCACCCTATGAAGGCGGAAATGGCTCTGCGAATTGGCGCAGCTGTTGGAAGCTACTTTAAGCGTAATGATGCTGGTGTGCACCGTGTTGTCATAGGAAAAGATACTCGGCTATCAGGCTACATGTTTGAAAATGCCCTTACTGCCGGATTAACATCGACGGGTATGAATGTTCTACTTCTTGGTCCAGTGCCCACACCTGCAGTCGGGCTTTTGACACGTTCGATGCGTGCGGACTTGGGTGTTATGATATCCGCAAGTCATAATCCTGCTACAGATAATGGCATTAAGTTTTTTGGCCCGGACGGTTTTAAGTTAAGTGACACTGCCGAGGTGGAAATTGAACATCTGGTTGAGATGGGTGTTGAAGCTGCATCGGCTACAGAAATTGGTCGTGCTAAACGAATTGATGATGGCCGTTTTCGATATGTTGAAAGAGTTAAATCCTCTTTTCCACGTCAAATGCGTTTAGATGGTTTGAAAGTTGTTGTGGATTGTGCCAATGGAGCAGCCCACAAAGTAGCACCAGAAGCGCTTTGGGAACTAGGCGCAACGGTTATACCGGTTGGTGTCACCCCAAATGGAACTAACATCAACGAAGGATGTGGATCCACACAGCCCCAAACTGCTGCTGAAGCAGTTGTCGCACATGGTGCTGATGTGGGTATTTGCCTTGATGGTGATGCTGATAGAGTGATCTTGCTTGATGAGAACGGTCAGATTGGCAATGGTGATCAATTTATGGGGCTTATGGCTGCGCGCTGGGCTGCCGATGATCGTTTGCAAGGCGATGCCCTTGTTGCGACAGTTATGTCAAATCTTGGGCTGGAAAGGTTTTTACAAGGGCACGGCGTGGGTCTTGAACGGACGAGTGTTGGTGATCGTTATGTTGTTGAACGGATGAGGCAAGGGGGCTTTAATCTGGGCGGTGAGCAATCGGGTCATATTGTGATGACTGACTATGCAACAACAGGTGACGGCCTCATGGCTGGCTTACAATTCTTGGCAGAATTGGTGCGGGCGGGTAAACAAGCCAGCGAATTACTGAATGTTTTTGATCCCGTGCCCCAGTTGCTCAAAAATGTCCGTTTTGCAGACGGACAGCTACCACTTGAATTGGATAGTGTGAAAACAGCGATAGCTGATGCTGAGAATCTATTAGTAGGAAATGGTCGCTTATTGATCCGTAAATCTGGTACAGAACCTTTAATTCGCGTAATGGCGGAGAGCGAAGACGAGGGACTTTTGACAAGCAGCGTTAACCATGTGGTGGAGGCAGTGGAGACGGCTGTGGCTGTTTGATTATCAAATGCCCAAATACTCAAGTATATTTTAAAAAGGTGCGTAATACTGATTTAAAGGACATGCCAATTTGGCATGCCCTTCTGTGTAGATTGATCAGCGCTTAGGAGACTGATCAATTTTTTGCTTTATCTACCATTTTACCGGCTGAAATCCATGGCATCATGCCGCGTAGTTTCTCGCCAGTTGCTTCAATCTGATGTTCATCGTTGATGCGGCGTGTTGCTTTAAATGATGGCTGGCCGACTGCGTTCTCTAGCATGAAGTCACGAACGAATTTTCCAGTTTGGATGTCTGTCAGAACTGCTTTCATCTTCGCTTTTGTTTCATCGTAAGGCAAAATGCGCGGTCCAGATACATACTCACCGTACTCGGCCGTGTTTGAAATTGAATAGTTCATGTTTGCTATGCCGCCTTCATAAATCAGATCAACGATCAATTTGACCTCATGCAAACATTCGAAATAGGCCATCTCTGGGGCGTATCCAGCCTCAACCAATGTCTCAAAACCCATACGGATTAGTTCAACTAATCCGCCACAAAGAACTGCCTGCTCACCAAAAAGGTCGGTTTCGCATTCTTCACGGAAGTTTGTTTCGATTATGCCTGAACGGCCGCCACCGATAGCGGAGCAATAGGACAGGCCAATTTCAAGAGCACGACCGGAAGTATCTTTGTCAACCGCAACCAGACAAGGCACTCCACCGCCTTTAACATATTCACCTCGCACTGTGTGGCCAGGGCCTTTAGGCGCCATCATTATGACATCCACTCCAGCTTTTGCTTCGATAAGGCCAAAGTGAACATTCAAGCCATGAGCAAATGCAATTGCCGCGCCTTCACGAATATTATCATGGACGTATTTTCTATACGTTTCAGCCTGTAGTTCATCAGGCATTGTGAACATAATTAGGTCAGCCCATGCCGCAGCATCTGCAATACTCATGGTTTTAAGGCCTTCACCTTCAGCTTTAGCGATAGATGGCGATCCATCTCTCAAAGCCACTACAACGTTTTTTGCACCGCTGTCCCGCAAGTTAAGTGCATGAGCATGTCCTTGTGAGCCGTAACCCAAAATGGCTACCTTCATATCTTTGATTAGGTTTATATCGCAATCGCGATCGTAATATACGCGCATATTTTTTCCTTTTTGTATGATTGCATAGTAGACGTATAAATTTAATTATTAAGTAGGTTTAAACCATTTAATTTGTTAATTTCGTATAAATCATGTTTGTATATAAGATAATTGGAAATAATAATGTTAAATAGTATTGATCGGCGAATATTACGACAATGGCAGTTTGATCCCACTTTGACTCCTGCCGAATTAGCTAAGCGGGCGGGTGTTAGCTTGGGGAAATTAGGGAGGCGACAAGCTAGACTGCGAGACGAGGGAATTGTTCAGGGCGTTCAGGCAGTCGTGGACTGGGTGGCTTTAGGATATGCTGTAGAGGTTTCCTTGCGTGTTACTTTGGACAAAACGCAACCGCGCGCTTTCGAAAATTTTATTACTAAAGCCCGTGACATACCTGAAGTAATTGAAATCCAAACTTTTTTGGGACGTGTAGATGTTCGTTTGTCTGTGATTGCCCGTGATATGGCACATTATCAAAACCTTTATCGTAGTCGCGTTCTCAGCTTGCCGCATATTTCTGATATTGAAGCATTGATGCAAGTTGCTCAGATTAAGAATGACGAAGTGTTACCATTATGATTGATTTGGACGACATTGATTTTGCTATCCTTCGTCTGCTGTCTGAGGATGGTACTCAGGGCGCAGGGGCAATTGGGCGTGTGTGCGGACTGTCTCAACCGGCAGCTTGGCGCCGTATTAAACGATTGCGGGACAAACGAGCAATACGTGGGCTTAAGTTGCGGCTGGACGCAAACAAAATAGGGTTTGGTGTAACGGTATTTCTTGGGGTGAAACTTGCGCTGAAGGGAGGTGTTGGCCTGGAAGACTTTGAGCGGGCCGTGACTGCTATTCCAGAAGTTCAGACAGTTGAGCACGTGCTGGGCTTATATGATTACCGTTTGCGGGTTGTTGCACGTGACTTACCTGATTTTGAACGTGTTTTGCGTCGGCGAATAATGACTTTACCGGGAGCTGGTGCGGTTGAGGCAAACGTTTTGCTGTCTGAAGAGCGCTTGTCTGGACCTATTGGCCAAAGTCGGTCCTGAGTTTTACAAATTTTCATTAAATACTAAAAATATCTTGGCTTGGGTGCGACTTAACAAGCCTTTGCTGAGGTCGCTATTTGCCGCTATTGTATGTGTAAACAATAAAGAAAGATTCGCTATGGCAGCTCTGCTTGATACTGTTGACCCTGAGGGGCTTGAAGAATTTTCAGTCGTTTTTAATGATCGTTCACTCAACCATATGAGCCGCGCGTTTCAGGCAGTTATGAATGATATTTCAGGCATGTTGAAAGATGTTTACTCCGCTGACGCTGTTGCAGTCATTCCTGGTGGTGGAACCTTCGGTATGGAAGCAGTGGCGCGGCAATTTGGACTAAATGCCAATGTTCTGGTTGTCCGTAACGGGTGGTTTAGCTACCGATGGAGCCAGATTTTTGAGGCTGGAAATCTTACAAAGTCCACAACCGTTCTTAAAGCGAGACAAATAGGTAACATTTCCGTATCTCCTTTTGCTCCTGCACCTATTAAAGAGGTGGTGGACACAATCCGAGATCAAAAACCAGACATAGTGTTCGCTCCGCATGTGGAAACTAGCGCTGGTGTGATTTTGCCAGATGATTATATTGCGGCTATGGCATCCGCAGCGCATGAAGTAGGGGCACTGATAGTTTTAGATTGTGTAGCTTCCGGGTGTGCTTGGGTAGATATGCGTTCATTGGGCATTGATGTTTTGATTTCTGCGCCACAGAAGGGATGGAGCGCATCGCCGTGTGCGGGACTTGTAATGCTTTCCAATCGTGCCTTGGCCCGCATGGAAGAAACTACTTCTGACAGTTTCGCAGCAGATCTAAAGAAATGGTATCAAATCATGCAAGCCTATGAAAATGGTGGGCATGCCTATCATGCGACTATGCCAACAGATGCATTGCGCGATTTCCGTGATACGATGTTAGAAGCTAGAAATTACGGCTTTGATCTCCTTAAAAAAGCTCAATGGATTTTGGGTGATGCAGTGCGCGAAATGCTTGCCGAAAAAAATATCGTTTCGGTTGCTGCTAACGGTTTTGGTGCACCCGCAGTGGTAGTAAATTACACTTCGGATCCAGAGATTCAGACCGGTAAAAGCTTTGCTGAGGAAGGAATGCAGATTGCTGCAGGTGTGCCATTGCAATGTGATGAGCCCGCAGATTTTCGGACCTTTCGGATAGGTTTATTTGGTTTGGATAAGCTTTATGACGTTCCCGGAACATTAGCTCGGTTGAGCAGGGTCGTGGATAAAGTACTTTAACCAATATTTACTACTATCTTCGCTATTGCGTTTTCAGACGCCAAGACCCAAGCGCATTAGCTTGTGGCGTACTGGTCTGATTTCATGTAATGTCTTGAGTCCAAATGACCGGGCATCTCTTAAAAACGCTGATTTCAACTGACTGGTACGATTAAGTATATCAATTCCTGCTAAGCGCAAACGAATGTCTTTGCTGCGCGTTTTATGGTATTGGTCTAACATGGTAGCGTCGCCTAAACCTTCTGGCCGCAACTTTGCCAAATTTAGTAATTCTTGGGTGTCCGACAGGCTCATGTTTAAGCCTTGTGCGCCAATTGGGGGCACGACATGTGCAGCCTCTGCAAGTAAAGCGAGACGTACTCCATTCAGGCGTTCAGCTCTTTGGCTTATTATTGGCCAAATTGAACGTTTTGATTTTAGCGTTAGTGGTCCATAAAGTTGGCAACTGCGAGCGGTTATCTCAGCTTCAAATTTATCAACTGGCATTTTATATCGAGACAGGCTTGCTGATCCGTCATCCATCCATACTACTGCGGACGAGGGTGTCCCGTCGTAGTTAGGTAAGGGCACCAAAGTGAATGGCCCGCCAGTTTTATGAATTTCAGTTGATACGTTTTCGTGGGGCACTGGGTGAGTGACGACGAAAGCTAAAGCCTTTTGACCATACCTTGTCGTGTGGACTGGGATGCCAGCAGCTTCGCGCAAGGGTGAAGCACGTCCGTCTGCTGCAATAACAAGTTTAGTAAGTGTTGTGCTCCCATCTGTCAGCCCAATACGAGCCTCCGCTGTACGAGTAAATAGGCTTTGTGCCCCAACTCCAGTTCTAAAATTTACATTTCTCAATGTTTGCAGTCTGTTTACTAATTCGCGTTTTAGTCGCCAATTAGGGAAGTTCCAACCAAACGGTGATTCAGAAAGGTCTGAGGCTCTGAATTCTTTCATGTCGCGTAGCCTACCATTCGGTCTGCCTGCATCAACTATCCGCATAGTTTCAAGAGCTGCAGAAAATGGTTCTAGTGGTTCCCAAATACCTGCAGCCATGAGCATTGCCCGGGCTGGTTGTAACAGCGCGGTGGTACGCATGTCAGCCCCAATTGTGTCACTCTCTGTAATGGGAGGTGTTGGGTCAACGCAAATAACATCAAAGCCTGCCGTACCAAAGACAGCTGCTGCTGTCAGACCGGCAATACCACCACCAGAGATGAATATGTCGCAAATTGATGTTGTTGTCATTAATAACCTCCGAGATTACTAATTATAGAACGCTCTCACAAAAGGCCAAAGCGGCATCATGTCCTAACTCTGAAGGTTCCTTAAAAATCTGGTTAGATCATTCGTGTGATGGTGGATATGATTAGCAGGAAAAGGATTATCAGCCACGTGTATTGTTTTCATTCCCATGGAATGAGGTGCTATTAAATTTCGTGGTTCATCTTCAAACATTGCACCTTTACTGGAGTCTAGATTATCTTGAGTAAAAATTTCCTTAAAGGCTGCCGCTTCCGGCTTTGGTAGGAACTTTGCATTTTCAACACCATAAACAGCATCAAAAACACAAGAAAGTCCACGAGCTGCTAACACTCGCTCAGCGTAAGGAGCACAGCCATTTGTGTAAACAATTCTGCGGCCTGGCAGGGTATTGATTAGTGATGCAAGTTCAGGATCTGGTGTTAAATGATTAAGAGAGATGTCATGTACATCGTTTAAATAGGGCGCTGGGTCTATATGATGTTCGCGCATCAGCCCAGCAAGAGTGGTGCCGTAGGTTTTCCAATAGTGTACCCGCAGTCGATTTGCTTCAGTATATGCCACGCCTAATGAATTCATAACATAACGCGTCATTCGCACCTCGATTTGATCGAAGAGGCGCGCTGACGGGTGATACAAAGTATTATCGAGGTCAAAAACCCAAGATTTGATATTAGAAAATGAAGAATTTTGCATAAACATTTTAATACGGTCGTGATTGATTGTCCGCAAGGGCTTGGGGTTGCGCGTCATCGCCCGACCGCTCTAGAATATTGTTATAAATTAAAATTGAGGTTTCAATGGCATCTCCACGATTCCAACAGACTGATGCATATTCATTAATCCTAGATGCGATCGATTTTGGTACATATCGTCCAGGTGATAGGCTGGTTGAAAATGAACTTGCTGAACGGTTAGGGGTATCGCGGACGCCAGTGCGTGAGGCATTACAGCGTTTGGAGACGCAGTCACTATTGGAGCGCGACGGTCGCAGTTTAATAGTAGCTTCACTAGATCATAACCAAATGTCTGAACTCTATATTGTACGTCGTGAATTGGAAGGGCTAGCCGCATCCTTAGCCGCTCGCCACGCCACGACGGAGGAGATTCGAATTCTACGCGAAATGGTAGAAGAAGATAATAAATTAATCGGTGACCCAGTCGCACTTTCGAGAGCGAACAAACGGTTTCATAAGCAATTACATTTGGCGTCTCATAATAGATACTTGGTGCAGCAACTGGATCTTGTGCATCGCACTATGGCGTTAATGACCACAACCTCCTTGACAGCTACAGGGCGAACAAAAATTGCGCAAGCAGAGCATGATGCAATTGTAACCGCGATTGAAGCCAATGATGAAGCAGCGGCAGGAAAAGCACTTCGAGACCATATCTCCGTAGCTTTCATGACGCGTTTGAAACAAGATGCGGATATCCGCAAGGAGAAAGACTGAATTTGAGAACTTTTTAGTATTGGATCTTGTGCTCTTAACAAGATGGTGATTTCCAGAAAAGTCCTAATACTCTGATAATGAAATGCATGTCAAAATGGCCTCCAGACTGTGAAAAAATTTCAGTATAGGTGAAGGCGACGTGGAACCACAGAGATTGAAATTCTAAATTAAACCAGCATGAAGATGACGAGAAAACTCGTTGTTACCACCCATCAATTTAGATATCCAAAACGTTTTCAAAAGCTATCAAATTAATTTTTTCTTTCACGCATAGCCTCCGCAAAACGTTCAAACAGATAGTAGCTGTCTTGGGGGCCAGGACTGGCCTCAGGATGATATTGAACTGAGAAAATTGGTTTTCCCTGCAATTTTATTCCACAGTTTGAACCATCAAAAAGAGATTTGTGAGTTTCTAAAACATTATTTGGTAGGCTTTGACCGTCTACTGCAAAGCCATGATTCATGGATGTAATTTCTACTTTTCCCGTTTCCAAGTCTTTGACTGGGTGGTTGGCTCCATGATGCCCATGGTTCATTTTGATTGTTTTAGCTCCCAATGCCAATGCTAGCATTTGATGGCCCAAACAAATTCCAAATATAGGAAAATCCTCACTTAAAATGTCTTTGATCATTGGTACAGCATATGCTCCAGTTGCCGCGGGATCACCCGGCCCATTTGATAGAAAAACTCCATCTGGGGAGTGGGCCATTATATCATCGGCAGAAGCTGTCGCAGGTAAAACTGTGACATCACAGCCTGCGGATGCAAGGCATCTCAGTATGTTATGCTTGGCCCCAAAGTCAACTGCGACAACCTTGTGAGCTGCCTCAGTCAAGGGTTTGTATCCGTCAGGCCAAGCCCATCTCTTCTCATTCCAGCGATATGATTGGGCGCAAGTTACTTCTTTTGCCAAATCCATCCCTTCCAGACCCGCAAAGTTGCGTGCTGCCTGTAGCAAGGATTCTACATCAATATTTCCGTCTGGATCGTGGGCTAATGCTGCGTGGGGCGCTCCGGACTGCCGAATTGCACGGGTTAGGCGTCGTGTATCAACTCCTCCGATTGCGATACGTCCTCGTGCAGACAACCAGTCCGATAAATTTTGTGCTGACCTCCAATTAGATGGATCTGTTGGTAGCCACTTTACAACCATGCCAGACGCAACAGGATCTGCCGTTTCATCATCTTCAGGGTTTACGCCTACATTGCCTATATGTGGAAAGGTGAAGGTTACAATCTGGCCAGCATATGAGGGATCTGTCATGATTTCTTGATAACCCGTCATAGAAGTATTGAAGCAAAGTTCTGCTTGTGTTTGGCCCTTAGAGCCAAAGCCAGCCCCAAAAAATAGTGTTCCGTCTGCTAAAGCAAGACAGGCAGTTGGTTTGGTCGACGAAAGAGTATTCATGGGCAAATCTTTTCGCGGTGCAGTGCAGTGAAGCGAGGAGAGACGACATTTGCGCAGAAACTATGCGCCAAGCTAAGTGGGGTCAAGGAAGATTAGTAATTTATAGAACACCACTATTTCAGCAGCTTAGAAGCTTCATCTGCTCTTGCTTCAACCTTTGGGTTGGCGTATCGTGGCAAACTTACACATTGCCCATAGGGTGGAGTTCAAATGGAATTGCGTACTAAGATTTCTACTGCTCTTAAGCAGGCGATGAAAGATAAAGATGCAGCCCGGTTGTCGACACTGCGATTAATAAATGCTGCGATTAAAGATAAAGATATAGATGCTCGCGCAGCGGGGCAGGAAGCAGGTGTGAGTGAAAATGAAGTATTGGCCATCCTTGGAAAAATGACCAAACAGCGAGTTGAAAGTGCAGGAACTTACGAAGAGGCCGGCCGATTAGATCTTTCTGAGCGAGAGCTGGAAGAAATTCGAGTTATTGAAGAGTTTTTACCAAAACAATTGGGTGAAGCTGCATCCATTAAGGCTGTCGAAAACGCCATTATCGAAGCTAGAGCCGAAGGAATTAGGGATATGGGGAAAGTTATGGGTCTTCTCAAGGCAAAATATGCTGGACAGATGGACTTTGGCTCTGTTGGGCCTTTAGTTAAAAAACGCCTTTGCTCATAGCATTTAACTAAGGTCGTAAGTAATATTATTTTCAAAAAAAATCAGTAATTAATTTATTATCAAGTATTAAACGACACATACTCGTTGTGATAAAGCGAAACAAGTTGTCCTTAAGGTTAAAAATTAACTTCAAAATTTTGCTCGTTCAATTACTTTTGCCACATTTCAAATAATTACATAGTCACACATCATTGACGCCTTAATGCTTCTAATAGCTCATGATAGACAGCAATTCGTTCTTCTTCTGTCAGAAATGCACCAATCTCAACTTCGCGGCCTTTGCCTTTGAGTGTAACATAATGCGGCAGTGGACCCTGATCATCGTATTTAGTAACTTGGGTCCAATACCTATTACAAACCCACTCCCTAATTTTTCCATTTGCGTCGGTCCGCGCTAGGTGCGTTTCATCTAATGAGAGAGTTAACTTTTCAAAAATCTGACGAGATTGTTGGTTTTGTTTGAGTGCAAAGTATATGCCCCAAACAGCCAGCAACAGAAATGGTAATAAGCCCCATAAAACTGCGCTTCCCAACAATGGAAATGCTGGAATGAGTATTAAGATAAATGTTATTAGCACAAAAGCGACAAAGCCGTGTTTAGATAAAGAGTTATGAGGCCAAAGCTGTAGCTCTTGCACGTCCGCGTTATCGTGATTAGTCCATTGGTAGGGCATACCTATTGATATAGTCGAACCAAAAGGACTGTCTATTGGCAGGTTGTCGCGGGTTCTGGCAGCCATTTATGAGCTGCTAAAATGTTTTGGCCGTTACTGAACAACACAGGCGCTAACTTAAAAAATGTATTTTTGTGACTGAATAACCCATTAGTATAGTCAACTTTATAAAGAATAAAAGCTCCGACTAAGGTCGGAGCTTTTTAATAAGAACCCCTACTAGGTTATTTAGTGTGAGTGCTGCTTATCCCACTCTTCCTGCTTTGGCAGGATTTCGAAAGTGTGCTCTGGTGGTGGGCTAGGCAGTGTCCACTCCAATGTGTCCGCATACTCGTTCCAAGGGTTAGCTTCAGTAGACTTTGCACCACGCAGTAATGACCAAGCTACAATACCAAAGAAAAATAAGAACGATGCAAAGCTGAGAAAAGCTCCCCATGATGACCATACATTCCAGTATGCAAAAGCTTCCGGATAGTCGATGTAACGACGAGGCATCCCTTGACGGCCTAGAAAGTGTTGAGGGAAAAACGTCAAATTTGCACCAATAAACATCGCCCAAAAGTGTAACTTTCCCGCCCATTCAGGATACATACGGCCTGTCATTTTTGGAAAGTAAAAGTAAACACCGGCAAAGATGGCAAAAACAGCACCAAGGGACATAACATAGTGGAAATGCGCAACCACGTAATATGTGTCGTGATAATACCGGTCTACTGCTGCTTGGCTAAGAACAATGCCTGTTACGCCACCTACGGTAAACAAAAACAGGAACCCAAATGCCCAAAGCATAGGTGTTTTCAATTCAACTGATCCGCCCCACATGGTAGCAATCCAACTAAAGACCTTCACTCCAGTGGGGACGGCAATGACCATAGTTGCCAACATAAAATAGGCTTGCTGGTTAATTGACATCCCAACTGTATACATGTGGTGAGCCCATACAACAAAACCTAAGGCTCCAATTGCTATGATAGCCCACACCATCGGCAGATAGCCGAAGATAGGTTTACGTGAAAAAGTTGCAATTACGTGGCTAATGATGCCGAAACCTGGTAGAATAATAATGTAAACTTCTGGATGACCAAAGAACCAAAGAATGTGTTGATAAAGAACCGGATCACCACCACCTGCGGGGTCAAAAAACGTAAAGCCGAAATTTCTGTCCATCAAAAGCATAGTGATAGCTCCGGCTAAAACTGGTAATGACAGAAGAATAAGCCAACTAGTTATGAAAATTGACCAACTAAACAAAGGCACTTTGAACAATGACATTCCTGGAGCGCGCATGTTTAGAAACGTCGTAATCATGTTTATAGCGCCCAGAATTGAGCTTGCGCCGGATACGTGTACCGCGAAAATAGCTAGATCCATAGACATTCCGGCTTCGTTGGTGGACAGTGGCGGGTACAGAACCCATCCTACGCCTGATCCCAGTTGACCGTTGCCCCCAGGCGCCAAAACCGAACAAATCGCGAGTGTGGTACCAGCAACATACATCCAAAAGGACAAGTTATTCATTCGTGGGAATGCCATATCGGGAGCACCAATTTGAAGTGGCATAAAGTAGTTTCCAAAACCACCAAATAGCGCTGGAATAACAACAAAAAACATCATTAGAATGCCGTGCCCTGTAATCAGAACATTCCATAAATGTCCGTTTGGCGTACACTCACCGACTGCGGCGGCTGTTAGCCGTGCGCCTTCCATACACATATACTGGACACCAGGATCCATAAGTTCGAGGCGCATGTAAACGGTAAATGCCACAGAAACGAAACCGACTAAGGCGGATACGACTAAATATAATATACCAATGTCTTTATGGTTCGTAGACATAAACCAGCGGGTAAAAAATCCGCGATTATCTTCATGATCGTGTCCGTGAATGGCTGCGTCGGCCATGCGATGCCTCCTGCTTTAAAATTTTTATCGTGCAAAAGAAATAATCGCCTGCACCTCTCTCAAGTGTTTTAGCTATTTGGCTCCGCTGCATCAATGGCAGATTAGCATCTTTTGCGGGATGAATTGTCGCGTGTGTGATTTTGAGTTTACCGTTTTTGCTATGCCGCAATAATACAAAGTCTGCCAAGGCGTAGGTTGTTAAAACTTGTTACAGGTAACCTCCACCGCGAAAAATTAACTTTCTGCTTTTCGAATATTACTACGACAAGTTTTTTAAATCATTTTGTATTTAAATCTTTTGATATTTTTCATGCATTTAACTGAAGAGTTTATATGCGTGCATTGCTTACTGCGGTTTGGTGAATACGTCGTTAAAACAAATCTTTAGTGCTACATCCAAGTCATTCATTGTAACTGGTAGGCCCAAATCAACAAGGCTTGTTACACCATGGCCTTGGATTCCGCAGGGCACAATACCATCAAAATGACTTAAATCAGGTTCAACATTTATAGAAAGTCCGTGGAAGCTTACCCATTTTCGTAATCGAATGCCGATTGCCGCAATTTTATCCTCAGGGATCTTACCATTCGGTAAACATGGTCGTTCCGGACGTGTTACCCAGACCCCGACGCGGTCTTCACGTATTACGCCTTGCACATTGAAATTTTCCAATGTCGCAATTACCCATTTCTCTAAAGATAATATGAATTTTCTCACATCATGCCCTCGTTCGCCAACGTTCAGCATAGTATATGCAATGCGCTGGCCAGGACCGTGATATGTATATTGTCCTCCACGCCGCGTTTGATAAACCTTAAACTTGTCAGGTTCTTTTAGATCAGCAATTTTAGCCGAGGTGCCGGCGGTATAAAGCGCGGGATGTTCGAGCAACCAAACACACTCATCGGCCTGTCCTGCAGCGATTGCTGTGGCGCGAGCATCCATCCATGCCTCTGCCTCGCGATAATCTGTCATGCCAGGCGTGGTTATCCATTCAACCATTGGATTTCTTTAACTTGGATTTATCATTTAGCATTTTATAACGGTGAAGTAGCAGTTTACCTGAGGTGTTTGTTTCGGCAGTTTCTCTTTGCTCGCAAAAACGATTTTTCAAATATGAATTTATCAGCATGTTTTCGCCTCTTATAAATATTTACATTAAAAACTTGGCAAATAGTAAACAAACAGCTTATTTTATTTTCTAATAAGGAGTTAAATCATGGTTTCCAAGATCATTACAGCCTCAACGGTGGTGTTATCACTTTCATTTATGCCTGTTGACAGGGCGCAAGCAGACAAGGCGGGAGCTTTCGCCGCAGGAGCTTTAATTGGTGGTCTTGTTGGTCACGCTATTACCAAAGAAAATCAACGTAAAAAAGCAGCGGCAACAAGACAAAGCACGACGCAGCGCTCTGTCAAACCCAGTGTTCCGGCGACTAACGAAGGTCGCCAGATACAAGCATCACTTAATTATTTTGGATTTGATGCTGGAAAGGTTGATGGGCAGTTAGGTCGTCGGTCACGTAATGCTGTTTCCTCCTACCAAGCGTATCTTGGCTACCCGATCACTGGCCAATTAACTCCATTTGAGCAAACCCTTTTATTTTCATCTTTCAATCGAGCGCAGGCTGGCGGCTACAGTACAACGCAACAAGCGGCCCAACATCCTGATGGTACCCGCGGACTTCTAAAGTTGTATCGTTCTGAAATGGCTGGAACAACAACTGCTCCTGCTGCCAATGTGACTGTGGCTGCTGCACCGGCTCCGGCGGCAGTAGAGCCCGAAGTGACGTCAACTTCAGCGTTGCCTAATTTCTTAGATAATGGATCAGGTCCGTCTTTAACTGCCCATTGCAACATGATCTCTTTAATCACCAATACTAATGGCGGTTTTAAAACTGCTGCTACAATGACAGATCCGAATGCCGCGCTTAACGAGCAGTTTTGTTTGGCGCGAACCTATGCGATATCGAATAGTGAAAACCTGATAACAAAAGTTCAGGCTGTAACGTCGGATCAAGTTGTTGAACAGTGCAAGCAGTTTGGACCAGTTATGCAGCCATTTGTGGCATCTTTACCTGTGAAGCCTTTAGCTTCTGTTACACAAGATGTTGTGGCATTTTTACCGTCTACAGGTATGCCGCTGTCACAACTACAGGTTACAGCTCAAATTTGTTTGGGTGTTGGATACCGTATTGATGATATGAATGTTGCTCTGGGATCTGCTTTACTTCTCTATGCTACTGGCGATCGCGTTTATGCTGAATTGATAGGGCACCATTTGGCGCAAGGTTTTGGCACTACAAGACAAATTGATGCTGCTCGTTTTTGGTATGCGGATGCCTTAAGCGCGTTGGACGCAGGTTCACCTGCTGTTTTTGCACCTGGGCAACCTGAGCGTACGGAACTGTTGCGTAAAGCTTCCATGTCGCTGGGTATTAGTACGGGAAGTATTGCTCCGGCAAACACGCAACCACAAGCGGCATCCCTTCCAGCTTTTGGCATCGTAAGCGAGTAGAATATTCAATAATAATTTTGAGCGTTAAAAATGCTTTAGATATTTTTAACGCTCGAATTTTCTTGTAAACGCCTATTGGCATCAGGGACTTTCATCGCTAAAGATCCAAAAAGAGTTGGGGCATGCGGCCGTGGCGGAATTGGTAGACGCGCAGCGTTGAGGTCGCTGTGAGGTAACACTCGTGCGAGTTCGAGTCTCGCCGGCCGCACCATAAATTTAAGTAAAGGCATACAAATTAAATGCTTATTTAATATTTTTTGCTTTTGATCCCAAATATTACCCTAATCACTTTCTGGCATTTAAGCAGTTAATTGGCCTCCTTTTTGGGGGTAAAAGTGCATTTCACCAGAAGTTACGCATGTGATGTTCGTCCAAAGAGTGATCATTTTGACGAAACTGCTGCTTTCATGTTCGTTATCTGAAAAACAGTATGTGCGGCTATAAATTTGATCAAAAGCTGCCCACAGAAGGTGACGCCACTTGGTATGCGACGAACTTTGGGCTAATTTTGACTTTTATGAGATGTTAAATCAATCCGTAGGCAGGAAAACAGTATTTACTAAACCTCCTAGATCAAATCCTCAAATCTGTCCAACAAGCGCTGATGACAGGCACGTTGGTAATTTACATTCTCGTGGTAATTTAATCTTGATATCGTAGTGAGACTATGTTTTTTATCATAACAGATTGGGGGTAAATTATGTATTTTTCAAGCAATCGTTTTGGAGTTTTCGTGGCTTTCATTTCAGCATTAATTGTCGGCCAGCAGGCACTAGGACAGCATTCACTCCCTGTTGGTAAGTGGAGTGCTGATCCAAATGACTGTAGCGTCACGGAGTATGAAACTGACAGCGTTTATTTTGATGAAACTTCCATAACTTTTGCAACTAAGTCATGCGATATAAAAGATCAAAGTGGTTCCTTGATAAACCCATTATATATCCACATCGAAATGTCTTGTTTCGAAGAAGGTGAGGAATATGTTGAAAAAATGACGGTTGCATTTTCAGGAACAGATACTTTTCAACATATTGATACCGGCCAAGAATACACAAAATGCCCACAATAACTTTAAAATTACTGTAGCGTCTCCTGTGAGAACTTGTGGGTCCCAACAAGATAAGAGAGTTTCTCTGTGTGATCCTAACCAATTAGAAGCGAGACATGCTTTAGGTAAGTAAAAATTATTAGTGGAATTTCGATGTCAAGATTATTGCTGTTGTCATCGCGTCATAATTCTTCGCCGCTTGTAGATATGTACGGGCTCTCGGGAGACTTCCTGTAATTTCCCTGATTTGGGATGGAGGGATGTCTATCAAAAGCATGGCGAAGCTGGGTTGAAGAATGCCAAATCAATCCCCAGGAATCCTGCCAATCAAACACCAACTGAGATTGTCTAGAAGGTTCTGTATCTGCGTCGCAAGTATCACCTCGGGCCAATCAGGATCGTCTGGTATTTGGCGCGTTATCACGGCATCAAAATCTCAGACGCTGGCGTATACCGTATCCTCAAGCGCAACGGCCT
>CAJQRC010000064.1 GCA_905480645.1 uncultured Tateyamaria sp.
GTTAAGCGCTGGGCAAAATCACTATATTCACTCGACGGTTCTGCGCTTTACCCTCCGGTGTCAAATTACTAGCTATAGGTTGGTTTTCACCTTGACCAAAAGCTTGAACACGATTTGATGAAACGCCATTTCTAATCAAAACATTTGCAACTGCGCTGGCGCGTCTCTCACTGAGCCCCTGATTATACATAGCATCACCGTCACTATCGGTATGGCCTGCAACTTGAATGGTAGACTCTGGATAAGATTTCATGCTGCTCGCCAAAACAGCTAAATCACTTTGAAGACTAGGCTTCACAACATTGCTATCTACGTCGAATAAAATTTCCTCTGGCAAAGTTACGATCAAACGGTCACCCGTATTAGTAATTTGGACTCGGTCATTTCCTAAGTCACGGCGCAACTCTGCTTCTTGCTTATCGAGGTTGTAGCCTATCCCGACGCCAGCTACACCGCCCACAACGGCGCCTAGAACGGCACCCTTCGTGCTATTACCAGCTACTAGTGCGCCTAATGCAGCACCAGATGCCGCCCCTATCAATGCGCCTCGATTAGCATTCCTATTTGGATCATTGGCACCACCAATCGAATCTGGGTTTGTACACGCACCTAGTGCTATTACAGCGCCCAGTACTAAAGTGAGAGAATTTTTTATCATTATTATATCCTACTGCCTGCGATAGTTAGCATTCTTGAAGTGATCATATTTCCATTTCATTTGATAGGCTTACCTATCAGAATGCGATAGAGGTAAATTTACTTAAGCGACATCCTGCGCACCTTAGAGCGCGATTAAGACCCAATTCAGGCTTCAAATCGCGCACTCTCGTACGCTAACAGGAGCCGTTTAGTTGATAAGCCCCAGTGATACCCACCTAAGCCGCCAGATTTTCGCAATACCCGATGACATGGTATCAGCGAAGCGACTGGGTTGCGCCCAACTGCTGTGCCAACAGCCCGTACTGCTTTTGGATTATCAATACTGGCTGCAATCGCAGAGTAGTTGGTAACATAACCTGACGGTATTTGCATTAAAGCCTCCCAAACTTTGATCTGAAATGGCGCTCCCATGAGATGAATTGGTGGAGCTTTTGTGTCTAAACCTCCATTACTAAAGATCGGCTTTACCCATTTTTGCAAACGGAACGGGTCTTCTACAAAATCTGCCTTAGGCCAGCGTCCAACAAGGTCTTGCATTACCCATTGCATGCCCATTTCCTCAGTGAAACCCAAACCACATATACCTTTATCCGTACCCATGACTAAAACTGGTCCAAAGCGGCTGTCAAATAAACCCCAATAAATATTGAGATTTAAACCCTGTTTGGCGTAATCTCCTGGGCTCATCGCCTCCCACTTCATAAACAAATCGTGTAACCGCCCGGAGCCACTGAGACCCGTGGCAAACGCAGTATCAAGTGTTGTAAACCGCTCCAGTAGTAGAACCTTCGCGTGGCCCAATAATAGATATTGTTGATAACGTTTTGGCGAAACACCAACCCAGCGCGAAAAAATGCGTTGGAAATGAGCCGAACTCATCCTCATTTCAGCTGCCAATGTCTCTAATGATACAGAACTGTCTAGCCCATCAATTAAGTCTATTGCTCTACGCATCACATCATAGTGGTAGTTTGGGCTATCTAAAGAAAGTCTTTTGCTGAGCATAATAAAACAAATAAACAACACGACGTCACATTACGACCCGTTTCTTAATTAAAGGCGACAAAAAACTGGTCCGCCTAACCACACTGCAGGAATGGCATCTAGTTCGACACTAAAAGCCTGATCGGCGTTGTGACGTTACTGGTTATTCTATAATCGATTTCTGATATTGAAATTACAGAAAAACTTTCCTTGCTACTTGCTCATAGGGGAAAATTTACCCATACCAATTCCAATGTCTAAGCAGCTAGATTATCATAAGATTCGCGAAATTTTTGAGCGGTTTCAGGTGGCTGATCCTGAACCAAAAGGCGAACTGAACCACGTTAATGTATACACATTAACTGTTGCAGTTGCACTATCAGCGCAAGCCACTGACGCTGGCGTCAACAAAGCCACTCGCCATTTATTCAAAGTTGCAGATACACCCCAAAAAATGCTAAATCTAGGGCTGGAAAATCTTACAAAACACATTCAAACTATTGGACTTTTTCGCCAAAAAGCCAAAAATATTATCAAGCTGAGTCAGATTCTGGTGGATGATTACAATGGTGTCGTTCCCAATTCGCGCGCAGCGCTACAATCCCTGCCAGGTGTTGGTCGCAAAACGGCTAATGTAGTGCTCAACATGTGGTGGAGTTATCCTGCACAAGCGGTCGACACACACATTTTTCGCCTAGGCAACCGAACAGGTATAGCCCCAGGGAAAACTGTCGAAACCGTTGAGCGCGCCATTGAAGACCATATTCCCTCTGATTTCCAATTATATGCTCACCACTGGATGATTCTACATGGACGGTATCACTGTAAAGCACGAAAACCACTCTGCAATACCTGTATCATTCGCGATCTATGTCAATTTAAGGATAAAACTGAATGACCAAGTATAAATTGTCTGGTATCGGGAACGCCGTTGTCGATATAATTTCTCACGCAGATGACTCATTTCTCGATCTCATGGGTATAGAAAAAGGCATCATGCAATTAATTGAGCGGGATCGTGGTGAAAATCTGTACGCAGCTATGTCTGATCGCTTGCAAACCCCTGGCGGATCAGTTGCCAACACAATTTCTGGGGTTGGCGCATTAGGATTACCAACCGCATTCATCGGCCGCGTGCATGACGATGCGCTGGGCCAGTTTTACGCGAAGGCAATGCAGGAAAGTGGAACAGATTTTGTAAACGCACCAATACCCAACGGCGACCTACCGACTTCTCGTAGCATGATTTTCGTAACCCCAGATGGCGAACGTTCAATGAATACATATTTGGGGATCTCTACTGAACTTGGTCCACGAGACATACCTGAGAAGGTCGCAACCGCATCAGAAATGATTTTTCTAGAGGGCTATTTGTTCGACAAAGATCAAGGCAAAGAGGCCTTTCGTCAAGCTTCCAGAATGACACGTACCGCAGGTGGCAGAGCCGGAATTGCTATTTCAGACCCGTTCTGCGTTAATCGCCACCGCAATGATTTCATCGAAATGATCAAAAATGATCTTGATTTCGTCATCGGCAACGAACATGAAATTAAATCACTTTATGAAACTAATGATCTTGAGGCTGCGATGTCTAAAACAGCAGATATGATAAAACTAATGGTCTGCACCCGATCCGGCGATGGTGTCACAATCATGAGTAATGGAGAACGTCACGATATCCCTGTCAACAAGATAACTCCCGTTGATGCAACAGGTGCGGGTGATCAATTTGCCGCCGGTTTTATCTATGGAATGGTCACGGGACGTGATCTGGAGACTTGTGGCAAAATGGGTAACCTATGCGCCGCAGAAGTGATCAGCCACATTGGACCACGACCAGCCAATGACATGCGCAGAGAGTTTGCAAGAGCAAGGCTAGAATAATGCTTAGCGATGGCTATCATGATGTGCCTTTGGGTAAAGTTGCAACAGTAGTTACTATTCTTGAGATGACTAAAAAACCAACAACCCAGCCCGTCTCTGCACCGTCTGGTTGGACCCTAACCCGTGTGACCAATCCGGATCGACTTTGGTATCGTAACTTGTTTCGTAAAATTGGTGAGGAATGGCTCTGGTTCGCACGCGAAATTTTGAGTGATTCAGAATTGGATGCACTTCTACAAAACCCCATGATTCACGTGTATACACTGCGGCAGGGAAATGAAGATGGTGGATTGTTAGAACTCGACTTCCGCGTAGATGGTACGTGTGAGCTTGCTTATTTTGGTCTAGCAGCAGAGTTGATAGGTTCTGGTGCAGGCCTGTATTTAATGAATATTGCCATTCACAAAGCATGGGCAGAAGGAATTACTCGCTTCCACCTGCATACCTGTACATTGGATAGTCCAAAAGCTTTGCCATTTTATCTCCAATCCGGTTTTGTCCCGATTGCACAGAAAATTGAAATAGCAGATGATCCACGATTACAGCACGGCTATGACCGCTCTCTAGGGAAGCATGTGCCAATCTTTGATCTTTAGATGCTATTTAATAGCCGCTACAAATATCAAAATTAATAAAAAGATTTATTTTAAATAGAATAACTGAGATCATAATTTAAATTTAATCCCAATTCTATATGGTGTTTCACATCTCACAAATACTGCTCGAAAGTAGTCAACACTCGCTCGTAAATATGCCTCTTAAACGGTACTATTACCTCAGGCAGTTCAGTCGGGTTTATCCACTTCCATGCTACAAACTCAGGCTCTAGTGTCTTGATATTAATCTGAGCATCCTCTCCTAAGAAACGAAGTAAGAACCACTTTTGTTCTTGACCACGATACTTACCGTTCCACAATTTAGGTACTAAATCATGTGGTAATTCGTAAGGAATCCAACCCTCCATTTCAGCAACAATTTTAACGAGTTCCGGCACAATTCCTGTTTCTTCTTCCAATTCACGCAAGGCGGTCATGCGTACATCCTCACCACTATCTACACCACCTTGTGGCATCTGCCACGCATCTTGATAACGATCTGCACGCTGACCCACCCAGACATTTCCATCGGAATTTACTACCATAACACCAACATTACGTCGGTAGGGTAGTTTTAAAATATCCTCTGGAGCCATTACGAAAATTTTCCGTTTAAACAAAATAATACTTATATTATACTTAGTCTTGATAATACAGAATAACACCCCTCAAAAACGATTAAGAACAAGTGCCTAAACGCGCACTTTCTAGGGCACTTGGTGAAAAAAAATTAAACACTGCTTAATAGATGGAGCGGGTATTGCAACTGCAACTAGATGCGAAACGGGCAATTGATCAAGGTACCCGACTAGCTTTCAAAATCTTGAAATACGATTTGGATGGCGCTACGCTACTATAGTGATGAGAATATTAAAATTTAACCCAAAGCGCTCACTCGTCTTCAGAAATTAAGATGACCTCGACACGACGATTCATCTCGCGCCCACGCTCTGTAAGGTTCGAAGCGCGGGGGGATAGATAGCCCACACCCTCTGCAGTTATCTTGCCGGATGGTACACCATGTTTCTCAATAAGCCTTGCACGCACAGAGCGAGCGCGCTCACGGGAAATTACAATATTAGTTTCGAGACTTCCAACAGTATCCGTGTGTCCGACGACAATAACCCGCAAATTAGGGCGTGCTATTAAAAATTTTGAAATCTCAACTAATGAAACGGATGGCTGTTTTTTAAGATTCGTTTTGCCAGCAGCAAAATCAATATCGTTCAAGATAACGAAACCATACTTCTGTAAACGCGTTGCTGAAGATTCCAAAACCTCTGGTAAAAGCTCAGGGCCTAGCTCACCAAAGCCAACAGCTGGTTTCATTGAAACAAAAGCACCATCGATCAAACCCGCTTGAATGATTTGAATATACATTGTGTCCTCGGTAGAACTTACCAAAACAGTGATGGCACTTTCACCAGCAAGATCTAACCCCGTAAGAAAGTGGAACGCTCGGATATTTACATACATGTCCGGAGCAGGAAGTACCTCAATCGCAAAGCGGAAGTCATACCCACCGCAAGTGATCTGGTTACAGTCAAGTACTACTTTAAAACCAAAATCTTGAATCTGTTTTCGAAGTGGGGCTAATATCTGTAACGGTGTAACCCCCAAAGAATTAAATTTATACGCGCGGCGAGAGACATTACCCTCAATCTCACGTGTGACAAGTGCACCTTCAAAAAATGGGCTTACTGGTATTTGAACCCGATCCAGTTGATTGTCACGAGCCACTGTTTCTCTTGCATTGTTTGGTAATTCTAGCTGTAAACTATAAGCAGGCAGTACCGTGAGGCACAGCGAAACTCCCAACCAATACAAAAACCCACCTCTCATTAACCGCGAGCCTGTGAATGATATTCAGCGTTCGGTTGCATGGCTGTAGCACTAGCCACTCGATTAGACATGTTAAAAAATGCAGTTACGTTTATTACATCCCAAATGTCGCGATCGCTTAAGCCGTTATTCCGTAAGTCTTGTCGGTCACTTTCTTCTATTTTGGATGATGACAGGGTAACTTTTTCAGCAAAATGTAACATGGCACTTTGTTGATCTGTCACGTTTGCAATTCGCCAATTCATAACCAACTGCTCACCTAAGACAGGATCACCAGATAATTGCCGTACAGCTGCGCCGTGCGCCGTTAGACAATAAAAACATGAATTTGTCGCACTTACGACAACTGCAATCATTTCACGTTCAAGCTTTGTCAAACCACTTTCCGCCAACATAAGATCATTATATAAAGCCGTGAAAGCATCGAGTTTTTTTATGTCAAAAGCATGCGCCTGAAGAACATTGGGAATCATTCCCAACTTCTCATTACAAATGTCAAAATATTTTTGGGTCTGAGCAGGCAGCGGATCTACCTTCGGTAAATCTAAGGCAGTAGGTTGATTAGTCATTTGTTCTCCAGACTTTGCCGGTAATGATAGCTACAGAGCTTACGAAATCCTAAACCCTGATAGAATGTGTTAGCAGCAATATTTTTTTGGGTACACAAAACTACCATTTTCTCAGCACAGTTTTCTTTAGACCAGACGGCCGCACGCCGCATAATCCACCCTGCAACGCCTTGTCTGCGCTGTTCAGGCAAAACTTCAACTGCGTGGACCATAGCAATCTTGTTATGGATTGCGACAAAGGCAGAGCCTGCAGGTTTTTGGTTCCAGCGTGCCAGAATGCCGGTTTTTACTGCAGCACGGTGCATTACCTGCAATCGTTCAGAACCGATACCACCTTTTGCCCAAATTTCCACCATAATTGCCAAAGGCTCCCATATTGTAAAAGCCGTCACATGAGGAATTGGCACTTCGGTTAATTCAGAAACTCGTTTGATGTAAACGTTTACCGGGTCAACAATTTTATAATTTTGCTTATCCAAAGCAGAATCTAACATGCTGTCTTTTGATTGAATCATAAAAAGCGGTTGTTGTCCGAGCTTCTGCATCGTGTGAACAGCCAAAGGAATATCATCAACACTAGCCATAAAATTGGCTGTTGCAGCACTAACTCTTTTGCCCCCTCCATTTCCCTTTCGCAAAACCCAAGGGCCAACAACATGGAATTCAGCGGGCGGCCATGTTCTATCGAGAGCTGCATGAAAACTCAAAGATGAGATCATGTAGGAAACAGCGCTTCAAGCGCAGAATAGGCAGCATTGATCTCCATACTGTCAGTCCCCCTTATGACCACGTTGGATCCATGCCGACCGTCTTGTTGAAACGGATAAGACCCAAAACTAAGATTTGAGAATGAAGAGGCCAATATACCTAAGGGCTTTGCAATATCCCCTTCACCAAGTTCAATGCGCAAAGTGACGGACAACAATGGAGCTCCTCCAGTCAATGTTGGCAAAACTGTCGCAACCATCGCCTTAAAAACAGATGGTACTCCCGCCATGACGTGAACATTACCCAGTGTAAATCCCGGCGCAACGGACACCGGATTATCAATTAATTTAGCCGAGTCAGGGATACGCGCCATCCTAAGACGTGCTTCATTAAGCTCACGTCCTGTATCAGCATAGTGTTTTGCCAAAAGTTCACGCGCGTCATCGCGCACATTAATTTTCACACCAAACGCCGTCGCTATACAATCGGCTGTAATATCGTCATGGGTTGGTCCTATTCCACCTGACGTAAAGACATTATCATAACTAGTTGAAAGCGATTTAACAGCTGAAATTATTGCATCAGAATCGTCTCTTACAACGCGCACTTCGCAAAAATTTATACCCTGGTCAGCCAGTTGGCCTGCGAGATAGTGCATATTAGCATCGCGCGTGCGGCCCGAAAGAATTTCGTCGCCAATGACCAGCATTGCTGCTGTGGGGTTCGACATTCTCAGATCTCCTTGAGCGGTACAATCATAGAGTATAGACTGAGTTATATGCGCTTTCAAACCAAACTTATTCCAGCGAGACTCATCCGACGCTACAAGCGTTTCCTAGCAGACTGCCGACTTGTGAACGGACAAGAAGTCACTGCACATTGTCCCAATCCTGGCTCTATGATGGACCTTGCCCAACCCGGTATGAAAATTTGGTTAGAACCAAATGATGATCCCCGAAAGAAATTGAAATACGGATGGCGGTTGATTGAATATAATGATGGTAATTTTGTGGGTGTAGATACCAGCTTGCCAAATAAAGTATTACTTACAGCACTTAAAACTGGAAAAATTAAATCGCTGTCACATTATAACAAAATACATCCTGAACAAAGGTATGGACGAAATAGCCGAATAGACTTTTTGTTGTATAGCGAAGGCTCACAAATAGGATGTTATATCGAAGTAAAATCAGTAACATTATCGCGTCTTTCAGGACGAGCCGAATTCCCAGATAGTGTTACCACGAGAGGCGCCAAGCATCTTGAGGAACTCACTAAAGTTGTGCAAAATGGACATCGGGCCATTATATTTTATTTGATACAAAGGACAGACTGTACACAGTTTTCACTAGCTTCAGACATTGATCCAACATACACCAACGCCCATATTCACGCAGCTGCTATGGGAGTAGAAACCCTTTGTTACGACACCAATATCAACAAGACCGGAGTCACAATCAATGCGCCAGTAGCGATTACTATATAGTAGTCAATACCTCTTGTCGTAGCAGCATAGCGAAACATAGAAAAATTATATTCAACGATGGAGCTGGCTTTGAACCATGAAAATCGCGGTCGTCTGACCAAGGACGGTATACGTCTTTACGACAATGAAGACTTCGTCGGCATGCTTGCGGCAGGACAGCTAGCCGCTAGAATATTAGACGCAGTTTCAGCTCATATTTTTGTTGGACAAACAACAGGAGCAATCGATCAAGCTATTACAGAAATGGTAGAGGACGCTGGAGCTAAATCAGCTACGATCGGCTATAAAGGTTATAAACATGCAAGCTGTATAAGCGTAAATCATGTTGTCTGCCACGGGATTCCAAGTGACAAAACGCTCAAAAATGGAGATATCCTTAACATAGATGTTACGGTTATTGTTAACGGATGGTTCGGTGATACTAGTCGAATGTATGTCGCCGGTAAACTAGCCCGAAAGCCAGAACGCCTCATTGAAGTTACGCATGACGCATTAATGTTAGGGATTGAATCGGTTAAGCCTGGAAATACTTTTGGCGACATAGGGCACGCAATTCAAAATTTTGTTGAAAGTCATCGAATGTCCGTAGTGCGTGATTTCTGTGGGCACGGATTAGGGCGAGTTTTTCACGCACCACCGAATGTCCTACATTATGGACGCCCTGGCACTGGGCCTGTGCTGAAACCTGGCATGTTTTTTACAATTGAACCCATGGTAAATTTAGGACGTCCAGAAACTAAAACATTAGCCGATGAATGGACGGCAGTTACTCGCGACAAATCTCTATCAGCTCAATTTGAGCATTCCGTAGGTGTCACCGAAGAAGGAGTTAAAATATTCACTCTTTCTCCTGACGGCAAATTTCATCCGACTTACACCTAAGTCATTGGTCTATTATATGGAGCCCATCTACTTCTATGCATGATTTAATGCATTTGGTTCTAATTATCCAATTCCAAAAAAGTCATATAAGTCTCACCAAAGCGTCGCTGATCACATATTAAGAAGCCTTTGGGCGGTAACATAAAAGTATTTTCCTCCCATACGATGACTGCGCCAGGCTTTAACTGGGAGCGTACTGCTTCTAGCGCAGCCTGTCCCATTAATTTTCCATAAGGCGGATCTAGAAACACTAAATCAAAAAAATCCTGCGCCCAGTTTTCGAGGCAAGTAGCATCTTTTCGTATTATTTGAGTTTGGCATTCAGCCCTTAACTTGGAAATATTTTCAGAAATCAAGCGCTGCCCAACCCGACCGTTCTCTACAAAAACAGCACTGGCCGCACCGCGAGATAAGGCTTCTAATCCCAACGCACCTGTTCCAGCAAATAAATCCAATACAAGCGCTCCATCTAAAACTCTCATATGATTTAGCTTTGAAAACAAGCTCTCACGCACCCTATCAGGCGTTGGCCGCAAGTGTGCTGCCGTGTCACCTTCCCCCACATTTACGAGTCGTATACCGCGCCAACGCCCCGCAATAATCCTCATCTGAGCAACACTTTCAGGTCTGCATCAGTATCACGTACAATCAATGGATCAGCAGATTTTCCAGCTTCAATCAAACGTTTTCCAACCATGTAAGCCCGCGGATCATTAGCTGCATTTACTGATAAAAGATCTTCCTCTCGATAATACCAAAAAGACTTGGATGTACCATTACCACGAGTTACCACCCTGTCATAACCGTCAATTAATCCGGCAATTTGTAATTTGACGTCATATTGATCTGACCAAAACCATGGCTTCGCCAAATAATCTTTATTAGCACCCAAAATATTATCCGCGACGCACTCCGATTGCTCAATCGCATTCGGAACACTTTCCAAGCGAATAAGTCTGCCGTGATGAGGGAAGGAAGCACAATCTCCGGCTGCCCAAACGTCTTGAACAGATGTGCGGCCCAATGAGTCTACCTTAATACCATTGTCGATCTCAATTCCAGCTTCACATGCGAGAGAAGTACTTGGAGCGACACCAACGCCAACAATTACACAATCTACAGCAAGGCTACTTCCATCTGACAGTTCAACCATATTTACTGCATTATTACCAACCAGACGGGTTAAACCAGTATCCTCGCGGATATCCACACCATGACTGGCATGCAAGTCGCGGAAGTAATTACTGGTCTCAAGCGCAGCAACTCGTTTTAAAATTCGGTCAGCCTTTTCAACCAAAGTGACTCTTAAGCCCCGCTTTGCCGCGACCGCAGCAACTTCCAGCCCAATATAGCCGCCTCCCACAATTAAAACGTGTGACTTTTCAGTAAAATATGGTGCCGCCGCGTCAACATCAGAAAGATTACGCAAAGTAAAAACACCACTCAGATTTCCACCAATAGTAGCTGGCAACCTATGCGGCAGAGATCCCGTTGCAAAAACTAGTTCATCATAGCAGAGAGTTTCAGATTCAGCTACGACCGTCTTGGCAATCACATCAATATCAGTCACCGCGGCTGAAAGGCGCAATTCAATATTATTATCTGCATAAAATGCCTCAGGCCGCAGAAATAAACGTTGAGGAGTTATTTCACCCAGTAAATAACCCTTCGAAAGAGGTGGACGCTGATATGGTGGGACAGGTTCAGACCCAATCATAGTAACGCTACCTTCAAACCCAGAGCTGCGGAGCCTTGCTACACAAGACGCACCTGCTTGCCCGGCTCCAATCACCACCACATGCTTCATTTTTTACCTTTGCCTCTCGCTCAATAGCGATCAGTAGCCTATACTGCAAAAAAAAAGTAACACAATTCCGATTAGGGCCGATGTTATGACAATTACTCAAGGTAGCGCACTGCCAGATGTTACATTAATCCAAATGGGTGCAAACGGGCCAGACCCTGTGCTGCTATCCGAAAAAACTAAAGGGCGTAAAATTGTCATTTTTGCTGTGGTTGGTGCATTTACAGCAACATGCCATTCAGCTCATGTGCCTAGCTTCATTCGCACCAAAGATCAATTTAACGCGAAAGGTGTTGAGGAAATTATTTGCGTATCTGTCAATGATCCATTTATCATGAAAGCGTGGGGTGAAGCCACTGGTGCCACAGAAGCTGGTATTACAATGCTAAGTGATGCAGAAAGTAAATTTACAACTGCAATAGGTATGGATTTCACGGCTAGCTCCGCAGGACTAATAGCACGCTCAAAACGCTACGCGATGATCGTGGAAAATGGTGTTGTGACCCTGCTTCAGGAAGATGAAAATCCAGGAATATGCAAAGTATCGGCAGGCGAAGGGTTGCTCGCATCGATATAATAGCAGCTATTTATAACATCAAAATACCTTTGTATATATTCTGTCATCCGTTCGTTTAAGCTAGTCGAACAGCTTAGATTTTATTTAAATAAAAATTTTCTATTCGTTCGCCAGTGAGTCCATTTTCTTAGCCAGTTTTACATCCAAAGGACTTAAGCCAGACACGTCATGCGTTGTAAGTATTACTGTAACAGTTTTGTACACATTTTCCCATTCTGGATGATGGTTCCACTTTTCCGCCCAAATCGCAACGCGGGTCATCCACCCGAATGCTTCTACAAAGTCCTCGAATACATACGTCTTACGGATCGCATCACGACCTTCAATTATAGCCCAATTATTTTTTAATAATGGATTAAGACAAGCGTTTCTCGTCTGATAATCTAATATCTTTGTCATTCCTGCTCCTCAACCTGAACACGTTTAAATGGACCGAAGTCCGTCATAACTTCTATCTCTTCTTCAATAGCTTCACGCTCCGCATCCAAATAGCAAGAGATAGCATTTTCAAAACCCTTATCCTTAACCCAATGAAGGCTGTGCGTTTGCGTAGGTAAGTATCCGCGCGCTAATTTGTGTTCACCTTGTGCACCGGCTTCTACCCGCTCAAAATCATTTGTAATTGCTATGTCGATTGCCTGATAATAACACAACTCAAAATGCAAATATGGGTGGTGCTCAATGCAACCCCAATATCTACCATACAGTGCGTTCGCACCAAAAAAATTGAGTGCACCTGCCACATAACGACCATTTCGTTCCGCCAAAACTAGAACTATGTCTTCACGTAAAGTCTCTTGTGCTATGTCAAAAAAGCGCCGCGTTAAATAGGGAGTACCCCATTTTCGTGCACCTGTATCCTGATAAAAGTCCCAGAATGCATCCCAATGTTCAGATGTCAGGTCACTCCCAGTAAATGTCTTAATTGAGCCACCAAAGTTTTGCGCTCGCACACGCTCATTACGAATATTTTTTCGTTTCCGGCTACTAAGCGTTTGAAGAAAATCATCAAACGAACGATACCCTTTATTGAACCAATGGAATTGCTGCGTGGTACGCGGCATTAGTCCTAAAGATACTCCCAAATCCCGTTCTTGTTCAGAACAAAAAGTGACATGTAAAGAACTGAGATTATTATTTCTGCCTAATTGAACTGCGCCCTGAATGAGAGCAGACAAACCGACTTCTTCAAAGTCTGGATGTATCAAAAATCGCCGTCCTGTAGCCGGCGTATGTGGCACTGCAATTTGTAATTTAGGGTAATATCGGCCACCTGCCTGCTCATAGGCGTGCGCCCAATTATGATCAAATATGAATTCGCCTTGACTATGACCCTTTGCATACATCGGGGCCACACCGATTGTTTTCTCACCTAGGCTAGCTTGTAGGTATTGCGGGTGCCATCCAGTGCCCTGTCCAACCGAATTACTGTCCTCCAAAGCCTTTAAAAATCGATGCGTTGTAAACGGATCATTGGGGCGAGCACCACTTACCGCTTCAGGACATGCGCACGCATCCCATGTGACAGCGTCAATTTCGTTTAAACTTTGCAATATTGTAATTTGGATTTCTTGTTCGATGCCGCAGCCTTACCTCTTAATTCTTAATTCTTGATTTAATGTGTGGTGTCGTATGAGCAAATCAACCATCAATATTTGTAATTTCACTTTCAAAAAACAGTGTTGCTTCCTAACCAAACACGCTTTTCAATTATTTAACTAAATGGAAAAAAATATATTAATTCGTACATCGGAGCAAAAGAGGTTCATATAATACGCAGCTAACATTCAACGTTCATCAAAAAACCAACATCGGTTAGAAAATGCAGACAAAAAGTCCAGTGATTAGTCATTTTATTTGAAAAATGCCTTCAATTTCGACTGCAACACCAAAAGGCAAAGCAGCTGCTGAAACTGCTGAACGACTATGTCGGCCTACGACGCCCAGCGCCTCAACAAGAAAATCTGAAGCACCATTTATAACCTTGGGTTGATCTTGGAAATCTGCTGTCGAATTAACAAAGCCTGTAAGTTTCACGACGCGGACCAACCGTTCGATATCACCACCACAGGCCACTTTGACTTGAGAAAGAAGGCTAATAGCGCATGACCTAGCCGCTGCAGCACCACTTTCAACATCCATATTGTCCCCCAGCTTACCAATAATCAGTCCATCTGTACTGCTTGATATCTGGCCAGAGATGTAAACAATATCACCTACTTGAACAAATGGTACATAATTAGCTGCGGGGGCTGGCGCAACAGGCAGTTTCACGCCAAGATTAGCAAGGCGGGCTTCAATTTTCATGGGTTTATCCTTTTACTTTAAGTTTTACCAATGTGCGGTACTAGACCTAAAGCAGGATACACAAGATGCCCAACTGAAATATTAATAAGTGGTCTGATCCAATGAACTCGTGGTTACTACCCTCGCTCCTAGACTAGCCGAGCAAAGCCAAGCCGCATTCAGATTTTCAATCATCATCCAAATTACTTCAAATTGAAAAGCGCGCATTCTTGGACCCTTAGAAGCATTGACCAAAGGGGGCCAAACCAATTGGCCCCATTCTGTTGATTTATTCTACTTATCTATTCTACCAGCATTACGTCGCCTAGGCGCCAAGTTTGGTCAAGCCATGGTTTGAGCGATCCATACATCCGCAGAATAACAAAAAAGCTTTTGTCTGAGATGGTTTGAACCCAGTTTTCCTCAAATCCTTTGGGCCTCTGCGGAAAAGTAAATATCCGTTGACCCGTCCGCATTAGGTTTAGGATTGTTTTGAATACTGTCAATAGCGGGCAGTTTTTGACCAGTTTGCAACATTGAACGAGTTTGCTTGTCGTAAACAGTAAATGATCAAAATTATCCACTGGCAGCAACATCGTAAATACACTAAAATTTAAAATAGGCCTTTAAGCTTACATCTTAAGCGTATTAATGTCCAAACAAACATTTAGACTGGAGATGGAAGTTGGTCCCTCGTTTGTCAGCAAGTCGCAGCTTTATGACGGCGTTTTTGGTTCTTACTGTTTCGGCCTGTACTTCTATCGGCAGCAAAACAGTTTCATCTAACGGAATCTATGACCCTTATGAAAAGCAAAACCGACAAATACATGAATTCAATAGAAGCATCGACAAAGCTTTAGTTCGACCGGCTGCGCTTGGATATACGTCTATCGTTCCAGATGAAATTGAAGATAGCGTAAGTAATTTTTCACGTAACTTGAGTTCACCCTCCATTATAGTAAATAGCCTTCTGCAGGGTGATCTGAACGGTGCCGGGGTTGGAACGTTCCGCTTTACAATGAACTCTACCATTGGATTTCTTGGGTTATTTGACCCAGCTAGTATTTTTTTCGATATTCAAGAGCATGATGCTGACTTTGGTGAAACTCTTTATGTTTGGGGTGTTGGCGAGGGAGCTTACCTTGAGTTACCATTTCTTGGCCCGTCAAACCAGAGGGATACAGTAGGGATGCTTGTTGACTTTTTCACAAATCCCCTGAGCTACATAGGGTTGGACAGTCCCGAAAAGTATTTTGGTGCTGGCTCCCGGGTAGCACGTGGATTAAGCTCTCGTGGCCGTTACTCAGACGCCGTAGATTCCATCCTATACGAGAGTGCTGACAGTTACTCCCAAGCGCGGTTAATGGGTACTCAAAACCGACGTTTTGAGTTAGGTGATGAAAACGCAAATGTAGAGGCTGATCCCTTTGCTTTGGATACGGAGGGGTTTTGATAATGGACAGACGTTATTTTTTGATTGGGCTAACCACAGCTTTCACATTTTGTGCAGCACCAATACTAGCAATTACTAAAGCTGGGGCAAAAAAACTCGTAGACTCACTAGTCAAAGACATTAACAAAGTCATCGCCTCTGGTAAAAGTCAGGAGGCAATGTACAGCGATTTTGAGAAAATTTTTGAACGTTACAGCGACAAGTCTTACATTTCAGCCTACGCTATGGGTGTTGATGGACGACGGGCGACATCAGCGCAAAAACGCGCCTTCTCAAAAGCGTTTCAGAGTTACATAGCTCGGAAATATGGCGCACGGTTCCAAGAATTCATTGGTGGCAAGTTAGAAGTAGGTTCAGTCAAAAAAGTGAAAAGTTGGTATGAGGTATCAACAACAGCTTACTTGCGTAATGAAGCCCCTTTTGATGTAACCTTCCAAGTCTCAGACCGAGCTGGAAAAAATCTTTTCTTCAATATGTATATTGAAGGCGTAAACCTTCTTTTAACTGAACGAACTGAAGTTGGTGCACTTGTTGATCGCAACGGTGGGAGTATAGACGGCATGATTTCCGACCTCAAAAAGGCCAGTTAGCTTCTGCATATCGGTACTTACAAACGACATGCAATTAACCACTTTATGGTTTCGCCCCAATACCGCCAAGAATGTCTTGTAAGAGTTTTTCTATGAAGTTTTCATTTGAATTGAGCTTTCTCTTGCCGCTTTGACTTGTATCCGAGGACGTAGAGATTTTTTGCGGTGGAAGCATTGGTAATGGTTTAATAGGAACTCCTTCGTGAACGCGGATCATAGTTTCACGAAATATTTCGGCCGGAAGGCCACCCCCTGTTACACCAGAAAGTGGTGTATTATCGTCATAGCCCATCCAAACTCCCGCTACATAGTCCGCGGTAAAGCCAACAAACCATGCGTCTCTTGCAGCTTGCGTTGTCCCCGTTTTACCGGCTATTTCTCGTCCTTCGAACTGAGCGCGTTGGCCTGTCCCCTCCGATACAACTTTTTCCATCATCCAAATTAATTGACCAGCAGCCTCTTCCTGAATTACTCGCTCCCCCAACCCACCACTTTTCCACCATTTTGGTTCACTTTCGCCCTGTTCACGCAAGTCGATTAAGCCATAAGGCTTAACGGAGGACCCACCATTTAAAATGCCTGCATAAGCACCTGTCATTTCAAGCAAGGTACTTTCGGACGCTCCAAGTGCCAAAGCAGGACCTACAGCGAGCTCATCCTGCAAACCAAATTGTCCTGCAACCTGCCTGATAATATCACGCCCGACAGCTTCTGAAATTTTAACTGCAGGAATATTCAAAGACTGCTGTAAGGCCTCAGTCAAAGTTACTCGACCATTATACTCATTTTTATAATTGCGCGGGCAATATTTACCAGATCCGGGAATATCCAAACAATAAGGTTCATCTAGAACTGTATTTAAGGGAGAATATCCTATATCCAGAGCGGCAGCATATACAAAAGGTTTAAACGCGGAGCCTGTTTGCCGCTTAGCTTGAATGGCACGATTGAACACTCCTATAACTTGATTTTCTCGCCCTCCAACCATGGCACGAACAGCACCATCAGCTCCCATCACAACAATTGCCGCTTCCGCCTTAGATCCTTCTTTCACTTTATTTTCGAATACATACGCTAATGCATCTTCAGCCGCTCTCTGAATACGTTGATCCAATGTTGTGTTGATAATGACGTCTTCGGTGGTATTCCGCGTATAAAAATCTGGTCCCGTTTCCATGACCCAATCTGCAAAATAACCTCCTGCTTTACGTCGGGCAGCTGGTGATAGGATTGCTGGCTCGCTTTGCCAACGTGCAACCTCTTTTTCAGACAAATACCCTTGCTCCCCCATAAGACGCAACACTGTTGCAGCCCGATTTTGCGACCGTTGTAGGTTAGCTGTTGGTGACAAATTGGATGGCGCGGTCAGCAAACCCGCAAGCATCGCAGCTTCAGCAGGAGACGTTTCTGCCGCATGTTTTCCAAAAAACCGTTGTGCTGCAGCTTCTGCACCATAAGCTCCACCACCCATGTAGGCCCGATTTAAATATATAGATAATATTTCATTTTTGGAATATTTTAATTCCATTGCAATAGCATAGATTGCTTCTTTTACTTTGCGTTGAAGTGAGTTTCGGCGGCAATCGGATATGTAAGCAGCTTCATTTTTCCACTGATTTTGATCAAACTCGATACCTAAACATAATAGTTTGGCTGTTTGTTGTGTAATCGTAGATCCACCATGCCCTTCGAGCGGTCCACGTCCCTCACTCAGGTTAATACGAACTGCGGAAGCAATGCCACGTGGACTAACCCCAAAATGCCAAAAGAATCGCCTATCTTCTGTTGCAACTACAGCATTTTTCAATGCTGGTGATACCGTTTCAGAAGTAATTATACCGCCAAATTGATTACCGCGCCATGCAAACGTTTCTCCCTCTCGATCTTTTAAGGTTACTGATCCTCGCCCACGACCATCTAGTAAAACAGACGCCGTAGGTAGTGTGCTCCAGAAGTACCCAACAAATAAACTAACCATAATCATCATCATCAGGCTAACTCGCCATACGATCGCCCATACTCCACGCATCAGCCACTTGAAAAAACGAACTATCAAATTCTTCTTTTTTTTTCGCCTACGAATGACTTTGTGTTGCTTTGCCTTGAACTTTTTAACGGCTTTTTTAGCGACTGGAGGATTCTTCCGCTTTGGATAACGGCTGTCAGCCATAAGAGGTTTTTTACCTCTTTTTGTATAAATCATGAACGACCCCTGCCCGGCCTTGTGTTTATTTCACTATAGCCGATTTTAATCACATTGCCACGTCAACTGACCTATAGCTCTATATTTTATATATGCACAATTTTTAATCTTTTAAATAAATATGCGCATTTTTTATGCACAGCAGTCAAGTAATAGTAAGTATTTGCCACCCATAATCTTTGCCTAGCCTTCGCAATGCTCTCCTAGTCACATTTATTACGATATTACTGGCCACACGAAAGGGACGTAAATTGAAACTGATAATCGCAACCATCAAACCCTTTAAGCTGGAGGAAGTCCGCGAAGCACTAACCGAAGCTGGTATTCGCGGCATGATGGTAACAGAGATAAAAGGCTTCGGATCACAATCTGGACATACTGAAATCTATCGTGGCGCGGAATATGCGGTGAATTTTGTTCCCAAGGTCAAGATTGAGATCGTGGTGACAGATACCATGGTAGATCAAATCGTCGAAACTATCACAAAAACGGCGCAAACGGGCAAAATTGGGGACGGTAAGATTTTTGTCATTGACGTCAACCAAGCTGTTCGCGTCCGCACTGGTGAAAAAGACGAAGATGCAATTTGAGCGCACCTACATAGGAAATACAAAAATGAAAATTAACAAACCCCTCCTCGTTGGCATGGCGCTCACTGCTTTGCCGACCCTCGCTTTGGCACAGGACGCCACAACACCAAGCTTTGATGAAATCGGGCCATACATAATGACAACCCTGCTTTTTTGTATGGCAGGTTTCCTTGTGTTTTTTATGGCCGCAGGTTTTGCGATGCTAGAAGGTGGTTTAGTACGTTCTAAAAATGTCACGATGCAAATGACTAAAAATATTTCACTCTATTCTTTTGCAGCAGTCATGTACTGGCTCATCGGGTTCAATCTCATGTATCCTGGTGATGGCTGGAGCGTTGTGGGCTGGCTCGGACCTTTTTTCTCCGTGACAACGCTTGATCCTGTCGGAGTGAGTGCAGCTGACGCGGCTTTGGACTACGCCTCCATTGGCTCAGACTTTTTCTTTCAGCTAGTTTTTGTAGCTGCTACAGCTTCAATTGTTTCAGGTGCATTAGCTGAACGGATAAAGCTATGGCCTTTCCTTATATTTGTAGTCGTTCTAACAGGTATTTTATATCCAATATCCGGCTCATGGAAGTGGGGTGAAGGTTGGCTTGATGCACGTGGGTTTTCCGACTTCGCCGGCTCGACGGTTGTACACTCCGTAGGCGGATGGGCAGCTCTAGCCGGTGCAATTGTACTAGGGCCTCGCATTGGTAAATATAAAGATGGTCGTGTGAACCCGATGCCAGGATCCAACCTAGCATTGGCCACACTCGGTACTTTTATACTTTGGTTGGGTTGGTTTGGTTTCAATGGTGGCTCACAATTAGCAATGGGCACTGTTGGTGACGTTTCTGATGTAAGCCGAATCTTTGCTAATACCAACATGGCTGCAGCAACTGGAGCTATTGCCGCTTTAGTACTCACACAATTGCTTTACAAAAAAGTCGATTTAACCATGGTTCTAAATGGTGCCCTAGCAGGATTGGTATCAATCACGGCGGAACCTCTAGCACCATCACTGTTTGGCGCTCTTTGGATCGGAGCTGTCGGCGGCGTGATTGTCGTTTTTGCAGTCCCATTCCTAGATAAAATGAAGATAGATGACGTTGTTGGAGCCATCCCTGTTCATTTGTTTGCAGGTATTTGGGGCACAATTGCTGTCGTTTTTTACGGTGATGCAACAATCACAACGCAACTTACCGGTATTGTAGCTTATGGTGTATTTACGTTTATTGGTAGTATCGCGGTATGGTACATCCTCAAGGCTACTGTGGGTATTCGTGTCTCAGAAGAAGATGAAATTAACGGGCTCGACATGTCAGAACTTGGCATGGAAGCTTATCCTGAATTTTCAAAAGGCTGAGATTTTTTGATCTGAATATAATACTATCGGTTGGGCGCTATCGCCCAACCGCTTTCAAAACTAGTTATTCTCTTGAACCTAAATTTATAGACAAGATGTAATTATAGCCTGTGCCAGTATCGGAACTGTTCTTGAGTTTAAGCCAGCTATATTCATTCTGCTGTCACCCACCATATAAATCGAATGTTCGTCCCTTAACTTTTGAACAACGGCGGGAGTAGTTCCCAACCGTGAAAACATACCTCGGTGTTGAGCTATAAAAGCAAACCGATCAGAGCCACCACGCTCTTGCAATTCTTTCGCTAATTGTTGACGGAGAGCGAGCATAGACAAACGTATCTCCTCAAGTTCAACCGCCCAATCGGCACGCAGGTGCGTATCATTTAAGATCATTGTTACCAGTCTGGCACCGTGATCTGGCGGGAATGAGAAATTTTGTCTATTAAGAAAGGCAAGGGTGCCTTGCGCCACTTTAGTTTCTGTATCGTTAGCGATCATCATCAGAATTCCAGTCCGCTCGCGATAAATCCCAAAATTTTTAGAACAGCTTGCCGCAATTAAGCACTCAGGCACGGCCGCTGCCACAGCACGTGTCGCTGCTGCATCCTCTTCCAAACCATCGCCAAAACCTTGGTAAGCGATATCGATCATAGGTACAGCGCCAGTTTCCTGAAGGACTGCAATCAGCTCTTGCCATTGCAACATAGTCAAGTTGGCACCAGTAGGATTATGGCAGCAACCATGTAGCAGAACCAAATCACCTTTATGAGCAGTTTTAAGATCAGCAATTAATCCGTTAAAATCTACCCCACATGTCTCATTATCAAAATAGCGATAAAGCACTTTCTCCATTCCAAGATATTCAAGAATTGATAAGTGGTTTGGCCACGTTGGGTTTGATACAAAAACTCGCGCACTGGGACGTGCCATCTTAACCAACTCAAAAGCCTGTCGGACTGCGCCAGTACCACCCGGTGTGGCTGCAGCGGAAACTGAAGCGGCTGGCACTGCATCCCCTAGGACCAGACTCACCATTGAATCGGAAAAAGCAGGGTCACCTGTTAATGCAACATAACTTTTAGTAGTCTCCAATTCCCACAACTTTTGTTCAGCTGCTTTGACAGAACGCATCACCGGCGTATTACCACTTGAATCTTTGTATACGCCAACGCCCAGATCAATTTTATCACAACGCCGGTCATCTCGGAACATTTGAACAAGTGTAAGTATAGCATCGGGCTTTTGTTGTTGCAGGTTCTCGAACATCAGGCTTCTCCAATTGCTACAGGCAATGTAGGGAACATTCCCCACTCCGCCCAACTTCCGTCATAAAGCGACCAACTACTATGGCCTGCACGTTCCAACGCTAGGCCAAGGACAGCAGCGGTAATTCCTGATCCACAGCTCGTGATAATTGGTTTAGACATATCAATACCTGCTGATTCAAAAATGTCACGAATAGCTTCAGGCGTTTTCATCGTACTATCCAAATTTAGCAACTTATTAAACGGCACGTTGTGAGAATTGGGGATATGGCCTAGCCGCAAACCTTCGCGCGGTTCAGGGACGTCGCCACGGAACCTTGCCGCCGCGCGAGCATCTACAATCTGAGCAATACCCAATTTAGATGCTCGGCTGACCTGTGTTACATCACAGACTAATTGGTTATGAAACCGCACTGACAAGTGTCGATCCTTAACTATGGGCGGCATATCATCAATTTGACGGCCCTCTTCTTGCCATTTGAGAAATCCACCATCAAGTACTGCCACGTCGCGGTGCCCCATAAGTCTAAATAACCACCAAACACGAGCAGCGGACGACAATCCGGATCCATCATACACAACAATTTGATGGCCATCACCAACACCCATAGCACGCATACGGCTCATAAATTTTTCAATCGATGGCGCCATGTGTGGAATTTCAGATCTCGCGTCACTGATTTCATCAATATCAAAAAACCGAGCACCAGGAATGTGGGCGGTATTAAATTCCAAACGCGGATCTCGCTCCACATTAGGCAGATACCACGACGCATCAAGAACCCGAAGGTCCGGATCTTTTAGATGCGAAGCCAACCAATCAGTCGACACCAAGGTTTGAGGATCATCTGACATAGAGCTCGTCCTTTCCATCGATGTCACAACTGGCAGTGCCTACCGCTGCTAAGTAGGCATGGCAAGGGCAGGGCAACCTATATCTAGCAGCCACAATTACAGATGTTGGTCTACCCAAACCATTGCAAAAATAAAAACAAACATTAACCCAAATTTTTCGTTAACCACCTTGTTTCAGCAGTCGCTGTTTCTGCCGACCCCAGTCCCTTTTAGCAGAAGTATCGCGCTTATCGTGGAGTTTTTTTCCTTTTGCGATACCAATTTTTATCTTAGCCATGCCTTTATGATTAAAATAAAGTACTAATGGAACCAGCGTCATACCCTTTCGCTGTGTTGCATTCCATAAATTACCTAACTGCTTTCGACTAACCAATAGTTTTCGTCTCCGCCGTTCTTCGTGTTTGAAGGACTTGGCCTGTTTGTAAGGAGCAATATATGAGTTCACGAGCCACAACTCACCATCTTCGACAGCAGCATAACTCTCAGCAATGTTTGCGCCACCAGCACGCAATGCTTTTACTTCAGAACCCTCAAGAATAATGCCACATTCGACATCATCCTCTACCGCATAATCATAGCGAGCCCTGCGGTTTTCCGCGGCAATTTTATAATTCGGATCTGATTTACCTTGAGCCATAGAACAATGATGTAGGCTCATGGCATGTGGCACGCAAGGGGCAGCTTAAATCAGTCCGGCTTGGCAAAGAGTCGACAGTAAAAATCAATATCTTTCATCATTCTAGAATATTAGTACGGTATAAGCGTACGCGCAGCCCACCATGAGCAATGGACGGGCCATCAGGCAAGAAAGGTAACCCCATCACTTTAGCGAGTGAGCCTTCACTTGTGATTATGCCAACACTCCAACCAGAAAAACGTTCTCTTAGTACTCTACCCAAAACGCTGTAAACTGAGTATAGAGTTTTTTTGTCCCCTATACGTACCCCATAAGGCGGATTTACGATTACCAGGCCAGGTGGACCATTGGGTGGAACGATATCTTGGACTTTACCAACCTGAAAATTTGTCAAATCAGAGACATCAGCACGTTTAGCGTTGGATGTAGCCATAGTAATAGCACCCGAATCGCGATCTGACCCCCAAAATTTTACTTTTGGAATTTTAGAACTGCTAAATCTACGCATCATAGAAACAGTATCGGGATCAAAAGAGATTAGGTGCTCGAATGCAAATGAACGTGAGCGCCCCGCTTGACGACCAGACGCAATCTCAGCAGCTTCAATAGTAAAAGTGCCTGAACCGCACATAGGATCAAAGACAGTTTGACTACCGTCAAAGCCACATTGACTTAAAAACAAAGCTGCCAGCGTTTCACGCATTGGCGCTTTACCTACTGCTTCTTTATGACCTCGAACATGTAAAGGCATGCCAGAAGTATCTACACTGATAGTCACACGGTTATCATCAATACGAACTTTCAACGTAACGGGCGCATCATCTGCCACCTCTATGCCAGCACTTTCCATCAACGCCTTGTTGAAGCGTTCAGTAGCCGCCCCAGCATGATAAATTTTTGACTTGCGTGACGTGGTGACATCAACCCGAACAGGAACGTCAGCGCTAAGCGTCTCAAACCAAGGGAATTTGCGTGCCCGTTTATCCAGTTGAGCCAAGTGAAATGCCATGAAAGATCCAAGTCTTACTAAAACACGGGTTGCGCCACGTAATTCCAGATTTGCTCGCCACACTTCACACCAATTGCCACGCAAGGTCACACCACCAGGCGTCACACCAATCACGTCAAA
>CAJQRC010000065.1 GCA_905480645.1 uncultured Tateyamaria sp.
GGATGGTGGTGAAGTTGCAGGACAATTACTAGATGAAATAGAAAAAAATACGGAGTTTGCGCGGGAAGATTTTCCTGACATGGCTGAAGCTGTATGGCAAGCTACTGGAACCTTACGTGAAGTGACTGAGTGGCTCAATATACAGCCAGATTTGCAATGCAGGTTTGCTGGGGCTGTGCCGTATCTCAAGGCTTTTGCGCGGGTTCTTGGTGGACATTTCCATTTGATGGCAGCAATGGCTGACCAAACTGGTCCGCGACAAAAATTGGCGCGCTTTTACGTTCAACGGCTCTTGCCAGAGCACATTGGCCTTTTGGCTCATGCCAAGGCAGGAGCTGACGATCTTTTTGCCATGAGCGCTGACGAACTTGCTACATGATCCTTTGGATAGTTACCTTTCCAAAATTTAGTCTGGTTTTCAACGTTTTGAATACAGGAGTGACAGCATAATGGAAGAACAGACTAAGCTGCATTTTCCGTGGGCTGAAGGTCCTGTGCACGGCAAGTGTATTCAGGTTGCAAAAGGTGTTTTGTGGTTTCGCTTGCCCTTGCCGATGCGATTAGACCACGTGAATATCTATGTGCTTGATGATGAAGATGGTTGGACAGTTATTGATACCGGGTTCGATACCAAGAAAACTCGAGCGATTTGGTTAAGCATGATTGGTGGGCCGTTAGCTGGAAAACCTATACGTCGTGTCGTGTTAACTCATCATCATCCGGATCATGTGGGTTTAGCAGGTTGGCTGCAGAGTGAATTTGGCGCAGAGTTGCTGACCACACGCACTGCTTGGCTTTTTGCTCGAATGCTTACATTAGACATTCAAGAAGTCCCGGTTGCGGAAACATTGGCATTCTGGCGTAGCGCGGGTATGCAAACTGATATTTTTGACAAACGAGCGGTTGAACGGCCGTTTAATTTTGGTGATGTTGTTGCACCAATGCCTTTGGGTTTTACTCGCCTTCAGCAAGGGCAGACCATTAATATGGGTGGTCGCACTTGGGATATACACATAGGTAATGGTCATGCTCCGGAACACGCTACATTTTGGAGCCGTGATGATGGGTTGGTAATCTCGGGTGATCAGATTTTGTCTTCAATTAGCCCTAATATTGGTGTTTATGCAACAGAGCCAATGGCAGACCCAATTCGGGATTGGCTTGAGGCGTGTGAACGCTTCAGCTTGCTAGCACGCGCAGACCAACTTGTTCTAGGGGGACACAAACTTCCTTTTATTGGATTACCTAGACGTATGGGGCAATTGATCGACAATCACCATGGAGCTTTACGAAGGCTTATCGAATATATTGAGTCACCCAAAGCCGCATCAGAATGCTTTATGCCTCTTTTCAAGCGAAGTATTGACGATTCTGAATACGGTTTGGCGTTGGTCGAATCAGTCGCACATCTGTCACACCTTTATCAGACGGGAGTAGCAACTCGCACGCGTCGTCATGATGATGCTTGGGTTTACCAGCGTAAATAATAAATTATGTCTTGATCACTTAAAACAACGTAACAGCAATTGATGAGAATGGATATTTGCATAACCGTTTAGGTTTAAAGCTTTTCTCGATAACGGCACGCATTATGACTTTTTGTCGTTGCACCAAAGGTCAGTAAGTCGGAATAATAAAGCATAATTTATATTATGTTTGCAGTGATAAGGATGACATTTTGGCGCGCAGTAAAGGACGCAGTGACATGTTCAACTAAATGCGTTAGGCAACGGCAACGCGATATTGAATGGGTATTAAGAATGGCTGAATATAAACATGGTGAGATGGATGTGTCAGAAAATGAGAAGACTTTTGACGGGTTCATGAAGTTTACTACGTGGTCAGTAATCGTCATTCTGGTAATAATTGTCGGTATGGCAATTTTTATCACTTAAATTTTTGCTGAGTATCAGCTTATACATTAGGATTGTTCATTAGCAGGTTCTTATTTGAATTGAGACGTTGTTTTTGTATCTAACCAATCCAATTACGTTTTATATTATTACGTATAGCATGGTGAACAAAGTCGTCACCCCTGCAATAATTGCTATGATCATATTTTTTGTCCAAATGCCTACGCCAATGGTTACTAAGGCTGTGATTAAACGGATCGGTTCGAGACTGCCGCTCCCGTTTGGATAGACTACGATCGGCGCGACTAGGGCTGGAATAATTGCTACGGCTGTATAGCGTAAATGCCTCAGTAATCTTGGCGGAAATTGCCGGTCTCCGACTAAGCCTAAAAACGAAAACCTGAGCAAAAAACTACCAATTCCTAAAGTTAGGATTATAATCCACAGGCTGTCTTTGTCGATGTTCATAGTTTCTTACACTTTAGCCTTCTTTGGAGCCATACTTCAGTCTGTGCACCTGTTATCATACCAGCTAACCCTGCCAATATTAGGCCAAATGAATAGGGCATGCCTGCTGCGAAGATGCTAATCATAATTGCAACAGTGGCGGCAATTAGATGTGGCAGCGTCCGCATCATTGGCGCTATCATTGATAAAAAGGCAATTGGTAGAGCAAGGTCTAGTGGTAAATTTTGTGGAAAAATAAAACCAAGTGCCGCTCCGATATAGCTACCTAAAAGCCATGTTGTAACGATTAACGAGCAGGTTCCGAAATAATAGGCTAATCGTTGTGATGTCGTTAGAGTTGGTTCGGCTTCAAATTTTGTGTGACTAAGTGCATAGTTTTGGTCAACTAGCAGATAAGATACACATACGCGCTGCCATAATGCAGATTGACCAAGGTAAGGTGTGAGAGCAGCAGAATACATAGCCACGCGTAAATTCACGGCAAGAGCTGACATCAATATTATAAAGGTTGGTGCTTCGTCCTGCATAAGTTGCAACGCAGTAAATTGCGCTGCTCCGGCAATGACAACTAGAGAAAAACTCATTACCTCAAAAATATTTAATCCTGCTTCGGTTGCTAGCACGCCAAATAGTACCGAAAACGGCCCAACAATCAGTAAAAATGGCGCGCTATCGCGCATACCTGACCAATATTTCGATTTGGTGGTGGTGGAGGGCATTAACGATCCTTACAATAGCCTTAAAAGAGTAACGATCTAATGGAGGGATGCAATTGGCACAAAATAAAAATGCAGATAATTATCTAATCTCCCCCGACATAAATAGATCGCGTTTGTCTCGCTGTGTGGTTGGGCATGACCATTTGGGAGTACGTACGGAAATATCTGTTGTTGAAGAACGTCCGTTAACAATTTACTTGAATAGTCAGGAAATTGTCACAGCAATGACTATTGGTGATTACCCAGATTATCTTGCGCTCGGATTTTTGCTGAACCAAGGTATGTTAGGGCAGCATGAAACTGTAACTGACATCGATTATGATGAGGAGTTGGAAACGGTTGTTGTGCGGACTAATAAGCCCACAAATCATGAAGAAAAACTAGCAAAAAAGACCCGTACCAGTGGATGTGCAATTGGCACAGTTTTTGGTGATATGATGGATGGGTTGGAAAATGTTAACTTAGCTAAAGCTGAAATTCGTACATCTTGGTTATACGCGTTATCAGCGCGAATTAATCGAACTCCATCGCTTTATTTAAAGGTTGGGGCAATACATGGGACAGTCTTGTGCCAACGTGATAAACCACTTGTCTACATGGAAGACGTTGGACGTCATAACGCTGTCGATAAAATTGCAGGCTGGATGATGATGAATAGTGTCGAAGCGAGTAACAAAATTCTTTATACCACAGGACGCTTAACCTCTGAAATGGTGATCAAAACTGCAATGATGGGAATTCCAGTACTTGTCTCGCGCTCAGGGTTTACTGCTTGGGGAGTTGAGATTGCGCAGCAGGTTGGTCTTACATTGATTGGTAGAATGCGAGGTCAACGTTTTGTATGTCTAAGTGGTGATAAACGGCTGGTGCGTGACATTGACCCATCTTTGGCTGCCACTGAACCGAGCAAGGTTAACCGGAAAGCATCCCAATGATGCCGCCAGTGGGTGTGATACTTGCCGGTGGTTTGGCGTCTCGCATGGGGGGTGGAGACAAAGGTTTGCTGCAGCTTGGTAATAAAACCTTACTGGAGCATGTAGTGGAACGACTTGCACCTCAGGTCACTAATATTGTGTTGAATGCAAATGGAGACCCAGCGCGATTTTTAACAAAGTCTATGCCTGTAATCGCCGATAGCATTGGTGGGTATGTAGGCCCCTTGGCGGGCGTTTTGGCAGGTTTAGACTGGGCAGCAAACATTGGTGCCGATAGCGTAGTAACGGTTGCTGCCGACACCCCATTCTTTCCTCGCAACTTGGTCTCTAGTTTGCGGTTGGCTGCAGAAGATATGAGCCATCCGCTAGTCTTGGCAGCGACCCCAGATGTAAAAAAAGGAAAGGTGCGGCACCCGACTTTTGGTCTTTGGCCCGTTTCGCTTAAAGATGACCTGCGTGCAGCTTTAACTAATGGGGTTCGAAAAGTTGTAATTTGGACTGATCGCCACAGTGATCGAACTGCTGTGTTTCCAGATGAAACGGCCTTTTTTAATGTAAATACACCTGCAGATTTAATCCGAGCGGAGGAAATGCTGTGAAGGTGTACGGTATTGTTGGCTGGAAAAACGCAGGAAAAACAGGACTTATGGAGCGTCTTGTTACTGAGATTACGGGTCGTGGTCATTCTGTTTCTACGATTAAGCACGCTCATCATACTTTCGATGTTGACCATCCTGGAAAAGATAGCCACCGCCACCGCGTTGCAGGTGCTAAGGAGGTAATTTTGGCCTCAAGTAATCGTTTTGCGCTTATGCAGGAATTGCGTGATACAACTGAACCAATTTTGTCAGAATTAATAAAAAAACTGGAGCCCGTCGATCTTGTATTGATTGAAGGATACAAGCGTGACGGGCACCCCAAAATTGAGGTTCACCGTGAAATTAATGGTCATCCAGTTATTGCAATAGATGATGGGACTATTACAGCACTTGCTTGCGATACCAAACTTCCATTTGATCTGCCAGTCTTTGATCTGAATGATACTAAAAGCATTGCCGATTTTATTCTCACTGAGGTTGGTCTGTGAGTAGTGGATTTGATACCTTCATTATAGTGGATTGGTCCGGTGGCAATCAAGGCTCTGTACAACCGCAAGCAGACGCTGTTTGGGGTTGTGTGGCAAGGGAGAATGCAGTTGAAGATGCGGTCTATTTGCGTAATCGCAACATTGCTGAAAAATGGTTGTTAAATACTCTGATTTGTGAGCGCGCGGCGGGAAGGCGCGTGTTTGTTGGGTTTGACTTCCCGTTTGGTTACCCTGTCGGGTTTGGCGTTGCATTAACTGGTTCAGATGACCCATTTACGCTTTGGGATTGGTTCGAAGCACGGATTAAAGATGCTCCAACAAGTAACAATCGCTTCGATTTAGCTGGTCAAATTAATTCATACTTCGGCGGTAAAGGCCCTTTTTGGGGTAATGCGCTGAAACGTGATATAGTAGATTTGCCTCGTACCAAGCTAGCATATGAAAATTCCTTTCCCAATCGACGAAAAGCGGAAGATTATGCCAAAGGCGCATTCACACTATGGCAAATGTCAGGCGTTGGCTCCGTGGGAGGCCAAACGATGATGGGTTTACCTGTTTTGGCGCGGCTACGGCGCCACTTTGGCGCAGAGCTGACTGTATGGCCATTCGAAGCACTGGGTTCGCCGATTTCTATTGTTGAGGTATGGCCTTCTCTCACCGTGGATATGGCCCCTGCGGGTTGGATCAAAGATCAGTGGCAGGTGCACTCGTTAGCTCGCAATATTGCGGCTCTTGACAGAGATCGTTTAAAAGAAATGTTGAATATACCCATTACATCAGAAGGTTGGATTTTTGGTATTGGCTTTCAGGACGAGCTTCGTGAGGCTGATAAATATTTGCGTAATGACTGTTTTGCGTTGCCGCAGGGTGTGCATTGGACACCTGTCGACGCAGCGTTGGATGATCTGCGTTCGCGGCTACAGTCAGTAGCAAAGGTTAAAAAAATGGCTGTAAATAGCTGTTTAGGCCGAGTCTTGGCAGCAGATGTGGTGGCTTTGCGCGCTAATCCGCCGCTGTCGAATACGGCTATTGATGGTTATGGTTTTGCAGGTGGGCGAGCTGCTGGCCCGCATCGGCTACCCCTAGTAGCTGTGCAGGCGGCAGCGGGTGAAAGATTAAAACATAGCATACCTAGTGGGTCGGCTATTCGCATTTTAACGGGAGCAGCTCTGCCTGATGGTGTTGATACTGTCATCTTGCAAGAGGACGTCGAAGTGGCGGACGGATTTATTAGTTTTGTTGGCCCACTTGACGTTGGCGCAAATACTCGAGCGGCTGGTGAAGATGTAGAGGTTGGGGAAATAGTCGCAAAAAGGGGGCGGCGAGTGACGCCTGCAGATCTTGCTATTATTTCTGCAATTGGCGTTGGTGAGGTTTCGACTTACACGCAATTGCGAGTAGGAATCTTGTCGACTGGAGATGAATTAGTTTGCGCTGGCCAAAATGCTGCGCCTGGGCAAATTTTTGATGCTAACCGCCCAATGCTTATGGGTTTAGTCGAACAGCTTGGCCATATTCCTGTTGATTTAGGACAGGTAGAAGATGATCGTGCTGCATTGCGAAAGCGTTTAGATGAAGCCGTGTCTCAGGCAGATATCATTTTGACTAGTGGTGGTGCATCATCGGGTGACGAAGACCATGTGTCTGGTTTATTAAATGAAACGGGGGCGATGGCCCTTTGGCGAATTGCTATCAAGCCTGGTCGCCCTTTAGCGTTAGGCGTTTGGCGAGGTAAGCCAATTTTTGGTTTGCCGGGTAACCCGGTTGCGGCTATGGTTTGTACGTTAGTCTTTGCTGCCCCTGCTTTTGCCCAAATGGCAGGATCAGTATGGATGCCACCACAAGGATTTCAATTACCGGCCGCCTTTAGTAAACAGAAAAAATCAGGCCGCCGCGAATTTTTGCGAGCGCGGGTAAGGGACGGAAAAGTTGAAGTTTTTGTCTCAGAAGGATCTGGACGTATCAGTAGTTTGGCTTGGGCTGAAGGCTTGGTGGAATTGCCAGAGGATGCGCTACACATACACCATGGGGATATGGTTCGTTACATACCTTGGTCTGGGTTTAATAATTAGTCAAAAGTGCCTGCAACGCGCCCTAGAAGCATAAATGCTCTAACAGTGCGAGTGTTGCTGAGAGTTGAGAGATCTACGTCTGTTGCTGTGATTGTGAACGTTGATATAGCTCGATCAAATTGACGTAGGAAGTGATGGGCAGCATCACGAAAAATGGCGTCTTGTTTCATTCTTCCGGCTACTACAGCTAATGAAGTATTGTCTCTCACGCCACCTAAAGATGAAATTGATCGACCTCTCGAACCGCTGGCGAATTGCCTCCAAACTTCGGGGCGTACATTATCTGGGCGTAAGTCATCCATATAAATACCGTCTTGGCTCAAAAGGGTCAGAATATCTTTAGCGGCCTGAATTAGTTGTGCTGTCTCTCTATTTTGCATGGCTTTGCGCAGTGAGGCAAAGCCGTTTTTGTCTTCGGTATTTTCCGGAAAATTTAGAGCTTGGATAAAATCTGAATTGTGTAAAACAGGTTTACTATTCTCGGCTATAGTGCCGAGTGCAAGTGTTGGTTGGTCGTCTTCAAATACAGCCGGTGTCTCTTCTACCGAGGTATTTTGCTGCCTTTGTTCGCTGAACTGGAAATCGTGTGATATATCCCGCTGAGTTTCAATTTTATGGATAGCATTGGAAATTTCGTCGAGTTTTTTCAACATAAAAGCGTTAACTTCACTTCCATATTCCTGTTGCTGAGTAATATTAATTTTATTGATAGACGCGATTGCATCTCTAAATCGTTGGCTTTCTGCATGTATAAGTCGATTGGTACGAATGGTAGACATGATAATCCAAATGACAGCTATGGGTATGAATATCGCGAGCGTGGCCGATTGGAGTTGAATATTATTTAAACGATCTGCTGGAGTTGTGCTATCTAGAAAAAAAACTGAGGCTAACCCAAGTAACCAAACAGTACACAAGACAATTGCAACAATTTCAGTCTTTCCAAACCTCAAGAGGTGACGCTCATAATAAGTTTTAAATAGCTGTATTTATGATTTGTTTTTTTTGTCATAGTTTCAGCTAAAGCTGATTTTTAAAATTTCATAAAATTTATCACCCCCAGGAGTGCGCACCTCTACGCTATCACCTTCTTCTTTACCGATTAATGCGCGTGCTATTGGTGACTTAATATTTAACAGACCTTTTTCGATGCTGGCTTCATATTCTCCAACGATCTGATAGGTTTTTTCGGCTTCAGTATCTTCATCTACGAGAGTTACAGTGGCTCCAAATTTAATTGATCCGGAAAGTTTAGAGGGATCAATAACTTCTGCCAAGGAAATTACTCCCTCAAGCTCTTTAATACGGCCTTCGATGAAAGATTGTTTTTCTTTTGCTGAATGATACTCTGCGTTCTCAGATAAATCGCCGTGCTCGCGAGCTTCTGCTATCGCTTTGATGATTGCAGGACGTTCCTCTGCTTTGAGGTGTTTTAACTCTGTTTCTAGCGCTATTGCTCCAGCGCGGGTCATAGGGATTTTATCCATTGGTGGCGTCCAAGTAGTGTTAAGGGTGGCGTTATTTAAGGGCCACTATCATATCAATTTTAGGTAGCAGACTAGATGGCGTAATGGAATGCAAGTGCATTTCCCGAATTGATTAAATCTCCGTATATGTCAAACTCGGTATGTGATCAATATTTACTAATAAAGCAAATAGTCCTGCTGTCTGATTTAGCTTTTCGCGATTACTCAATTATAATTCTATGAAAAATAAATTGTGTTCAATTATTTTTTAACCGGTTCGTATTTTCTTCTGTACTTGGTTTCATGTGGAGGGCGTAGAATCACAAACTTTAATTGATATTTTTAAAGCATAAGGCATAGTTTATTCAACCTAATGGAAAAATTCTGAGAATTTCGATTTGATGTATGAGTTTTGGCAGTTTGGCATAACGTCACATGAGAAAAATAAAGATGTTGAGGAGTTTTGGCTATTTTAATGCTTTGCTATGATTGCAATGCTGCTGATGCTACTTTAGCCAAGCCATAGTGGATTGTTTAGAGGAAATACTGCCTCGTCTCGGGCAATAGGGTAGGAGTGGTTGTGGCGTATATTGAACGTGAAATGATGGAGTATGACGTTGTAATTGTCGGTGCTGGCCCAGCAGGGTTGTCTGCAGCCATACGATTAAAGCAACTGAACGCTGAACTTAGTGTCGTGGTTCTTGAAAAAGGTTCTGAAGTTGGGGCTCATATTTTGTCCGGTGCGGTTCTGGATCCTGTCGGCCTTGATGCACTGATTCCAGATTGGAGAGCAAAAAAAGCTCCGTTAAACGTGAAGGTAAAGAACGACAAATTTTATATTCTGGGCGAAGCAGGCAAATTGCGCCTGCCCAATTTTCCCATGCCCCCTCTGATGAATAACCACGGTAATTATATTGTTTCAATGGGCAATGTTTGCCGCTGGATGGCTGAACAAGCAGAGGGATTAGGTGTTGAAATTTTTACAGGGATGGCCTGCTCAGAATTAGTTTATGGTGATAATGACGAAGTTAGAGGAGTTGTTGCCGGTGTGTTTGGTCTTGAGAGTGATGGTTCTATCGGTGAGAGCACTGAGCCGGGGATGGAATTACATGGTAAATATGTATTCTTATCGGAGGGTGTGCGTGGATCATTATCTAAAGAAGTCATAGCTAAATACGATCTGTCTAAAGGTAAGGAGCCGCAGAAATTTGGTCTTGGGATGAAAGAAATATGGGAGGTTGAACCAGACAAGCACAAAGAAGGTTCAGTTACTCACACAATGGGTTGGCCACTTGGAAGCAACGCCGGTGGTGGAGCGTTCATTTATCATCTTGAAAATAACCAAGTGTATGTCGGCTTTGTCGTGCACCTAAATTATAAGAACCCTTATTTATTTCCTTATATGGAATTTCAGCGTTTTAAGAACCATCCAATGATTTCGAACCTTTTAGAGGGCGGCAAACGCGTTGCGTATGGTGCACGCGCAATTTCAGAGGGTGGCTACCAATCGATGCCAAAGATGGTGGCACCGGGTGTTGCTCTGTTGGGCTGCTCAGTTGGTATGGTCAACGTGCCCCGAATTAAGGGTAACCATAATGCAATGCTATCCGGTAAGGCAGCTGCTGAAGCTGCGTTTGAAGCAATAGATGCAGAGCGTTCAGGTGACGAATTAACAGCTTACGAGGCGGTTGTTCGAAATGGCGCGATTGGTGCCGACTTGAAGAAGGTCCGCAATGTAAAACCTCTGTGGTCGAAATATGGCTTAACGGCTTCTTTAATTTTGGGTGGCCTAGATATGTGGACTAACTCACTTGGCTTTTCTCTTTTTGGGACTCAAAAACATTATAAAAATGATGCAGAGGCGACTGAAGAGGCGAGTAAGCACTCGCCTATTGATTACCCAAAGCCGGATGGAAAATTAACCTTCGATCGATTAACCAACGTTGCCTTTTCCTTTACAAATCACGAGGAAACCCAGCCTCCTCATCTTCATCTTAAAGATGCTGCAGTGCCTGTGGAAGTGAACTTGGCCAGATATGCTGGCCCCTCTGCACGCTATTGTCCCGCTGGTGTCTACGAATTTGTAAAAGAAGCGGGTGGCGATACTCGTTTCGTAATTAATTTCCAGAATTGTGTGCACTGTAAAACTTGCGACATAAAGGATCCAAGTCAAAACATTAATTGGACGACACCGCAAGGAGGTGGTGGGCCAAACTATCCTAATATGTAGCGTGAATCAAAATAATCAGTGATTTTAAAAGTTGTTTTACAGTAGCCATAGCTAGGAATGATTTAACTATGTGATAAGAATTATAAAGGCTTTTAAGTCGTGCCGGATTGTATCTGGCCTTTGCAGTGTTACTTAAGAGATAGACTGATTAAAAATTGATGCCTAAAATAGGAATGCAACGAAAATGATTAAATTGTTCAACAATATTTTCGTCTGCGCTGCCGTCATTTTCACGTTTTCCGTGCCAGTGTTCGGGCAATCCTTTTCCGGCGCTTATTTAGCGGGTCAAAATGCGGCTTCTCGAAGTGATTTTGAGGCCGCTGGTTCATATTATATTCAAGCACTAGCTCAAGATCCAAATAATGCAAAAGTTGCTGAATCTGCGATATTCGCACAGATTGCATTGGGCGACGTACTGAGAGCAAAACCGTTAGCGGCAGTTTTGGAAGCCCGTGGAGTTCAAAGCCAGATCGCGCATATGACCATAATTGCAACATTGTTTTATGAGGAAAATTATGAGGGCTACTTGGCGCGCGAGGTTGAAACAAGCGGTGTCGGGCCGCTTGTTGATGGCTTACTATCGGCTTGGGCGCAAGTTGGTCTGAAAAATCGTGTGGATGCATTAGCCCAATTTGACAAAATAGCAGAGCAATCTGGCCTTCAAGGGTTTGCACTGTATCATAAAGCTATGGCATTGGGTGCTCTGGGTGACTTTGAGGCTGCCGAAGAAATTTTTGCGAAATATGACAGCGGCCCTTTGCAGCAGACCAGACGTGGAATTTTAGCGCGAGCGGAAATATTATCTCAACTTGGTCGTAACGAAGATGCACTAGCCTCTATCCGTGCCGCTTTTGGATCTACACCTGATCCAGAACTTACAGTTTTCGCAAAAATTCTTGAAACTGGTGGCACTTTACCTTTTAGTCACATCACATCTGCGCGGGACGGCGCAGCGGAAGTTTTTTATTCTGTTGCTGGTGCATTACAACAAGAAGCTGGAGCCGACTATACCTTACTTTACGCTCGGGTAGCGAGCTTCTTAAGACCAGATCATATTGACACTTTACTATTGAGTGCAGAGCTTTTGGAAAGCTTGGATCAATATAAATTAGCTAATACTGCTTATAAGGGCGTGCCTGCGGATCATTCAGCATTTCATGCTGCTGAATTGGGACGGGCAGATGTTTTACGTCAATCGGGGAAACCAGACGCCTCTATTGAAGTACTGGAACAACTGGCAAAAAGATTTGATGATTTGGCAATTGTGTATTCTACGCTTGGTGACGTTTTGCGTCAGCAGGAGCAATTTGAGGAAGCTGTATCTGCATATGATCGAGCTTTAGAGTTGACGACAGATGGTGCTCGTGGAAGTTGGTTTCTTCACTATGCACGCGCTATTTCGCTAGAACGCTTGGAAGAATGGCCGCGAGCCGAGTCGGATTTTCGCAAGGCACTGGAATTAAATCCTGGGCAGCCTCAGGTGTTGAATTACCTCGGTTATTCATTAGTAGAAAAGCAGGTAAAACTTAAAGAAGCGCTTTCAATGATAGAGCAGGCGGTTACTACTAGTCCAGAAAGCGGTTATATTGTCGATTCTTTGGGTTGGGTGCTTTATCGACTTGGTCGTTATCAGGAAGCTACTCAACATATGGAACGAGCTGTTGAACTGATGCCCATCGATCCAGTGGTCAATGACCACCTTGGAGATGTCTATTGGGCTGTTGGCCGGGAGCGGGAGGCTCAATTCCAGTGGATGCGCGCACTTAGTTTTGTAGACCCCAAAGATACGGATGGTGAAGCTGACCCAGATCGTATGCGCCGGAAGCTGGAAGTTGGGCTGGATCAAGTTTTGCAAGAAGAGGACGCAGAGCCTCTGAAAGTTACTGACGAAGACTGATTGTTCGAATATGTCCCAAAACGTTTCATATCATGTACGTGCACCAGCAAAAATAAACCTCACACTGCATGTTACTGGTCAAAGACCTGATGGGTATCATATTTTGGATTCTCTCGTTGTCTTTGCCGATGTATGTGATATCCTCACTATTAAGCGTAGTCACAACTTTTCTTTTACAGTTAAAGGAACTGAAGCTGCTGGCACGCCTGCAAACGATGAAAATCTCGTGCTGAAGGTGGCACGTTTGTTTTTGGAAGCACAAAATCTATCATTAGTTCTCAAAAAAAGTTTGCCAGTATCTTCAGGGATTGGCGGCGGATCTGCTGATGCTGCTGCAGCATTTCGAGGTCTTTTGTGTCATTCGCATGGCTTACTACCTGGTGAAAGTATCCCAACTGACTTTTTTAACCTCGATCAAACACCAATAGGTCGGCGGTTATTTCAACTAGGTGCAGATATTCCTGTCTGTGTAATGTCGCAAACTATGCGGATGCGTGGAATTGGTGAAAATCTAAAATCGGTACAAGGTCTCCCAGAAATGTGGGCTATTTTGGTTAATCCAAGGGTAGCTATATCTACACCCACTGTATTTAAAAAATTGACAGAAAAATCAAACCCACCAATGCCGGATAATATTCCTAAATTTAAAACTATTGAATGTTTTGTTTCATGGCTAGCCGCACAGCGAAATGACCTTGAGCAACCTGCTATGTCTCTCGTTCCAGAAATAAAACAAGTAATAGATAGATTTAACGCAAGTTCAGATTGCATGTTTGCAAGGATGTCTGGGTCCGGTGCTACTTGCTTTGGTTTGTATGCCAACAAAGCGCGAGCGATGGCGGATCTGCAGAAAGTTCAGAGGGAATTTCCCAACTGGTGGGTGCAAAATACTTTTTTGGGTTCATCGGCCTCACTAGCAATGCCACGAGCTACTTGAGGCGCGCTACTACATAGGTAGCCAAGTCGTATAGGATCGACTTTATGTCATGGTCAGGAAGGGGTGCTAGAGCTGCTTTCGCTTTGTTTGCCCAACTGATGGCGTCTAAACGTGTAGCCTCCAAGGCTCCATGCTTTTGCAGTAAACTGATTGCGCGTTCCAAGTCACCATCTTCTTGGCTGCCTTTTTCGATTGTGCGACTCCAGAAAGCCTGCTCTTTGCTATCGGCATTTGCCACAGCCTTTATGACTGGCAAAGTTAGTTTTCGTTCGCGAAAATCATCACCAATATTCTTACCTGTTATGGATGATTGCCCGTCATAGTCTAATAAATCATCTACTACTTGAAACGAGATACCAAGTGAATCGCCGTAGTCAGAAAGAGCTTGTACTGTAGATACATCAGCGCCTGCTATCACGCCTCCAACTTTTGTCGCAGCAGAAAACAGCGCAGCCGTTTTCCCACGCACTACTTGAAGGTAAATATCTTCGTCTGTGGCGAGATCCTGCGCTGCGGTCATTTGTAATACTTCTCCCTCTGCTATCGTTGCAGAGGCGTCGGATAAAATACGGAGTACATCCATTGAGCCGGTTTCGGTCATCAGTTGGAAACTGCGTGAAAATAGGTAGTCACCAACTAGAACTGAAGACTTGTTGTCCCATAAAAGATTTGCCGTAGGTCGACCGCGGCGCTGTGCACTTTCATCAACAACATCATCATGCAAGAGAGTTGCTGTGTGTATGAATTCAACTGTTGCCGCCAAGTGCACGTGATATGGACCCTCATAACCGCAAATATGTGCAGATGCTAATGTAAGCATTGGGCGCAACCTTTTGCCACCAGCGTCAATCAAATGGCGTGTTACTTCTGGAATCCTAGGGGCGTATTTGGAGGCCATCCGATCGCGAATTAACAGGTTAACTGCTTCCATGTCTGCAGCAACATACTTCGCCAGACGATCGTGAGGTTTCGTGATTTTAGTTATGTTCATAACTGGCTCCATCGAGACCTCTCGACATATAGGGTCATATGATATTACATGCGATAGCATGAAAGAACTTTTGCGTAGCACTGACCCAACAACTATTGCATTCGCTTCCGCTCTACTTGGAGGTGAAGGTATAGACTGCTTTCAAATGGACGTAAATATGAGTATACTTGAAGGCGGCATTGGAATTTTTCCCCGCCGATTGATGGTGCGATCTGATGTTCATGATGAAGCACTATTGGTTATGCGAGACAATGATATCGACCTCGGATACTGAATTAACCTATGATGCGTTTCTTGGAGGGAAACTGCATTTATGGCAGCCCCGCAGAGGATATCGTGCCGGTGTAGATCCAGTTTTGCTGGCGGCATCTGTTGAGGCTAAAGCAGGGCAATCAGTTTTAGATCTGGGTTGTGGTGTGGGAACAGCGGCGCTATGCCTTTCAGCCCGCGTGCCGGGCTTAAAAGTTTTAGGAATTGAGCGACAGTCGCTGTACGCAGAACTAGCCATCCGTAACGGGCTTGATGTGGTTAGAGCAGATCTTACAAAGCTTCCTGCTAAAATCAATCAATTGAGGTTTGATCATGTTTTGGCTAACCCCCCATATTTTGATCGCAGAGAGGGTGACGCCGCAGCGGATCCGGGTCGTGAAGGCGCTTTGGGTATCGATACCCCTTTAAAAGAATGGGTTGGCACAGCGGCACGTCACCTGCGTCACAAAGGATACTTATATATGATTCATAGAGTTGAACGGTTACCAGACATATTAGCCGCTGCAATGGGGCAACTAGGAAGCATCGAAATTTGGCCGCTCTGTCCCAGAGCCGGAAAAGCTGCAGAGTTATTAATTTTTCGTGCGCGTAAAAATGGAAAAGCAAAATTCCGCTTACAGGCGCCTTTAATTTTGCACACAGGAACAGCCCATGTTGTGGATGGCGACAGCTACAGGCCGGAAATTCAAGCAGTTTTGCGCGAGGGAATGGGGTTGCTGCAATAGAAACTGATAAATTGTATTTTACGATTTGAGTACATGCTGCGCATGCAGCGTGACACGAGCATATTATTATGGTTTTGTAAAAATGCACTTCATTAGCAAGGAGAATTACATGAGCGTGACAGCCCACCTTGAAGAATTAAAAAAGAAGCATCAAAGCTTGAGCGAGCAAGTCGATATAGTTCAACGATATCCCGCGGCAGATCAGATTGAAGTAGCTGTAATGAAAAAACAGAAACTTAAGTTAAAAGAGGAAATTATCCGATTGTCGGCTTAGTTCTTAATTTGTATACTTGAACTAGCTGCAAGAAGTGCTCCCGCAGCTATCATAATAGCAGCAGCACCCAGAGACCAACTGGGTGTTGCAATGCCAGCAATTACTAAAAATGCAGTGGACAATAACGGTGCTGCATAAGAAGCAGTACCCACAATTTGTATGTTACCCTTTTTAATTGCGATGTCCCAAACAAAAAATGCGAGGCCGACAGGCCCAATTCCTAACAATATTAAGCTTGACCAGCCAATTGCGTTCTGTGGCCATACAGTATCTTCTAAAATTAAATGTAAAGGAAGAGACAATGCTGCACTACCAATGCAAAAGACTGCAACAGAGGCGGTAGGTACAGTGTCAAATTTGCGCGAAAGCACAGAGTACCCAGACCATATCAGCGCGCACCCTAGGGCTAGAAGGTACCCATAAAGGTTGTTTGGGTTAAAGTCAGAAATACCTCCAGAAATTATCAATGCTGCACCAAAAAAACCAAGTATAGCCCCGCTAATATGCTGCAGTGACAAGCGTTCATTCGGCAATAAACCAGACATTAAAACTATCAAAAGTGGCCATAAATATGCAATAAGACTGGCCTCAGCGGCTGGAGCATGCCTTAGGGCAGAAAAATATAAAGAGTGATAACCAAATAAGCCAAGAGTACCAAAAATAAAAATTTGCAATGGTATTTTACTCAGTTTTCGAATGTTGCCGGTTGCCACAGTCCAAATAAGGCCAAGAACTCCACCTATCAAGAAACATATTGTCATCAATAGAAAGGGAGGGGTAGGTGCTGAACCCACAGAGAGTAAAGCGAGTAGACCCCATAGAGCAATAGCAATAAAACCGAGACTGGTCGCGTTTTGACGATTCAAAAAGTAAGCTTTCTATTGATAGTAACTAGACTAGTTCACAACAGCATACCTTTAATTATAGGACTCATAGCTTTTGCTAACGCTGCTTTTTAATGTCAGTTTTGGTATTCTCCAACATCCAGTTGCAATTCGACTGTTGCTTTCACGTTAAAGAGATAGATGGACTAGTTTAAGAAACATCTTTTTTGTCTTTACCATAATATTTTATAGTCAGTAAATTAACTAAGTAAAGAATTGCGCGCCATTGGCAGAGATGGTTGAGCCGTTGATAAAGCCAGAATCATCAGCAGCAAGAAAAACTACGCAGCGCGCTATTTCATCAGGGGTACCCAACCGCCCAGTCGGAATTTGAGAAATTATGCTCTCGCGCACTTTTTCAGGTACTGCCATAACCATGTCAGTACCTATGTACCCTGGGCATATTGCGTTGGCTGTAATTCCTGCTCTGGCACCCTCTTGTGCGAGAGACTTAATTATACCCAGATCGCCGGCCTTAGTTGCGGCATAGTTCACCTGAGCAAATTGACCTTTCTGACCATTAATCGAAGAGATCACTATTACGCGGCCAAATTTTCGCTCTCTCATGCCGGGCCAGATAGGATGAACTGTATTGAAAACTCCCGTTAAATTAGTATTTACGACCTCATGCCACTGTTCGGGGGTCATTCGGTGGAAAGGGGCATCACGTGTTATCCCTGCATTAGCAACGACTACTTCAATGGGGCCTAAATCGGCTTCGACTTTGGCTAGCCCTCCTTTTGATTCTTCATAGCTTGCAACGTTCCATTTGTACGTTTTTATTCCAGTTTCATCAGTGAATTTATCTGCTGCGCCCTGATTGCCTGCAAATGTTGCAGCGACAGAGTAATCAGCATTTTTGAGTGCAATTGAAATAGCGGCACCTATTCCTCGGCTCCCTCCGGTGACAATAGCGACGCGAGACATGTTTACAATCCTTCAATGATTACGGTAAATTTTTGAATTTTGATATGAATTTAAGAAGTACATAAGATAAATTTCATGCTTTACAGCTTATTAAAGTAAGCGCTTCCGTTGATTTAAAATCAATTTTTATTAGTCGCGCTCAAGACACATTGCAACACCCATACCTCCACCTATGCACAATGTGGCCAGCCCTTTTTTTGCATCACGTCTTTTCATTTCAAAAAGTAAAGTGTTTAAAATGCGAGCACCTGACGCGCCAATTGGGTGACCAATAGCTATAGCTCCACCGTTTACGTTTACGACTGCTGGATCCCAACCCATTTCTTTATTTACGGCGCAAGCTTGCGCTGCGAATGCCTCATTGGCTTCAACCAATTCGAGCTCTTCTGGTTTCCATCTGGCTTTTTCCAGCGCTTTGCGGCTTGCATAGACAGGGCCTACACCCATTATTGATGGGTCTAGACCCACTGTCGCATAACTCACAATCCGGGCCAGTGGTTCTATTGCACGTTTTTCAGCATTTTTTGCTGTCATCATTAAAGCAGCAGCTGCTCCATCATTAAGGCCTGACGCATTAGCGGCTGTTACAGAACCATCTTTGGCGAAGGCTGGTCTAAGCTTTTGCATTGATTCCATTGTAGCGCCGTGACGTATATACTCGTCAGTATCAATGACGGTATCACCCTTGCGTCCTTTTAGGGTGAAGGCAGTAATTTCATTTGTAAACTTACCTGCCAATTGAGCAGCTTCAGCTTTATTTTGAGAGGCAACAGCAAACTTATCTTGCGTATCTCTCGTTATCTGCCACTGATCAGCAACGTTTTCAGCTGTTTGACCCATATGGTATCCGTTGAAAGCATCCCAAAGACCATCACGGATCATTGTATCAATATACTGTATGTCACCCATTTTGTGACCAGTCCGCAGCGCTGCTGCATGTGGGCTAAGTGACATATTTTCTTGCCCACCACCAATTACAATATCTGCATCACCAAGTTTAATGTGTTGCGCAGCAAGAGCAACGGCCCGCAGTCCCGACCCACAAACTTGATTGATACTCCATGCAGCAGATTCTTTTGGAAGACCGGCGTTAATGTGTGCTTGGCGAGCTGGGTTTTGGCCTTGTGCGGCTGTCAGAACTTGTCCGAGGATTGTTTCAGACACTTCTGCTTTTTCAATACCAGCGCGCGAGACAACCGCCTCTAAAACGTTTGCCCCCAACACGTGAGCGGGTGTTTTTGAAAAACAGCCGCAAAAACTGCCCACTGCAGTTCTAGCAGCAGAAACTATGACTATATCGGTCATTGTGGTCAAATCCTCTGTTAGATAAGCGCGAAATGTCTTCCAAACACAAACTAAACTGCCGAAAGAATGTAGTTGATAACAGCCTTTAATGGATTCGCTGCGGCGCGGCAACGGGCAGGATGCTTCCAGTACGGTGATTAATAACAATAAGTTTTTATTCACTGTAGAGGTCACGGAAGATTTCTTTTACTTGATTCCGAATGCTTTATTTAGCGGTATTGAAGTTTCATTGAATTGACTCTTGCAGATTGGTCAGTGTATGCCGCCATCATTGGTGTTGGTGGTCTCCGCGAGGAGCTCCCTGTCAGTCTGGTGATAGCCAGTCAGAGGACAACGCACTTCGAAACCTAAACGAAGGAGATCAGCCGTGACAAAACGCACGTCTGCCAAGTACAAAATAGATCGTCGTATGGGCGAAAACATCTGGGGTCGTCCAAAATCCCCCGTAAATCGCCGTGAGTATGGGCCCGGACAGCATGGGCAGCGCCGTAAAGGTAAAGTGTCTGATTTTGGTATACAATTACGTGCCAAGCAGAAACTTAAAGGTTATTATGGTGACGTTACCGAGAAACAGTTCCGTCGTATTTATGCAGAGGCAGAACGAGTAAAAGGCGATACTGGCGAAAATTTGATTGGGCTACTAGAACGTAGGTTGGATGCAGTGGTTTACCGCGCAAAATTTGTGGCGACAGTCTTTGCCGCTCGCCAATTCGTAAACCATGGCCACGTCAAAGTGAATGGTCGCAAAGTGAACATCCCATCGTACCGGGTAAAAGAAGGCGATGTGATCGAAGTTAGGGATAAATCGAAGCAATTGGCAGTAGTACTTGAGGCGACCCAATTGCCGGAGCGCGATGTGCCAGATTACGTAGACGCGGATCATTCTAAAATGGCCGCAACGTTCGTGCGAACGCCGACACTCGGCGATGTACCTTATCCTGTAGTCATGGAACCAAACTTAGTTGTTGAGTTTTACGCGAAAAATTGATCAGAATACTGCAAATTAAACTGTTTGACTACAAAAGACCGCTCATTTTGGGCGGTCTTTTTTCGATTTTTACATAATATTTGTCGGTTGCTTTTTATCGTCTGTTGTCTTTTTTGATAGTTTGTATTGGTTTGAGAGCCAGTCTATTTCTAATAATAACCGCGACTCATTTTTCTGGTAAAAAAATTATGTATTTTCCACTGGTAAGGCTGACTTAGGAAGCTTAAATTCACTCTATAACAGGAGGCCGAAATGGAACGCATTAAACCCCAACCTGGCATCATGGATATCGAGCTTTATCAGGGTGGGACCAGCCATTTGGCGGGCATTAAAGATGTCGTTAAACTATCATCAAATGAGAACCCGCTTGGTCCAAGTGAAAAAGCTATTGAAGCTTACAGTAAAGCCGCGTTTGAATTAAATAGATATCCATCTTCTGACCATAACAGCTTGCGAGCGGCTATAGGAAAGGTGCACCAATTAGATTCAGACCGGGTGATTTGTGGGTCAGGATCAGATGAAATAATTTCCTTACTCTGTCAGGCTTACGCTGGTCCAGAAACAGAAGTTATTCATACTGTACATGGCTTTAGTATGTACCGAATTAACGCATTAATAGCTGGTGCTGTACCCGTCGAAGTGGTTGAAAACAATAGAGTTACCGATGTAGATGCCATACTTGCAGCCGTAACTGAGCGAACTTGCCTTGTGTTTTTTGCTAACCCAAATAACCCGACAGGCACAATGATTCCAACATCTGAAGTAGAGCGTTTGATCAATAGTTTGCCACGTCACACATTACTAGTTTTGGATGGTGCCTATGCAGAATACGTCGAGAATTATGATGGTGGCGCTTCATTGGTAGAAGCTAATAACAACGTCGTAATGACAAGGACATTTTCCAAACTCTATGGGTTGGGTGGGTTGCGGGTCGGTTGGGGTTATGGCCCAGTCCACGTAATCGATACTCTAAATCGAGTACGTGGCCCATTCAATGTGACACAGCCGGGATTAGCGGCTGCCAAAGCGGCAGTTTTTGATCGAGCCTATACTACGCACTGCCGAGTGGAAAATGCACGATGTAGAAGTTGGATGGCCGATAAATTGGCTGAAATTGGTGTGCTATCTGACGCATCACTTGCTAATTTTATTCTAGCTCGCTTTCGTGATAGGCACGAGGCAGAGGCTTGCGATTTTTATCTACAGTCGCAGGGAATTATCGTACGTCGCGTGTCTGGGTACAATTTGCCGGCAGCATTACGTATTACTGTGGGTGACGAAAGTGCTTGTCGTCGTGTTGTTCATGCTATTCGTCAATTTAAAAATGGTAAACGGGTATGAGCGTCATTTACAACCGTGTGGCTCTAATAGGTTTGGGCCTGATTGCTTCTTCTATGTTTTGGGCCATTAAGCGTCGTGGACTTGCAGGTGAGGTAACTGGTTATGCTCGCAGCGTGGAGACCCGCAATACAGCACGTAGGATTGCTCTGTGCGACCGTGTTTGTGATACTATAGCTGAGGCGGTTGAGGGCGCGGATCTGGTTGTCTTGTGTGTTCCTGTGGGTGTCATGGGGGCAGTTGCTAAAGAGATGGCTCCATATCTAGCAAATGATGCAACGATCAGTGATGTAGGTTCTGTTAAACGTGAAGTAATCGCGGCGGTTAAACCAAATTTACCAAATAATGTTCACTTTATTCCTGCGCATCCATTGGCAGGAACAGAACACTCCGGACCTGAAAGCGGGTTTGCGGAACTTTTTGATAACCGATGGTGTCTATTAGTACCCGGGCCAGATTCAGATTCCACAGTTACCGCAAGACTGTTACAGTTTTGGGAGGGGCTGGGCGCTAACGTCGAGGAAATGGATGCTGACCATCATGATTTGGTACTTGCCGTAACAAGTCATGCTCCTCATTTAATAGCATATACGATGGTTGGAGTTGCTGATGACTTGCGGCGGGTGACGGACAGCGAAGTTATAAAATATTCGGCTGCAGGTTTTCGCGATTTTACTCGGATAGCAGCAAGCGATCCGACAATGTGGCGTGATGTATTTTTGAATAATAAAGAAGCCACGCTGGAGGTTTTGGGACGCTTTACTGAGGAGCTATTTGCTTTGCAGCGTGCGATAAGGACGGAAGATGGAGATCACCTGCATGACTACTTCAGCCGGACACGGGCAATCCGGCGTGGTATTATCGAGGCGGGACAGGATACTGACGCTCCAGATTTTGGACGAGGTGCAAAGCGGTGAAAACTGCAGTTTTGGTACTGGCATTAGTTACCAACTTCGCCATAGCAGCACCTGACATATCAAAACGACCAATGATTCGAGATCGAATTACGACAGAGGTTCCTCAAAAAAATATCCGTCCTGTAGCACGTGCTTTGCACCGCAATGTTCAACTGATTGCCACTGTCCAATTAAAGTTTTCAATTAGACCTCTTTTGCGCCCTCGGATAATAGAACGAAAAGCCATGGCTCGTCTTAATGCGCGCCGAAAAGGACAAGTCTGTGGAGACCCTGACCTGCAGGGTGAAGAGGTAGGTTCGGTGTCAGCGCGTATTAAGGGATGTGGAATTAAAGAGGCGGTCCGGTTGCGCTCTGTATCTGGCGTTAAGCTGAGCCAAGCTTCATTGATGGACTGTCCGACCGCTACGGCTCTGAAAGATTGGACAGAAAAAAGTGCTAAAAATGCTCTCCGTTCTGTTGGTGGTGGTTTGAAAGAGTATCGCATTGCCGCGCACTACGTTTGCAGAACTCGCAATAATAAAAAAGGCGCAAGAATATCAGAGCATGGCAGAGGTCGCGCGCTCGATATTTCAGGTTTTGTTTTAAAAGATGGTACGCAATTGACCGTGCTCCGTGGTTGGAATTCTAGATATGGAAAGGCTTTAAAGCTTATGCATAAAGGTGCTTGTGGTCCATTTGGAACGGTTCTTGGACCCCGCGCAGATCGCTTCCATCGAGATCATTTTCATTTCGATACAGCTAGACATCGCAGTGGACCATATTGTCGTTAAAACAGCCAAATTTGTTACATTAAAATAGCCGCGGTATTTAGGCTAAGGATGTGAAGCCTAAACTTTATCATGCTATTGTAAATCTATAGTATGAAGTGCAAGTTTATAACAGTGGGTCGTTGGTCCATGTATGAATTAACTCAATAAGTATATCGATAAAAAACACAATTTCCAAGACTTTTCAAAAACTATTTACTTTTAAATCATCCATTCAAATAAGATTATTGATGTGACAAAATATCGGCAAAGGATGCCGTATCCATTACAGTAATCAGACTACAATGTTACAATAACCATAATTCTTGCCCTCTCACTTGGGTGTGAAATCGGATTTATCGTTGCTGGCTATGAGGGATAAATAACAATGACGATGTGGGTATTTGGCTATGGTAGTTTGCTTTGGAACCCGGGAATTAATGTGGCTGAAAAAGTTTTAGCATCACTGTCTGGATATGCCCGATCATTTTGTATGAGGTCAATCCATCATCGTGGGTCCGACGAAAAACCAGGATTAGTGTTGGCGCTGGATCAAACCCTCAATGCATATTGTAACGGTGTAGTTTTGCGGGTTATGACCGGAGATGAGGATAACGCTTTGTCCTATTTGCGCGAACGTGAGTTGATTTCGTCTGCGTATGTTGAAAAAATGTTAGATGTGACATTACTCGATGGTAGAGTTGTTACAGCCCTGACCTATGTGGTCGATCCAGAACACGTCCAATACTGCGGTGGCTTACCGCTCGAAGAACAGGCACAAATTATTGCAAAAGCTTGGGGTGGGCGTGGAGCAAACAGTGAATACCTTTACAAAACTGCTTCTCAATTACACAAGATGGGTGTCGCGGATAAAGAATTGGATTGGCTAGTAAGCCGCGTTGCAGCATTATCTTCATAAATCCTTGGCACTTCTTAAAAAAGTCCGATAAGCTGCATTAACTAATGTATAACAAGGGTGCAGGAGCTAACCCATGGCGCAGCCCTTAGTAAAAGCCCAACCGCATTTTTCGCAGCCGGTACGGCAAGTCACGTTAATGGTAATCGTCTTGGGTCTTTCGGGGTTTGGCGTTGTTTTAGCGTTGCCGCGTGTACTGCCTGTTTTTGAAGCGAACCCATATCTTAATGGGTTTATCATGTTCGTTTTTGCAACTGGCGTGATTGCTTGTTTCTGGATGGTCTTTCAATTGATCCAGTCAGTACGTTGGATTGAGCGTTTTGCTGGGGATGGCCCTGCTTCGTCTGGAAAAGCGCCACAGTTGTTGGCATCATTGGCATCGCTTCTGCGCTCGCGTGGGGCAGAAATGCAGTTAAACGCCACGTCGACACGATCAATTTTAGATTCGGTGGCTACCCGAATTGATGAAGTGCGAGAAATTACGCGATATATTGTCAACTTATTAATTTTCCTAGGCCTTTTGGGCACCTTTTACGGGTTGGCAACTACTGTTCCGGCCCTGGTTGATACAATTCGTGGACTTGCGCCCCAAGATGGCGAGGCTGGTTTTGAGGTATTTGCGCGCCTAATGAGTGGGCTTGAAGAACAGCTAGGTGGAATGGGTGTAGCTTTCGCGTCTTCTCTGTTAGGTTTGGCAGGTTCCTTAGTTGTTGGCCTACTGGAGCTTTTTGCTGGTCATGGTCAGAATCGCTTTTACCGAGAATTGGAAGAGTGGTTGAGTTCTATTACGCGTGTCGGTTTCGCGTCCGACGGCGAGAATGTAACGGATCAAGCTGCAATAGCGAGTATCGTAAATCATCTGACCCTCCAAACAGAAAATTTGCAGTCTATGTTCAGCCAATCTGATGTTATTCGTTCTAATATGGATGAAAAAGTGGGGAGGCTGGCTGGGTCTATCGAACAAATTATTAAACAAATAAAAGAACAAAACAGAGGTGTCGGTGTCCTGCACCAGATGGTTGATGGGCAAGAACGATTGATCAGTTTAATTGAACAACGAGGCGCGGGTGATAGCATTGATGCGGAAAGTCGGATGCGTCTTCGGTCCATTGACGTTCAGATGTTGCAAATATTAGAAGAAATAAGCGTAGGACGCCGAGTTATGACTTCCGAACTGCGTGAAGATATAGCCGCACTTACTACTGTTCTGAGCCGGTCATTAAGCCAGGCTAGTAATCTAGCAAACAGTGACAACATTGAGATACAAAACCAGAACGAAGGGGATATCTGAGTATGGCGCTGTCGCGTCGTACAGGCCAAAGATTTCAGGCGTCAATTTGGCCTGGGTTTGTCGATGCAATGACTGGGTTGTTGCTGGTACTTATGTTTGTTCTGACTATCTTTATGGTTGTGCAGTTTGTTTTAAGAGAAACGATTACAGGACAAGAATCCGAGCTAAATCAATTGTCAGGAGAAGTGGCCAAGCTTGCAGAAGCGCTGGGTTTGGAAAAATCACGCACAAATGATTTGGACTCCCGTCTGACGTTTTTGAATAGTACCTTAAAAGATGCACAGTTGCGGATTGAAAGTCAGACTGCTGAAATTGCAGCTTTAACGTCCGAACGGGATGAGCGTACTGCTGATTTGGCTACTGCAAAGATTGAGATTAGTAGCTTTGAAGCACAAGTAGCAGCCTTAATTATACAGCGTGAGGGTGCACTTACAAATATCGCTATATTAGAGGATGAACAGAGCCGCCTAATATCAGAAAAAGAAGCGTTGAATCTTGCTCTTTCTAAAGTGCGAGATGAAGTTGATATTCAAGTTCAAGAGGCTCGCCTAGCGGCTGCTCGTACGGAAGCGCTTCAGGCATTAATTGATGATTTGGGAAAGCAAAATTCTGAGATGGTAGATGATGCAGCCAAATTAAAAGTGAATCTGGAAGCGACGCAGGAAGCCTTAAATGTTAAAGAGATTGCGCTTTTGGCAGAGTCAGCCGCTGCTGAAGCATTGCGAACTCGCTTGAAAAATGCAAACGCGGAGCTGACGGCGATGACGCTAACGCTGGAAGCGCAAAGGCAAGAGGCAGAGGTCACTTTGACTTTATTGGCTGCTGCAAGAGCTGCAGAACAGGATCTGGATTCGCAGCTAATGGCAGCTTTGCTTGCTATTAACATGGCTGATAACACTGCTGCGAGCACTCAGGCACAGATGTTGGATATTGAGGCTGAATTGGTATCTGCGCTAACATCTTTGGAAGCTGTAAAAAGTGAAAATGGTAATCTTAAAACCGAACGTGTTGCTCTTGAGGAGCATTTGGCTGCACTATTGCTAAGCTCTGAGAGTAACGCTGCTACTATGATTGATTTGGAGGCACAATTATCCCTTGTTTTAGCTGAACTTGATGCAACTAGAACAGTCTCCTCGACCCTTGAAGCACGTGTGCTTGCTGCTGAGGATGCATTGGATGGACGGACTGTTAAAACTGAGGAACTGCAAGCTGAGCTTACTACTGCCCGACAAGATTTAAGCGCGAGGATTGGTGAAGTTGATGATCTGAAGGTAATGTTGGAAAATGCGCGGAATGAGCGGTCAACCTCTAATATTGAAGTCGAAAATTTACAAACTCGTTTGACAACAATAGAGGCGCGTTTACGAGTTTCTGATCTTGCAATGGGTGAAATTAGAAACCGATTGGCTGCTGCGTTAGCAGCGAAAGTTACTGCTGAGAGCCAACTTTCAGCCCAACAAACAGGGCTCGACAGCCTAAAGATTGAGTTGGCTAAAGCCATTGCTGAGCGCGATTTAGCCCAAGCTGATAATGCCTCAGTAGACCGTACTAATGAAGATGTGCGCGCGCAACTGGTTGCAGCGCTGGCAGCTAAGTTAGCAGCTGAAAATGAGCTGAATGCCTTAAGTATGGACACTATGGATGCAAGAGCGCAATTAGCTAATGCTTTAGCTGAAAAATATGCGGCAGATAATTTGATAATTGAACAAAATACCAAAGCTAAACGTAACGAGGTTTTGCTGGCAGAGGCGCAAAAAGTACTTGCCGCAAAAGAGGCCACAACTTTTGAGGCACAACGTCAGACTGAACTTTTAAATCAACAGGTTTCAGTACTGCGTGAGCAGTTGGGTCAATTGCAAATATTACTGGACGACGCAACTGAACGTGATGAGACACGGGAAGTACAATTGCAGTCGCTTGGTTCAGACCTTAATACTGCTTTAGCCCGTGTTGCTGCGGAAGAACGCCGGCGACGGGAATTGGAAGAAGCGCAACGCTTGCGGATCGAGAAGGATGCGCTCCAACAAAAAGCATTGCAACAAGCAGAGCGATTACGACTTGAGGCCGAGGCAAAAGATTTAGAAAAGTACCGTTCAGAGTTTTTTGGCCGTCTCCGCGACGTCCTTGGAAGGCAAGAAGGTGTCAGGATTGTTGGAGATCGGTTTGTGTTCTCTTCAGAAGTTTTGTTTCCACCAGGAGACGCGGAACTATCTGACCTGGGTGCGAAAGAAATTACTAAGGTAGCAGACATTCTCATGAATGTTGTAGATGACATTCCACCTGAAATTGACTGGGTAATTCAGGTAGATGGTCATACCGATAATGTATCATTCTCTGGTACGGGCCCATTTGCCGACAACTGGGAATTAAGTCAAGGTCGTGCTCTCTCTGTGGTCAAGTTTATGATTAACTCTCTGGGTATCCCACCAAATCATTTGTCTGCAAATGGCTTTGGTCAGTATCAACCTCTTAATTCCGCAGACACACCCGAAGCGCGAGCTCAAAACCGACGTATCGAATTAAAATTTACAGAAAAATAAGCTTCAAGTTATTAAATTTTGAACCTATTAGTCTGCAGTCAAAAGCGGTGGTTTATCGCCAGTGAGCAGAGGTTTATCGGGCGATTCCACTCGTAAATCTAGCTCACCATTTTTAACACCAACTTTTACAATACCACCTTTCATCAACTTACCGAAAAGCAACTCTTCAGCGAGTGGTTTTTTAATATGCTCTTGTATTACCCGCCCAAGTGGCCGCGCTCCCATTGTGTCATCATATCCTTTGTTTGCGAGCCATTCGGCTGCAGCGCGCGTCAGTTCAATGGCAACATTACGATCCATTAACTGCGCTTCAAGTTGTAGAACAAATTTTTCGACAACTTGCAAAATTACATCTTTAGAAAGCGCTGCAAAACTGATCACTGCATCTAGACGATTACGAAATTCGGGAGTGAAAGTACGTTCGATCGCAGCTGTGTCTTCTCCCTCACGCCTGTCACGTCCAAATCCGATTGCAGCTTTTGCTTGCTCCGATGCACCGGCGTTAGATGTCATGATTAAAACGACATTTCTAAAATCAACGGCGCGTCCATTGTGATCTGTTAATTTTCCGTGGTCCATAACTTGAAGAAGTATATTGAATACGTCGGGATGTGCTTTTTCGATTTCATCTAGCAGCAAAACACAGTGTGGATGCTGGTCCACGCCATCAGTGAGTAAGCCGCCTTGGTCAAAGCCAACATAACCAGGAGGTGCACCAATCAAACGAGATACAGCGTGTTTTTCCATGTATTCGGACATGTCAAATCGGAGCATCTCCACCCCAAGTGTATCAGCCAGCTGCTTTGCAACTTCTGTTTTACCTACACCAGTTGGGCCTGCGAAAAGGTAGTTGCCAATTGGTTTTTCTGGTTCGCGGAGACCTGCACGAGCCAATTTGATGGCAGACGACAGTGCATCAATTGCATTATCCTGACCGAACACGACACGTTTAAGTGAAACTTCTAAGTCTTTAAGGGTTGCTGCGTCATCTTTTGAGATATTTTTTGGTGGAATACGAGCAATTTTTGCAACAACATTCTCAATCTCTCTGGTGCCAATCGTCTTGCGCCGTTTGGCTGCGGTAACCAGATGTTGTGCTGCACCCGCTTCATCTATTACATCTATTGCGCTATCTGGTAATTTTCTATCGTTTATATACCGACTGGCGAGCTCCACCGATGTTTTAATCGCATCAGCCGTATACTTTACTCCATGATGATCTTCAAAATAGGGTTTTAGACCCCTAAGAATTTTTGTTGCGTCGCCTACTGATGGCTCACTAACATCAATTTTTTGAAACCTTCGGGCTAGTGCTCGGTCTTTTTCAAAATGTTGGCGAAATTCTTTGTAAGTTGTAGATCCCATGGTGCGTAGTTTGCCGCCTTGCAGAGCAGGTTTCAGCAAGTTTGACGCGTCCATTGCGCCGCCAGAAGTAGCCCCAGCTCCGATTACGGTGTGAATTTCATCAATAAATAGAACGGCGTCCTTATGCGCTTCAAGTTCAGTAACAACAGCTTTCAACCGCTCTTCAAAATCACCACGGTAACGTGTGCCGGCTAAGAGCGCGCCCATGTCTAGAGAATAGATAGTGGTTTTGGAAAGTACCTCTGGCGTTTCTCCTGCAACAATTTTATGGGCTAACCCTTCTGCAATAGCAGTTTTACCAACACCAGGGTCACCAACCAACAGTGGATTATTCTTACGGCGACGGCACAGCACCTGGATACATCTCTCGACCTCAGTATCTCGCCCGATAAGTGGATCGATGTCTCCTTCGCGAGATTTTTCGTTCAAATCAACGCAGTATTTTGAAAGTGCAGCTTCCTTTTTTTCTCCCTCGGTAACGCCTTGAGGTTCTTGTTCATTATCTGGAGCTCCGGATATTGGACGATCTTCGCCAAACTCAAGATCTTTTGCAACGCCATGGGCTATAAAATTCACTGCGTCATAGCGTGTCATTTCTTGTTCTTGGAGAAAATATGCCGCATTTGATTCACGCTCTGCGAAGATGGCCACTAACACGTTTGCTCCAGTTACTTCTGTCCGGCCTGAAGACTGAACGTGTATAGCTGCTCGCTGAATCACGCGTTGAAAGGCTGCAGTTGGTACCGCTTCTGATCCCTCAATGTCAGTCACAAGGTTTGACAAGTCAGTATCTACGAAATCAACTAACGAACTGCGCAGGTCATCGACATTAACGGAGCATGCCTGCATGACCCGATGCGCGTCTGGTTCCGCAACAAGTGCCAGCAACAAATGTTCAAGCGTTGCAAACTCATGCTTGCGGTCGTTGGCCAATGCAAGCGCCTGGTGAATTGCTTTCTCTAGAGTGGTCGAAAATGACGGCACTGCGCTGCTCCTATCTTCTGTTGTTGATAATTAATGAAATTTCAACTGAGTATTATAGTGATTGAGATGGTTGGACATCAAAAAGCTTCAAGGTTTTTCTTCTCATTATTACATATAAAATGAATGAATCGAGTTTTTTTAAATTTAAACAGGTTTTTTATTTCATTTTTTATTAGAAATTATCTTTGCGGTTTCGGATTTCAGTAAAAACGTCTTGGGGGTTGGCTCCAATCATTGCCAAATTATTTTGGATTTTTGGATCAGACGCACGTAAGAATGGGTTCGTTGATAACTCAAGAGATAATCGCGATGGCACAGTCGGTAAACTGGATGCTCGCTGTTGATTTACTTCATTTATACGAGCGATAAGTTCTGGATTTTCAGCATCAATGGTTAAAGCAAATTCAGCGTTAGCTGCTGTGTATTCATGACCAGAATAAACGAGGGTGTTACTTGGCAACGCCATTAACTTTTTTAGACTTTTCCACATTTGTGACTTTGTTCCTTCGAAAACACGGCCACAGCCTAAAGCCATTAGACTGTCTGCTGTGAAAACTGCTTTTGAGCGTTCACAAAAAAAAGCTAAATGATTGATTGTATGACCGGACACATCAATAACAGAGAAGGTTTCTGAACCGACCTGAAAAGAATCATTTTCACTGACAGCGAGGTCAAGCGGTGGCAGTCTAATCGAGTCAGCGGCAGATCCTATCACTCGAGCAGGATGTTTGGCTAGAACTTCTGCAAGTCCGCTTGTGTGATCCCAGTGATGGTGCGTAATCAAAATGTCGGTGAGTGACCAACTAGTATCTTCAAGGGCAGAGAGAATAGGTTCCGATTCGGGCACGTCAATCAGCGCGGTTGCTCCAGTCTCTGGATCATGGGCTAAGAAAGCATAGTTATCAGCTAGGCACGGTATAGTCCGGATATCTAAGGGCATGGAAATTTGCCTTGTCATGTGTAGGTTATGATAGAGCGTGACCTTCAAAAAGAAAAAGGGCAAGGGGTGATAATGCATCTGGATGTACAAGATCTGCGAGACTTTTATTATCGTAGCGCTCTGGGGCGTTCAGCGCAGTCATCAATGCGACGGCGTCTTTTGGAATTATGGCCAGAATCCAAAGGTCAGAGTGTTGTAGGTTTTGGTTTTGCGATTCCGTTATTGCGGCCATATCTTGCAGAGGCGCGCCGCGTAATGGCGTTGATGCCCGGGCCACAAGGCGTGATGCCGTGGCCGCTAGACGCCGAAAACATCTCTGTGCTTGTGGAAGAAACGTTTTGGCCGATAGAAACTGGGCACGTTGATAAATTAATTGTTTTACATGGATTAGAAACTTCAGAGCGAGCCGATGATTTGCTTGAAGAGGCGTGGCGTGTGCTCGGACCAGGCGGTAAAGCACTATTTATTGTCCCTAACCGGGCTGGCCTCTGGTCAAGACGTGATCGTACGCCCTTCGGTTACGGACGTCCCTATTCGGCAGGACAGCTTGAAACACAATTAAGAAAACATCAATTTTTGCCAGAGCGACACGTGGGCGCGCTTTATCAATTTCCTTCAACTCGTCGGATTAGTATGAAAACAGCGGCAATGTTCGAAAAAGTGGGTCGAACAATGCCTGGAATGATTGCAGGAGGGGCATTTATGGTTGAAGCTTCTAAATTGATTTACCCGCCCAAGGGTCGGCTGGTTCGCAGCATTGTTAAAAGACAAAAAGTGCCACAAGGGGTAACGGCTTCGACCATTTTACGTTTTTAAATATCTACTTTTAATAACAACAACGAATCAAAATTTGGACAATAAATGATGGTAGGAATTAGATTTTATTCACTATACCAACGTTTACATGCAGTAAATTTTCTTTGAAATATTTAGATTAAGCATATCAAACCATATATTTTGGTTTGGAATCGCAATAAAAAATTGCGAGTTTTTCAAATATTTTCGAAGTTTCATTTGGCACAAACCGCCGCACTTTATCTAACGTACTGAAATTGCTTGATAAGTGCATAAGCGATTGTTGATAAAGATATATTGCGGGGTCCGAAACGCTCTGCTACATCCGCATTGATTTTAATGCGTTGGTTGAAATAAAGCGTTTCAACGACCCCTGCTCTCGCTTAATTGCGTTCTGTTATGGGGCTTAGACATCGAAAGGGTGCATGTGTCTGAACCAGCTTCGATTTCCAAAAGCATCGCTGAGCGCTATGCTGTCGCTGTGTATGAACTGGCCAAAGAGGCAAATGAGGTCGACAGGCTTGAGATTGACATAGACATCTTGGCATCTGCCATGACGGATAGTGACGACTTCAATGCTTTACTTCAATCACCGATTTACAGCCGCCATGAGCAGCAATCTGCAATCGTTGCAGTGGCACGTAAGGCTGGCCTAAGCTCAGTGATGGTTAATACAATGGCTCTTATGGCTAACAAGCGCCGTTTATTCGTCCTGCCTCAGTTTTTACAAACCTTGCGAGAAGAAATTTCTGCCGCTAAAGGCGAATTGACTGCCGATGTTATATCGGCCAAGTCGCTCACGAAAGCGCAATCAGACAAGCTTTCTAAGTCTCTTAAAGAAAGTCTGGGTAAAACTATAACTATAAATGCGTCTGTCGATGAAAGTCTCATCGGCGGATTGATTGTTAAAGTGGGCTCTAAGATGATTGATACGTCAATTAGCTCCAAGCTTACTTCCCTCCAAAGTGCAATGAAAGAGGTCGGATAAATGGGTATCCAAGCAGCAGAAATTTCTGCAATCTTAAAAGGTCAGATTAAAAATTTTGGTCAGGAAGCGGAAGTGGCAGAAGTCGGCCGCGTCCTATCAGTTGGCGACGGAATCGCGCGAGTATACGGCCTTGACAATGTCCAAGCTGGGGAAATGGTTGAGTTTCCTGGTAGTATTCAGGGTATGGCTCTGAACCTTGAAGCTGATAACGTCGGAGTTGTAATTTTTGGTTCAGATAGAGATATCAAAGAAGGCGACACAGTCAAACGCACGAATTCAATCGTAGATGTTCCATCTGGTGATGAACTTTTAGGACGGGTAGTTGATGGTCTTGGCAATCCTTTGGATGGCAAGGGTCCAATTAAGACTGCGAATCGAAGTGTGGCTGATGTAAAAGCCCCTGGTATTATTCCACGTAAATCGGTCCATGAACCAATGGCGACTGGTTTAAAAGCCGTCGATGCCATGATACCTATCGGTCGAGGCCAACGTGAGCTAATCATTGGTGATCGGCAGACTGGTAAGACAGCAGTTGCTTTGGACGCAATACTGAACCAAAAATCATATAACGACGCGGCCGGTGACGATGAGAGTAAGAAACTCTATTGCGTCTATGTCGCTATTGGTCAAAAGCGCTCTACCGTGGCTCAACTAGTTAAAAAGCTGGAGGAAAGCGGCGCTATTGAATATTCTATTGTTGTGGCTGCCACAGCATCTGAGCCAGCACCCATGCAGTTCTTAGCGCCATACGCGGCAACGGCTATGGCGGAACACTTTCGTGATAACGGTCGCCACGCACTGATTGTATATGATGATTTGTCGAAACAAGCCGTTTCATACCGTCAAATGTCTTTGCTTTTGCGCCGCCCACCGGGCCGCGAAGCTTATCCTGGAGACGTTTTTTATCTTCATTCGCGCTTGTTGGAGCGCTCAGCCAAGTTAAACGAAGATAACGGATCAGGATCGCTGACGGCCTTACCAATTATTGAAACCCAAGGCGGCGATGTTTCTGCGTTTATTCCAACTAATGTGATCTCTATTACCGACGGACAAATTTTTCTTGAAACGGAGTTGTTTTACCAAGGCATACGCCCCGCAGTTAATACTGGATTATCTGTGTCGCGAGTGGGTTCATCCGCTCAAACAAAAGCAATGTCTTCAGTCGCTGGGCCGGTGAAGCTGTCTTTGGCACAGTACCGAGAGATGGCTGCTTTTGCTCAATTCGGCTCTGATCTTGATGCTGCCACGCAACAATTGCTTGCCCGTGGTGCAAGGCTCACGGAACTTATGAAGCAGGCTCAGTATTCACCCTTAAGTAATGCGGAGATTGTCTGTGTGATTTATGCAGGTACCAATGGGTATTTGGATAATGTTGATGTAAAAGACGTGGGACGGTTTGAAATGGCAATGTTGACACATTTGCGTCAGAGCAATGCAGATCTGCTGGCTGATATCTCTAATAATGATCGCAAAGTAAAAGATGAGCTTGAGGACAAGATTAAAGCTGCTCTTGATGTTTTTGTTGCTGATTTTGCATAGGGAGATAAGGCAATGCCAAATCTCAAGGACCTAAAAAATAGGATTGCTTCGGTCAAATCCACTCGCAAGATTACTAAGGCCATGCAAATGGTTGCTGCTGCAAAACTGCGCCGTGCGCAAGAAGCAGCCGAACAGTCGCGTTCTTACGCTGAGCGATTTGACGCGGTAATGGGTGGATTAGCTTCTTCTGTAAGCGGATCTGATAGCGCGCCTAAATTGTTGTCGGGTACTGGGTCCGATAAAAATCAGTTGCTTATTGTACTCACCTCGGAGCGCGGGCTGTGCGGTGGTTTTAATACTAATATTACTAAACTTGCGCGTAAGCATGCACAGGATTTGATTGCAGCCGGTAAAACAGTAAAGATTTTTACCGTTGGCAAAAAAGGCCGTGATCAATTGAAACGTGATTACAGTGACATGTTCGTAGGACATATTGATATGTCCGAGGTGAAGCGCATGAGCTATTCGGATGCACAAACTGTGGCAAGGGATATATTAAATCGGTTTGATGATAACCAATTTGATGTTGCTACACTCTTTTATTCCCGATTTCAAAACGTAGTAACGCAAATTCCGACTGCACAGCAAATTATACCATTCAAAATACCGGATGGGTATGCGGCGGCGGATACTCTTTATGATTACGAACCAGATGAAGAGGCTATCTTGGCAGACTTATTGCCAAGAGCAATTTCAACGTCGATTTTTTCGGCTCTTCTTGAGAATGGTGCATCTGAGCAAGGCGCACGAATGTCTGCTATGGATAACGCAACCCGAAATGCTGGTGAGATGATTGACAAACTGACCATCGAATATAACCGCTCGCGGCAAGCTGTGATTACGAGTGAGCTGATCGAAATTATTTCTGGCGCGGAAGCGCTATAAGAAAACCGGAGACCAAAAATGGCAAACGCTAAAGGGAAAATCACGCAGGTTATTGGGGCCGTTGTTGACGTAAAGTTTGACGACCACTTGCCAGAAATTTTAAATGCATTGGAAACAGATAACCATGGCAACCGACTAATACTTGAAGTCGCACAGCACTTGGGAGAAAATACTGTTCGGACGATCGCAATGGATAGTTCTGAGGGACTGGTACGTGGTCAAATTGTGACTGATACGGGTGGGCCTATCATGGTACCCGTTGGGCCAAAAACCCTGGGTCGTATATTGAACGTTGTTGGACAACCCGTCGATGAAGGTGGCCCTGTGGATGCTGAAGAATTTCGCTCAATACATGCTGATGCCCCCGCGTTCTCCGAGCAGTCAACTGAATCCGAAGTTCTGGTTACAGGAATCAAAGTTGTTGACCTTTTAGCACCATATGCCAAAGGTGGTAAAATCGGATTGTTTGGTGGAGCTGGCGTTGGCAAAACCGTTTTGATCATGGAGCTCATCAACAACATCGCCAAAGTACACTCTGGTTATTCTGTGTTTGCGGGTGTGGGAGAGAGAACGCGTGAAGGTAATGATCTTTACCACGAAATGATTGAGTCTAATGTTATCAAACCCGACAACTTAGAGGAAAGCCAAGTTGCGCTAGTTTACGGCCAGATGAATGAACCTCCAGGCGCACGTGCTCGTGTGGCTTTGACCGGTCTAACACTTGCAGAGCAGTTTCGAGATTCATCTGGTTCGGATGTACTGTTTTTTGTCGATAACATTTTCCGCTTTACACAAGCGGGTTCTGAGGTTTCGGCCTTGTTGGGCCGTATCCCGTCGGCTGTAGGATATCAGCCAACGCTCGCTACCGACATGGGCGCGATGCAGGAGCGCATTACCTCAACTAAAGCAGGCTCAATTACTTCAATCCAAGCGGTTTACGTTCCCGCTGATGACCTTACTGACCCTGCCCCAGCCACCACTTTTGCTCATCTTGACGCCACTACGGTTTTGTCTAGGGCTATTTCGGAGCTTGGTATTTATCCAGCAGTTGATCCGCTCGACAGTTCATCTCGTCTTATGGATCCACAAATTGTGGGTGAAGAGCATTATGCCGTGGCGTCGGATGTCCAGCAAATTCTACAACGCTATAAATCTCTGCAAGACATTATTGCAATTCTCGGAATGGATGAACTTTCTGAAGAAGATAAGTTAACGGTATCACGGGCACGTAAGATACAGAGATTTCTCAGCCAGCCATTTGATGTTGCAAAAGTATTTACAGGCTCTGATGGAATTCAGGTGCCTTTAGAAGATACAATTTCATCATTCAAAGCGGTTGTGGCGGGAGAATACGATCATTTACCTGAAGGGGCATTTTACATGGTTGGTGGTATCGATGATGTAATTGAAAAAGCTGAAAAAATGGCTGCAGATGCCGCATAAGGTAAAGGCATTTTTATTCTATGATCCAAAAGTAATGTCAAGTTGCCCTATCACCTTACTGAGAACATTAATTACAACACCAAAGGAGAACGCAGATGCAGTTTGAATTGGTCTCCCCAGAGCGGAACCTTGCATCATTGGATGCAGCATCTGTAAAAGTGCCTGGTGCTGATGGTGATATGACGGTCATGATGGGTCATGCTCCAACAATTACAATGTTACGCCCGGGGTTGTTGCGGGTCGAAGTTAACGATGCGGTACAGGAGTTTGTTGTAACTGGTGGATTTGCGGAAATTGGAGCAACTGGTATATCTGTTTTGGCTGAAAGAGCCGTCTTGAAAGATGATATGACCCAAGATCAGATGGATGAAATGTTTGATGAGGCGCAGGACTTCTATCAGCGGGCAAAAGACATCAAATCCGATGGCGCTGAAATAATTGACGAAGCCGAAAAGTTTTTGGCAGATCTGTCTACTATGAGTAGTGAACTAGGTTTAAAAATAAAATAGATATACTCGGATTCCTTGAACATGCGACTTTAGTATTGACGAATTGAGCGAATGGGATTCAGTTGTCTATATGATCCGTCCTAACTTCCTCACTGCTGCAGATCGCCTTGAACTCTTATCCTGTGTGAAGAGTCAACGTGAAGATCACGGGGTTGCGCGGCGTGCGAATGCACTTTTGTTGCTGGATGATGGGATGTCATGTGCCCAAATCGCAAAGGTTCTGTTTCTGGACGACGACACGGTGCGCAGCTGGCACAAGCAATATCTGGCTGAAGACTGGGAGGCCGTCGCCTACGATGGGTGGAAAGGCGGACAGTCACGGATGACGATTGCTCAAG
>CAJQRC010000066.1 GCA_905480645.1 uncultured Tateyamaria sp.
CAGTGTTGTCAGAAGCAAAAAACATCAAATTGGCTCCTGAATTACATAATCTTCCCAATCTTCTTCAGCGATATCAAACTCACTGACGGTGGTACCTTGTACAGAAATACCGGCCTTATAAACGCTTTCGGAAGTACCAGTGATCAATGGATGCCAATCTGGTAGCGGTTGACCAGTGTGGAGCAGGCGGTATGCACAGGTTTCAGGCATCCAATATGCATGTCTGTCTATGTTTGATGGTTTAAGTACGATGCATTCTGGTACGAACTGATGTCGATTTTCATAATGGGCGCAGCGACATGTGGTATCGTCAAGAAGGCGGCAAGCGACCCGGGTGAGGGCAACTTCTCCACTATTTTCGTCTTCAAGTTTGTTGAGGCAACACTTGCCGCAACCGTCACATAGAGCTTCCCATTCAGTCATATTCAGAGATTTTAAAGATTTCTTTTCCCAGAACCGTGGTGACAAATTTTTTGTTTCAATAGGATTGTTCATAATGCAGCCAATATACATTGAGCGCGGGCACTGTCAGAATCCATTTGTTTAACTAGTGCCTCTAATCCCTGAAATTTTTCTTCTTCACGGAGGTACTCAACTAACGCAATGGAAAGGCAACTACCGTAAAGGTCTCCGGAAAAATTGAATAAAAAAGTTTCAAGATTGGGATGGTTTTCGCCAAACATTGGCCGTTTTCCTAAAGATGACACTCCATGGAATTGGCCCTGATGGGGACCATCAAGCACATCCACTAAGACGGCATATACCCCAAAGGCTGGGGGAAGTAGCCCGTCGATGGACATGTTTGCGGTAGGGTATCCTAAAGTCCGACCTCGCTGTTCACCAGCTATCACAGGTCCCTCTATGCGATGCCAATGGCCCAACATTTCCGCGGCCTCCTGTGGTCTTCCATCCGTAAGTGTTTGTCTGATGGCGGTAGAAGATATTGTTGCAACCGATTGCTCCAACAAGGGCGCAATAGTTACACCAAAACCCATCTCCGCTCCAAAACCAACAAGATTGTTCGCGCTGCCGGCTCGCTTATTACCAAAACTGAAATCAGCGCCAATTACGATGTGCGAAAGGCCAAGACCCTCACATATTATGCGTTCTGCAAATTCACGTGGACTTAGTGTTGCCATCTCAGCGTTAAAGGGTAACTCGTACAAATTATTCACGCCTAGTTTTTCTAGTTGGCTTGTGCGTGCTGTTTGGCTCATGAGGCGAAATGGGGCTGTATCTGGTGTAAAATACGCGCGGGGGTGCGGCTCGAAAGTAACTATTCCCAAGGGAGCATCTGGCAAAGCACTTTTGGCAAGTTTGATCACAGATTGGTGGCCCAAATGTACACCATCAAAATTTCCAATAGCTGCGGTGGCGCCTTGATCTTCTGGTTTAACAAAGTGGTAGTCGCGAATGATCTTCATAAACCATGCCTAGCTGTGCACCAGAATAAGGGCAAGAACGACCCTTAGCTATGTTTGATAAAAACAATTTTCAAACGTTTAAAATGCAATATGATATTACAGAGCAGGACCCTTGATAGATATTAATCAAATTTACGGGACGGTGCCAGTACCGTGGCCTCACCTATTACAACTCTTTTTCCTTCAACGCTGCAGTGGCATTCTAATTTAACTTGGCGCTTGCCGAAGTTGATATCGGTTACCGTTACTTCTGCATAGACTAAATCACCAGGACGCACAGGCGCTAGGAACTTCAAAGACTGGCCCATATATACTGTACCATGACCTGGCAATTGCTCCCCAATTACAGCCGAGATAAGTCCGGCAGTTAACATACCATGGGCTATCCTGCCTTGAAAAATAGTATCTTTGGCATAGGTCTCATCGAGATGAACCGGGTTCCGGTCAGTGGATATTTGCGCAAACATCTCGATATCTTCATTTGTGACGACTTTATGTAAATGCCGACACATACCTATCTCGATATCTTCTATACAGATTGTACCACGCTCTAGGTTGTCCAACATCTAGTGCTCCAATAATTTTATAACGAAAGAATCTAATCTTTAGCAATTTTATTACTTTATAAGGCTGGAAAATCAAGGGAAATGAAGGTTAGCGTAAATGTCCTATTGAGAAAGTTGGACAGCTTTTTTCTTTTTTAAGATATTCGATTAATAAATCTTTATCAGGATCTTTAGCTGTTCTCGTTTCTGCGGCAGCTAATCCCCCAGTGATGAACAGTGAATCAAAGTTTTCTCCAATGGCTCCGGCAATGTCTGTTACCAGCCCGTCACCGATTGCCAAAATGGAGCAATCTGGAATGTCAGTTCCAAGGTCTGCTAATCTGCGGCGCGCTAAGTCGTAAATTGGAGCATGAGGTTTGCCAAAATAAAGGCTTTCGCCTCCCATTTCCGTATATACTTTTGCCAATGCGCCAGCGCACCATTCTCTTATATGGCCCCGGTCGACAACTATATCAGGGTTGGCACAAAGCAGTTTGAGACCCATTTGTTTAGCTAATAGAAATTGTGGGCGCAATATGTTTGGATCGGCCATAGGATCTTGGGGACCTGTACAAACAATACCTGTAGCTTCGCTTAAAGGTACCATGGAAATACTAATCGGATTTTTGATGACGCGGATAGGTTTAAAAAACCTTTCCTCGCCCGGTTGTCCAATCAAATATAGCCTGTCTCCAATAATACCGTTAAACATGGCTAAACGAGCGCTGTCACCTGAAGTGGCAATAGTATCCCATGCATCGTTTGGCACACCAAAATTAAGCAACTGTTTTTTTACGCCTGCTCGCGGTCTTGGCGAATTAGTAACTAGAACAACTTTTCCACCTTTTTTACGGTAAGTTTGCAAAGCTAACACGGCTTCTGGCAACGCTCGGACACCGTTGTGAACGCAGCCCCACAAATCTACGAAAAGAGCTTCGTAGTGTTCTGAAACCTCTGATAAGGCCGTTATGATCTGTGTCATGAGTGCACCTTTCTACATGTGAAAGCTTCTTGATAAAGTCATACGTTGATAAGAAGTCTTTTCGTTTTCGTTGTTCTGAGCGCTATTCCAATAGTTTGTCGAACTATAGCTTCGTGAGAGAGGTATGAAAAATTTATTTTTGGCACTTCTATTAGTGTTTCCTTTGAGAGAGCAAATATTGAACATTATTAATAGACAAATTTTAGGCATTAGTGACTGATTTAAATACAAAGTTTTACAGAGCAATCACATTGTAGCGACAACATCCCAGTAACGTAGGTGATAAAACACTTTACTTGTTAGGCTTGTGTTGATTGAGCAGCGACCAGTAATGCTAACCAACACCTTTTCAGTTGAAACTATTCTGCTCAATAGTAGCAGATGTGATTGTTCAGACTTATTTTTTGAGGTTTGGAATGATTTGTTTCTTACGACTCATTACGCCCGGAAGAACCACAGTATCATCAGACACGGTCACCCCAAAACTTTTTTCTGCTATGGTTTTAGTCAAATCATTGGGCAAAAGCATTATCGCTTCTTCGTTTAAAATATCGACTACGAACATCAGCACCTGATCTACATCACTATTATTAGCGACATCAACCATAGCTGCCATTAAATTTGCCTTACGATTTAAAATTACATTAGGCGCTGTGGTTTCTAGCACGGATATGCGAAAATTAGTGTTATCGACAGTATATTTTTTGCTATCCAAAAGCAGCAGTTCTGTATCAGAGAAAGCTGAAACATCAGATTTCGCTGCAAACATCTCAGATGCCAATAATGTGATATCGATGCCAAGGTCGTGTGCCAAGGCTGTAGCCACTGCCCTATCCTCATCAGTCGTCGTTGGTGACCTGAATTCCAGCGTATCAGATAAAATACATGACAGCATAGCACCCTTTATAGCATCTGGCGCCTTTTCCAAGTCTTTATCAATCATTTTATGCATGATAGTTGCAGTGCAAGCTAGTGGTTCAATCCGGATGTTAATTGGATTTTTGGTTTCAATTCCTCCTACCAGTTTGTGATGGTCGATGATCGTTGTGATATCTGCATCATTAATGGCGGCAGGTAATTCTGCTGGGTTATTAGTATCAACAATCACAACAGATTGGTTTTTATCTATCTTTGAAATAATCCGTGGCTTGGTCAGGTTCCATCTTTTTAAAACGAAATTTGCTTCAGTGTTGGGTTCGCCCAATAAAACTGCCTCTGCTTCAATACCTTTGATCTGACTCAGATACCAAGCCCAAATGATGGGTGAACCGGTCGAATCTGTATCTGGTGACAAGTGACCAAAAACAAGAGTTGTCATTAAAGTATATCCTTGGAATATATGAATTCCATGCTGTTATAGCAGCGAAATAGTTGATGTCACGAAGTTGCTGAGCATTGATTTTAATTGCTTTGAAGGTGATGGTAATACCGATGATTAAAACTCGCGAAACTGACCTTTATTTACCAGTCAAAGATTTTTTGGAGGCTCAGGGATACGTCGTGAAATCTGAAATTGGTGCAGCAGACGTAATGGCAGTGCGAAGAGCTGAAAAACCAATAATAGTTGAGTTAAAGTTAGGTTTTTCATTAAAACTCGTAAACCAATGTGTGGCACGGCTAAAGATTTGTGATGACGTATATATGGCCGTGGCTCAGGGAAAAGGGAAGCGGTTTTTAAAGACGACTAAAGACATGGCAGTATTGTGTCGCAGGCTAGGTATAGGCTTAATGACAGTCCGGCTAGTAGATAGTTTTATACAAATTCACTGTGATCCTGGATATCACCCTCCACGTAAGAATCTAAAAAGAAAAAAAGAACTACTGCGTGAATTTGCTCGGCGACAAGGCGATCCAAATGATGGAGGGCAAACTCGTTTTGGTTTGATTACAGCCTACAGGCAGGACGCTTTGAAAATCGCCTTATATTTACGAAATTCAGGAGTAAGTAAGGGCAGTTTAGTAGTAAAAAAAACTGGTGTAGAAAAGGCTACAACAATGATGCGAGATAATCATTACGGATGGTTTGAGCGGATCAATACTGGTATTTATCAATTAACGCGAACAGGGGAAAAAGCTGTTTCAGAATC
>CAJQRC010000067.1 GCA_905480645.1 uncultured Tateyamaria sp.
TGGAGTTGTCCGTGATCTTAGTCCTGAGGGCACCGGACCTGAGCCCCTAAAACTCTTTTAGATTAGCCCTGCCCTTTAGCGTTTCGTTGTGTCGAATCTTGCTTAATATTCACCCAATATAGGCACTAAGGGTATTAGATTGTGTGTTAAATAGGGGATTAAATAGAATTAAATGTATAATTTAATCAATGCTTTATAGATTTAAATTACAATGACATATTATGCTTAGCATCTCGAATACTGCCACATGGGCCACCTACCCCCACCCCTTTGATTTGGTGGCTCATATTTTAAAGCATCGTGATGAAAATAGTTCAAAAATAGCTCTACAGATAGTTTCAGTTGAAAGTTAAGTGAAAGAGCAGTTTTTGACTTATACTAGTTTGAAGGCGGCTGTTCTCGGCACTGGAGCGGACTTTTGCAGGCGGGGTTACAATCAGGTGACACAATTCTAATGCGCCTTAGAAATAAATTAGATTTCCCAATCACCTATCTTGTTACCTTGTCGGTTGGCTTAGCGCCAGTACCCACTTCTGTAGCACCAAAAAAATCACAGATAGACAAAATTGTGACAGATCTTTCACCCTGTTTGATACTCCGCGACCCAGAGGTCACTATTGCAACTGATATTCCTGAAATCACACCAAAAGAATTGCATGACTTACGAAGATTGCCGCCTGCTATTTAGCATATAGGAGATCCGAACAGGTTGGGTTATATCATTTATACATCAGGAACATCTGGCAAGCTAAGCGGTATAGGTCATGCAGACAGGTCAATCTGGGCCCGCCAAATGATGCATACAGGCTGGTCAAGGTTACAAAAAATGATATTTCATTGCCCGCTGGCGCTCTAAATTGGTCATATACGATTGGCACTGGGCTGATGTATCCTTGAATCCTGAGGGCAACAGTCCTGCTTCCAGCACTTGGTTTAAAGAACTGCGATTTAGGTTCTTTAATCGCTACAGATAAAATCACCATTTTTGCGGCAACACTCGGTGTCTTTCGCCAAATGCTTTCACAGGCCAAATTAAATAATACAATAAAACTCCGGCATGGATTAAGTGCAGGAGATAAATTTTCAGTCTTACTCATACCACATGGCAATCTACAACAGGCAGTCCGATTTTTGAAGCATATGGTATGGCCGAGTGTTACACATTTATCTCTGCTTGCTCGGATAACACTGGTAATAAAAACAAAATTGGCTACGCTCCACCTAGCAGACGTGTTGCAATTAAAGGAAAAGAAGGTCCTGTAAGGCGCTGATATAAATATATAATATCCATCCACTACGAAGAGCCAAGCCTTATGACATGCCATCTAAATCAACCAAAAAAATGGCTACTTAATTTCAAGTTGATTGGTTTTTAACAGGCGATATTAGTAAAATGGCTCCAAATGGTTAAATAACTTATTTAGACAGAAACGACGATATGATGAATGCTGGCGGGTATCGCGTTTCACCTATCTAAATTGATTAGATTTTAGCTCAAGTCCCTTGAATACTAGGGATTGGCGACGCACAAGTTGAGGTAAAACCTGATAAAAATTAGTCATTATATTTTATACTGCTAACGTGACGCTGGACAAGACTAAGCTGCGAGCATATTTAGAATCACAGCTAGCACATTATAAACATCTGCGCGCATGCAATCATATTCCACACTTCCCAAGAAACACTAATGGCAAGTTATTGCGTGAACGCCTAACGTAATTTTGGCCAACATCTTTGAGGTTTAAAACATGAAAGGTCCGATCAAGCTCGATATTATGTCCGATCCAATTTGCCCATGGTGCTATATCGGGAAATCTTATCTAGATCGAGCTTTATCCAGTTATCCAGACCATCCATTAGTAATAGAATGGCATCCGTTTCAACTTAACCCCGACATGCCAGCAAAAGGAATGAACCGTAGAATTTATCTAGAAAAAAAATTTGGAGGTAAAGACGGCGCTATCAAAGCTTACACTCCCATTTTGGAGAATGTTCGAAAAGCTGGACTTAAAATAAATTTTGAAAAAATGCGACGTACGCCAAATACATTGGATGCCCATCGGTTAATCCATTGGTCAGGCATTGAGGGCAAACAAACTGCGGTCGTTTCAGCACTATTCAAATCCTACTTCTTCAAAGCTCTTGATATTGGCAACCATGACGTTCTTGTAGATATTGCTGCCAGCATCGATATGGATTCAGACGTTGTGCGAAAATTACTTTTATCAAATGCTGACCGTTCAAACATCACAGCACGCGATACGCATTCACGTAAAATGGGTGTCAATTCCGTGCCAACTTTTGTAGTAAATGGCAAGTACGTGGTATCTGGTGCACAGCCACCTGAATTGTGGGCAAAAGTTATTTCCGAAATGAGACAGAAAGAGACGTAACAGGACCACTATAAAATGAATATGTAATCATTAAAAATGGCCTGAAGATACTATGTCAGATCATGTATTAGGCCAACTTTATCCAAGCATATTGATGTGAATAATAAAAAATTGCAAAAATTAGACTCAAAAAAGAAAATTGGGAAGACAGAACTCATTGCATTAATGGCAATGATGTTCGCAACGATCGCATTTTCAATAGATGCAATGCTTCCATCTCTACCCGTAATCGCAGCCGAACTCTCGCCTGGGAAAATTCCTCAGGCGGCACTGATCTTAACATTTTTCATTATAGGAATGGGGATAGGTACATTTTTTGTAGGGCCTCTATCTGATGCGTATGGGCGAAAACCAGTAGTTTACTTTGGCCTTACAATATATTCAGTTGGTGCAGTTCTTTGTTGGACTGCACCAACACTAGAATTGATGCTCACAGCCCGTGCATTGCAGGGGCTTGGTGCGGCTGGACCGCGAGTCGTATCCACTGCTATTATACGAGACTTATATTCTGGTCGAACGATGGCGAGTATTCTTTCGTTCACAATGATGGTATTCCTTCTTGTACCAGGAGTTGCCCCCATAATTGGAATTTTGATTGCAGACGCTTTTGGTTGGCGAATGATCTTTGGTGCATTCTTATTGTTTAGCATCATTTTATTTATTTGGTTTGCATCACGAATGCATGAAACTTTAGATAATAGTGATCGCCGCTCACTTAAATGGTATCTGATAGCTGATGCAACGCACCAAATACTTTATCATCCAACCGTAAGGTTATCTATCCTCGTGCAAACCCTTATGATGATAGCGCTGTTCAGTGTTTTAATTATGGTTCAACCAATTTTTGAGCAAACATTCAATAAAGCTAAAAGTTTTCCTTATTGGTTTGGTTCGATTGCCGTAACTTCAGGACTGTCTAGTTTGTTAAATGCATTTATTGTTGAACAGTTTGGCATGGGTAGAATAGTATTGTGGGCACTTATCGCCCAAATTATAATGTCTAGTGTTTTCATTATATTTCTATTTAGTGGGACCGCAGGCCTATTTAGCTTTTTTATTATCTGGCAATTTGGCGTAATGTTTCAATGTGGTTTGAGTATTGCCAACCTCAACGCCATTGCAATGGAACCAATGGGGCACATCGCTGGCATGGCTGCATCTGTCATCGGATCCATCTCATCAATTTTAGGAGCTTGCGTTGCATCTATAATCAATATGGTATTCGATCCATCAACATTGGTCTTGACTAGCACAGTTTTAATAACCTGTTTTATATCCAGCTTTTTAATGAACATAATAAGCCATACAAAATAAAGTGACGGATCGCATAACTTTTAAACTTTATTCTTGCTTTTTTCTTTGAGAATAACTTTTTCAGCAAGATCACGAGCAACAGCAAAAGAGCCTTTTATTTTTTCTGCGTCTTTAGCCCAATTACGCTTTACAACTATTTTGTTTGCCTTGACGGTAGCCAGTCCTCGTTGATCTTGAATAAATTCCACTAATCCCTCAGGAGATAGAAACTTATCATTATGAAATTGAATCACACAGCCTTTGGGGCCTCCATCCAACTTTACGATCCCAGCACGTTTGCACATGGCCTTGATGCGAACTACAAGCATCAGCGTATTAACCTCGCGCGGCAAAGCACCAAAACGATCTATTAATTCTGCTGCAAAACCCTCTAATTCAACCTTAGTCGATAGACCCGAAAGACGTCGATAAAGTCCCAATCGTGCATCGAGATCCGGCACATAGGTCTCAGGAATAAGAACTGGTACTCCAAGATTGATCTGTGGGGCCCATTGCTCATCTATACCCGACAAGCCTTCCATTTCACCCGTCCTAATCTTTGCAATAGCTTCCTCAAGCATCGATTGATAAAGTTCAAAGCCTACGTCACGCATCTGGCCAGATTGTTCCTCGCCTAACAGGTTACCTGCGCCACGAATATCGAGGTCCTGAGAAGCTAATGTAAATCCAGCCCCAAGTGTATCCAGTGACCCAAGAACCCGTAGACGCTTCTCAGCTGTCGCTGTCAGTTTAGCCCTTGGTTTAGTGGTTAAGTAGGCATAGGCGCGAGTTTTTGATCGTCCCACTCGACCACGGATCTGATAGAGTTGTGCCAATCCAAACATATCTGCTCGGTGGATCACCATAGTGTTGGCAGTTGGAATATCGAGACCCGATTCTACAATCGTAGTTGCTATAAGCACGTCATATTTACCATCGTAAAAAGCGTTCATATGGTCATCAAGTTCACCTGCTGCCATCTGGCCATGGGCAATAACGTAGTTAAGCTCAGGCAATTGTTCGATCAAAAAATTCTCTATTTCCACCAGATCAGAGATTCGCGGCACCACATAAAAGGATTGTCCACCACGATAATGTTCACGCAACAAAGCTTCACGTATAGTAACGGTGTCAAATTCACTGACATAAGTTCTGATCGCAAGACGATCAACAGGTGGTGTTCCAATAATAGACAGATCACGCACTCCAGTAAGACTTAATTGTAACGTCCGCGGGATTGGCGTGGCTGTGAGAGTTAACACATGGATGTCGCTACGAAGACTTTTAAGGCGTTCTTTATGAGCAACTCCAAATTTCTGCTCTTCGTCAATAACTAATAACCCAAGGTTTTGAAAGCGTACGCCCTTAGCCAGTAATGCGTGTGTCCCAACTACAATATCTGCAGTACCGCGCGATAAGGCATCACGCGTTTCACTGGCGTCTTTGGTACTTACAAAGCGACTCAGCTGGTGAACCTCGATGGGTAAACCTCGAAATCGTTCTGCGAAACTCTTATAATGTTGCCGAGCCAAAAGAGTGGTTGGTGCAACGACGGCAACTTGAACACCAGACATAGCAGCAACAAAAGCCGCACGCATTGCCACTTCGGTTTTACCAAAGCCAACATCTCCACAAATAAGCCGATCCATTGGAGTACCACTAGTCAAATCATCGATTACATTTCCGATTGCAGCTAGCTGATCATCAGTTTCTTGATAGGGGAAACGCGCACTAAACGCATCCCACATTCCAACTGGAGGTTCTAGAATAGGAGCCTTTCGTAAAGCGCGTTCAGCAGCAACCCGGATCAAACGATCTGCCATCTCTCGAATGCGCTCTTTGAGTTTGGCTTTTTTTGCTTGCCACGCTCCGCCACCCAATCGGTCCAAAAGACCCTCTTCTTGACCATATTTGGAGAGCAATTCAATATTCTCAACTGGCAGATATAATTTTGAGTTTTCAGCATATTCTAATAAAAGACATTCATGTGCAGCACTAGCGGCTGTAACCACTTCCATACCACAAAACCGACCTATTCCATGGTCGACGTGGACTACTAAATCACCAAGTGACAAAGACTGCGTCTCAGTTAAAAAATTATCTGCACGACGTTTGCGTTTTGGTTGCCGGATTAGCCGATCGCCTAAAACATCTTGTTCGGAAATTATCGTAAGGCCTGATGACTCGAAACCATGTTCTAATGCCCATACCGTTAAATATAAACCATGTTTTCCAATGCTAGATGCATTAGAAATTGAAACAAAGTCCACTAACCCTTCATCTTTAATTAAACCAGATAAGCGTTCACGGGCACCGTCAGAGTAACTTGCAATAATTACAGGTCCCTCTTTTAATTTGATACTTATATGGTTGGATAATTCTTTAAAAAGTAATACATCTTCGCGCTGTCTTTCTGGTGAGAAATTTCTACCAATACGGCCTCCAGCATCCGTAACACCTAAACCTATTGATTGTGGTAAAGTCACCAGCTGTAAAACACGGCGATTCTTAAGTACGGCTTCCCACTCCGCATCATTCAAATAAAGACCCGTTGGCGGAGCTGGTTTATAAACACTGTCCATTTTCGAACGATTGTTCATGGCCAACCGACGCGTTTCATATTGATCTAAAATGGCGTCCCAACGGGCAAATCGCATCGGAGTAATTTGATCATCTAAAGTGATTACAGAACTAGGCATATAATCAAATAATGTCTCGAGCCTATCATGAAAAAATGCCAACCAATGCTCCACGCCCTGGTGTTTCCGTCCTGCGCTTATCGCTTCATATAAGGGATCATCAGTACCGGCAGCACCAAACTCAATCCGATAACATTGCCTAAAACGGGTAATAGCAGCGTCGTCTAAAATCACTTCTGAAACTGGAGCTAATTCAACTAAATCCAGTTTTTTTGTGGTTCTTTGTGTAGCAGGGTCAAAGCGCCGCGCACCGTCTAATACATCACCAAAAAAGTCTAAACGCACGGGACCAAGATCACCTGGCGGATAAATATCTATAATACCACCACGGATGGCGTAATCTCCAGGCTCCAAAACAGTTGGGCTTTGCACAAATCCCATACGTACTAAAAAATTACGTAGGAGTGCCCCATCCACGCGATCACCTACGTGAGCCGAAAATGCAGCCTCTTTTAGCAAAGCGCGAGCGGGAACACGTTGTGTTGCTGAATTTAAAGTTGTCAGCACAACAAATTTACTTGGCATTTTATGAACAAGGGCTGCAAGCGTAGCCATACGCTGTGATGAGATCTCTGCGTTTGGTGACACGCGGTCAAAAGGTAGACATTCCCAACCTGGAAATACAAGCACAGGAATTTCTGGCGCATAAAATCGTAGTGCTGCCTGCATTGCAGCCAACCGCTTATCATCGCGAGCTACGTGCAAAACCGAACCGTGCTTGGCGGCTTCATCTAGAATAATACGGGCGTCAAAACCTTCAGGCGCACCCGATACAGTTAAAAAATTTTTTGCAAGCATCAGAATATATAACTTCAGTGATTGAATGTCTCAATTCAGTTTTTGGACGACCAAGTCAACCTCTGGTCAAGAACCAAATACGCCCAAAGCTATATTTTGATACATTCCCCATAACGCCGTGATGAAAATTGAAACTATACCTATCGTTCGAATATATATTCGGTGTCGCGATAGCCTAAAATATAATTTTTCACCGACGGACTTTTCTTCACAAATATATTGAGCAGTCAAAAAATCTAGTACCCCAATCAGGGTCAAAGGAAAACAAAGTAAAAAAAGTGCTTGTGCAAACTCGATGCCATAAAAAAAGCCAAGCAACCAAAGACCCGTATGTACGAAAAATATTATACCTAGCATCCAAGGCTTGCATGAATTTCTGATTATAAGAAGTCTGTTTGTTTTGATACGTATTAATTCTTCTAGATCATCGGCCGTTTGTCCACCATGGCACCGAGCCTTATCAACCATATCAAAAGGTATACCTAAGACTCTGTGATTGGCTATAGACCACACAACGATAAGCACAATCCAAAACCAAAGGCTTGAGAACGATCGAGTGTCAATCAATTCGAAAATAGTTTTGTGCCAGTCCACAGGTTATATTCATACCTTATTTTTGGATTGTTCCCTCTTAACCACGCTTTTTAAAAGAAGCCTACCCTTGGCAAGCATGAAAATCCGTGGCAACCCTTTATAGTTGACAAAAATGGACAAATAATTATGCGACCAACCCAAGCTTCCTTTCCCGCTACCCGCCTGCGCCGCGTACGGCAGTCACCCTCGATACGGAAAATGGTAAGCGAAAACGTTATCACTGTTAATGATTTAATATGGCCAGTGTTTGTGCGTAGCGGTGAAAAGATTGAAGAACCTATCCCATCTATGCCAGGCGTTATGCGTCGTTCCGTTGACAAAGTGGTAGAAGCTGCACGGGAAGCTGCAGACCTAGGAATTCCAGCAATTTGTATTTTTCCATATACGAGTATTGAAGAGCGAACCACAGACTGTGTCGGAGCTTGGAATCCTGAAAACCATGCAAACAGAGCAATTCGTGCTGTTAAGACAGCAGTGCCAGAAATTGTGATCATGACAGACGTAGCTCTGGACACTTATAACATCAATGGCCATGATGGTTTCGTTGAAAATGGAAAAATTATAAATGATCTAACCTCTGAAGCGTTAGTTAAAATGGCATTGGCTCAAGCTGATGCCGGATCAGATATCATCGGACCCTCTGATATGATGGATGGACGTATCGGAGCAATTAGATCGGCTCTAGAAAATTCTAAACATCAGGACGTAATGATTCTCAGCTACGCAGCAAAATATGCGTCAGGATTCTATGGACCTTTTAGAGATGCAGTCGGTGCATCTGACGCTTTAACTGGCGATAAAAAAACGTATCAGATGGATCCAGCAAACTCAGACGAAGCAATACGATTGGTTGAAAGGGATTTAACAGAGGGCGCTGATATGGTTATGGTCAAACCAGGAATGCCGTATCTCGACATCTGTCGTCGGGTCAAAGATACTTTTGGCGCTCCAACTTTTGCTTATCAGGTTTCCGGTGAATACGCGATGATTACTGCCGCATCCCAAAATGGGTGGATCGAACACGACAAGGTAATGATGGAAAGTTTGATGGCGTTCAAGCGAGCTGGTTGCGACGGCATTTTAACCTATTTCGCCCCCGCCGTTGCGAGATTTTTAAACAATTTGTAGTCAATGCCATTAGCAATAATTTAATCAAAGTCATTGCTTTGAATGGAAATCCATAAAAAATCCAAAAATTTGAAGAATTACAACTTGATTGCTTGCTTTTAATTTCAACCGGCAAACACGTGACACCTGCGATATAAAAGCGTATACTATGTTATAAGCTTTGAAAAATCAGGCACATAAATAAGCATTACAGGCTTCTCAAAATGAAAAAAATACTTATTTCACGTCGCGCATTTACTACAGGCGCAATGGCCAGTTCCGGCGTCATGGCTGCTTGTAGCAACGGAGTGGGCAGTCTTGGTCCTGAAACAATTGATGCACGAGTAAGTGCCACATTGGCAGAGATGTATCGAAAGTATCCAAACACATTGGATTTAGCTCAGAAGTCTAATGGGATGTTAGTAATGCCTCTTGTGACCGAGGCAGGTTTAGGGTTCGGTGGCGCATACGGACGTGGAGCACTGGTTATCGATGAGGTAACTGTCGATTATTATTCAATGATTAAAGGGTCTGGTGGCCTGCAAATTGGAGCACAACAGTTTGCGCATGTATTATTTTTTATGACTGAAGATGCGCTTTCCAATTTTCGCAGGTCGCCCGGATGGGCAGCAGGCGCGGACTTGGAATACGTCATATCTGATCAAGGAGACGGTCTTGCAGCAGAAACTACAACAGCTCTTGCACCTATTTTAGCCGTAATATTTGCCCGTGCGGGCATTCGCATTGGAGCTACTTTGGAAGGAACCAAATACACAAGAATAATCCCCTAATAGAACTGAGTATTTGATTGGTAGTGTGGCATTCCTACTTCGCAAATTCTGGTAAAACCAAGCTCATAAACCCCAGTTTGATCGGCACTAAGGCAAAGAATGTCGTAGGATTAGCAGAGCAGGCCATACAAAATCCTAAACGGTTTGTATTCTAACCGCCACGCTTGCCACTATGCTAAAAATTTATTCCATAGCACGTAAACGTTTAAAAAGACTGGAAGTATCCCAGCGACCACCACCCATTTTTTGAACATCTTTATAAAACTGATCCACTAATGCAGTCACAGGTAGGCTCGCCCCGTTTGTATCAGCAGTATTCAAACAAATACCTAAATCCTTCCGCATCCAATCCACTGCAAATCCGTGTTCAAAATGCCCATCAATCATGGTTTCATAGCGATTATCCATTTGCCAACTGCCAGCAGCACCTTGGCTAATAACTTCTACAACTGCACGACAATCCAAGCCTGCTTTTTCAGAAAAGTGTAAAGCTTCACTCAATCCCTGAACCAGACCAGCTATAGCAATCTGGTTACACATTTTTGTCATTTGACCAGCACCACTATCACCGATACGGCGACAAAGTTTAGCATAAGGCTGCACAACGCGCTCCATGCGAGAATAGGGCTCTTGGTCACCGCCACACATAATAGAAAGCGCTCCATTTTCCG
>CAJQRC010000068.1 GCA_905480645.1 uncultured Tateyamaria sp.
CAACCCGCCCTGAACCGATCCCGTTCTTTGGTGAATTGGGTTCGATCAATCCGATGTTCATTCTCGATGGAGCTTTCTCATCCCGCGCAAGCGAAATTGCTGCCGGATGGGCCACTTCGCTCAGCATGGGGGCTGGCCAATTCTGCACCAATCCTGGTGTAGCTGTTGTTACCGACGGTCCTGATGTTGCTGAATTTACCAAAGCAGTGGCGACTGCTTTGACCAAGGTCGGTCCACAGGCAATGCTAACAAATGGGATCGCAAACGCGTATCATCAGGGCTGTGACCGGATGATCGCCAGTGATACAGTGCAGTCCGTCCTGACAGGAGCCAACGATCCGCGCATAGCGACACCGCATCTGTTTTCTACGACCGCAAAGGCCTGGCTTGAAAATGCAGAACTTGGCGAAGAAGTGTTCGGCCCGCTTGCAATGATTATCGTTGCAAAAGACACCGTTGAAGTTGCTGCTGTGGCCAAATCACTAAGTGGCCAGTTGACGTGTACCATCCAAATGGAGACCTCTGACACCAGCGCCGCCCGCGACCTGCTTCCAATTCTGGAACGCAAAGCGGGGCGGTTGCTTGTGAACGGCTTTCCGACTGGCGTGGAGGTATGTGATGCGATGGTTCACGGCGGTCCCTATCCTGCCTCAACCAATTTTGGGGCGACATCCGTCGGCACGATGTCCATCCGGCGTTTTCTTCGCCCGGTCAGCTATCAGAATATTCCGGATTCTATCATGCCATTGGTTTGAGCCGAGCACGGTCAAAACAAAGTGGTTTGAAATGGGGGACGATTTTACAGTGTCGTCGGATGATGAAATACTCCTCATTTCACCCCATGAAACTTGGTCTTGGTTTTCTTTCCTTTTGGATGACCGCCGCACAACTTGAGAAATAAAGACTAGGAAAATTCCAGTAACAGACTTTAATTGAGTGCTGTTAAGGTGATGGCGATCTGAGCAAGCAGCTGTAGGTGCTCTCGTGGCTCATTTTCAATGCTGCTTTCATTTGGCCGAAATTCCACAATACTTGGCATAAGCTCAAAAGCTTCAAGCCTTTTAATTCATTAAGTCTTTCTTAAGCAACAATGCTTCTAGAGGAGCAAATGAATATGGAACTATTAAAATACTTTTTACTGCTAAAACCTCATCTCAAGTTATTTTTTGAGGTTAACAGTTTTTTATTTTGGGACATTTTCAAAGATGAAAAGGGAATGATTGGATGAAAACCCTAAGCATTATGCCACTAACTATAAAAACTGTGTTTATTAAACAGACTGGGAAACTGGTTGGCCCAGGTAGTAAAAATACTATTTGAAACGACCGACAATCCAAAAGTGTAATGGAAAATACACTAAATGGCGCTGGAAAGCCTAATGATCACGACAGCAGTTAATTAATAAGTTTAGTATTAAAAAACTCGGTTATTCATTTTCTACGTTTTTCTTGGCGCGTTCAATTTCTAGTTCTGAACAAAACTCAGCAAAGTAAGCCGCTTCGGATATCATTTCTTCAGATTGTTTTTGAGTTGGCGCATTAACTGCTAAGCTTAAAGCAAGTTGAAGTGCTTCGAAATGGTTCTTTGGTGCTGTATATCTTTTCATTTTCTTATCCATAATTTGACTAACTACAATCAGATTAGAATAAGAACGTTTCAGTAAGATTAATTTCAGGCTTAAACCTGTTTCAGGCACATAGAAAAGTACAATTTATCTGTTCTTGTGTCTGACGCCTTCGTGGCCACTATTTCAATCACCTTGATACCTGATCAGATGTGCTGCCATGTCCGTTATCAGAGTATTTGGGTCCAAGGGCGTCTTGAACGAATAGAGGGTCTGAATCATCTCGTCGATGCTTTACTCGTAGAATATAGGTGCCGGCTTAAGACAACCCAAATCAGTTCTTTAAGCAGTACTTTCCGCTAGTGCTATGACCACTGGGGCATGATCCTGATTTAGGTATTGCATATCTAGCGTTGCTACCAGCCAGACAATAATTCCCACTGGTACTGTAGCCAGATGGGCAGCTACCAGTTTTTTGAATAGCAAATCGAGCATTTGAACCCGGATTACAGTAGTTTCCACTGGTACTGTACCCACTCGGGCATGAGCCATTTTTGGGCAATGCCTGTGCTTGCAGTGCCATCACAGGTGTTGATACGAGTAGAGTGAGACCCGCGCCATAAATTATCTGCAACATATAAAAAACCCCTGTTTATCGTCTCGGTATGATATGGATTTGTAATGATAAACTTTTTAATAGTGAACGGAAATGACCAACACAGGCGACGTTAATTTGCGGTTTGTGATAACTTTGCGAAAAATATTAATTATTACGCTATGACCCTTTTGATAAAAAAGAACTTGCATGTTGGATAAAACGACACCCCGTCATACCGAAATAGGATTCATATTATGCTACAATTTGAGGCTAATTTTCTAGGGTAGTCTGGTAATAATAACTACTATTAATGTGTTGTAATTTTTTCTTTAGAGTTTTTTCACCATTCTGTTGCTTTATGGTTAGTGTGGTTGGTTGACGTCAAAGCATTCGAAATTGTATCAAAAATATACCATTATTGCTTTTTGTAATTAGTCAGGAAATTCAAAATGGGATTACTTATTTATCGGTTTGGTTACATTTTTGTAGTTATCTGTCTAGTTTTTGGTGCGAGCGAGTCTATCGCCTATGTCTCAAATGGGCATGAGTATGAAGGAAGTTGTAATGCCGATGGTTATGTCCTTAAATCCAAATATCCAGTAACGAGAACAATTGGTCAGGGTTCTTCAACCAGCTACGTTTCAAGTATAGAAAAGCTATATCTTGGACGCACTTGTGACGCTTACCACGAAATTTATGGCTC